>NZ_CP126115.1:4266756-4921632 GCF_030123505.1 Neobacillus sp. YX16
AAACGGATGAATCTAGATCGAAATCATTACCACCATCATATTTATTTGTATCCCAGCCTAATCCAACTACTACATTTGTTAATCCAGGATTTGTTTTTGTTAAGTCTACTTTTTGTCCTTTTGATAAACTAATTGCCATTTTTTCATTCCTCCATTTTAGGTAATAGTCTATATACGAAATTCTCTAGAAAAGGTTTCATTAATAATAATAAAACTTTTTCATAGTATTACGCAAATCATTAACTCATCCATTTCGGCGGTGTATTTTTATCCCAATAGATTGATCCAAGCTCATGATGACTTTGGAACCCGTCATGATATGTATGGTAATGAAAGTTAAACCAGTAACCTGCTTGCGGCGGGTTATCTCTTCTAACATGAAACCGAAGAACATCACTATTTGTATCACTGTTTTTGATATTGAAAATCTTCTCTGACTGCCCTTTGCCTGGAGACTCAGTGATGGCTAAATTTACTAAGTCCTCAGTTGGAAATTGTGCTGCTGTTTCTTCTAAGGCTTTTTCAATATTTGGCAAAATAATTTCCCTAAATTCATTCTCTATGACAGGTTTAATTCGAGTCCCAAATTTTTGATAGGACTGCTGCTCCGCTTGTTTAAGTAACTCTTTTAGAATCGCTTCTTTATCTAAACGCGATTCTTCAAAATAGCTAGTCTGCCCCGATGATATTGATTCAAATGTATCTCTCTCATTAGGTTTCTCAGCATTAACGTTATTTATTAATTGAGTCGGTGTAATAAGACCAAATGTTAAAAGTGAAACTAGTACGACAACCGATTTACGAATCCACTTATTCATCTAAATTCCCCTTTGTACGTGGAAGAATTGCTAATTTTTCCGATATTTTTTGACTCTTACCAATTATTATACTTCTTTTCCAGGCAAATTGGAAAAATCATTACTTAAAGAATAGTAGAAATTTTTATTTTTACTGTACCTTAAAAAAACCCAAAAAAAAAAGACGTCAAATGACATCCTTTTAACAATTGGCCTCAAATGCTGCCTTTAAATTATCCATTATGGATTCCATAGGCATGCCCTCAATATCATGGCGAGGTATAAAGTGAACCACTTTATTTCCATTTAACAATGCCATTGATGGAGAAGATGGTTCAATGCCCTCGAAATACTCACGCATTTTCGCTGTTGCATCTTTATCCTGGCCGGCAAAGACGGTTACAAGATGTTCTGGTTTTTTATCGCTAGTCAATACAGCCTGCGTTGCTGCAGGTCTTGCTAGTCCAGCTGCACATCCGCAAACTGAATTTACAACCACAAGTGTGGTACCACTTGCATTTCCCATGTAGTTTTCCACTTCTTCAGCTGAAGTAAGTTCTTGGAATCCTGTTCTTGTTAATTCCTCACGCATTGGTAAAACCATTTGTCTCATGTATTCTTCATATGCCATTGACATAATAAAAACCTCACTTTCTATATTTGCAGTTTACTATATCTAAATTGCTTTGTGCAATTTAGTTGTCTGTTTTCCGCGCTTCTGTCATTTGCTTCCATACAGAACCTTTTGCAGCTTCGCCGCCTTCGATTCTTTCGATTGCCATTTTTATTTGCATACTGACCTCAAATTCAGGATCATTTTCAAGCGCCTTTAAGGCTGGCAATGAACCCTCATCACCCACTTCATACAAAAACATCGCAGCACGCCAACGAACTAGTTTGCTTGAATCTTGAAGTGCAATGGTCATCTCTTTACTTGCCTCAGGAAAACCAAGGTCTGATAAGCAATCTCCAGCAGTCCTTCTTACTGTCACAGTCTGATCTTTTAATGCCGTATATAAATATGGTAATACGTTTTGGTCTTTAATCATCCCTAGGTAAACCGTGGCAAGTCTGCGAATCGATGGCTTTTCATCTGCTAACGCTTTTTCTAAAACAGGTAAATCCTCTAGTTCAGGATCATCCATTTGTTCAAGAAGCTGATAGCGAATCTGCCAATCAGGATTGTCTAACGATTCTAAGGTAACTTTTCTACGTTCTCTTATTGGTATAGGTTTCGTTGCAGATTCCTTTGTTTGGGCTTTGGAGACTAGGTCCTCAAGCCGCTGAGTTGGATAAGCTGCAATTAATTCTTCGACTACTTCCTGACCAATTTGGTCAAATTCACCATAGCGAACTCCTTGCTGATCCCATCGACGGAGCAGGATATAATTTTCATCTCGCAGCTGAGCACGTTCTCTTGCTTTTAAAAAGTATTCCGGCATTCCAAATCTTTTTTCTGTTGTTCCATCTGTCAGTTTTACCTGAAGAGGAATGTCCTTAAACATTTGGACTTCAACCTTGATTTCACCAAAGTGCTCATCTAGTTTGGTTTTGGACTCAGTTGCTCGTTCAGCTGTTTCGCCAAACGCGTGTCGGACTTGAGGCAATAGGTCCTTCCAGTCAAACTTCGCATTTCTTTCAACAGCAAGGAAATCAGCAACATGATAAACACCTTTAATTCCCTCAATTTGAAGGATACTTTGTATAATGGCTGGTGCTTGGGCGGATGTTTCTTTTTTATAATTATGGCTTTTCCCCATTGGCAGTTCTTGATCTAAGATTATTTTCATCGTATTTGGGCTTGGAGTTGGTTCGATTGCCTTTATTTTCATGAAGATCACCTAATTCTTTAGTTTCTCTTTACAAGTTTAACATAATGGTGATAGTTCATTCTAGAAATTGGTCTTAGGTGATTGCTAACGCTGAAATTTATATTTCTCGAAAAAAAAGTACGTCATCGACGCAATTTTCTACTCACTTTCAGCCAATTCAGCTAGATATTCCCATCTTTCAATCAAATACTCGAGCTTTTCGTTTAATTCTGTTTCTAATTTCATTAATTCCTGCGCTTTTGTGAAGTCGCTGCCGGTGTTACCGATGTCTTCTGCGATTTCTTCTAGGCGGGATTCCGTTTTCTCAATCAAATCGTCAATTTCTTCCCACTCTTTTTTCTCCTTAAAGGTCATTCTTTTCTTTTTTTCCTTTTCAGGAGCTTTAGCAGATACAACTGAGCTTCCAACCGTCTTTTTCGCTTCTACAGCCGATTCTTTTTCTAGGTATTCACTGTAATTTCCATAGAAAGAATCAATCCTGCCTTCTCCACGTAAGACAATCAGTTGATCCACCACTTTATCAAGGAAATATCGGTCATGGGATACGGTAATCACAACGCCAGGGAAATCTTCAAGATAATCTTCCAAAACCGTCAATGTTTGTGTATCTAGATCATTTGTCGGCTCATCCAGCAAAAGGACATTAGGTGCCGTCATTAATAGCTTCAATAAGTATAACCTGCGCTTTTCTCCGCCAGATAATTTGCGAATTGGTGTTCCATGGGAGAATGGCGGGAATAGAAAACGTTCGAGCATGAGTGCTGCAGATAGTGTTTTCCCATCTGACGTCTCAATCACCTCTGCGGTTTCTTTAATATATTCAATCATCCGCTTGTTCTCATCCATATCTTCATTTTCCTGTGTATAGTAAGCAATCTTCACCGTCTGCCCCATGATGAATTCCCCTTCATCGAGCGGCAGCTTTTTAGCCAGAACATTTAGTAATGTCGACTTTCCTGTTCCATTTCTGCCGATTATCCCAAGGCGATCCCCTGGTTTTACAAGTAAATCAAAGTGATTTAGGATTGTTTTTGCTTCGTAACGCTTAGATGCATCCTTGAGTTCAAAAACCTGTTTCCCAAGCCTGCTTCCATTTAATGAGATATCAACCTTTTCACCTGTTGGCTTCCCGCCAGAAAGCTTATCGTCAAGTTCATCAAAACGTTGAATCCGCGCTTTTTGCTTCGTTGTACGTGCCTTAGCACCACGTCTCATCCATTCAAGCTCTCGTCTAAAAAGATTCTGCCTTTTTTCAAAGGTTGCTGCCTCATTTTCTTCACGGATGGCTTTTGCTTCTAGAAATGCGGCATAATTTCCTTTGTAGCTATAAAGATTACCGCCATCTAGTTCGAACATTCTATTAGCAACCCGATCTAAAAAATATCGATCATGTGTGACAAGCAGGATAGATCCGCTATATCTACTCAAGTAATCCTCGAGCCACTTTACAGAGTCAAAGTCTAGGTGGTTTGTAGGCTCATCGAGAATCAGTAAATCCGGCTCAGCAATTAGTACTTGAGCTAAGGCTACCCTTTTCTTCTGTCCCCCAGAAAGCTCACCAATCTTCTTTGTAAAATCCTCAATTCCAAGTTTCATTAAAATCGATTTGGCGTTTGTACTTGCATCCCAAGCATTTAAAGCATCCATTTGTTTTTGCAGTTGGAATAAATCCTCTTGAATCTTCGTATCATTTGGAGCTGTATTTAATAACAAAAGCGTCTTTTCGTATTCACGCATTAACCTAAGAATAGGAGCATCTCCATGATAAACTTGTTCAAGAACCGTTTTATCTGAATCCAAATCTGGCTGCTGGTCAAGAAACGCAATAGTGTAATCCTTGCCCGTAATAATCTTGCCATCATCCGGCTGATCCAGGCCAGCAATAATTTTTAAAAGAGAGGATTTTCCCGTTCCATTGATACCAATTAAGCCGACACGCTCTTTTTCACCAATCGTAATGGAAATATTGTTAAAAAGCTGCTTTTCTCCATACGTTTTCGTAACATTTTCTACTGTGAGCATTTTCATCGGTCTTGACCATCCCATTCTAGATAAAATTGTTCTAAAAATCGCTCCATCACTTGATGACGTTTTTCTGCTATTTCCTTCGCTGTATCTGTATTTAGTAAGTCCTTCAATTTTAATAATTTTTCATAGAAATGATGAATACTGGTTGATTTTCCTTTTCGGTATTCTTCTAGGCTCATTTCTTCCCGAACATTTACAGTTGGATCGTAGATGGGTTGTCCTTTTTTACCGCCATAAGCAAAAGCCCTTGCAATACCAATCGCTCCAATGGCATCTAATCGGTCCGCATCCTGAACGATTTTTGCCTCAATGCTCTTTAGCTCCGTTTTTCTTCCGCCTTTATATGAAATACTTTCTATAATTTGAACAATAGCGTTCTGTGCATCTTTTGGCAGTTCAATACTTTGAAAAAATAAATCCAGTTTATTTCGCCCTGCTTCAGCACTTTCATTTAGCTTTTCGTCAGGTATATCGTGCAAAAGGGCCGCCATTTCAATAATAAATGGGTCACCCGCTTGCTCTTGATGACATATATGTAAAGCATTCCGTCTCACACGGTCAACATGATACCAATCATGTCCTGTTGCGTCTTCCCCTAGTTCACTACGGACATAAGCTGCACTTTGTTTGATAATTTGTTCGTTCATTTAGAAACACCTTCCTTCACCCATGCTATTTTACCATGAAAAACGCACAAAAAATAACCCCGAAAGAATTCGGAGTTATTTTTTGTTTGCTTGACGGCCGCTTTTTTTCTGGCTTTGCGATTTTGTGTTCCCAATTGTAAACTCGCTTCCTAATTCAACATCATTTTTCTGATCTTGTTTTTCAATTTGCTCACGCGTCATATTTGGATTTTGTCTTCCTTGCTTACTAATGGTGATTACCCCCTCAGCTAAAATGAACAGCCATTTTAGTATGCTCACTAGGGGATAAAGTTATTTCAGTCCATTATGCCAGCTGATGCCGAGTGTGTTTTCGCCGGCGTGAACACCAATAACAGCACCCAGCGGACAACAAATCACGCTCAGCTCAGGATATAATTTTTCTATTTCCACTTTCCATTCATTAGCGGGCTCCTGGTGTAGGCCATATAGAATATAAACTTCTCTAAACTTATGCTTTTCGTAAGAAGATTTAAGGTAATCAAGAATCTTTTCTTTAGCCTTCTTATCACTTCTTACTTTTTCTTTTGTATTAAGGGCACCATCTTCAATAGAAATGATCGGCTTGACATTTAGCATACTTCCTAAAAAGAACTGTAATCCAGACATCCTGCCGCTGCGGTGAAGCTGTTCTAAGCTTCCAATTAGAACATACGTCTCATTAGTTGTCTTTAATGCTTCTAATTGATCGATTACAGATTCAATACTGTTGCCTGCTTCTACTAGTTCAATTCCCTTTTTTAATAAAGCCGTCATTGGCGCAGTTAGGATTTGGGAATCAAAGGTTGTAACTGGAATGTCAACAAGTTTCGCTGCCTGTTCACTAGAGGATACTGTTCCACTTAGTTTACCTGATAGTAGAACTGCCACCACTTGGTCATAATCCTTTGAAAGATTTTCGTATAATTCTTTGAAAACTCCTACTGCTGGCTGCGAGGTTTTAGGTGGAGACTTAAGTTCCTTCAATCTTGCATAAAGCTGTGCTGCGGTTAAATCAATTCCGTCAGCAAATTCTTCACCATCTAGTAATATTGTTAATGGTATTGTATACAAATCGGGATGATTTTTTAATTCGTCATCTAAAAAAGCGGTACTGTCAGTTACCCATGCCGTTTTAACCAATGTAATCTCCCCTTATTATTGGTATGAGGTCTTAATATCTAGTTAAAATAATCGTACCTTGAAATCGAAATATTGTAAATAATTTATACAATAAAAAACCAGCTAAAATTAATTAGCTGGTTTTTGGAGTTTAATTACTGATTTCAAGAAGGTATGATTGCAAGTGTTGAATGGTTGTTACCATAAAATCAAGCAATTCAACCAAATCATTCATTTGGTCTTCACCGATGAGTCTGTCAAATTCAATTGAAATAGTATTTGTAATTAGTGCTTTGGAGGGGGTAATCGTAACGGATTGACAAATTTCTCTTGTTACTCCCCAAATTTCAGTAAGGATCCAATTAATTTCCTTTAATTGTTTTTCGTCGGTAATGTCCTTATGAAAAAATTGAAGTCTTAATTTACATCCTGAATGTTTTTGTGAAAGCACATCAGATAAAAGCTCAGCAGCGAGATTCACCATATCAGCTTTGATTTCCATTTTGGCAGTAACAATATTTCCTTTTGCATCAGGTAATTGAAAGTGCATATCAAAGCTTCGCGACATTTTCGCCATGTTCATCTGATCGTTGCGATCAATGATAACAATTTCACCTGCAAGGTCTAAATCGTAAATTGCGCCTTCTATGACTACCTTCATATTATCAAAAGCAGTTGGATCAAACATTCAACTCACCTCAATTTGTTAAAACAAACCTAGTGCCCTTCCTTTTTCGTCCACGTCCATATTTAAGGCTGCAGGTTTCTTCGGCAGTCCTGGCATGGTCATTACTTCTCCCGTTAGAGCCACGATGAAACCAGCTCCAATCGATGGTTTGAACTCCCTGACATTCACCGTGAAGTCAGATGGTCTCCCAAGTTTCGTTGGATCATCAGACAAGGAATATTGTGACTTAGCCATACAAATGGCTAAATTGGACCATCCAAATTTTTCATAATCCTCAAGCTGTTTTTTTGCTTTTGACGAGAATTCTACATCTTTTCCTCCATAAACCTTTTGAACTATCGTTCTTACTTTTGATTCAAGTGAATCAGATAGGTCGTAAAGAGGATGAAACTTATTTTCTTCTTTTTCAATTACCGATAGAAGTGCTTCTGCAAGCTCAATTCCACCTGCACCACCTTTTTCCCAAACCTCTGTTAAAGCAACAGGAACGCCCTCCCGCTTACACCATTCAAGCAGTGTTTGCACTTCTAGCTCTGTATCTGTAACGAATTTATTAATCGCTACAACCACTGGTAAACCAAAGCTTTTAATTGTCTCAATATGTTTTTGCAGATTAGCAGCGCCCAGCGTTAACGATGCGATGTTTTCCTTCGCCAAATCAGATTTTGCTACCCCGCCATGCATTTTTAATGCCCGGATAGTTGCAACAATTACCACTGCTTCTGGCTTAATACCCGCACTTCTTGCTTTAATATGTAAAAACTTTTCCGCTCCTAAATCAGCTCCAAAGCCGCCTTCTGTGATCACATAATCTCCTAATTTTGCAGCAGCACGTGTAGCAATCACACTATTACAGCCATGAGCAATATTAGCGAAAGGCCCGCCATGCACGAGAGCAGGTGTATGTTCAATGGTTTGTACGAGATTCGGTTTCACCGCATCCTTTAACAATAATGTCAGTGCACCTTCAACCCCAAGGTCCCCAACCGTTACAGGTTCCTTTTTGTCATTATAGGCAACAACCATTCGTGCTAATCGTAATTTTAAATCCTTCAAATCTGAAGCCAAACATAGAACGGCCATAATTTCTGAGGCAACGGTTATATCAAAGCCATCTTCACGTGGTACACCTTGAAGTGGTCCGCCTAGCCCGATAATGACCTTTCTTAACGCACGATCATTTAAATCAACTGCGCGTTTCCAGACAATACGGCGCTGGTCAATTTTAAGCTCATTTCCTTGTTGAATATGATTGTCGAGTAATGCTGCCAGAGCATTATTTGCTGTAGTTATCGCATGCAAGTCACCAGTAAAATGTAAATTAATTTCTTCCATTGGCAATACCTGTGAATAGCCGCCACCAGCTGCCCCACCTTTGATTCCCATTGTCGGTCCTAAAGAAGGCTCCCTAATAGCAATAATTGCTTTCTTGCCAATCTGTTGAAAAGCGTCACCAAGACCAACAGTTACTGTAGATTTCCCCTCACCTGCAGGCGTAGGATTAATGGAAGTAACAAGAATAATTTTCCCGTTGTTATTTGATTCAATTTTCGATAGTGCCTCATACGATATTTTTGCTTTATATTTCCCAAAAAGTTCGAGGTCATCTTCCATTAAACCAATTGTTTTGGCAATCTCAACTATTGGCTTCATGGTTGATTCTTGTGCAATTTCAATGTCGGACTTATATGATGTTTTCATTTGCAAAAATGATCCCCCGCATTCACATAGAATTGTAAACCTCTTTTATTGTATCAAATCACTGATTTATTTCGTGTAAAATTTCTCACAATAAATTATTCTTTTCTGAACTTAAGATAATGTTTATAATGTTAATGACCGAATTTTAAAAATATACTATATACTTAACTTGATAAGAAATAAGGGGGAGTGCACCTTGCCTATTAACATTCCAAAGCTGCTGCCTGCAAGAGAAATCCTTGAACATGAGAATATCTTTGTCATGGACGACGACCGGGCAATAAGTCAGGACATCCGGCCATTAAAACTTCTTATATTAAATTTAATGCCCGAAAAAGAAAAGGCAGAGACGCAGCTCTTAAGGCTATTGGGAAACAGCCCGCTGCAGGTAAATGTAAAATTTTTAAAAACCAATTCCTATGAATCAACAAACACGAGCAAACAGCATCTTGAACAATTCTATACCACCTATTCTGAGGTCAAAAACCAAAAATATGATGGCATGATTATTACTGGTGCTCCTGTTGAACTAATGGAGTTTGAGCAAGTAAAATATTGGGAAGAACTCACCGAGATTATGGACTGGACCAAAACCAATGTCACTTCCACCCTGCATATTTGCTGGGGGGCACAGGCCGCACTATTTTATCATTATGGGATTGATAAATTTGAACTGTCTCGTAAATGTTCAGGAATCTATGAACACCAAATTTTCGAGCAAAATGATTTACTTCTGCGTGGTTTTGATGATCATTTTTATGCTCCCCATTCTCGATATACAGATGTATCGATTGGTGAAATTCACGAGAATCCTGAGCTTAAGCTTTTAGCTGCTTCGGAGGAAGCTGGAGCTCTGCTCGTTGCCTCCAGAGACCGAAAGCATGTGATGATTACAGGTCATTTGGAATACGAATCTGATTCCTTAGCTCAAGAATACAATCGAGATATTGAGAGAGGACTTGAAATTCATATTCCGGAAAATTACTTTCCAAACAATGATCCAAAGCAGCCGCCAATCAATCGCTGGCGTTCTCATGGTCACTTGTTCTTCTCAAACTGGCTCAACTATTACGTTTATCAGGAAACACCTTTTAATTGGGATTAAGAAAGGAAGCATCGGGATAAAACGATGCTTCTTTTCTATGTCTTATAAGCATAATTTGTCGTTAAATTTATAATCCCTCTTCGTTTATTTTTTGTAAATTATAGAAAGAATATCGAGCAAAGGGGGGAAACGTTGTGGAAACAGTCGTAGCACTGCATCGGAACCATTTTGGAGAGATTATCAGCTTTGTCACATCCGGAGGACGGATTATTTCCTATCAAAAAGCATTAATGGAAGCTGCAAACGGCGTCATCAAAGGCGTTCAAGCGATTGAGGATTACGATGGTAATCTTGTTCTAAGCCCTGAGCTGGAACAATCCTTTGACCATTACCCTGATTTCTTCTAAAAAAGCACCTGGCTCAGGCCAGGTGCTTTACAATTAATCAGCTTCGTTTTGTTTTTGAACTTCTTTTAATGCCTCTATTCTCGTTTCATCTTCTTGGAAAAATTGAACGAGGTCAACGATTCTTTCTATGGAATCCCAGCTTAAGTGGTGCTCAATTCCTTCGACATCATTATAGATATTTTCATCTTTTACTCCAATAATTTTTAAGAATTGTTCAAGTAAATCATGTCTAAATACAAGGCGTTTTCCAATCTTATTCCCTTTTGTGGTTAAGCTGAAGCCCCTGTATTTTTCATAAACTAAATATTCATCTTTATCGAGCTTTTGTACCATTTTTGTTACTGAGGAGGGATGAACAGATAGCGCTTCTGCAATATCTGAAACACGGGCATACCCTTTTTCTTCAATTAACATATATATTTGTTCAATATAATCTTCCATACTAGGTGTTGGCATCCCGGACCTCCAAAAAAAATTACTCTCTTAAAAGTTTACTATAGAAAAAAAATAGTGACAAGTTGAATTATCACTTTGTCACACTTTTAGCACTTTGTTCTTCAAATAAAAACTTGATCTTTTTCTCCTGTTCATCTAGAAAAAGCCTCGCATTAAAGGTTTTGTCCTTATTGGTAAACCCTTCAATCAACTCTGTTTTTCCTTCTGTTAGAAGGAGTTTAATATTCTTTTGGGTAATGCTTTTTCCAAGAATCTTTTTGGATATCGTAAAATTACATTGGTTTTTTTGATAGTTCGAACAACCGTAAAAGCTTCCTTTATCCACAATAGAGCCATCACATTTTTTACAATTTCCCAGCTTCGTACTGCCTTTACCCTTTGTCATCTTCTTACTAGGAGTGAAATTTTCTCGAACATCTTCTGAAAATACCCAATTTGCAGAATGTCCCACTCCAGAAGAAATAAGATGGTAGACCATTTTATTGGTTTGCTCCATGAAGTTCTTTGGAGAAGCAGACCCCTCTGAAATTTCTTTTAATTTCTGCTCCCATTTTGCCGTCATTTCTGGGGAAGCAAGAATCTCCTCACCAATCGCTTCTATCAAAATTCTAGCTTTTGATGTTGCATAAACTAGGTTCTTGGTTACATCAATATATTTTCGGTCCTTCAGCATCGTAATAATTCCAGCCCTTGTCGCCTCAGTACCAAGACCTTCTGTTTTAGATAAAATTTTCTCCATTTCCTTGTCTTCAATATGCTTGCCGGCAGTCTTCATTAACGTGATTAATTGACCTTCGGTATAGCGTTTTGGAGGCTGCGTCTGGCTCTCTTTTACATCGACCTTTGTCGTACGGCCTTGTTCCCCTTTTGTTAAAAAAGGAAGCGCCGGTTCATCCTCTTTTTCCTTTTGGTTGATTACCTTCCGCCAGCCTTCGTCGATTTGAACCTTTCCCTTTGATTGAAATACCGCTCGTCCATCTACTAAAGTTGTCACCGTCGTATATTCAGCAATTGCTTTCGGATAATGCGCGGCAATTAAACTTGTAACAATGAGGTCATAAAGTTTCTTTTCATCTGGGTCCAATCTTTCAACATTTGGAATTTGTTCAGTAGGAATAATGGCATAGTGATCTGTAACTTTTTTTTCGTTTACATATCGTTTGTTATCCGCAATGGATTCCACTGGCAGCGGGAAGAATTTATCATAACCATTGATATGACTTAATTTAGTAAGGATTTCAGGGAATGTATTCGCTTCTTCTTTCGTTACATACCGCGAGTCAGAGCGGGGATAGGATACATTTCCTTTTTGATAAAGTTTTTGCAGCACATCCAGTGTCTTCTTCGGTGAAAATTTGTATCGTTTATTCGCTTCAGCCTGAAGTGCAGAGAGATTATAGAGTAACGGTGGAAAAAATTCTTTTCTTTCCGATATAACATCAGAAACTTCTGCAGGTTTTTCTCGGCAAAACGCCGCAACCTTCTCAGCCATTTCTTTTGTTTTGACCCGTGATTCTCCATCATTCTGCCACTTACCGCTATATTTCTTGCCATCGATATTAAAATGACCAATCACTTCCCAAAAGGGTTCGGACTTGAAATTTTCAATTTCTAATTCTCTTTTTACAATAAGTGCTAACGTGGGTGTTTGAACTCTTCCTACTGAAAAAACATCTGAAAAGCCTTGTTTTTGCAGCAGTAAGCTATATAGTCGTGAGGCATTCATTCCGACTACCCAATCTGCACAAGCCCGAGTGTACGCCTCAAAATATAAATTTCTTGTATAATCTTCGTCTAATAATTTATTAAACCCTTCGCGAATGGAGTTAGCTGTTAAAGATGATATCCAAAGTCGTTTCATTGGCTTTTTACAGCCAGTAATTCGAAGTATATTACGGATAATTAATTCACCTTCACGTCCGGCATCACCAGCATGGATAATTTCTGTTACTGCAGGATTATTTACCAGCTTTTGAATAACGGAAAATTGTTTAACTTTATCCTTCGTTACTTCATATTGGAACTGATTCGGAATCATCGGCAGATTATCCAAAGACCATTTCTTCCATCCCGGCTCATACGTTTCTGGATTAACAAGTTGGCATAAATGCCCAATTGCCCAAGTGACATAGGCACCATTAGGAAAAGTCTCATTAGGAAAAACTTCAATAAAACCATTTTGTTTTTTATTTTTAAAAATAGAAGCCAGTGTTGAACCTTGATCTGGCTTTTCAGCAATAATTAATTTCATTCCGATTGCTCCTTTTGATAAAGCATCCAGCATTCATTTTCCCACTTTATTCGTCTTTTTGTAAAGGATTAAAATATATCCATTAGTAGACCATTAGATTGATACATTATATAATTGAACTCTAATTGGTAGATTTTACATACTATAAATAGAGGTAGCGATATGTTGAATTTTAAGAAGATAAATGAAGTAGCAGCTAGTTTACTTGAAAAAGCTCCTGGTTTTGCAGTTTCAATATTTACTGATTCTGAGGTCCTATTTCAGCTAGGCTTCGGCGTTACAAATACTGAGGAACAGGGAATTGACATCACTCCTGTTACTTTGTTTCGAATTGGGTCTGTCAGTAAAACTCTTACTGCAACATTAATCATGAAGCTTGTAGAACAAGGATTACTAGACTTAGATTGTCCGGTAAAAGAATATATCCCTGAATTTCGTCTCAGTTATCCCAGGGCTGAAGATACCATTACCTTACGTATGTTATTAAGCCACACTGCAGGACTGCCGGATGGTGGTGATCTTTTTGGCAGCAGAGAGAGCGACGCCCTTGAGAAATACGTAAGGGAAGAGATCTCTAAGCTCCCTTTTGTGGCACCGCCAAATACGATGTATTCCTATAGCAACCATTCTATTAATCTTGCAGCCTATACAGCTGAGAAAGCAGCTGGAAAAAGGTTTGCTCAACTCATGAATGACGAGATTTTCACGCCTCTCGAAATGAGTAGAACAATGTATGATCCCTTAAAGGCAATGACCTATCCTTTAGCACTGCAGCATGAAAAGTCAGACGATGGTTCCTTTAAGGTAGAACATTCATTTCCTGAAAATGCAGCCTGCCATGGATCGTTCTTCTGTATTAGCAATGCAGCAGACATGACAAAATTCGGGCAGATGTATTTATCTAATGGAAAACACAATGGGAAAGAAGTCCTTAGTCAAGAATCATTTCAAGAGATATTTAAAATGCAAGCTAATCGGTATACCATACCAGAAAGTTCTATTGGTTTATGTTGGATTAAAGATTTTGATAAAGGCATTAATTATTGGTGGCATAGTGGTGGAATCGGCACCTACCGCTCCTTTATTGTCTTATTCCCAGAACATAATATAGGGATATTTACAGCTGCAAATAATAATGCGGGCTGGGAAATTGTTGAGGAAGTAATAAATCAGTTTGGATCAAAAAATGATGAAAACAAGTTTGAACATAAAACAGATTGGAAGAAAGTCCGATTTGCCTGCGGAAACTACTTAAGCGTTAAATCCGGATTACTTAGTATCCCCTTTAATAAGGATCCTTCAATCTTCCATAATGGGAGAAAGCTTTTAGTTCAATCATTGAAAGATGACCATATCGTTGGTGTAGATGATAATGGTGAGGTTGTGGTGTCCATAGGGCTAATCAATCATCCTGACTATCTAATGGTAAACGGTTCACCTAGTAAAAAAATAATGGAGCCATTAACAAAGCTGAATTCAGATATCCTTTCCACTTATTTTGGAGATTACCAACAAGGTGAAATGGTATACACCTTTTTCCTTGATGGAGACAATCCATTTTTCTTTGATGGTGATGATAAGCTTCCTTGCACCTATTTGTTTGAAAATAAGTTTTTCTGTCCGGGCTATGGTTTGTTAGAGTTTGAAGAGGATGTGTTAAAAATACAAAATGCGTGGGCTTTTGAAAAACAAAAGTAATTATAGTAAATATCTCAACTCCTTTTTGTTGAGGACTTCAGTATCATTTTCCCACTTTACTCGTCATTCGTAAATGCTAAAAGAAATAATAATAGCAGGCAAAAACCACAGCACAGAGCTGTGGTTTTTAAAAAAATATATAAATCTACCCATTTTTCTCATGACAAACTTGAAAAAACCTTCTTGCTTTCTCTCTTAATTCAGCAAAGTCATATTCACTATAGCCCTTTTTCCCTTTTACGATAGAGCTTCCCACACCTAGTGCTGTTGCCCCTGCCTCAAGAAATTTCAAGGCGTTAGTTACATCGATACCTCCAGTTGGTACTGTTGGTATTTGTGGCAGTGGTCCTTGAATATCCTTTAAATAATTTACTCCCATTGTGCCTGCAGGGAAAATTTTAACTAAATCTGCACCATTCTCATAAGCAGTGAGAATCTCTGTTGGTGTGAGTGCACCTGCAATACAGAAGATCCCCTCTCTTTTGACTGTGTGTATCGTCTCCACGTTAACAGTAGGTGTAAGAATAAACTTAGCCCCAGCCTCAATCGCTTGGATTGCCTTTTCTGGTGTAAGAACGGTTCCCGCTCCAACAAACATCCGACCTTCAAACTTCCTGCTCATCTCACTAATAATCGTCAATGCATGTTCAGTGTTGAGCGTGACCTCAATAAACCTGATTCCCTCTTCATATAACGTTTGAAAGATTTGTTCTGCATCTTTCACCGCTATACCCCTTACAATCGAGATAATCTTATGCTCCTTAAATTGTTCAATTTTCATAGATTGCTCTCCTTTATTACCTTTCAACATCATCTGAGGTTGAATTCATAAATTGCGATAATTGTTCACGTTCTGGCAGTCCTTCAATATCTCCTTTTACCTGTGTTGCGAGGGCTCCAAATGCATTCGCCCTTTGAACAGATTCATATAATGATAAATTATCAAGTAAACCTGTTATAAAACCTGCTGCAAAGGCATCTCCAGCTCCTATTGGATCAACTACCCGATTTACCTTATAGCCTTGAACATATTCTACACCTTCATTCGTGATGACACTTGCTCCTGCTTCTCCCAGCTTGATTACAACCATTTTGGCTCCCAATTCAAGTAGGTTATCTCCTATTTCCTTTACATCATTTGTTCCAAACAAAAATTCACCTTCACTAATCCCAGGTAAGACGATATCTGCTTGTTTGGCAATATCAAGTAAGGTTTGCCGGGCAATATCTTCTTTCCACAAAGTCTTCCGTAGATTTGGATCAAATACGACTTGGACCCCATGTTCTTTCGCTATTTTAATGGCAGCCATTACTGCTAGATGGCAAGATTTGCTCAACGCAGGTGTAATACCCGATACAAATAAATATTTTGCTTGGCTAATATATGAAGCGTCGATGTCCTCAGGAGAAAGACGACTTGCCGCTGAGTTACTTCTGTAGTAGAAAACCCTCGTTTGATTTTCTCGTAAATATTCTTTAAACATTAAACCTGTTGGGGACTCATTATCTTCTTTTACAAGAGTTAGATCAATATCCTCTCCTCGTAAAAACATCAATAATCCTTTTCCAAACTCGTCCTTTCCGACTCTACTAATCCACCCTGCTTTATACCCCATACGGGATACTCCAATTGCCACATTTGTTTCGGATCCCACAAATGTTTGAGAGTACTGATTAGCATATCGTAAATAGCCTTGTTTGTTTGGCGTAAATAGACCCATGGTTTCCCCTAAGGTAACGACATCAAGCTTTGATGGATTCATCCTTCATCACCACTCTGCAACAGTGCCGTCGTCATTACGCCATACAGGGTTTTTCCAGTCATGACCAACCTTTGCGGCTTCTCGAACCTTCTCTTCATTTACCTCAACACCCAAACCAGGACCTTTTGGAAGGGAAACAAAACCATCCTGATATTCAAATGTCTGAGGGTTCAAGATATAGTCTAATATGTCATTTCCTTGGTTGTAGTGAATTCCTAAACTTTGTTCTTGGATAAAGGCATTCGGTGAACACGCGTCCACTTGTAGACATGAAGCAAGAGCAATCGGTCCTAATGGGCAATGTGGTGCCAGGGCTACGTCATAGGCTTCAGCCATTGCAGCAATTTTTCTTGTTTCTAGAATTCCACCCGCATGTGATACGTCTGGTTGAATAATATCCACAATTCCTTGTTGTAATAGTTCTTTAAACCCCCAGCGTGTATACATTCTTTCGCCTGTTGCAATTGGTGCTGATGTATAACGTGCAATTTCTTTTAACGCTTCATTATTTTCAGGAAGGACCGGTTCCTCAATAAACATTGGACGATATTGGTCAAGTTCTTTAGCAAGAATTTTTGCCATTGATTTATGAACCCGTCCATGAAAATCGATGCCAATTCCAAAATCACTACCCCCAACTTCACGGACAGTCGCAATACGTTCTATAACTTTTTCAACCTTCGAAAACGAATCGATATAATGTAATTCTTCAGATGCATTCATCTTAACTGCTGTAAAGCCTGCAGCTATTTGCTGTAATGCTGCTTCCCTGACATCACTAGGACGATCCCCGCCAATCCAGTTGTAGACTCGGATTTTATCTCGACTTGCCCCACCTATTAAATCGTAGACAGGCGCGTTATAAAATTTCCCTTTAATATCCCATAATGCCTGTTCGATCCCTGAAATGGCACTTGTCAGGATTGGACCACCTCTATAAAAACCTGCGCGGTACATCACTTGCCATAAGTCCTCAATTCTCATTGGATCTTGTCCAATGATATAGCTGCTCAACTCTTCTACTGCTGCTTTTACAGTATCTGCTCGACCTTCAACGACTGGCTCCCCCCAGCCAACAAGTCCGTCATCCGTCATCACTTTAAGAAATAGCCAACGTGGTGGTACCTTAAAAAGCTCTATACTTTTAATTTTCATAAATACTCTCTCCCTTTACCTTCATTATTAATTTGTTTAATAATTGAGTTGCAATTGGATGTTTTCCATATTGATTGATTAATTTCCAAGTAATGATAAGCACCGAGCCTTTTCCGTCTCGATGGTGGACAATTGAACCTCCATTTTGTCCTAACCATCCTTGGAAATACCCTGCTAAAACATTAGATTCCTCTGCAAGTCTAGGACTTCCAAACATGTTTATCGTTCGTTTCGTTCCATCTTTTTTATAATCCGCAAAAGGGATAACATAATCAGGGAACAACTCAGATCCCTCCCAGCCAACTTCAGGGTGAAAAGGTACACCATTAAACCATTCTGTGTTTATATAGTTCATCGATGAAGCACGCGGCCAGCTTTCACCTGGTGGTAGTTTTCGGAAAGGATAATGACCATTTCCCTCCAAATGATCTCCCGCCTCTGCCAAGAAAATCGCATGACCACCAGTATGAATATGCGTAAGGATTTCTCCATCTAAGTGATCCGTGACCACAATTACATCCTTTTCCAGTTCACTCGTTACTTCGATGTCGTGATTTACTAATTGGTTTGAGAATTCCTGTGGCAAATGATGAACATATACAGTTGAATCAAGCTTTTGAAAGGCATGTTTATTCGTAAATGTGAATTCTTCCACATTTGAAGCAACAACATGTCCACAAGAGATTAACACTAGTTTTAATTGTGCAAATTCGGAATTGCTAACCGCCGGAACTGTAATATAAATTCCATCTTCTGTTTTCCAATACGTTTCGTCATTCATATTAAAATGTATTTCACCATTTAACTTCTCATAGGGTTGTTGATTAGCATCGACAAATTCCCACTTAATCGTTACTTCCCTTAAATGTGCTAAGTCATTCACCACTACGATATCAAAATTTGTTGATTCCCCCGACCATAGATTCCTATTTGAAATATCAGCTATCACACATATAGGTCCATTAAAATCTACTAATCTATTAAATTCTTCTTTTGGCTCTCTCATGAAATCCAACCAGCCATTTGTTTCCCATTCAATATCTGTGAACTCTGTGACAACATACCCAGCAATTTGAGGTCTTTTTCTCATTTCTTCAATTAAAGATTTAACACCTCTAAACATTCTTTTTTGGGAGCTTACTGCAAGGTTCTCTAAATCTCCCAAAGCCTCCCTGATTCCAAATTTCGAATGATTAACCAATGCTGTTGTTGGCTTTTTATAATCATCTTGATGGGTGCCATCCCCTTGATTCACAAACCACCAAGGCTCTTTCCCTTTATAGTAATTACGTAGTTTTTCTATACTTGGTAACCCCCACATTCCAAATTCTGAAATTAGAAGTGGTTCTCCGTTGGATTGGTACCCCGTAACAAAATTTCTTTCACGTTGTCCAATCACATATTCATCTAGATCATATTCCCATTCTTTGATTTGTTCGGGTAAAGCAAAATATCGATGATGATCGTTAATATCTGTTTTAACGTGAGTCCAGCCACTATTATCGCAATACAATCTTGTTGTATCCCATCGCTTTACTTCATCAAATAGTTTTGCAACATGGTCTTGTTTTTCTACATCAAACTCAAGATCCCACTCTAATCCCCATTCTTCATTGTAGATGGACCAGATAATAATGGAGGGGTGATTGTAATCTCTTATCATCATTTCATTTAATAGTTTCACAAAACGTTTTTGTGCTGTTGCCGTCCATTTCACATAATTTGGCGGCTCTGCCCAAATTAACATTCCTAGTCTATCTGCCCAGTATAAATAAACCGGCAACTCAGCTTTAATATGTTTACGCAACAGGTTAAAGCCCATGTCTTTCGCTGCTTGTAATTCTTTTTGAATGTACTCAACAGACGGTACAGCATAAATTGTGTCTGGGTAAAACGCTTGATCTAATGCACCTCGGATGTAAATTGGCTCATTGTTTAAATAGATACGGCCATTCTTTTGTTCTACTTTTCGATATCCGAACGTTGTTTGATACGAATCAACTTTCCCCTTTGATTCTACAGTAACCTCAATTTCATAAAGATAAGGTGTTTCTGGTGACCATCTTTTCATATCTTGTACATGTAAAATCGTTTTGAAATGAGTCAAGTTGTTCGCTTCTTGAAAAATTGGAAGAGTTGTTTCCACCATTTCTAACGTTCCTGAAATACTTTCCTTATCTCCCCATTGTTCATCACGAAGAGAATGTCCTTTAATGACAAAGTTTATAGAGGTAGATTCATTTATTTCGCCAGTAACAAATGAACTGATTTCAAGGCTATCCTGATCAATATTCGGTGTAACAAAAACGTTAGAGATAAATGTTTTTGCTCGCACTTCTAATTTAACAGATTGCCAAATCCCGCTAACACGAGTATACCAACTACCCTGTTTGCCAATCGGTATTTCCGCATTGGCTTCATAATCATATACTCGAATGGATAATTGATTGTCGTCTTTTATAAGTGTAGATGGTATGTTAAATTCAAACGGTGTAAATCCACCTTCATGCTCTCCTATAAATTGACCATTCCACCACACTCGACATGAATAATCGACGGCACCGAAACACAAATAATAATCATGGTGTCGTGATAGATTCTCTATTTTCACTTGTCTCTCATACCAGGCAGCTCCATTATAAGAAACAAATTGGTCTCCTTCACGCTGCCAAATATGTGGAACTTCAACACTTATTGCATTCGGAATACTCCCTGTATACCAAGATTCACTTTCACCTTTATTTTTTGGATCAATACCAAAATTCCAACTTCCATCTAAATAATTTGTTTTCCGCATGATGTTCCATCCCTTTTATAGATTTACTTTATTCCAGTCATCGTAATTCCTTTAATAATATGCTTTTGGAAGAATATGAACACGATAATAGCTGGTAAGCTTGCAAGAACGTTTGCGGCCATCGGTATCATTAATTCAGCTGTGTAAGCACTTTGGAATGTCGGTATTCCAACTGGCAGAGTCATCATTTTCTCTTCATTTACTGCGAGGAATGGCCATAAAAAGTTATTCCAAGAAGTAATAAATGTAAAGATTCCTAGTGCAGCCATTGATGAACGAGATAGCGGTAAGAAAATGCTCCAAAAGATTCGCAATGTACCTGCTCCATCTATTTTTGCTGCTTCTACCAACTCATTTGGGATTCCATCATAGAATTGCTTCATGATAAAGACTCCTAGTGGTGCTGCCAATCCTGGTAAAATAAGGGCGCTATAGCTGTTAATCAGACCAAAGTCCATCATAATTTGAAATAAAGGAATAATTTTTGCTTCAACTGGAACCATTAATCCACCAATAATCAGCCAAAAAATAAAGTTTTTCCCAATAAATGTTAAACGTGATAAAGCGAAAGCTGCGAGTGATGTTAATACAATGGTTACAACGGTTGTTACAATAGCTACATATAAACTATTCCACGTCCATCTCCATATAGACGCATTATTCAACACATAACTATAATTATCTAAGGTAAATGGCGCTTTTACTAACTCACTAATGACAGTAACCGCCGTTCCTCCTGGTTTTAATGCTGTCATAAACATCCATAACACAGGGATTAACCATATGAATACAAATAGGTAGCCGAAAAGATGTAATAACTTTCTACCTGTTGTTGTCTTCTTTTTGACAGATGCCACTGTTTTCCTCTCCTTCCCAAGTACAAATATCAATCTTTATTTTGAAAGAACTTAAATTGAATGAATGCAAATACGATTGTTATGGCGAAAAGAACATAAGACATGGAAGATGCTACCCCCATTTGTTGCTCGATAAAGCCTTTTTCATAAATGTATTGGACTAATGCTCTTGTTTCTGTACCAGGTCCACCATTTGTCATCAAGTAAGGCTGACCAAATAATTTAAATGAATTGATAGTTTGTAATACGACTGTTAAAAGCATTACACCCTTTAATGAAGGCAGTGTGATTGATATGAACTGTTTCCAAGAATTAGCTCCATCCATTTTTGCTGCCTCATAATATTCATCTGGAATTTCCTGTAGACCTGCAAGAAATAAGACCATGTTAAACCCAACTGTCCACCAAATTGTTGCTAATAAAATGGATACCCAAGCAAGATTTTCGTCACCAAGCCAAAATATTTCTTTCGCGATTCCCATTTTATGGAGAAATGTATTTAATAAGCCTGTATAAGGTTGTAAAATAAATACCCAAATACTTGCGATAACTGAAATCGATAGGACATATGGAAGGAAAAAGACAGAGCGCAGAAAGGTTGTTCCTTTTAAACCCGCATTAACCAATAACGCAATTCCCAATCCGACAAAAATGAGCGCAGGCGTTGAAATTAATACAAAAAGGATAGTATTCCCCAATGCTTCCCAAAAGTAACTATCTTTGAACATGGTGACGTAGTTTTGGAATCCTACAAAGGTTGAATCCATTCCTAATGTCCAATCATGCAAGCTTATGATAAAACCTTTAATGATCGGGTAAAGCATAAACAGACTATATACAATTAAAAAAGGGGCTAAGAATAAATAGGCTTTCAAGTTATCTCCCCTAAAAAATTGAAACTTCACGGGTATTACCTCCCTTTATTTAATAGAGGTTCTCGATTTTTCATTTTAGAATCGAGAACCTCTATTATTTTTTTATTTACTTAATAATGCGTTCACTTCTTTTTCTGCATTTTCAAGTGTATCTTTTGCATTGGACTGACCATTCATAAATAGGTTCAAATGCTTTTTAAGGACATCATTGATTGCTGATAGTTTTGGGGAGTTCGGCATATAAGAAACGTAGTCACCAATTTCAGCATAGTCACTTCTATATTCTAATTCTTTAAACTCAGGAGATTCTAAAATAGCTGGTTTACTAGGAACATGTCCTGCTTTAGCCCAGGACGCTGAATGTTCAGTAATCCAATTTGCAAATGTTAAGCTCGCTACCTTTTTCTCATCAGTTTGTTTTTCTTGTTTTGGAATCACAAATAAATGTGAGTCACCCCATGTAGCTGGCTGATCAAATAGTTGGGGAATAGGTAATGCAACAAACTCAAGTCCTTTATTTTGTTCTAGTGCACCTGTCATCCATACACCATTCATATGAATGGCAGCTTTTTGAGCAGTGAATAGTTCTCCGCCGTTTTTAATATTCTTTGGCCATAATTCGCCTTCAATCATCTCATTCAATAGATCTAGCGCTTCTAAAGATTTCTCATTATTAAATGCAGCTTTCGTTCCATCTTCATTTAACATCTCTCCACCTAGTTGGCTGTAGAAAGTCCACCACATACGCAGTGGCGAATCACCATTAGATGTTGCAGATAATGGGAAAGTACCTGCTGGTGAATTTTTCTTTACTTGTTTTAAAAATTCTACAAATCCTTCTGCACCTTCTTCAATTGATGGCTTACCATCAGCATCTAATAACCCAGCTTCATCAAGGATCTTTTTATTGGCAAACATGATAAGTGCATGGGTATCTATAGGTATTGCATAGTGTTCATTATCAATAATTGTAGCGTTTACAATATTTTCACTAAAAGTTGTCCAATCGATTTTAGCATCAATTGAAGTCTTCTCAATACTTTCTATTAAGTTAGCAGATTGAAGTTCAGCAAGTTTAGACGCATGTGCTAACGCAACATCCGGTGCCTGCTGTGATGTTACAGATGTTCTAATTTTTGTATAGTATTCTTCTGCTTTTAAGTTTAAAAGTTCCACTTTAACATCTTTGTTTTCTTCGTTAAATTTAGTTACTAACTCTTTCATAAAATCTCCGTCGCCGCCGCTTAATGGAGCCCAAAAAGTCAGTTTAGTTACACCATTTCCCTCACTTGAAGAAGTTTCCTTTTTTCCTCCACTAGAGCACGCGATAAGTCCAAACGCTAAAACAAGTATCAACATGAATACGCTTACCTTTTTCATCTTAAATAGCCTCCTCGTATTTGACTATAATTACATGAGTTATTATTACATGTTTATATGTTATATATCAAGTATTTATATAATAAAAAATCAGATTTTTTATTTTTTATTATTTTTCCCAATTATTGAGGGGTTTAGTTTAAATGGAGTTATTCCTGATAATACCAACATTTAACTGTATTTTGGCAATCACTTGTATATTATTTACAAACATATTATTATTAAATTAATTGTTACAAGAAAACATAGAACAAAACACAAGTTGATACTTTTAATCACACGAATACTTGTAATAAAGGGAGAATATTATATGAGAACACTACATGTAACATTAGAAGAAGCCATAGAAATTTGTAAAACTCTGGCCCATGAACACCGAATGAAGATGCTTCGGATTTTAAGTGAAGGACCCATGAACGTTAATGACTTATCAGAAAAGATCGGGATTCCTTTTTCGACAGCGGCGTTAAATGTAAAAAAATTAGAGGATGCGGAACTAATTTCAACAGAAATAGTCCCAGGAAGAGGCACTCAAAAAGTAAATTCAAAAAGATACGACCGTATTATTATTAATTTGACTGAAGATGAAGCCGTAGAAGAGAATATCATTTCTATTAAAATGCCGATTGGCGAGTTTGTAAATGTGGACATCGTGCCAACCTGCGGCCTTTTAAGCAACACTGGAATCATTCATACCCAGGATGATGTACGTTCATTTTATGAACCTGAACGGAAGCAAGCCCAACTTCTTTGGTTTAAATCTGGATTTGTTGAGTATCATTTCCCTAATCGAATCCCATACGGTTCTAAAGTGGACGAATTAAATTTTTCTATGGAGCTATGTTCTGAGGCACCTTATCACAAATTGGATTGGCCATCTGACATTACTTGTTGGGTAAATGGCGTTGAGATAGGGATGTGGACGAGTCCTGGAGATTTTGGTGGTGAAAGAGGATATTTAACACCATCGTGGTGGGGAACAAAAAACACTCAATTTGGGCTATTAAAAAATTGGACTGTTACTAGAACTGCTAGTTTTATTGACGGTGTAAAAATATCAGACATAGGTTTAGATCAACTAAAATTATTGGAAAAACCATATATTTCATTAAAGTTAGGCGTGAAGAAGGATGCAGATAATAAGGGTGGAATGAACTTATTCGGGTCCAAATTCGGAAATTATGAACAAGATATTGTTATGACCATTAAACATTTAAAATGAAACAATTAATAATTGAAACCAAAAAGAAGCAGCCGGCTCATTCAACCTGAGATGATTTGGCAGCTTCTTTTTATAAAAAAAAGGGCAGTCAATTGTGACCACCCACTTGCAGTATTATTGTATAAGTTTCAAGGTTGAATCCTGCATATACCAATTTTCTTCTGGAATGATATTTGAAACCGTCAAAATAAATGATGGAATTCTTTCAACATCAAAAACAATTGCACCTATTTTCTTCGTGAACATGAGAAAGGCGTCACCATGTGAATAAGATGATAAATCATTTCCGATTTGAAGCAATGACATCAAGACAACTTGTTTTTCTTCGGCCTCAATGAAGACTTGCGGGGAGAATCTTAAAATCCATTCATCTCCCTCAATCGAAAATCGGTACATTACTCATCACCCTTTATCAACCATTTTTATAAGAATATGAGGCTGAAAAAAATTTATGTTCAGATAGATTTATTAATTTTGAAGATTGCATGAAAATACGATTTATTGGGTAAAAAAGCGCTTACTTTCCTTGACTGACCAAAAATATTCATGTATATTTTAAGTGTCATGTATCATTAATTGAATAGTAATAATATTAACTTTATGTACATGATAATATTTATCTTTGGCACTTATATAAAGTGTCTTGAAAGGCTTAGGAGGATATTGTAAATGCAAAACGGTAAAGTAAAATGGTTCAACAATGAAAAAGGTTTTGGTTTTATCGAAGTTGAAGGCGGAGACGATGTATTCGTACATTTCAGCGCTATTACTGGCGAAGGCTTCAAGTCTTTAGAAGAAGGCCAAGAAGTTTCTTTCGAAATCGTTGAAGGAAACCGCGGACCACAAGCTGCTAACGTAGTAAAACTTTAATCTAATGACTAACCAAAGGCTGGCGAATACCGTCAGCCTTTTTTCTATTTCTTCAGGTGCCTACCTGAAAATGGACATTCAGTACAGTAACTGATCATCATGTCAGCCTTTTTCCATATTCCTGCAGTTTTTCCCCAACGGTGCATTGTGAAATACAAAACCGATGGGCAAACCTCCTGCCTCCATCTTGTTTAAACTGTTGATGGACAAAACAGCCATTACAGTATTGGCCTAATAAGGATTCAACATGATTAAACAGTTCTCTTCTACTGGAATTTTTCACGAGTCAAAGGCACCCCGTTTCTTAAATTATTTGTGTCTTTGCAAAAATTTCTTTCCCCTCTAACGCCTGAGTAGCCAATTTATCTGCTTCTTTATTATCATTTCTTGGAATCGGTGTGTACTTTGGCGTCAGCGAAAGTGCCTTGATTTTTTCTTCAATCCTGTCTAGCCAAGCATTGAGCACATCCTCATAGCACGGCCATTCTCCTTCAAGCTGCTTTAAGACTACCTGTGAGTCCCCTTTAAATTCACAAGGCAGATGATGCACACCTAATTCCTCTAAAAGCGTTAATGCATAATAAAAGGCAGCATATTCTGCTTCATTATTTGTTTCCAATTCATCGAACATTTCGTTCGCCCTAATTCGATATTTCTTTTTCCCTTGTTTAAAAAATATAACCACACCAAGACCTGCTGTATTGGTTTCCTTTTGAAATCCTCCATCAAAATATACAGTGATTTCATGAGGATCATCTTCAATCTCAGTTACCAGCTTTTTCAGTTCCTTTAATATCCACGATGTACCTATCTCATCATAAAAGTAGATGTCACTTGCTTTACCTAGCTTTTCAAGCTCTTCACCAGCTTGTATAGCCAATTCTGTAGATATCCAATCAGAGGTGAATTGTATTTTTTCATTTTTGCCTGTCTTATAATTCCACTCAAGTTTATATTTCATGATTTTCAACCTTTCTAGAGAAAATTTCTGAGTTGAAAAGAAAGAATTTAGATTGGCACTTTCTTACAGTATGTTTAAACATCTAGTCTTAGCATACCCACTTCAACAAAGTAGAAAGAGGAAAAATTTATTTCCTGCGTTTTGTGTTAGAGTATGATAAACTTTCAATTATTATGAAAACTGGAGGGTCTGCTATGATTGAAGTCTACATAGACGGTGCCAGTGCTGGCAACCCGGGACCAAGCGGTGCTGGAATTTTTATCAAAGGGAATGGAACAGCAGAAAAATTTTCACTCCCGCTCGGAATGATGTCAAATCACGAGGCTGAGTACCATGCCTTCATTAAAGCATTAGAGCTTTGCTTAGAAAAAGGGTATTCCCACAGTGTTGTATCCTTTCGAACGGATTCAGAATTAGTCAATAAAGCTGTTGAGAAGGAATTTGCAAAAAATAAACTTTATGCTCCTCTTCTAGAACAGGCATTAAAGTTAACGAAACAATTTGATTTATTTTTTATGAAGTGGATTCCAAGCATCGAAAATAAAGTAGCGGATGAATTGGCCCGCCTTGCAATCCGAAAAAATATATTGGAGGAAGAGTAAAGCAGCATGAAAAAGCCTATTTTTGCTGATATCAGCTTACTTTTTGTTACATTTATTTGGGGTACAACGTTTGTCCTTGTTCAAAATGCGATTGGACTGCTCGAACCCTTTTCATTTAATGGAGTCCGTTTTCTAGCCGCAGCATTTATGCTGTTATTATGGCTTCTAATCTTTGAACGAAAGCAGCTTGCTTTTATTAACGTAAAAATGGTTGCCTCAGGTGTGTTTATTGGGTTTTGGCTCTTCCTTGGGTACGCGGCCCAAACGATTGGCCTATTATACACTACCACTTCTAAAGCAGGCTTTATTACAGGGTTGAGTGTGATCTTCGTTCCACTTTTTTCAATGTTTTTATTAAAACAGTTTCCGAGCAGGAATGTAGTAATCGGGGTTTCAATTGCGACCTTTGGTTTATTTCTGCTTACGATGACAGACATTTCCTCATTAAATATTGGAGATGGCTTTGTTTTCATTTGTGCCATAAGCTTTGCCCTTCAAATCATTTTCACTGGAAAGTTCTCAAGCAAATATCCAACTTTATTGTTAACAGTCATACAGATTTCAACTGTAGCGATATTATCCATTATTTCATCCTTTTTCTTAGAGGATTGGAGAAAATCCTTTAATACAGAAATTTTATTCTCGAAAGATGTAATCATCGCGTTAATCATTACGAGTATTTTTGCTACCGCTTTAGCATTTTTGATTCAAACAAATTTTCAAAAATATACAACTGCGACCAGGGTGGCGTTAATTTTTGCGATGGAACCAGTTTTTGCGGCCATAGCAGGCTATTACTGGGCAGCTGAACGTCTATCTTATAGTGCCCTATTTGGCTGCTTACTGATTTTAGCAGGGATGATTTTTGCTGAGCTTCCTGTGAACAAATTCCCTTTACTAAAAAAAGATAAGAGCTTTCAAGGTTAAAACAAAAATCCTCCCGGTTAGGAGGATTTTTGTCTATATTGCCACTAATTCTTGTTCTTTAACAAACTTCAGGGCCGCATTTCTTGTTTGTATTTTGCTCGAAACAAGGGTTTCTAATAATGACACATAAAAGCTGCCATCAAAGGTTTTTTGGGCTTTTAATGTGATCTCTATCGCGGAATTAATCAATTCATCGGAAGCATTCGTATAATGTTTTCCAAAATAAATAAACCCAATTGCATCCTCTTGAAATTGAAATCCTTTTCCTTCTAGGTAGTGCAAGTACTCATCAACTGTTCGCACTGGCTTCTCCATCCCTCTCCAAGCAATTTAAAACCATCTACTATCAGATTTTAACTTAAATTTCGACAATTTTCTACTCTTTTTTGTGCATAAATGCCCAATTACTCCGACTAATGCCCCAAGAATGGCACCGCCAATTACTTCTTCAGGCTGATGACCTAACATTTCCTTTAACTTTTTTGGAGCTTCTTGTTCAAATTCTACACTTTCTTCTTTATCAACTTTTTCAATTAAATCATGCATAGAATTAACTTTTAAGGTAAGTTCACCTGTTTGCCGCCGTATTCCTTGGGCGTCGTACATAACAATTAATCCATAAACCAGCGATAGAGCAAAATCAAATGTTGGCAGCCCTCTTTGTAAAGCAATATAGGTGGTTAATGTTGAAACTCCAGCTGAGTGGGAGCTCGGCATCCCACCTGTTTGGAAAAAGAGGTCTGGGCGCCACTCTTTCTTTTTGTAATAATGAATGGGAATCTTTAAGCCCTGTGCTAAACCAATACTAGAAAGGGCTAAATAAACACCTTTGTTCATACTTATCACCTCTTATCTTTATTGTTTAGAAAGTTGAGTTTTATTATTCCGAGTGGAAATACTAAAAAAATGGGAGGTGAGAAGGATGAGCAAAAACGGTCATGCTAATCGCGGTGTAAAGGCTCCTGGGGTTAATCCACAAGGATATGGTCAAGATGCAGAGTTCGCTGAGGAACCAAAAAGCAAATTAGAAAATGCACAAAAGAAAAAAAACACAAAATAATAGCATGGAAAGAGGCTGCCCTATTTTAGGACAGCCTCAGGCTTTACATCATAATTGAGAGCCGTTAATTAATATTAAAAAAGATTTTGGTATTGTTTCGAATTTGAGTGTTTATATCCTGAATATTCATTCCTTTGATTTCCGCTATTTTTTCAAGCGACTCCTTCATCATAAGGGGGTGTGTTCTTTTTCCAGAAAATCGGCCTTCAAAGGGCCATGGGCCGTCTGTTTCAACCATAATTTGATTTATCGAATAGCTTCGAACTAAAGCGACGTTTTCTGGTTCTTCCATGGCAACCTCTGGAGTAATTGAAACAAAGTATCCGTTAGCCAGCATTCTCTCGGTTGTCCGTTGATCCCCTTTAAACCAGTGAAAATGAGCCTTAGAAACAGAATACTTTTCAAGAAGATCACAAACTACTGGGGCATCAGAATAGACCGCATGAAGAGAGATAGGCTTTTCCCACTTTTTCGCTAGATTCACAAATATTTCAAGCAACTCAATATAGCGGCCAAAGTCTTTTTTTGTGACTTTATTTTCTGCCCTCATAAAATATGGCAGCCCTACTTCTCCTACAGCGATCATTTTGTCTTTGTTAACTCTCATCCAGTTTATTAGTTCATCAAGTTCTTTTTCTGTTGGTAGAAGCTGCTCAGGATGAAAACCAAATGCTGGTTTTACGATGGGATATCGTTCTGATAAAATAAGGTTCCTCTTACAGGAATCCAGATTCATCGAAACTGAAACAAGTGCTTCAATGGCTTCCGTCTCCTCAGATAGCGCGGCAATTTCAATGTCATCATATTGATCTAAATGAATATGTGCGTCTATTAGCTTCTCCATCCTTGTCACTTCCTACGTTTTTTAAAGAATAAGTAACAGTTCGCTTCCATTTTAAAAATTTATCATCTAAAAACAAGCTTTCATCCCGCGGCCGTTTGAACGGGACCTTGAATTCCGCTGCCACTCTTGTTGGCTTTGCAGTTATCACAATGATCCGATCCGATAGAAATAATGCTTCTTCTATCGAATGAGTAACAAACAGCACGGTCCGACGATAATCCTCCCAAATCGAAAGAAGCCATTTTTGCATCTCTAATCTTGTTAGTTCATCAAGCGCCGAAAAAGGCTCATCAAGACAAATGAGTGATTGGGGACTTAGCAGGGCTCGTATAAACGCGACGCGCTGCTTCATCCCGCCGGAGAGCTCTTCCGGACGAGCATGTACATAATCACCAAGACCAGCTTTATGAAGCATTTCGATCGCTTTTTCACGATCCTTTTTTCCTTGCAGTTCAGCTCCGAGCAATACATTTTGCAAAACAGTCCGCCATGGCAGGAGGGAAGGAGTTTGAGGCATAAAACTTATCGAGCCGCGTTTCCCAATAATATTATTCCCTTCAAGCTGAATGACTCCTTTCTCGGGGGTCATAATCCCGCCAATTAAGTTAAAAATGGTACTTTTTCCACTTCCGGATGGACCGATAATGGTAACAAACTCTTCTTTTTCAATCGAAAAAGATAAATCTGAAAGAACCTCATTTGGTCCAAAACTTTTTACAATATGATCAACCAGTAAATGACTCACTCCACGCTGCCTCCCTTGCTTTGCCAACGAATGAAATACTTTTCGGCTGCAACTATAACTGCAAAAAATAAGAGACTTAGTACCATAATCGATAGAATGGCAACGAATACCTTGTCTGTTCTAAATGAAGAAGATGCTAAGGTCATATAAACGCCAATTCCTTTTTCCGCTCCGAGCCATTCAGAAATTACAGCCCCCATAACACTATAAGTTGCTGAAATTTTTAAGCCAGAAAAGATGGAGGGGAGTGCATATGGCCATTCAAGCTTCCAAAACAACTGAAACTTGTTTGCCCCAGCCATCAGCATATAATGTTTATGGGAATATGGAACATGCTTAAAACCATCTAAAGCTGCCACAGTGATAGGGAAAAAACAGGTAAGGGTGATTACAATAATTTTAGGTAATAATCCAAATCCAAACCATATAACGAGCAGGGGAGCGAGGACAATAATTGGAACATTTTGTGATAATATAAGCAACGGGTACACTGAGTCTCTGATCCAAGGGACCAAATGCAGCGAGACAGCAACAACCAACCCAACTGTGGTCCCTACCAAAAACCCCTCTACCGCGATTTTCGCTGTTGATACTAAATCTGGATAAAACGACGTCCAACCTGAAATAATCTCATTCATTATCATTGTAGGTGCCGGTAAGAGCCAATCAGGTACTTTCGTTATCTTTACAATGATTTCCCATAAAATGAACAAAAGAAGGAGAACCGCAATCGGTCTCCATCCTTTTCTAATTAAATAGTTCATCGATATTTTTCCGTTAGGGTTTCCAATGTAATACCTGTTGGCTGGTAAAGGACTTTAATTTGAGAAATCACGTTTTTACTGCCAATTTCCATCATCCGTTCGTTCATTTTTTCAATGATTGAAAATAAATGGGATAACTCGCCTTCCATTGTCGTCTCTAACGGATGAACCTCATATTTTACCCCGGATTCATCGATCACTCGAATTGCTTCGTCCACAAAAGGAATCACATCTCCACCATCAGACGGCTTCGGGATGATTTGAATACTGACTAGTGCATTTGCCATACTAACCCCTCCTATTCAGGTAAGAACTCATTCGTAAAAGCTTTTTTAGCTTCTAATTCTTTTTCTAGTAATCCATTTTCATACATCCAGGAAGCATAGTTCTCCCATACCTCAAGCTTTTGTTCACCCCATCGTGATGCATCATCCTGGTATTTAGGCGCTAACCATTCTTGACTCTTTTTCACAAGCTCAGGATCTAAATCTGGTGCTGCTTTTAATAAAATATCTGCTGCATCACCTGGGTTTTCGATCGTAAATTCATACCCTTTAGCAGCTGCTTTTACAAATGCTTTTACCGTGTCAGGTTTTTCTGCAATCATTTTTTCATTTGTTGTTAATACAGGCGTGTAATAATCTAGTTTTTCTGAGTAGTCTGTTAAATATACCATGTTTATTTTCTCACCGCGCAGCTCTGCTTCAACTCCGGTCCACCCATAATAAATCCAGGCAAAATCAATATCTTTTTTAACCGCGGTAAAGAAGTCCGTGTCTCCAATATTGATAATTTTCACCTTCTCAACATCGGCATTTTCTGTTTTCATTAATGAATCTATTACTGATTTTTCTGCAGGAGATCCCCATCCGCCATATGTTTTACCAGCAAAATCCTTTGGCGTAATTATATTTTTATCAGCAGGAGAGGCGAATCCAGATGTATTATGCTGAATTACCGCCGCAATTGATACTAGCGGGACACCTTGAATCCGAGCCTGTGTTACCCCCTCTTGATAGCCAACCCCAAATTGTGATTTACCGGATGCAACTAATTGGTCAGCACCTGCTTCACCCGGCATAATAATATTGACATCAAGGCCTTCTTCTTTAAAATATCCTTTTTCCTTTGCAACATATAATCCTGTATGGTTCGTGTTTGGTGTCCAATCTAATACAACCGTAACTTTTTCTAGGCTTTTTTTATTCTCTTGCTCACTTCCCTGTGAATTTTCCTTAGTATTTGTACCACAGCCTGCAATTAACAAGACAGCTAGTATCAAACTAATCCATGTCTTCACTTTCACTTTTATCATCCTCTATTATATAATTTGCAGAAATAGGCTTGGATAACATTTTCACGTTTTTTACTTAAAAGGACGTTTTTTAAAATGAAAAAGCGCCCTAGTTTTAAGTATGGGCGCACACTAACAAAATGGTTTTGTTAAATATGTTCCCTCCGCTGGTGTTAACCAGATCAGGTTCAAAGGGTCATTATCTCATGGATAACCTCTCAACCGGCAACACCGGCTCCCCTATTTTTTAGTCTATTTCCTTTCATCATTCTTATTATAATTGCATTTTAGAGTTTATCCTATTAAAAAGCATTATTCATGATTATTTTTTCTCAGCAGTCACCAATATATTCTTACCAACCAAATTGAAGGAGGCCACCCCTAGTTGGGGCAGCCTCCGATTTCAGGAAACAAACGATGCTTCAAGCGGCAGCAGACGCTGAACGCCACGAAGTTCTAGTTCCATTAATTTATTTAATGCTTTTTCCTTTTCAATCTTAAGCCCAGCTTCTTGTAAATCACAGCTGACTGGGACATCACACTTAATTTCAGCTAGCATTCGTGATAAATGTAGCATTTCTAAATCCTGCTCAATTTTCGCTTTATGAGATTTTGAAAGACGATCAAGGTTCGTAATAATTCCCTCTACATGCTCAAATTCCATTAAAAGCTTAAGAGCGGTTTTCTCACCAATTCCCTTTACTCCAGGATAATTGTCACTAGGGTCACCCATTAGTGCCTTTAAATCGATCATCTGTCGCGGTTTAATGCCTTTTTCTTCAAAGAAGGTATCAGGGGTATGAACAAGATAATTCCCATAGCCTTTTTTCAATAAAATAACCGAAATACTTTCATCAAGGAGCTGAAGGATATCCTGGTCACCTGTTAAAATCGAAACATGCGCCTGTTCTCTAGCTTGATACGCAATGGTTCCAATGCAGTCATCTGCTTCATAGCCTGCCAAACCAATGTTAGGGATGTCAAAAGCAGCCACTACATCTTTAACTAAATCAAATTGAGGGATTAATTCGACTGGTGCTTCACCGCGATTCCCTTTATAGGCTTCGAATAATTCAGAGCGAAATGTTTTACTGCCCATATCCCAGCAAACTGCCACATGGGATGGTTTAAAAGAAGATACTGCAGTAAATAAATGTTTAATGAATCCGTGAATCCCATTCGTCGGAATTCCTTTTGAATTTATCATAAACTGACCTGTTACAGCCGTAGCATAAAAAGCACGAAATAATAAAGCCATTCCATCAACTAACATAAGTGAAGGTTTTTGATATTCCAATGTATTGACCTCCTATCGATTAAAAAACTATTATAGCATAAAAACTTACTCTATCTCGTTTTCTTGATAGGAAATCCAATCGCTAAAACTTCCCAAGTAAAGTTTTACCTTTTGAAACCCTGCTGCTTTTAATGCCAGATAATTTGGTGCCGCTGTAACACCTGAACCACAATAAACAATAATTTCGTTTTCAGGATTAATCTCTGAGAAACGTTGTTTTTGTACCTCTGCAGGCTTATAAAAGCCAGCATTGAGTCCTTCAAACCATGGTTTATTAATTGCCCCAGGAATCCGCCCAGCTTTTTTATCTATTGGTTCCTCTAATCCTAAATATCGTCTTTCTTCCCTAGAATCAATTAGAATTGTGTGGGAATCTTGTCCACCCGACACTGCCCTAACTTCCTCCATACTTGCGAGCAGGTCATGATTAATATTTGGCTTAAATGCAGCTTTTTTAAAAGCGGGCACCTCTGATGTAGCCGGGTAATCCCCTTCATTCCAGCCTTTAAAGCCTCCATTCAATACATACACTTTTTCATTTCCAAGGTATTGCAAAAGCCACCAAAATCTTGCAGCAAAAGCACCTTCCCCTTGATCATAGGCAATTACCGTTGTACTTTCATCAATACCAGCTTGTTCAAGTTTTTCGATAAACTCATGTAAATTTGGTAATGGGTGTCGCCCGCCATGTTCACCAATTTCACCCGATAAATCTATCTCAAGATCAAAATAGCTGGCACCAGGAATATGGCTTTGATCATATTCCTGTCTGCCTTTTTTAGGGTCTGCTAACGAAAAAGAGCAATCCACAATACGGACATGAGGTTCATTTAAATTTTTAAGCAGCCACTCTTTGTCGATCATATAATTCATAGAAATCCCCCACTAAGTTAGTACTTAGACTCTTCCAGCTTTTGATAAACTTCTTGTAATTTCTCGATGGAAACTCCCCCATCTAATGCAGAAAGAAGGCTTAAATAATAATCGTCTGCCTGTTCTTCAATTTGGGTTATTAATTCCTCGAATTGGCCAGTCAAAATTCGAGAGTAAAAGGCAGCTAAATTTTCACCTTCAGATTTCAGATAATCATCTGCAGGGCCATTTAAAACATTATTTAGCTCATCACTCATAAACTTCTTTTCATTTTTTTCAAAAAAGGACTTTGGATTTTTAAAATAAGACAGAGCTTTCGTAAACAGCTGTTTATTTAGATGACTAAAAGCTAAAGGAAACTCAATCTCACCATCATTCTTCATCTCAAAAGGTGCAAATGATAAGTCCTTATTAATTTCCTTCATACTACGAGACAGTGCTATATGATAGTCGGTTAACACTTTTCGTGAAAAAGAGTCCAGTCTGACCGTAGTTGCTCTCAGCTCCTGAGCGAAATCGAACCCTAGGCTTTCTAACATTTCATCCAAAGCAGATTGTAATGCCTTCTTTAAATTTCTTCCGTCATCTCTTAAGGAAGCAGGATTAAATGCCTCTTTGAAAAAGTCACTAAAGCGAAGGAATACTCTTTGTTTAATATAGTAAAGGAGTTCTTCACTCTCTAGGGACATGCGTTTTTGCAGCGCTTCAGGTGTTTGTTTTTCAAGCAATTCTTTAATTTCGGCTTTTTGTTCTTCTATTTCAGTTCGTTTTTGGTCTTTTACGTATTGGTCTTCTTTAGAACTTTGAATTAGTCTACCAACCAACTCCTGGACACGATTTAATTCATTGCCAGCGGAGGTGATGGCCATTTCAGTTAAATCATTTGAAATAAAATGATAGAAATCCCCTTCAAAATCCCCCATTCCGGACTTTTCATCTATGTCTGGTTCTACTTTTTCTTTTAACGCTAACAAACTAGATAATGGATAAAGGTGTGGTTTCCGAATTCCATATTTAATTAATTGTTCTGTTACATATTCCTCAACAGTTTCCTTCTCTTCCTCATTTTCAGCTAAGTCAATCGCATTAATAATAAAGAACATTTTATCTAGCTGGAAGGACTCTTTCACGCGGCCAAGCTGGATTAAAAACTCTCGATCCGCTTTTGAAAAGGCATGGTTATAATACGTAACAAACAAGATAGCATCTGAATTTTTAATATAATCAAATGCTACTCCAGTATGGCGGGCATTGATTGAATCCGCCCCTGGGGTATCAACGAGTGTAATCCCTTTGCGAGTCAGTTCACAATCATAGTAAAGCTCAATCCATTCTACAAAGCACGACTTCTCTTCTAGCGCTACGAAATCAGCAAATTCGTTTAGGTCCGTTTCTAAAACAGTTCCGAGCTGCTTTCCATGTAAGAGGAAGCCCTTTTTAAATGCTTGTAAAAATGCATAGTGTGTCTTTTCCGCAACACCTTCCTGCCCTTTTTCAAGCATAACCTTATCAATTTCGCTCGACGCAGCTTCTAAAGTAGGACTTTGCAGGTCAAATAATTTCAATGAACGGTTTACATCCTCAAGCATCGCGTTGGCTTCTTTAAATTTCACAAGCACCGTTCCATGCTGATAGGTTTCAGTTACAGGTTTAATTTTATTAATGGCTGCAGTTGTTGGATTAGGTGATACTGGCAGTACCTTTTCACCCATAAGTGCATTAGCAAACGAAGATTTACCCGCACTAAAGGCACCAAATAGAGCAACCGTAAATCCTTTGTTCGCTAATCGATCTGCTTTATCCTCTAATTCTTTTGCCAGCTTTTGAAAACCTGGCAGGTTATCGATTAGCTGGGCAGACTGATATAAACGGGAAACCATACTTTGTAACTGGCTTCTTGCTTTTTCTGTTTCGGTTTGCTTCGTTACATTCGTTTTTACCTTTGTTACCGGCAATTTCTTTTGAAGTGTTTCTGGCACCGGTATGGATTGGCCATAAACGACTTCTGCTTCTTCCTCCTCTTGCTGGAATAGTAAATGCTCATCGGTTTGGTTTTCTGTTGCTTCACTTAGCAACTTCTCAATTTTTGTCTCTTTTGCCGCTGTTTCTTTTTCAAAATTTTCTTTTTCAGTTAGTGCACCTACGTATTGTTCCATATTCTTGAACTCTTCTTGATACATTTGTGTTACCTTTTTTGTTTTTGCTACTAATACTGGCATGAGTGCCTGTTTAAAATCTAAAATACCTTCTCTTGCTATTTTTTTGATACCATTCGCCAAGTCCTCCGTGTAGTGAAGTACATATTCACCAGATAACCTTGCTCCTTGTTTAATTGTTTGTACGATCAATTCAATTGGAACATTGATTGAAAAAGATTGAGCCTTTTTTTGAAGCTCTTGGTCATCTAAACTGTTGTTCTTTAGGATAGCAATCAAATATTCACGCAAATGCCATTCAAGCTGTAATTTCGTTTTCTCTAACAGGTCCTGGTAAAGCCGATCAAGACGAGCATTCTTTTCTTCTAACGTTTTTTGTTTTGAAAAAAGAAAGCCTACCTTAAACTCCGGCTGTGCTGCTTCAAGAAATGCCTCTGCTAATTCTCTTGTTTGAAATGGCATCAAATAGGCATTGTTCAAAATTTTCGCTATCTCTTTATCCAATTCTTTTTCTGTTTCCTCGACCCCTCTTTCAAGGGTCTGAAGGTTTGCACTGATGGATTGATAGGATTGTGTTAGTTCCTGTTTTTCTTCCTCAGGAAGTTCATTTAACAAATCAAAAACTGGCTGAAGTACTTCTTCCCTTTTATTGCGATCTTGGTCTAGATAGTCTGACGAAATTTTTTTCAGAGAATGAAAAATGGATTGCTGTAAAAGTTGATCCTTATTCTGCAACTTCTGGGCGATAAAAGCTTTCAATTCATTAAATTCATTCAGTTTATGGTCTTGAAACTTTAAGGAAGTATAAAAGATTCGTGCCGGCTTAACTCCCCATGCACCAAAAGAATTTTGGACACTTTCTTGAAAATGTCGGAACGATAGCTCCTCTTCCTTATGCTTATCTACTTGGTTAATAACGAGATAAACTTCTTTCCCTGCTTCGGTCAATTCCTTTGTGAATAAAAAATTCAACTCTGCTTGGACGTGGTTATAATCCATCACGTATAAAACTAGGTCAGCAAGGTGGATTGCAGATTCGGTTGCCACCCTGTGTGCATCATCTGCTGAATCAATTCCTGGTGTATCCATAATAACCGTATTTTCAGGTAACTGGGAGTCTGCATGGCTGATTTCGATTTCCTCAATTTGATCGCCATCCTTGCAGTATTTCTTTACTAATTCATAATCATATGGTGCTAAGTACACCCGCGGCTTCTCATTTTTGAAAAAAACCTTCGCATATTCCTCACCTGATTTTACCTTTACGAGGTTCGCACTGGTGGGAATCGGGCTTGATGGCAGCAAGTTCTCGCCGACCACTTTGTTAATCATCGTTGACTTTCCAGCTGAAAAGTGACCACAAAAAGCAATCATAAACTCACGGTTCTGCAGTTTCTTCGCTAGCTGTTTTGTTTTTTCTGCGTTCTCAGTATCACCTTGTTCAATAAGATATTCATATAAAGCAAGGATCTTATTTTTAAGTGATGAAATGGTTTCTTGCTTATTTGCCGTTTGCACCATGATTTCTTCCCCTTGTTCACAACTTTGTAATATTTTATATTTTATACGATAATTCAAACTTTTCCTATTGTGAAAACTTAATTTGTTAACATAATATTCACGCATTATTTTTTCCGCTCAGGTACTATTGTATTATTACTTGGTAAGGATGTGGAATATGGCTTATAAAGAACGTATCGAGTCAGAGGAATTAAAGTTGTTTAAATCCTTAAACAATCGCATGGTTTTACCCAGCAAAGAGAAAAAAAGCTATTTGTACCTAGAAAAAGGTTACAAGGGTGAGGTGATGTTTGATCAATTAACTGATGAGAGGCTGGATCCAAAAAAGTTTTTAGTATTAAATGATTTGCGGCTAGAGACAAACTCAACAAATTTCCAAATAGATTCCTTTCTTATTGGCCAAGGCACCCATTTTCCTTGTGAAGTGAAAAATTACGAGGGAGATTATTATTATAAATCCGATCAGTTCTATGTAATGAATGATACAGTGATTCAGAATCCGCTGGATCAAATAAAAAGAAGTGACACCTTACTTCAGCAGGTTTTCCAAAAGATAAATTACTCTATCTCCATAAAATCAAATGTCTTCTTTGTTAACCCAGCATTCACCCTCTATCAAGCACCATTGGACAAGCCTATAATATATCCCACACAGCTCGCTAAATACTTGGACGAATTCAATGCGAAAGCCTCTATACTAAACGAAGATCACTATAAACTAGCTGACTATTTAGTTAAGGAACATAAACCAAGTTCTCCCTACACACGAGTCCCCCCTTATTATTATGATCAATTAAAAAAAGGAAAAACCTGTATGTCATGCCATTCCTTTTCAGTTAAGGCAGGGGAGACTAAAATTGTGTGCAGCGTATGTGGCTGTGTTGTAAGTGTCGAGGATGGGATACTACGGTCTGTGAAGGAGTTACGGCTTCTCTTTCCAGATATAAAAATTACCACCAATTTGGTCTATGAGTGGTGTAAGGTGATTGAATCTAAGAAACAGATTAGGCGGATATTACAGAAACATTATAAGGTATATTGCAGAGGAAAGTACACTTATTACAAGTAATTCAGATTTCTTCATGTAGGTCATTGTAGAAATCCTATAGTGACCTTTTTTCATTCTTCAGTGATGATTCGGTTGCTCAAGCAATCTATAGTTACCTTATTCATTTTCCAGAATCCCTTTGGTCATTATGGACCCTCTATAGTTACTAAATCCATTTTACAACTTCGCTTCGGTCACTATAAGTCCTCTATAGTTACCCAAATGATTTTTCCCGCTTTGCTTTGGTCACTATAAACCCTCTATAGCTACCCAAATGATTTATCCAGCTTCGCTTCGGTCACTGAGATACCATTTTCATTCATAAACAAAAGAAAAAAGCCAAGGATTCCTCCCTGGCTCAATGTTATATTCTCTTCTCTTACCGTGTTACGTTTTTTAAGACGTGCTTCATGACAAATGCGTATAAGATTACCGTTCCACCTACAAATGCAAAAGCCATCAGATACACCTTCCTATCCGCTCAAATGAAGTGAGAATGATTTTCATTCTTCTTTAAAAATAGAATATCACAATTGATAATCATTTTCAATATAGATAAGTTAATTGTCATATTTATTTAACAGTTTTGGCAGAAAGCGATTACAGCTTTCAAAACTTCCTTCATATTCAGTAAGCTCCTGCAGCGCTTTTTCCTCAGCGGGTATGCGGATTAACAGCATGAGTATATTTAATAGCGTAAACAAGCCAGCTGTTATGTATGCGCCGAACATCATGGGTATAACCATAAATTCAATGGATACCACTAAATAATTGGGATGTTTGATAAACCTGTATGGCCCTTTTCTGACGACCTCAACATTTGGCAAAACGATGATTTTTGTATTCCAATACCGCCCAAGTGACGAAATCGCCCATAATCTGATCAGCTGCACACATACAAATACTGCTGCTAAAAACGGCCAAAAAGATGATAACTCACGAGAAAAGGCAACTTTTTCAAAAAGGAAAACAACAAAAAACATAGAATGCATCAGCACGATAAATTGATAATGCTTTATACCAAATTCTATAGCCCCTCGCTCTTTCATCCATTTTTCATTTCTGCGGGCAATTGCTAACTCCAGTAAACGTTGAATAATTAACACTGAAAAAAATATAAAAAAAGGAATCATCCTTTAACCCCATTTCAGTAATAGCAATTCTGAACTAAATCCCGGACCTAACGCCGTACAAAGTCCATATGTCCCTGTTTCACCGCCTAATTCCATAAACCTCCTCAGAACATATAGAATCGTTGCCGACGACATATTTCCATATTGCTTTAGAACATCAAGTGAGATGTCTGTCATCGAAGGTCGTATCCCTAATGATTTAATATAAGCGTCAATAACCTTTTTTCCGCCAGGATGGGCAATAAAATGGTCAATCTCCGCCAGCTCCAGCCTATTCTTAGTTAAAAATTTACTTACATTAGGTTTTAGCCACTCCTCAATAATACTGGGGATATCTCTGGAGAATACCACGAATAAACCTTGGTCCCTTATATCCCAGCCCATTACATCTAATGAGTCTGGCATTAATGTAGATTGTGTATCAATGATGGCTGGCGATGTCTTTTTAGCACTTAATTCATCACTGTTTACTTCATTACCACAAATCAATGCACAGGCAACCCCGTCAGCAAATAGTGACGTTCCAATAAGGTTACTTTTTGAATAGTCATTACGTTGAAAAGTCAAGCTGCAGAGTTCAACTGATAGCACCAAAACCAATGCATCCGGAAATGCAGTACAATATTCAAATGCCCTCGATAATCCAGCTGCTCCCCCAGCACAGCCAAGACCCCAAATAGGGACTCTTTTGGTGTGTTCGCGAAAGGGCAAAAGATTCATAATTCTAGCTTCGATACTCGGAGTTGCCATCCCTGTTGTTGAGATATAGAAAATCGCATCGATTTCATCGCAGTTAATCTTTCTGGTCAAAAATGTCTCATTTTCAAGGCAGTTCACAATCGCCTGCATTCCCAGGGTTACTGCAGATTTAATATAGGCATTGTTTTTTTCCTCAAATGAACGGTCTTCTTTATACCAGTCAATCTCCTTGACGATGTGCCGTTTTTCAATTTGTCCATTTTGAAAAGCTTTAAGAAGTCTTTCGATATCCTTAAAACTATCTGAGAAAAGTTCTCTGGCGAAGTCTACCGCTCGCTCTTGTTTTATTTCAAATTCAGGAACTGCTTCTGCTACTGAAAGAATTGTTGGCATTATGTTATTCTCCTCCAATGTAGGTAAAGGTATTTTTACCAAAAAAAGGAGATGTATGTACAAAAAAAAAGCTTCCCTGCTAGAAGGAAGCCAACGTTTTGAAGGTTGTTGTTGTTGTGCTCCTTGATTATAACTGAGATGCTGCAACTAATCACTACGAAAACTTTTCCAATTTTAGCTTTCAAAAAAATAAAAGCGCCTTATCTTGGCGCTTTATATTCTTTACTGTTTTTTCGATTGGGCTTGAACTTCTATTTTTATCTTTTTATCAGCTAAGGACCCACAGACTTTACAATATTCGATTTGGTCATAGAGGAGACGGCATGGTTCACAATAATATTTATCCATCAATAACACGCTCGCTTCTCAAAATTCTGTTACATCTATTCCATACTATTTAAAAGTTTCAAAATTGTGACAATCGTTAAAAAAACAAGCTTTTTCTTCATGACAGTCATAATCAATTACTTTTATCACAGGTAATAAGTGATAGTTCACATTTTAGTCACAACTCCTCCACTACTATTGTGATATAAATCACTGTTATATAAGTTTATTACTATTAACATAGTGATTATCTAAGGAATGAACACTTTGTGAACTATGAAATTTGTTATTTTTTCTTCACAATTGTTTTGTATTATGAAAGAGAACTTATTATTTAATTTATTTTTTCTGAAGGGAGTGCAAGGGGGATGGCGAAAGCGGAACTGAAAACAAACAAAAAAACAGAAATTGAAGACAGCTCTTCTCTTAAAGGGACATTGGCATCCGTTTTCTTTTTGGGAATCTTTTTAGTTGTCACATGGGTAAGTGTCTATTTCTTGTTCTTAGACCGTTTTTAATGCATGACTGTTTTCGTAAAGTTGTTATTTATATCCAAAGCTGATTTTAACGTGGAAATAGTTATTTTGCGCTTTAGAATTTAGTTGGTAGCTCTTTTCTTAATAGATTTATCTAATTTTTCGTGAAACTTAGGACGATTGTTCCATAAAGCAAGAATGTTTAAGAAAAGTGCCTTAAAGAGAGAAAGGGGAAAAAACCATGCATATGCATAAGTTTGAAAAAATTTGGCTTATCTTCGGAATCGGCGCTCTTGTTGTTTTCTTATCAGTTGTAGGAGTAAGCGCTTTTTACTTAGGTAACAAGCCGCCAAGCTGCTTAACTACTATAGATCCAGAAAAGATTGATACTCAGGCACCCTTTGATAAACCTGGATTAAACAAAGTTGAAGGAAAAGAATGGGATTATGAATTAGTTTATGTTGCTTCAGCTTTCTCCTATAATCCACTTGAAGTCGAGGTTCCATTAGGAGCGAAAGTAAAAGTGATGGCAACAACAAAGGATGTTATTCATGGATTCCAAGTTGCCGGAACAAATATCAATATGATGCTTGAACCAGGCTACATAAATGAGATTGTTACAACGTTTGATAAAGAAGGCGAATATTTAGTGGTTTGTAACGAGTACTGCGGTACCGGTCACCATTTAATGAGTTCTAAGATAAAGGTGGTTAAATAATGTCTAGCCAAACATCAAAATTAAAAGTTGATCCACGTGATGGAAAGCTTGCGATGGCACACTTTTACGTTGCCTTTATTGCACTAACACTAGGCGGTTTAATGGGATTACTCCAAACACTGGTCCGTTCGGGCAAATTTGAGCTTCCATGGGGTATTGATTATTATCAAATTTTAACCGTACATGGTGTTTTAATGGGACTTGTTTTGACAACGTTCTTTATTATGGGATTTCAATATGCTGCCGTCAGCCGTACAGCAGGTACTCATTCTCCAGCAGCACGCCGGATTGGCTGGATTGGCTTTTGGGTAATGACGGTAGGAACCATTATGGCTGCTACAATGGTATTACTAAAAGAAGCTTCTGTTCTTTACACTTTCTATGCACCACTAAAAGCGCATTGGATTTTTTACTTAGGTATGACATTTGTTGTTATAGGCAGCTGGCTTGACGGAGCAGCACAAATTATGACTTATGCTAGATGGCGCAGGGAAAACCCTGGTAAACCAAGCCCGCTGTTAAGCTTTATGGCTATTATTAATACAGTAATGTGGATTGTTGCATCACTTGGAGTAGCGGCAACTGTCTTATTCCAGTTACTGCCTTGGTCTCTTGGATTAGTAGATACAGTAGATGTGCTAGTCAGCCGTACCTTGTTCTGGTATTTCGGACATCCGCTCGTGTATTTCTGGTTACTTCCAGCTTATATGTGCTGGTATGCAATCATTCCAAAAATTATTGGCGGAAAGATTTTCTCAGATTCCTTAGCACGTCTATCCTTTATTCTGTTTTTACTTTTCTCAATTCCAGTTGGCTTCCACCATCAATTAACAGAGCCAGGAATTGATCCAGCATGGAAGTTTTTACAAGTAATTTTGACGTTTATGGTAATCATTCCATCATTAATGACTGCATTTTCATTGTTTGCAACGTTTGAGCGATTTGGCCGCTCTAAAGGAGCAACTGGACTTTTTGGCTGGTTCAAGGTTTTACCTTGGAAAGATGCTCGTTTTACCGTTCCATTTATTGGGATGGCAAGCTTTATCCCTGCGGGTGCAGGCGGTATTATCAACGCTTCAAACCAAATGAACCAAGTCGTTCATAATACGATTTGGGTAACAGGTCACTTCCATTTAACTGCTGCAACCTCTGTTGTTTTGACTTTCTTTGGAATTACCTTTTGGCTTGTTCCTCATTTAACAGGACGTATATTAACGAAAGCAATGAATAAATTAGCTATTATTCAAGGTTGGGTTTGGTTTATCGGAATGGCCTTTATGTCAGGTGCTATGCACTTCCAAGGACTTCTTGGAGGACCACGACGCTCTGCCTACTCAACTTATGGAGATTCAGCGCAAGCAATGGAATGGATTCCTTACCAAATTGCACAAGCCGTAGGTGGATCGATACTATTCCTTGGAATAATATTAATGATTATCATCTTTGTTAATCTTGCGTTCTTTGCACCTAAAGGAGAAGAAGAATTCCCTGTAGGTGAAGCAGAAAATCTTGATGAAAAAGCACCAATGATCTTTGAAAACTGGAAATTATGGCTTGGTATCACAGCAGCCCTAATTCTATTCGCATACACCATACCGTTTATCGATATGATTCAAAATGCCCCTCCAGGCTCACCAGGATTTAAAACTTGGGGTTCCTGGTAACAAATAAGAAAATAACGAAAAAGGCTTCATTAAAACTGAAGCCTTTTTTTGTTGTTTATTTTAAAGAATGTTTTCGGCAAATTTATTAGAATAACTGATAATAGAATAATAGCAGTTCCAATAAATTGCAGAACCCCAAAGTCTTCGTTGTAGAAGAAAACACTTAGTAACGTTGCAGCAACAGGCTCCACAGTCGCGATAATAGATGCTTTGCTTCCTTCCATTTTCTCTAGTCCCTTTGTATAGAATAAGTATGCTAGAACGGTTGGAAATAGGCCTAACCCTATTTCGTAAAGAATGGCTTCACTGCTTAATAGCATACTTCCTTTTTCAAAAAGATCTGTAAAGAGAAGTAAAGTAATGGAAGCAACGAGGAACGTGTAAAAAGTAACAGTGAATGGGCGATACTTTACTAAAGCAAATTTACCAAATATAGTGTACAGAGCGTAACCGAAGCCTGCTCCAAGACCTGTTAATATCCCTGCTAGATTCATTGAAGGTGTTTCCATCAAATTAATTCCAACGATAAATGTACAGCCTATCAATGTCCCAATCACTGAAATTATTTTCAAAGCATCCATACTTTCCTTTAAAAACAAATAAGAAAGAACAACTACAAAAGTAGGTGCCGTATAAAGTAAAATAACGGCAAATGATAGACTAAGTTGATTTATCGAAGAGAAATAGCACCAATTAAACAATACAATACTAAATATCCCTGTTCCGATAAAGTATTTGCTGTCTCGTAAATGTATCTTCATTTGTCCCGGATACTTTAGCAAACCGATAATTCCTAGTAATAGAACGGCTGTTACCACTCTAATTGTAACAATCTCCATTGGAGTAAAACCTAAGCTTGACAGTTTCCTAACAAATACTGCTATGATTCCCCACATAATCGCACTGATTGCAATAAGAATAATTGGACCTAATTTCCCCATCCCTCACACACCTTATTAAATAAAGAAGAAGGGCATTAATTTCTCCCTTCCCTTCTTTATCATCATTTTAATTGGTAGACCTTACCATATTTATCGTACAAATAATCAACTAGATATTGAGCATTCAGACCTTCACCCGTTACATCTTGAAGGATTTCTAATGGTTTCTTCTGTTTACCATATTGGTGAATATTTTTGTTCAGCCATTCTTTGATTGGCAGTAAATCTCCTTCTTCCAACAGTTGATCAAAGTTCGGCAGATTCTCAAGCATTTTATGCTTAAATTGAGCAGCGTACATGTATCCTAGTGCATACGATGGGAAATATCCAAAGCTGCCTCCTGCCCAGTGAACATCCTGCAATACGCCTTTAGCGTCATTTTTTGGAGTAATCCCTAAATATTCTTGATATAATTTATTCCAAACCTGTGGAAGGTCCTTAACCTCTATCTCACCATTAAAAAGACCCTTTTCAATTTCGTAACGAATAATAATGTGGAGAGGATAGGTTAATTCATCTGCTTCGATTCTAATTAGCGAGGGCTTCGATTCATTTATTCCCCTGTAGAATTCTTCAATTGAAACGTCGTCAAACTGACCGGTTGCATATGTCTTTAATAGCTCGTAATTATTTTTCCAAAAAGAAAAACTGCGTCCGACAATATTTTCATAGAAAAGAGATTGAGATTCATGAATACCCATTGATGTTCCCGTACATAAAGGAGTTCCAATCAATTCTTTTGAAATATTTTGTTCGTATAATGCATGCCCGCCTTCGTGAATAGTACCGAAGACTGCTGTACGGAAATCCTGTTCATCATAGTTTGTTGTTACCCGGACATCACCTGGATTTAACCCAGTAGCGAAGGGATGAACAGTTTCATCAAGTCTGCCTGCATCAAAGTTGTAACCCATTTTCCCAAGTATTTTTAAACTTAATGCACGCTGGTTTTCCTTATTAAAGTGTTTAAAAAGAAACTCAGTCCTCGGCTTATTTGGTGAGTCAGCAATCTGTTTGACCAAAGGAACAATTTTCTCCCTTAAATCGCCAAATACCTGATCAAGGACTTCTACGGTCATACCGGGTTCATATAAATCAAGCAGGACATCGTAGCTATTTCCTGTATAACCCCAATAAATGATGAACCTCTTCGTCGTTTCTACCAGCTTCTCAAGGTAAGGTCTGAACAGATTAAAATCTGACTTTTCCTTTGCCTCCTCCCAGACAGATTCTGCCTTGGACTGTAGAATGACATATTCCTTGTATTCATCTGCAGGAATTTTTTTGTTGCGTTCATATTCTTTTTTACATTCCTCAAGAATTTTACGTGTGGTTTCAGAAAGTTCATTTTTAGATAGTGTTGCTATGTATGCTGCCATATCTTCCGATGTGGACATTTTAAAAACCTCAGATGAAAGCATGCCAATTACTTCAGATCGTTGATCCATACCTTGCTTCGGAGCACCAGTCCGCAGGTCCCAATAAATCAATCCAAGTGCCTCATTGTATGCGCTCATTTTCTTTACATATTCTAAAAACTTCTTTTCAACTTGCTTTGGCGTTAGGCTCATACTAAATCCCCCTTTTTAATAACCATTTGTATTTTATCATATTTTTCTGAAAATCTAAGAATAAAAAAAAACAACAGAATTAAATTCTGTTGTAAAATGAAATTTAGGGAAAGAGGATGTTTCCTGAAAAATATGCTGTGTTAAAGGATACTGTTGATTTTAGAACCTGTTGATTGGAGCGGAAGGCGCACGACTCCTGCGGGATGAACGAGCTGAGTGAGACCCCGCAGGTAGGAACGACCGAGGAGGCTCACGGGCGAGCCCGCGGAAAGCGAAGCGCCTGGAGCGTAAATCAACAGCCATGTTTAACACAGCCAAGAAATAAAAAAGTTAAGTAAAAATATTTTAGAGAAGTTAAGTATGTTCAATAAGGTTCAGAGCAACCGTATTACTTTTTACCGATAGATACTTTCCAAACCTCTGGACCTTCTTCAAGGTATTCCCAAGAAAATTGTTCAGGTCTTTCCATCATAAATTGATACTGAAGTGGTCTTGGGTCATGGTCATTTACAATTTGCATAAATTCACCAGAATTCAATTCGTCAAAACCTTTAAATATAGTTGAATGTTTTTCACGTGGTGGATAATCTGGTACATGAATAATCTTTGCGTAAGTTTGCATCCATTTTCACTCCTATTAATTCGCTAACTTCTTATTTATTATAGAAAATTTGTATTCTCGCCATAGTGCTAACTATCACACCTACAGGATGATTTTGCTAATAGTTAATGAAAGGAGAAAAATAGAATGAAAGAATTGGTTGGCTATTGCACGACCTGCTCAAAAGAAATTTATTGTTTAGATGGCTTCTTTAACGGCGTACAATCTGATGACCGGAAGATGTATTGCTTTGAATGCTTCGACGAATCTCACCATGAAGAAGATCCGCAAGATTAAATCTTGCGGATCTTTTTATTGAGAATTATTTTCAAAGAAACTTGCTATCTATGATGGAGGTCACATATTTGTTCTTCAATCACTGCTAAAATGAAGGTAATTAAGAATTACTAATACGAAGGTGATGTTAATGAAGCAAGAGGACATAAACAAAAGATTATCGGATGTCCCCCTATTCAAAGAATTATCTGATGAAGAGCTGGAGCCTTTCATAAAAATAGCCTTGACTCGCTTTTATAAGCAGAAGATGTATGTATTTATGCAGGATGATCCACTTGACCGGGTATTTTTTATCCATTCTGGAAAAATAAAAATCTATAAAACAGATTTTTCCGGGAAGGAACAAATTGTTTCCATACTTGAACCTGGTGAGATGTTCCCACATGCTGGATTTTTCCGGGAAGGAAACTTTCCTGCACATGCGGAGGTTTTAGAAGAAGCAAATCTTATTGTCATCCCAATTGACAAATTTCAAGAAACGCTTATTGCTAATCCTGAACTCTGCATAAAGCTTTTTAAAGTGCTAGGAGAGAAAATTGTCGACCTTCAAGGCAGATTAGAGGCGCAAGTCCTCCATAACACCTTTGAACAAATCGTATTACTTCTTATTAGACTTTGCCAGTCAAACGGTGAACAGGTTGGCAGCAGGTATCAGCTAACAACACAATTTACAAATCGTGAGCTGGCAAACATGATTGGCACCTCAAGAGAAACAGTCAGCAGGACGATTAACCATTTAAAAAAGAAAAACTATATTAACCAGCGCGAAGATGGACTCTATTTAATCGACCGTGAAGCACTAGAACAGGAATTATTCTATTAATAAAATCAATCAGGGAGTTGTTAAAAATGGAACAGAAGATTATTGAGCTAGATGTTAGAGAAGATTTAAAGAATAAGATTGAACCTTTCCAAAAAATTATGGAAGCTATTAAAGAAGTGAAAGATAATGATGTCTTTATCCTCCATGCTCCATTCAAGCCTGTACCACTATTCGCTGTATTAAAAGCAAAAGGCTTTACCCATGAGGACGAGGAAATCGATACGAAGCATTGGAAAGTTACCTTCACTAAGAATGCATAATTTCATAAAGAAAGGTGATTCAATATGATACTTGATAATCGAGGGTTAGAACCGCCACAGCCGATGATGAGAACACTTGCAGCCTTGGAGAATTTAGAACAAGGTGCAGTCTTAACGATTATTAATGATAGAAGACCCATGTTCCTATATGAGCAGCTAGAGGAACTTGGCTACAAGCAGCGTACAGAACCACAAAACGACGGAAGCTTTAAAATTGAAATCTTCCGCTAAGAAGGTGAAATAGAATGCTCGCTCAATCTACGGGAAATGAAACGAATATTAAGCTTCCTATCTCATTTATCATTTTTAGTTTAATCGCCCTTGTGTTATCACAAATTCTGGTGTTAGTAAATGGACAAATGCTCGTGAATGGCAGCTTCCGCATACCGGCTATCTGGTCTGCTGCCCATTTACTCATCTTGGGCTGGGCACTAATGGTCGCGATGGGTGCAATGTATCAGCTGGTTCCCGTTGCTTTCTTAACAAAAATATGGAATGAGAAATTTGGATTTATCCAATTTTTTGTTACTGCAATAGGAATTGCTTCTTTTTCTTGGATGTTATATGTATCGCCACAAAACGCATTACTACCAGGTATTCTCATGTTGCTTGGTATCTTAATGTTCTTATTTCAAATGTTTATGACTTTAAGAAAACAGGCAAAACAGAATATCCTGACTGCTTTTGTCGGCAGCGCTCTCGTTTGCTTATTCTTGACGATATTCTTAGGAATAACATTAATTTATTCTCTTCAAACAGGTTTTGCGTCTAAGTACTATCAAGCAATTTTTAAAAGCCATCTTTTAATGGGGGTAACTGGCTGGTTTACACTATTAATTTTCGGTTTTTCTTATAAGATGGTTCCTATGTTTTCTTTATCACATGGATTCCCAATGGTACAAGCACGATATGTATATGGTTTATATATTTCCGGTATTGTGATTACGTTACTATCATTTTTTACTAGTAATGACATTTTACTAAAAGCTGGATTTTTCTTACTACTAGCTGGATTCACTATTTTCAGCTGGCATATCTCTATTATTATTAAAAAAAGGTTAAAAAAGAAGCTCGATAAGCCATTCTCGTTTTCTATTGTTGCCATTGGTTTAGGAAATATCGTCCACCTAGCAGCCTTCATCGCTTTATGGAGTGAGCAATTTTCAAATCTTATTGGCCCGTTCGTATACCTTTACTTAATGCTATGGATTGTCCTTAGCATTACAGGATATTTATATAAAATTGTTCCATTTTTATGGTGGACTTTTAAATACAGTAAGCAAATTGGGAAAAATGTCGTCCCTTCTTTAAAAGATATGATGAATGAAAAGATTGTTGTTCCCTTATTTACCTTATTTGTAGTATCTGTATTATCTGTGTTTTTTTCTATCGTCTTTAAAAGTATTCTACTCTTTAATATTGGCCAATTTGTTCTTTCGATTGTATTTATCATCATTGCGTTAAGTATTCTGAGCGTTCTAAAAAAATAACGAGGTGTTTAGGATGAACTTAAAAGAAAAAGTAATAGAAGCATTAAGAAGTGTATATGACCCTGAGTTAAATATTAATGTTGTTGACCTGGGTTTAATTTATAATGTGGAAGTTAAAGAAGAAAACGATGTAGATGTTACTATGACGTTAACAACACCTGGTTGTCCACTTCACGATAGCATTACTACTGGCGTTCGCTACGCTGTTCAAGGGATAGAAGAAACTAGAAATGTGGATGTTAATCTTGTCTGGGAACCTGCGTGGTCACCTGAGAAAATGACTCCAGAAGGACTTCGGTTATTAGGAAGATAAGCAAAAGGTCAGCCACCGGTGCTGACCTTTTTTATTATACTTCAACTGCCTCTGTAGGGAGAACATCTTTAATTTTCTGCAATAATGCTAAATTTATATCTTCATCCAGCATGATATGAACACTGCCTCGATCGTTTTCACTTCTAATTAATCGGCCAATGCCCTGGCGTAATCGAAGCAGCATATATGGTAAATCCACTTCTTCAAATGAGTTAGCAACACCATTCCTTTTTGCCGTAAACACTGGATCATTTGGAGGGAATGGCAAGGAAAATATCAACACATTTTCTAATGATCTGCCTGGAATATCTAACCCTTCCCATAAATGGATGGTGCAAAGAATAGCATGCTCTTCATTTTGAAACTTTGAAACAAGCGTGCTTATTTCTTCATCCCCCTCAAAGTACACTGGGTATGGAACTGTTCCCGAAAGCCTTTGTTTAAGACTCTTTAATTCATTTTGATTGTTTAACAGAATAAGTGCCCTGCCCTCAGATTGAACAATCTTATTTATACAATAGTCAATCTTAGCTTCCATCGAATTTTGATTAAATTTCGGTATAAATACTTCCATTTTTTCCTGGTAATCAAAAGGCGAATCCACAGAGAAAGATAAAAACTCTTTAATCCCTAAGCTATTGGCAATATAGTCAAATTTCTTTTGGTTCGACAGTGTTGCAGATGAAAAGATAAACGGTTTTTTCTGTACGAAGACTTCGTCCCTCATGACTTCTTCAACCATTTTAGGCATGATGACAAGTGTCCGTTCGTATCCCTTTTCCTCAAACCAAGTAATCCCGTTCATTTCTTTAAGGAATAACGATAACGAGTAAGTAATTTGCTCTAAATATTCCTCAACAATTTTCAAGTCATACTCATTAATTACATACAATTCACTTTCAAAGACAAGCTCTTCCTCAATTGCTTGAAGTCGATTTAACAGAGTTGTACCATATTTGATTAGAGATGGATTCATAGTAATCATTTGTTTTTCTGATCCTTCTGATGGGACAGAATACTGTGATATTGCACTAAAGAACTTATCATTGTCTAAAAGAGCTTCCTCAATGGTATAGAGTGTTTTTTCACGCACTTCATTTTCCATTAGCCTAGTAAGTAAGGTCTCTAGTGTTGAATCGGTGAAACGATAGCTTAAGGCTTTCTGTGCCGCGTACTCAAGTAAATGTCCTTCGTCAAAAACCACAGAAGAGTGGTCAGGCAATAACGGGAGCTGCCCTTCCCTCTTACGCGACTCCTTTGTCCAAATATGCTCCATATAAAAGTCATGAGAGCAAATGATTAAGTCCTTTGAATGTCTGTAAAAATCACGATTTAATGTAAGACCGCAACGGTGTCTTTTTTCGCAAGAAAAACAATCTTGGACCATATCCCAGTTAATCTTTCCCCAAGTATCATCAGACAATGTAGGATAATCCCTGCGGTCGCCATATCTTTCAAACCTTTGCATCGAGCCATCACTATGAACAAAATCTGGTAATTCCTCATAAATTCCAGCTATATCATCATTAAAGTCCTCATGCCTAACATAATCGAGCTTTTTTAAGCAAAGGTATTGGTCCCTGGACTTTGCCAAACGAACATCAATATTGAGCCCAAGGACTTTCTCAAGCTTGGAAATGTCACCTTCTTTTTTCACTAGCTGCTCAATTAATGTTTCATCTGCACAGGCAATGATGGCTGGTCTATTTGTGTATCTGGCATACATAATAGCGTAGAGGAGGTAAACAATTGTTTTTCCTGTACCAACTCCTGCTTCAGCAAACATAATTTTTTTATCCTTGAATGCTTTCTCCAGCTGAAAGGCCATAAAGATTTGTTCATCACGCAATTCAAACCCAGCTTCGGGTAAAATATCATAAAATAAGTCACCAATCCATTCACTTAGCTTGTCATAAAAGGATTCAGTTTTAGAAACTACAAATGGAATACGGTCTTGCATATAATCCCCTCCTATAAACGAATGAAATGGAGCCTTTTTCGGGTAGGCTCCAATTGTTCTTTTTGCGTACTATTCAATTGAACGGGGTGGTCTTTTTCCCCAAAATTGATAAAGGTCAGTACGGATAAATCCATTAAATAGCTTGCGCTTTTTTGTAGCTGGTCTTCCATAAAATTGCTCGAACTCTTCATTAGAGGTCAAGATATAAATGGACCAGGTGTCGAGCTTGCTAAAGGCATGTCCCATTTCCTTGTACATGTGCTCAACAGCATTTTTCTCACCGAGTCTTTCTCCATATGGAGGATTTCCAACAATCACGCCATATTCCTTGGTGGTTGTAATATCTCTTACTTGCATTTGTTTATATTGAATGAGATCACCAAGACCTGCCTCAAAGGAATTTTCCTGAGCGATTTTGATCATACGATGGTCAATATCAGTTCCCATAATATCCAATGGCTGGTCATAATTTGCTAAATCCTCCGCTTCAGTTCGAGCTTCATCCCATACTTTTCCCGGAATCCAATTCCATTTTTCCGAAACAAATTCACGATTAAAGCCTGGAGCAATATTTTGACCAATCATGGCAGCTTCAATTGGAATGGTACCAGAGCCACAGAAAGGGTCAATAAATGGTTTATCAGGGTTCCAATTTGTTAATTGTACCAGTGCCGCTGCAAGGGTTTCCTTTAATGGTGCTTCCCCTTGATCCACACGGTATCCTCGTTTATGTAGTCCTTGACCGCTTGTATCAAGCGTTATAGTAGCTACGTCCTTTAACAATGCCACTTCTATTCGAAAATAGGCACCCGTCTCCTCAAACCAAGAATCTCGCTTATAGTAACTTTTCATTCGATCCACAACCGCTTTTTTCACAATCGCCTGACAATCTGAAACACTAAACAACTTTGATTTTACCGACTTTCCGGTTACAGGAAACTCGGCATCTTCTGGAAGATACTTTTCCCAGGGTAAGCCTTTAGTTTTCTCAAATAATTCATCAAAGGTATAGGCTTTAAATTCACCGACTTTAATTTTTACTCTGTCCGCTGTACGCAGCCACATATTGCTGCGGGCAATGGCGGTTTCATCACCAGTATAAATCACCTTGCCATTTTCTACCTCACACTCATAACCGAGAGCGCGTACTTCTTTTGCTACTAATGCTTCCAGCCCCATTGCAGCGGTTGCAATTAATTGATATTTTCCCATTTTCGTCCACCCTTAACTTTTAACCTTATTATGTATGATTATTTGCTGGTCTATCATACCATTATAGACCAAAATCAGTAAGCCCATGCAAAACGTATATTCACTAAAAGTAAAAAGACTCTCCTCATAAGGAGAGTCGATACCATTAACTTTTATTTACATTAATAACGTTCTGTAAGCCATGTTCTGTACCAGAGTACTACAAACGGCGTAAACGCCTCGTACTTAGGTGGTAATCATCTATCTACAGATCCCAAGGAATCTGTCCTTCTCCTCGTTCAATTCCTCAGAGAAAGTGCCCCTACCATTATTTGGGTTTCTCGCTCGTGGGGTTTACCTCGTTCCACCCTTTTCATTTCTGAAAAGGCTCCGTCACTGTGGCACTTTTATAGGTATTCATACCATATCCGTAAGGACTTAGGTATTTTCCCGGCCGTCAGCCTTATTCAGGCTGCCCTAGCTTATGAATTCACTAGGCACGAACACTACGAGCATCTCAGCTCGTGCGAGCATGGACTTTCCTCTACAAGAGTGCAAATGCTTCTTGCAGCGATTACCCGAACGTAATTAATGAGTACTTTTTTATTATATGCATTTGTATCGTATTAATCAATGGTACTAATTTGGAAATCAAGGTACGATCTGTTAATCGTATAACTTATTACCAAAAACATGCTTTTCAAGATTTGATAAACGTTTCAAGATATCAAAGTTTGTCGTTCCTGCAGGCTGTGTTACTGGCTGTCTTCTAGATGCCTCTTCTAGCTGCTTTCGTAAACGAAGATTTTCTTGCTGCAAATCTTCAATTTCCTGATGTAATGTTTCATAATCCTTGATAATCAAGTCTAGGTACTTATCAACATCTTCTTGCTTATATCCTCTTACACCGGTCTTGAATTCTTTTTCTAATATATCCTTAGCGGTAAGTTTCACTTTATCGGTCACCATTCAATATCACCCCAAGTCATTCGCCAATCATTACCTATTATTTTTTCAAAAATAAGTGATTTTGTCAATTTTTCTTTCTTATAACTCTATAATATGAATTTCTTTTAAAAATCTGTACGTTTGAGTTCTTGTTCTTCTTCAACAATTACTTGTAAATCATAAAAGGTTATCAGCTGGATGGGATAAGAATGATTATTTTGATATTGGCCAGCCATTTCGTATATGTATCTTGGGCTTCCTTCTTTTTCTTGATCATAAAAAAGGAGCAAGGCGTCGCTTTTTTTAATAAAAAATTGATTTTTCATGCGAAATTGCCAAGGTTTTTCATACCCTTTTTTTGTAACTGAATCAATGAAATTCGCTTGTGCCAGTATAGATTTATACCATTCCTTGTTGTGTTCACTCCAAGTAGCCTCTTGCTCTAAAAATGGCGTAATAACAGCCAGCTTTACATCAGGATATTCAGATTTCAGGTCATAGATAACTTCTGCTGCCCATAGCTCCATGCCCAGCTGACCGCTGATTAAGACCCATTCTAAACCGTCTTCAATCATCGGTATTAATGTTTTCTTTATAGCTGCTTTAATATAATAAACGGAAGGATGGTCATTTTTAAAAATTCCTAATTCAAATGGTTTGTAACCTGATATGGCTAAAACTTTAATCAAGGTTCTTCTCCTTATCGACAATGAATACCGTCTTTTTTAAATAACATATCAAAACATATTAAAAAAACAAGGGCAAACTTGCCCTTGTAGATTTGATTATCCAAAGAAACGTCGTGGACGTGGGAATTGACCTGGTGCCATGCCTGGTCCCATTCCTGGACCCATTCCCTGACCCATACCTGGTCCCATCATGCCTGGTCCCATACCCGGACCCATCATACCTGGTCCCATACCCGGACCCATCATACCTGGTCCCATACCCGGTCCCATCATGCCTGGTCCCATGTTAGGCGGCATGTTGTTTCCAAGAGGTAATGCATTGCTCTGAGCTCCAGCAACAGCCGTTGGTGCAGGTGCCGGCATACCACCTCCACAGCAGTTAATGTGTTGATGGCAACAATCCTGTGCACATGAAGCTGTCTGTGGACAATAGTGTTTATGCTGGAACATATGATGATTAATAGTTGTTGTATGTGTTGGATGAATATGCGGAACCACGGTAGTTGAGAAAGTGTGGTTTACGATTTGTTTAGTCGGATGAATGACTGGCGGCGCAAAATTAGTTCCAAGATACAATATAAGCTCTCCCTTCAAATGTATATTCTGTTTACATTAACAGCCTATGATAGGAGAGTATTTCTTGTACTAATGAAAATACCTATTTTTCATATATCTAATTAAGATTAACTTCACTTAGACAACTGTCTAAGTCAAAACCATAGTGATAAGCGTCTATATTTCGGATGGCGCTGTTCCATTTTATAGCATTGAGTATAAGTTATCTTTTAAGCTTGAAAAAAGTACTGCAGTCAAACAAACGACAACAAAAAATAAATACAAGATTGCTTTATACATAGTATCTACCCCATTATTGTTTTATAGTCGTTTTTTACTCACAGTTAACTATTTTACAACTTTCAACTATAAGAAACAATATGAGATTACTATTATTTTCGTAACTAAATATGAATTTTTTGTTACAAAAAATCGAGGAACGACGAATACTGCGCTTACCTGGAAAATTTAGCGAATTTCCCCTCCAAACGTTTCCGCCGGAGATCAAGCTGTTGCTTGATTTTTTCGATTGGAGCCTTCGAATTTCCCACAAGCTCCAAAGCCTGCAGGCAATATTCCAAGGCAAGCTTGTAATCTTTTAACTTATGTTCATATATCTTTGAAGCTTCCACACATGCTTCAATGCTCAACAGCTGATTTCCTTCGTCAGCCACATCTAAAAATAAAGGTAAACTACTTTCCCAGTCTTGCTCTTTTTTAAACTGATAGGCTAATGTTAGCTTTGCTTGTAAAGAAGTAAAATCACTTCCTTCTACAAGCTTCGTCAATACCTTTCTTGCTTCAGTCTTTTCCCCAAGTGAAGCATACCACCTGCCCACTTCAAAAGATTCTTTTCGTGTTTGGCTGATGTCCATCCCACAAAGTTGAAAGGTAAGGTGGGTATATAATGTGACTAGCGACAAAATATCAATTTCATTGTGTTTAATGATTCCCAGCATCCCATCCGGCTGTTTACTTTCAATAAAATCAAAATAAATCATTGGAGCTAAATACCCTGGAATATCATCTTTCCTTTCGATTCCTAGGACATCCTTTTCGACCACTGCTAGCTTAAGACGGTCCAACTTATGCTTCCAAAGTCTTCTTGCTGCATGAAATAAATCAAAATGGCCAAAGGCTGGAAGCTTTGGTACATGATCCCTTACGAGTGTATGCCTGGTTTTTACTTGCGGCCAATCAAAGGATTTCCCATTATAAGTGACTAATGTTTTATAATTTACCTTCTCCAGAAAGCTTTTATATAAAGGGACCTCAGCACCAGGATGAGGAAGAATATGCTGTCTTAAAACAAGACTTTCACCAATCACACTTGCGTAACCTAGTAAAAAAATCGTATTCCCAACTCCACCGCCTAGGCCTGTTGTTTCCGTATCAAAAAAGAATAATTCTTCTGCACGATGCCCTTCGGCTGATAATGGATGGCTAATAGGCTGCTTATTCCAGACATCAACAGCTGTAAGAAAATCTTGAAAATGGTAATGACCATGTTTTTGTGCCAACGGATATTTTACTTCACGAATCAGACAGTAATCCTGGTCCAATAAATAAGGAGTCACATTTTCACTTTCCCATTTAGGCAGGAATGGTATCTCAATCCTCGATGGCTCAGAAGGAGTACTACTGTTTACTGCGGGTTCTCCTCCTGAAATATGCGGTTTTAAACGATTTAATTTATTTTTCAATGACATTTTCAGCACTTCCTCATATTAATTGGAAGGATTAATAAAAGCTTCAATTATTTTTAAAGTATCTCTTTTTGCGGTCTCACCCACAGCATCGGTCCCAATACATGATGGGCACCCAGTTTGACATATACAGTGTTCAATCATTTTCTTCGTCTCTGCAAAGACTACTGACATTCCAGAATGAATTTTCTCGCTTAAACCGATGCCGCCGGGATATCGATCATAAAAGAATATCGTTGGTTTTTCGTTATGATCTGCTTTTACCTGTGGTATCACATGTAAATCTTGTGGATCTGCCATTACAAATAATGGTGCAATATGATTTAAAGCATGAGCAGTGCCAACAAGTCCCTGCTCTAATCGCTCTTGTCCCATTTCCGCGAACGACTTATTTAACGAAATCCATGCCGCACTCGTGTGGAGCTCTTCTTCAGGGAGATGTATTGGCCCAGAACCGATATTTTCATGTGTCTCAAATTTAATTTTCTTAAAAATGGTTGCCATTGCCCGGACGCTTACATCCCCATAGCCAACTTCTGCAAACTCCAGCTTATTAAGCTTGTCCTCTTCTAAGACCTTAAGTTGTACGGCTAAATTGGCATCCGTAAAATAATCGACATCCACTTCACGGACAAAGGCCTTTTTTTCTTCCCAATCAAGCTTTTCAACCTGAAATTGAGTTCCTTGATGGAGATAAATAGCTTCATCATGCAGCAGCGTCATAGCGGAAAAACGATCCATTTCCCCAATTACTTTTGCATTTGCTACATCTGATTGGTCAACAATGATGACATTTTCCTGTGAAGCGGAGCGCAAGCTAATATTATGAGCAGGAAACGAATCATTCATCCAATACCATTTATCACCATTCTGATAGAGAATCCGTTCCTGTGTCAGATATTCAAGCAGCTCCTCTGTCCCAACTTCCCCAAACTGCTCACCCGCTTTAAAGGGAAGCTCGAATGCAGCACACTTCATATGATCAATTAAAATAATTAAGTTATCAGGATTAATCCTTGCCGTCTCCGGGCTTTTATTAAAAAAGTACTCAGGGTTCTGAATGATGTATTGATCTAGTGGGCTAGAACTTGCAACCATAATGACCAATGCTTCGCCGTGCCTTCTTCCTGCTCTCCCTGCCTGCTGCCATGCACTAGAAATGGTTCCAGGATATCCCGTCATGATACAAACCTGCAGCTGACCTATGTCTACTCCAAGCTCGAGCGCATTCGTACTGACTACCCCATATATATCCCCGGAGCGAAGGCCCTTTTCTATTTTTCTGCGCTCTGTAGGCAAATAGCCCCCACGATATCCCATAATAGATTTGGGACCTAACTGATTTTTCACCAATTCCTGCAAGTAGGTTAAGATAATTTCAACCCGAACCCTGCTTCTAGCAAAGACAATCGTCTGAATTTTATTTCTTAACAATTCACCTGCAATTTTACGAACTTCAAGTGTTGCACTTCTTCGAATATTTAAGGGCTTATTTACAATGGGCGGGTTATAAAAAAGAAAGTGTTTGGTTCCACTAGGTGCTCCATTATTATCAATCAGGACCATTTTTTCTTCTGTTAACTTTTCAGCTAGTTCAAGCGGATTGGCAATGGTTGCCGATGTGCAGATAAAAACAGGATTACTGCCATAGTAACGACAAATTCGTTTTAGCCTTCGGATTACATTGGCAACATGACTGCCAAAGACACCTCGATAGGTATGAAGCTCATCGATCACAACAAATTTGAGATTTTCAAAGAGTGAAACCCATTTCGTATGATGAGGAAGGATCGCAGAGTGGAGCATATCAGGATTGGTTATGACAACATGTCCTGCTTTACGGACCTTTTGGCGGATATTTGCTGGTGTATCCCCATCATAGGTATAGCTATTGATATCAATTCCAGCTGCCTGGATAATTTCATTGATTTCACTCTTTTGATCCTGTGCAAGAGCCTTTGTGGGAAACATATAAAGAGCCCTTGCGTTTGGGTTGGATAAAATACTTTGCAAAACCGGAAGATTATAACATAATGTTTTTCCCGAAGCGGTTGGTGTCACGGCTACAACACTGTTTCCGGCCATGATATTCTCGTAAGCCGTTTTTTGATGCGTATAAAGCTTATCTATTCCCTTACTTTTTAGTGAATCTCCTAATTCCGGATGAAGATCCTCAGGAAGTGAGACAGTTTGGGCAACCTTTGATTCGAGTGTCTTCCATGTAACGATATTTTCTTTAAAACTGTCATTTATTTTTAAATCAACAAGAATTTCCTGTAAATTTTTCTTTAGTTTCATGGGTTCACCTCATTGCTATCATTATAGCGAATAAACGTTCGTAAAAAAAGAAGATTAATTATTATTTGTTTGTCTGTTACAATAGTATAAGATATTTTATTACGTATGTGGAGGTGGAATATGAGAATTGAAGATATAAAGAAGGTGCTTTCTGAGTTCACGCTTTTTAGGGAATTAGATGACTACGAATTATCTAGGATTGCCCATATTTCCATTGCAAGAGAATGGAAAAAGCAAAGTCATGTTTTTCTTCAAGGTGATCCCTTAGAAAATGTTTATTTTATTTATGACGGAAAAATAAAGGTATATAAAAGTGATATCCATGGGAAGGAACAAATAGTTGCTATCATGAAAAAAGGGGATATGTTTCCTCATGTAGGGTTCTTCAGAAAAGGCAGTTATCCTGCTTATGCCGAAGTTCTTGAACCGTCAACGTTAATTGCAGTACCTATTTCAAAATTTGAAGGTGTTCTTATTGAGTACCCTGAATTAAGCATTAAAGTTTTTAAAGTACTTGGTGAAAAAATTGTTGATTTACAGAATCAGTTAGAAGAACAAATTCTTAACAATACATATGAACAAATCATCAAACTTCTCATTCGCCTTGGGCAAAAGCACGGGAAGGAATTAGAAGATGGGACGATTCTGCTTAAATCGGAGTTTACTAACCGTGATTTGGCCAGTATGATTGGAACGACTCGCGAAACGATTAGTAGAACACTGACAAAAATGAAAAAGGATGAACTAATCGAAGTCGATGACCATGGAAATATGATCCTTGATATCGATGTCCTACTTTCAGAAATTAATTTAATATAAACCAAACCGCAGCCATTTTGATGCTGCGGTTCTTTCTTTCTATACTTCTGAAAGCTGGAGCATATCTGACATGTCTTCTTGTGCAGTTCCAATTAACTTTAACTTAAAGGTGTCTTGAAGAACTTGTAAGACTCCTTCAGAGATAAAATCCGGCGCTTTAGGCCCAATTCGAATATCTTGGATTCCTAGGCTGAATAATCCTAATAGGATTGCTACTGCTTTTTGTTCAAACCAAGAAAGAACAATACTTACAGGCAGTTCATTAATTTCACAGCCAAAAGCATCAGCAAGGGCCATCGCAATTTTAACAGTGGAACCGGAATTGTTACATTGCCCTAAGTCGATATACCGAGGAATGTTGGTTCCAGGGACGACTCCATAATCCACATCATTAAAGCGGAACTTACCACAGGAGGTTGTTAGGATAACCGCTTCCGGAGGTAATGAAGTTGCAAGCTCACGATAATATTCTCCACCTGTTCCAGGTGAGTCACAGCCTGCAATCACAAAGAATCGTTTTATCTTTCCAGCCTTCACAGCATCAATCACTTCTGGAGCTAATCCAAGAACGGTTTCATGATGGAATCCAGTAATCAAGGTTTCGTCTGAATGAATATCCGCTTCAGGAAGCTCAAGAGCTCGCTCGATTAATGGTGAAAAATCATCATTAGTGATTTTTTGTACATTCTCAAGACCTGCTACTTCATAACTGAACATCCTATCCGCATATGTACCTTTAATCGGCATTACACAGTTGGTCGTTGCCAAAATCCCACCAGGGAACTTGTCAAAAAGACGTCGTTGGTCATACCATGCTTTTCCGATATTTCCTTTTAAATGAGCGTATTTCTTTAATGCCGGGTACCCGTGTGCTGGGAGCATTTCGGAATGCGTATAAATGTTAATGCCTTTTCCTTCTGTCTGCTTTAGTAATTCCTCGAGTGCAAACAAGTTATGGCCTGAAACCACAATAGATTTTCCTTCAATTTTGTTCTGGCTGACAGTGATTGGCTCTGGAAATCCAAGACGCTTCGTATGGGCTTCATCCAGCATTTCCATAACACGTACAGTAGCCTGTCCTACCTTCATTGCCATTTCGATATGTTCTTGAACATTAAAATTAGAATTGGTTAATGTCATATAAAGAGCTTCTTGTGTAGTTGTATCGACAAATGAATCCGTATATCCTAGTTGATTGGCATGTGTTCGGTAGGCCGCAATTCCTTTTAATCCGTAAATAATCGTATCCTGCAAGCTTGAAATCGTTTCATCTTTCCCACAAACACCTACTACTGTACAACCACCAACAGGAGTTTGTTCACATTGATTACAGAACATTTTGTTCCCTCGCTTTCTCGTAAATTACTTACTCAGGATACAAATACTAGAATATTTTTCATGTGACATTTCTCACTTAAAATAGAGTTGTAATAAAAGGTTCATAAATTCGTCTCGAACTTATGACGCTGCACATACAAAAGCCTAATGCATATGATATGGTGAGAAAATTTGGAAAGAGAGGGAAAGTATGATGTCATCCATGCCTCCTAGTGACCAAAATAATAACAAAAAGTTCAAACCCGAGCAGTTTCGAGATTTGTTTAGATCCATGAATGACTTAATTCATGAAAAACCGGTAAAGGGATTTTTGCAATCCATTGATGAATTTTTTAACAGTCCGTTTCCTGGTGGTGCTTTTCCTATTCAGGTACGGGAATCAGAGGATAAATATATTATAACAGCCGAGCTTCCTGGGGTTAAAAAAGAGCAAATACAACTAAATATCTTACCCAATCAATTAACTATCTCGATTGAAAATACTGAAAGTGGAACAACAGAAGATCTTAACAATCGCATTTTCCAAAAAAGGATTTCACACGAAAGGCTTTCCCGAACCATTTCATTACCTGTTGTTATTAATGAAAAAATGGTTAAAGCTTCTTATCGCGATGGATTACTTACCATTACTGTTCCTATGGTTAGAGGAACATCTATAAATATTGAGGATTAATAACCCGAAAAATATCATCACACCATATATTTTTCGACAAAACCCAATAAGAAAGACGGCTATTAGCCGTCTTTCTACTTTTCTATGCTTTAAATATTCCACCAATACCTTTTACTAATGAAGATACCTGCGTTACTGCATTTACCATTTGTCCTGCGGTATTCACCATCTTATTGACGTCAACGGTCCCATCTTGAGACTTAAAAGAATTCATAAGTGATTGAATCCCCCCTGGCTGTTTCAGCATTCCATTTGGTTTTGGATAAGGGTTCATTACTGGATAACCGTTCATTTGCGGTGCATACTGATTTGGTGTCATTTCCTCCTTAGGCTGCAACGGATTTTGAAATAGAAACTGTGCATCTTTAGGAGGATACTGTCCAGCTTGATTGTATGTTTGCTGGGGCATTCCACCTGGTGGAAAGGTTACATCATATGGTGGATATGGTTGAGAATAGGATTGTTGATACGGCTGCTGGTAGTATGGATTTGGCTGCTGATATGGGTACCATTCCATGCTTTGTACTGATTGGTTTTGGTATGGTTGATTACGAGGAGTCCCCTGAATATGTGCTGGATAATGGATTGGACTCCCGTAATTCATTTGCCCCGAGTATCCATGATTTAGATAATGATTTGATCTATTTTTACCAAACATGGGCAAACATCTCCTCCGCGTTTTCATTACTACAAACTATGTTGGAAGGTGATGATGGGTGCATATTTGCAAATAGATTTCAATGTCAAAATGAGGGGGATTTTGTCTAAAGTTTAAATATTTTAAAAACTAGGAATCCTTTTTTTTCATGGTACTATTAAAAAAATGATGAAGGAGGAATTACATATGGACATTCGCTCACTTAAAAGCAAATTTAATCAAAGTCGGGATTACAACACTGATGATGTAAATGCATTAATGGATTTTGCTAAGAAAGCTTATATTCACAACGAGATTAACATAAAAGAATACCGTCTTCTTGTACGTGAGCTCGAATCGCAGGGCGCAGTAATTCCAGACGACTATAAGCAAGACTCCCTCATCGAAAATTCATAAAACGAAAAATACCAGCTAGACAAGCCTTAGAGATGCAAAAACTGCATCTCTATTTTACTCTTCAAGTTCCTTTACTATTTCTAAAAGAAAAAATTCAACCGTTCGATTAGCATTTAAAAATCTTGATCGGCTTGTTTTTGGAAAAAAGGCCTGAATGGATAATTGTTCTATATGTTCAAAAGTGGTATTGACTTGTTTTGGATGTATATGTTTTTGCGGGCTATTTGTTAACCAAGTCTTCATTAGAGTACTCCATTCAATCGCAGTACTTTTTACTTCATTGGCAAACGGCTTTATTACCTCATGAAAATCATGGGTGGTCCCTTTCTCCCGAGCTTCCTGGAAATATTCAATAAATAATCGGTTATAGTGTAACAGCTTTTTGGTTAATTGGAGAATTTCTTTAGACATCGCCCATATTTCCCTTCATTAGATGGCTGTGTTAATATGGTCTGTTGATTGGAGCTCCAGGCGGTTCGGGGAGCCTCCTGCAGGAGTCTCGCGCCTTCCGCTCCAATCAACAGAGTGCCAATATCTAAATTTGCATTAACACAGCCTACAAAATAAAAAGCAGCTTTTATAAAGCTACTCAATTTTATGTTTCCTATTCTTATTCTATCGGTTATTAAAAGCCCATTTCAAGTTTTAGTGCTCTTGTTACTGAAATACTATGATCTGCAGTGGATTCGTGGGGAGATGGATTTATCTTATCTAATTCCATTTCAAGCATTGAGAGTCTATGAATCGGTTCCAATAATTTTTTTTGCTCTTCATGATTCATTTGAATGCGAAGGTCTGAGAAAGATGCTTCTAGAACAATCTCCAATTCTTCTAATTGATCATATATCTCTGTCAGCATAGAAAGCAGCTTTTCCTTTTCTGGCAATGACGAATTCATCAAATTTAGAACCTCCTCGCGTTTATATATTGTACTATTCTCTTTCTTTTTAACGCTTCCTCCCCCATTGACAAAACTAGAAGCGTTTCGTCAAAGAAAGTGCTGATTTGGCATTTATTACCTTTCCGTTCGACACTATCTCATTTTCGCATGAAAAATGGAAAATCGAACAAGCTAAAATTGGAGGTGTTGATAATGTCAAAAAAGAAACAAAACAAAAAATCTGGCGCAGCACAAGTAGACAATAAAGTTGGCTATGGTGATAAAAAGCTCGAAGGACCAAATCGTCCGGCGGAATAGAAAAGCGGAAGCGCCTTGCTCAGAGAAAAAAGCAGTTCATTTTTTCCTCGGGGCGACAGGCATAAGACGAGCTGGCATGAAGGTTGCTTTTTAACCTTCTTGACAGATTGGCTTATGACCCCGAGCCCCTAGGCGCTGTAGCTGGACAATCCTCATAATGAAATGACAAAGCAAGGCATAGCGCCTTGCTTTTATATTTTCTTTAAATGGGATGTTTTGTGGAACGCTAGCATTAAATCCAGCTGATTTGATTTTTCAAAGTACCAATCTGTTAAGTGAATAGGATGGCGATGTCTTGCCTGAAAATACAGCCATGCCGGGGAAATCACTCGATTCTTGCTCCAATCCTCATATTCATAATGTTTGTGTTCCATAATGGGAAAGGTTGCTCTTAATATAGGTGTGTTACGGTTCGTCTTTGTCTTAAAATATTGTTCATAATCATTTCGGGACCCAGTATGCGGAGTTTTATCAGCAAAATCGAAAAACAAGGGAAAAAGCCGAGGATGGGTCAAGATTCTAGCTAATCTTTTTCCAAGATTAATTCGTTTCGAAAGTGACTTAAAGCCATTTACACTAGCACCATATAATTCCCCCCCACATGTGGGAAATAGGACAGAGCTGAAATGAAGCCAATCCTGTACATTAAAAATCCACGACTGAAAAACCCGCTTTTTGTAAACTGGATGCCCAATAACAGGGGTATGAATCACATTTTGTTCATTTATTATTAACGAAGTCGTAAGGCGTTCAGTATTACCTTCTTTCCAGTATCTCTCCCACTCTTTTCGAATAAATTCGGAACATTCAAAGTATGGAAGAAGATGAAACATTGGACGTTTTATTTTCGTCGAATATTGATAGACCAGTAATTGAGGGTAAACATCGTGGAAAATTAACCAATTGGCTCGTTCAAAAGTTAGAAATAGTTCCTTCCTTGTTTTAGGCTCTAATATTTCTCGAAATACATGCCCTTCCAGGTCACACATATTCCACCCGCCATTCCTTGATACCATACTGGCTAGGAATGACCAAATAATATCTGGGTTCTTTTTAAAATAGGAAAAATAGGCATCCGTTCTCGAAATATTATCAAGATTCTTTTTGTCCGTTTCGGCTTTCATTTGACTGATAGTCTCTATCTCATGTATTGTAAGATGATTCATATTCACCTTCTACTTTCATAATAGGTAGTTTTTGAGACTTAAATTTTTATGAAAAAAGAATCATGCTTTTTTTAACGAGTCACGGTACATTATTTTTATTAGCGTGTGTTTACCTAATAATTTTATACACCCCTTAGCGATTAGATTTGATATGATAAGTAGTAGCTTGAGAGGTGCTTGTCATGAAATTTAATTATCCAAACGGAAAAAAATACGTTCCAAAAGAAATGGAAATGGAATCCAAAGTAAAGAAACAAAGTAATCACTCATTTAGTAATAGAGGTATGACACTCGAGGATGATTTGAACGATACGAATGAATATTATCGTGTGAGAAATATTGCAGTCATTCACAAAAAGCCTACACCCGTTCAAATTGTTCAGGTGGATTACCCTAAAAGAAGTGCTGCCGTTATCAAGGAAGCCTATTTTAAACAAGCTTCAACCACTGACTATAACGGGGTATATAAAGGTAAATATATTGATTTTGAGGCAAAGGAAACAGCAAATCCAACCTCTTTTCCTTTGAAAAATTTCCATCAGCATCAAATTGAACATATGCAGGAAGTTGTTTCACAGGGTGGAATTTGTTTTGTTATTCTCAGGTTCTCCAAATTTGAACAAGTATATTTACTAGAAGCTAACCACTTGTTATCCTTTTGGGAAAGAATGAAAAATGGGGGGAGAAAATCAATTACAAAGGAAGAAATCGAGCAAAAAGGAGTTTTTATTCCACTTGGATTTCAACCCAGAATTGACTATATTAAAATAATCGATACTCTTTTTCATTTTTAGATATTAAGAAAATGTTTAAAGTTATGAAAGGAAGGAAATTATCATGGCAGAATCGAGAGAGGAGCGCCGTAAAAAACTCCAACAATCTAAAGGAAAACAAAAGGCGAAGAAAAAACCTAGTGGTATTGTTAAGAAAATTTTTCTAATCCTTGTTGCCCTTGGCATTATTGGTATTTTGGCAGGCGTTGGAACTTTTGCTTATTTAGTGAAGGATACTCCTAAACTTGATCCGAAATTATTAAAAGACCCCATCTCCTCTAAAGTTTTAGATAAAGATGGCGAGCTGATTGCAGAAGTTGGCTCGGAAAACCGTGAATATGTAAATTATAAGGATATTCCAAAACTTTTTGAAGATGCTGTTTTAGCGGTGGAGGATGTTCGATTTTATAAACACCATGGTTTGGACCCTATCCGTTTGGCTGGAGCTGTTGTAGCAAATTTCCGGGAAGGATTTGGTTCTGAGGGAGCAAGTACGATTACTCAACAGGTCATCAAGAATTCATTCTTAACTCCTGAAAAAACCTTGAAGCGTAAGGTGCAGGAAGCATGGATGGCCTATCAGTTAGAACAAAAATATACAAAGCACCAAATTTTTGAAATGTATGTAAATAAAGTCTTTGTATCTGAAAACAGTCATGGACTGGCGACGGCTGCAAAAATATTTTATGGCAAGGAATTAAAGGAGCTTACCCTTCCTGAGGCTGCACAGCTCGCTGGAATGCCGCAAAGTCCAAATAATTATAACCCATTTGACCACCCTGACTTAGCAGAAAAAAGACGTAATATTGTCTTGATGTTAATGGAACAGCATGGATATATCACGAAAGAACAAATGGAAGAAGCAAAAAGTGTTCCAGTGACAGCCACATTGGTTAAAGAAGAGGAACGAGTTAGAGACGAAAAACCTTTTGATTCTTTTGTTGACGCTGTTATTGATGAGGTTGAGGATCAAGGAGACTTTGATATCTTCTCGGATGGATTAACGATTCATACAACACTTGATAAAAACGCTCAATTATATGTTAATACCTTATTGAATACCGATGAAGTAATAAGCTATCCAGATGCAGAATTCCAAGCAGGTATAGCTCTCACCGATACAAAAACTGGTGAAATCCGTGCGATTGGCGGCGGGCGAAACCAAGAGGTTAGCCGTGGCTTTAACTATGCAATTGATACCCAGCGCCAGCCTGGATCAACGATCAAACCTGTACTGGACTATGGACCAGCGATTGAATATCTAAATTGGGGTACCTATCAAACGATTGATGATAAACCAATAAAGTATTCTACCGGTCAAGAGTTTGGCAACTGGGATGACAAATACATGGGTCCAATTTCAATGCGTACTGCCTTGCAGTATTCTAGAAATACCCCAGCGGTTCAGGCTCTTCAGCAGGTTGGTTTAGAAGAAGCAAAAGAATTCGCTATCAGCCTTGGGATACCGTTGAAGGAAATATTTGAATCCTATGCAATTGGCGGTTTTGGAGGAAAAACAGTAGGAGTTTCGCCTCTCCAAATGGCAGGAGCCTATAGTGCATTTGGAAATAATGGGATGTATACAAAGCCTTATGCCGTGAAAAAAATTGAGCTTCGAGATGGTACTGTCCTCGACACTGCACCAGAATCAAAGCTTGTTATGAAGGATTCTACTGCTTTCATGGTTACCGATATGTTAAAGAGCGTTATGGTTTCACCAGGTACTGGTACAACGGCAAGAGTTCCAGGACTTCCAATTGCTGGAAAAACAGGTACTACCAACTATTCAGAAAAACAAATGAAAGATTGGAACATTACTAGCAGCAGGGTTGTACCTGATGCATGGTTTACAGGCTATACAACTAACTATACTGCGTCCGTTTGGACGGGTTATTCCAATTTAAAAACCCCTATTCAACCGGGTGCAGATCAGAAAATCGCTCAGCTAATCTTTAAGAATTTAATGGCATATGTGTCAAAAGACATCGAAACACCTGACTTCCCTGTTCCCGATAGCGTGCAAAAGGTTAGAGTTGAAAAAGGTTCTAAACCGCCTGCATTAGCAAGTGAGTTTACACCTAATAGTGAAGTTATTGTGGAGTATGCAGTGAAAGGTCATGCACCAAAAAAGGTTTCAGAGAAATACAACAAGATTAATGCACCTGTTAATCCAAAAGCAATTTATGATGCAGGAAAAAATGAAGTGACACTAACTTGGGATTACAACAATTCAGAAAATACTGCTGTTCAATTCGAAGTAACTATTTCTGACGGTGTAGCACCTAAAACTGAAACTATTTCAGAAAAAGTAGTTACGCTTCAGAATCCAATACCAGGTACGAAGTATAGCATCAGTGTTGTTGCGATTATTGGTAACAAGAGAAGTGACCCAGCCACAACTTCAATCGATATCCCACTTCCACAACAAGATGAAGGTAATGGAGATGGAGATGGTAATGGTAATGGTAATGGCAATGGCAATGGTAACGGTAATGGCAATGGTAACGGTAATGGCAATGGTAACGGTAATGGAAATGATGCTGGTGAAGGAGACGGAGGAAACGAAGGCAGTGATGTACCAGTCACCACAGAGCCTGGAAATGGTAACGGTAATGGTGATAGTGGAGGATAAATCTCCAATACAAAAAAGCGTCTAGCCCTTTTGGCTTAGACGCTTTTTTACGATATTTTTTTTTGCATATTGTTTTGCTTGTTCTGTCATCAGCTCGGAAAGCTGGCGATAAGAATGGAACAGGTTCGGCCTTGAAAGGATATAAGCTAATCTTTCATCGAGATTAACCGGTTTTATCACTAAATGATTAATTGAAATAGGTTCCTTAGAATTAATTTGTCTATCATTGGACCAATATAAAAATTGAATGAATAAGCCAATCCCTTTTTTCATCCCTTGTAATGTTGATTTTTGATCTCGATTCCGATAAAGTCCCTCCAGTTCAACTTTTATTCTTTCCCAGTCTGATAATAGATTTGAAATGGCTTGGTCTACATTTTCATCCAAACCCTCTAGTTCCAATTCTTCCAGGAAGGGGATGATTAGCTGATTATCCATTCGCGACTTTCCTACCTTTCATTCTCTTCTTCCCTTCCCTGCACAGCTCTAATAATGGGCAGCTAGGGCATTGCGGGTTTTGAGCTTTACAATGGTATCGGCCAAAGAAAATTAATCTATGGTGGGTATCAGACCACTCGTCCTTTGGTACCTTCTTCATTAGTGTTTTTTCCACTTCAAGCACAGAATCCTTCCAGCGGCAAATACCAAGCCGTTTACTTACTCTTTCAACATGAGTATCTACTGCGATAGCAGGAATATTAAAAGCCACTGATACGACAACATTTGCCGTTTTTCTTCCTACACCCGGAAGTTTCGTTAATTCATCACGATCCCTCGGCACTTCACCGCCATATTCATCCAATAAAAGCCTTGCCAAACTCTGGATATTCTTAGCTTTATTTCTATAGAGTCCAATCGAGCGAATATCATTTTGCAGTTCTTCTAGAGGAACTGCTAAATAATCCTCTGGAGTTTTATATTTCTTAAATAATTCCTTGGTAACCTTATTGACGAGAACATCCGTACATTGTGCAGACAAGGCCACCGCAATTACCAGCTCAAAAGGATTTGAATGTACTAATTCACAATGAGCATCAGGAAACATCTCGCCCATTTGATCTAGACAAAAACGAATTTGTGTATTATTTAACAAAGTAATTTCACCTGCCAGTTCGTAATGTAAATGGAAACAAACGAGAGAATTTCTCCTCTCGTTTAGTTAATTTATTGTTCCAGCCAATTGTAAAAGGGCACAGAATTGGTTGAAGGGGCTTGAGAATCTTGCGCCGGTCGATTTGGCGTCTGCTTTTGGCGAAACTTTCGCCCATGAGTTTTCGCCTGTTCAATTGTCTTTATGCCATTCTTTTTCCATTCAAAAAGAATCCTGTCAATATATCGGAAATTTAACTTTCCAGACATGACCGATTCTCGTAATGCTGCCTTAATGATAATAGGATCGTGATGGTCATCATCCATCCACATTACCAGTGATTCACACTCAAACGGGGATAAAGGACGTCCAAATTCCTTCTCGAAGCATGTGTATAGATCACTTTCGTCTGTCTTCTTAGTGACCTCTTGAGTTTGTTTATTTTTGATTAAAAACTGGTCTACAAGTTTTTCCCATAAAGGCCCTACAGAGTATTTCTCAAACCTGATTCCCTCTGAAGAGTATTCATCTATTATTTGTATAAACCCTTTTTGAATTAATCTTCGCAGCATTTCGTTACATTCTGAAACAGTAATCGTCATCCGAGAAGATAGCTCTTCTGGAGTGGGAAAGTCATTTCCTTTTTCTATAAAAGTCATAATATTTAATAAGAGAACAAGTTCATATTCATTAAGATTCATATTTCGGTACTCTGAGAATAATAAAGCAGGAACCGTTATATTACCTTCCTGAAGCCATGATAATATATTTGTTTTCATTTTTTGCGACACCTCTTGCTTAGTATAACATGAACATCCTCTCACAGTAAGAGGATTGAAATATCCAGATATTATAAGAAAAGCAAAAAGCCTGCAATCGCAGACTTTTTATTGAAAATCCAATATTTTAACGTTGACGCTTAGCTTCAACAAAATCCTTCATTCTCGTCACTGCTTCTTCTAAGAGATCAAGTGAGGTTGCGTAGGAAAGACGGATATTATCTGGTGTACCAAATCCGGAGCCAGGGATTACTGCTACCTTTGCTTCTACCAACAGGGCTTCAACAAACGCATCTACATCTTGATATCCTGTTAATTCAGCGGCATGCTTCACATTTGGATATAAGTAAAATGCACCTTGAGGTTTCACACAAGTGAATCCTGGTATCGCAACTAATTTTTCATAAATAACTTCTAAACGATGTTCAAAGGCCTGACGCATTTCTTCAACTGGCTCTTGTGGACCATTATATGCAGCTATAGAGGCATACTGAGCAGTTGTGGTCGGATTAGATGTGCTATGACTCGCTAAGTTTGTCATTGCCTCGATAATCTCTTTATTCCCTGCAGCGTAACCAATACGCCAGCCTGTCATGGAGTGTGATTTCGAAACACCATTAATGACAATTGTTTGTTCCTTTAATTCAGGAGATAACTGTGCAATTGATACATGCTTATGTTCACCATATATGAGCTTTTCATAAATCTCATCTGATATGATTAAAATATTTCTTTCAAGGCATAATTTTCCTAATTCCTGCAGTTCTTCGGCGGAATAAATAACACCTGTAGGATTACTTGGAGAATTGATAATAATTGCTTTGGTTCTTTCAGTAATCACCGATTCTAATTGTTGAGCTGTAATCTTAAATTGCTGTGACTCAAATCCCTCCACGTAAACCGGAACGCCTCCAGCTAATTTAACTTGTTCAGGATAGCTTACCCAGTAAGGGATTGGTATTATGACTTCGTCACCTTCATTTAAGAGAACTTGAAAAAGCGTATATAAAACGTGTTTTGCCCCGTTCCCTACGATGATTTCATTTGGTTTATAGGAAAGACCTTGGTCTCGTTCTAATTTTCCAATGACTGCCTTCTTTAAGGCTGGTAAGCCTGCTGAAGGGGTGTACTTCGTATGACCTTCATTCATAGAACGGACCGCTGCATCTAAAATATGTTGTGGAGTGTTATAATCAGGTTCACCTGCACCTAAACCAATTACATTCTCCCCTTGGTCCTTTAATTCTTTAGCCTTTGCTGTAATTGCTAATGTTGTTGATGGTGTAAGTGTCATAACTCTGTTTGCTAATTTCACTGCCATTCCTATTCCTCCTGCTCTCATGAAGCTATAAATTTTCGATTTTTTTTAGCCATTCACCTGTTTTAAAGTCTACATAATAATAATTTATTAAATTATTTTCAGAACGGTAATAAATTTCCCATAATGGGATATTGTTTTCCATTCCTATTTTAACTGAGATAATCTTTTTGGGATTTTTTTCTTCCAACAGTCTTTGGACAGCATCCTCTTCAGAAATGCCGTTTTTCCGTTTGTCCCACATCACTTTCTTGCTTTTCTCAGGGATCCAAACGATAATATTTTCACCCTTTTTATTTTTCCCCTCTATGACATTTACTGTCTCTGTTCCATGATAGATATGAAAATCCTCGACTTCATTTAGCTCGACCTTTTCCTTTGCCAAGGTAACAGCCTTTTCTTCTGCAGCATTTAGAGGTTCTTGGGCGGTTGCATATACTTTAATAAAAACACCAACACAAATTACTATAAATAATACTATAAATAAAATAATTTTTTTCATTGTACTCCACTTCTTCCAGCTGCGGCTCCTAACTTTTCGGTCGTTTCAATCAGTCCCTACAAATCCAAAGTGCAGGATTTGCAGAGCCGGCTTGTAAGCGTCTGTCAAAGTTGGACAATCGCCTCCGCTTTACATCTTTTATGTACGATAAATGGTAAAAATAGCTTTACTTTGATCTTCTTGATCGAGTGCAAGTCCAAACATTAAATCCTTTTGTTTTAATGTTCGATTAAGGGCGTCAACAATTTTGTATAAGTCCGGACTATGCTGAAGTTTAACGGTTGAGAGGACTTCTATTTTTGATTCCATTGTATTCCTCCTTTATCTCTTTAAAGCAATAATATCAGCTATAGTCTTCCTTTTCTACTGGAAAAGTGAATACTTCATAGTTATTTTCAGTAAATTTTATCGTAATGGTACCATGCTTTTTTGTAAAAAAGACTTCAGACCATATATCCTGCAGGTTATAGATAATATCGGGGTCAGGTTGATGCTGCTCTGATTCAAATAGAATCGATATTTGCGGATTAACGTGTTGAATTAATTTCTCCGATAACGAATCTTCCTTAGCCCAGTTTGGCACTTTAAAAATAGTAACATCATCTAAATTTTTCTTTAATAAATTTTCTTCCACTTGTTGACTAGACGAGGTCATCAGAAATAAACGATGCTTAAAAAATTGCAGCGTAAAATCTATCCCTTCATTTTCTCCTATTCCTGCATATAGAACCTCTGCAGACAAATCTGGGAAAAGGACTTGAGTTATTCCCTCTGACCAAGGAATTACTTTTACTTCCGTAAAGGAAGGTGACATGTTAGTTAATTCCCTTGCTATTTCAGCTGTTGCAATCAATTGCTTTACATTATATTTTGAAATAATTTGCGTAAGTTGGTCAAGAAAAAGATTTTGAGTGTTCGTAATGATTAGTGTTGAAATTTCCTTAACACCATAAGTTTTGAGAACTTCCCGCAATTCATCACTTGTTTCTTCTCCACCCATATTAACCAAAATATTCTCACCATTAGAGCCTTGAATAAGGGTCGCTTCCCCGTCACCTAAGCCAAAAAAGGTGACAGCAATTTCATGGTCCTTCAAATTTAAATCGATACTTTCTACATTACCTAATTCATTAGAAGAGGCACTTCCAATCGAAGTAAATTGGAAAAAGATTGCTGCCACAAGTAATAATTTTCTCATACACATACCTCCATACTAATAGGATGTGTAATTTTTCCAGATTTCATTATAGCCATTTGTAAATTATTTCGACTAATTCGTCAATATTTCCTTTTTTCATCGGTACGGGTGGTATTGACTTCAAAAAGTCCTTACCATATTTTGCAGAAATAATCCTTTTATCAAAAACCATCATGATTCCCCGGTCTTTATCACTGCGGATTAAACGCCCAAATCCCTGTTTAAATCTGAGAATCGCTTCAGGTAATGAATACTCCGTAAAGGCATTTCCACCTTGCTGTTTGATTATTTGACACTTAGCTTCCGTCAGCGGCTCGTCTGGCGGGCTAAATGGCAATCTGACAATTACTAAACAGGATAGGTCTTCACCCGGGATATCTATTCCCTCCCAGAAGCTGCTAGTCCCTAGTAAAATTGCTTTCTCATACCGTTTGAAATTCCTCGTTAATCTTGAGCGGCTGCCGCTTGTAATCCCTTGTGCAATCATTGCATAATCATTTAGAAATCCACTTTCTTTAATAAGCTCATATGTTTTCTTTAACATGTCGTGAGCCGTAAAGAGAATCAACATTCTACCCTTTGTTGCCTCTGCGACCGTTATTATATGCTCCGTAATCGCAATAACGTAATCCTCTAGACCAGTTGCATTCACCTCTGGTAAATCTTCAGGTATTAACAGTTTCACCTGATTTTTATAATCAAAGGGAGAAGGTATATTCATGGTTAGCGTAGTTTCTTTAACGAGTCCCATTTCATTTATCATGTAGTCAAACGAATTGTTAATTGTAAGGGTTGCTGATGTTAAAACCACGCCACTTTTAACACTAAAAAACCTTTCTCTTAGCGAAGCCGCTACGAAAGCAGGCTGGGCATAGAAGGTAGTTACATTCTGTTGTGAACGGAAATCAATCTCAATCCATTTTACATCATTAGATTCTTTAATAAAGCAATCTTGAACGGTGTTTCTAAGTTCTTCTATTTCATTACTAAAGGAAATGATTTCTTCCATTTTTCCTCTTTGCTTACTTGTTAAATTTTCTTTATGATTCTTAATTAACTCTAAACGCTCACTGATTGCATTCCGTAAATCCTTCAGAAGAAAGGCAAACCTCTCTGCGCTATGGAAAAGAGCATTTTTTTCTTTGCCTCCTTTTTCACGTAAAAACCGCACTTTGGCTCGATTTATACCTCTTCTTTCAGGAGTACTTGATTTTGCATAAAGGGCAGTAAGCTTAAAAAATTCATCCATTTCATAGGAAAGATCTGCTGCAAGTTGATTTATTTTTATAGTTGGTGTTAAATTCCCCTTGTTTGCTATTAGGGCATCAAGGATTGATTCTAGTTCATGAAATAAAAGTCGCTGATCATTTTGCCCAAATTGACTTAGCAGCAAACGGGTTGTGAGGTAATCTAATGTGCGGCCAAAATATTGGCTTGCAACCTTTTCAAAATGATGTGCTTCATCGATAATGGCATAATCAAACTCTGGCATAAATGTTTTTTCAGCTGATAGATTACTTAATAACAGCGAATGATTGGTAATAATAATATCCGCATCCTGAGCCTCATTCTTTGCGCGTAAATAAAAATCCTTCTCCTGCCAAAGTTTATTCATTGCAAAGATTGTTTGTTCATTCTTAATTTTGTTCCAAAAAATATTTCCGCCGCTAGAGAGATTCAGCTCATCACGATCACCCGTATTGGTTTCAGTCAGCCATACAAGAATTTGCATTTTCGTTAATGTCGTATCGTAATTATCATTTTCCTCCAATAAGGACAGGGCGAATTTCTCTAAACTAATATAATGGTTTCTTCCTTTCAACAAAACAGACTTTACTTCAAAAGGAAGAATCTTTGTTAACAAAGGTATTTCATTTTGAATGATTTGCTCCTGAAGCTGTATAGTATGGGTACTTACCACAACAGGGAGCCTGCTCTCTTTTGCAAAATACGCAACGGGCAGCAGGTATCCTAAAGATTTCCCTACACCCGTACCTGCCTCAATGAGTGTATGCATTCCAGAAAGGAAAGCCTGGTAAACTCCATTCATCATTTGAAATTGTCCTATTCTCTTTTCATAGGATGTAAAACCCTTACTAACCATCTTCATTTTTTCTTCTTCACTGAGTGGAAATTGGTAATCATCCTTAAATTGCCTGCTAGTCGACGATGAATGACTTTGAATCTTTTTCAGGGCAAGTGTATTCCATATTTCAACGTATTCATGCCATTTTTGACTGCTTGGGTCTATTTCTAAAATGATTTCATCAATTAATTGTTGTAAATCGCTTTTAAGTCCTCCTGAAAGCTGTGAAAGCTGATTGAGAGTCAATACAGGTAATTGTAATAACCGATTTACAAGAATTAGAAAAAGTTCTGCAGTAACCTGCGCATCACTATCTGCCTGATGTGGTCTATCATGCTGCAGGTCCTCTCTTACAGCTAGGTCAGAAAGTTTATAACCGTCAGCTGTAGGAAAGATGATTCTCGCCATTTCAACTGTATCAAGGACTGAGCCGTAGAAGCCTTCAAATCCTGCTTGAATTAATTCTTCCTGCAAAAATGACAAATCAAATAAAACATTATGAGCAACGAAATAAGCACCCTCTAATAATGAATTAACCTTCGGAGCTATTTCGGCAAATAATGGAGAGTCCTTTACCATCTCATCGTCTATGTGTGTCAATTCTTCAATAAAAGCAGGGATTGACCTTTTGGGATTGATAAGTGATGAGAAGCTTTCTGTGATTTTCCCTTCTTCAATGACCACAGCAGCAAATTGGATTATTTTATCCCCTTTTTTGGGGTTATTTCCTGTAGTTTCCAGGTCTACCACAACAAATTTATTTAACATTCTACCTAACACCTCAAACCTTCATTAAAACGGTATCACAAAAAAGGTAAAAGAAAAAGAAAACCATACTTACAGTATATAAAATAATCATAAAAAAAGAAAAAATCCCCGATAAGGGGGATTCGTTACATAATAGTTAATGCTGGTTCAGCATTGATCATTTCTATTATCTTGTTACATTCACCCATAATGGCCACTTTAGGCTGATGACTTTGAACTTTTTCTTCCGGAACTAAGCAATAAGAGATGATAATAACAATATCACCTTTTTGAACTAGCCGGGCAGCAGCCCCATTTAAACAAACCACACCGCCGCCTCTTTCTCCAGGAATAATATACGTTTCAAGTCTAGCACCATTATTGTTATTAACAATCTGAACCTTTTCATTAGCCGCCATACCCACGGCATCTAGCAAATCTTCATCTATTGTAATACTTCCAACATAATTTAAATTAGCTTCCGTTACTGTAGCACGGTGGATTTTCCCATTCATCATGTGCCGAAACATTATTTTTCTCCTCCAATTCCCTGCGTAGCATCTAAGATGATATTATCTATTAATCGAACCTTTGAAAATTTAACCGCCAGCGCAATGATACATGTGCCTTCTAAATTCTCTATTTCTTTTAATTGAGGATATGAGTAGATTTCTACATAATCAATTTGTCCGTGGGTCTCTGAACCAATCATGTCTGAAACTAGATCCTTAATTGTTTGAGGGTTCTGTTCTCCTCCCTCTATGGCCTTTTTAGCGGCAGTTAAGCTTTTATATAGAACTACAGCCTGTGACCTTTCTTCAGGCAGGAGATTAACATTACGAGAGCTTTTTGCAAGACCATCTTCTTCACGGACAATGTCTACAGGAATTAATTCAATCGGAAAATTAAAATCGGAAATTAATCCCTCTACTACGGCGACTTGCTGAGCATCCTTTATCCCGAAATAAGCTCTTGTTGGCAACACAATATTAAAAAGCTTTGTTAAAACAGTAGCCACACCATCAAAATGACCTGGTCTAGATTTCCCGCACAAAACATCCGTACGTTCCTGAACTGTCACACTAACAGATAAAGAATGCGGATACATTTCTTCTACCGATGGATAAAAAATAATGTCTACCCCTTCACATTCAGCCAATGATTGATCTCTGGTAAAATCTCTGGGATAGGTTGAATAATCCTCAGTTGGTCCAAATTGAAGTGGATTTACAAAAATACTTAAAACAACACTATCATTTTCTAATCTTGCTTTATTTAATAGAGTAAGATGACCTTCATGTAAAAATCCCATGGTTGGCACAAACCCGATTGATTTTGATTGAGATTTTAGTTTTTTTATTTCAGCCTGCATTTCCTTTATCGTGGTAATGACTCTCATTTAATACCTCCGTAAAGTCCGCTAAGCTCACGTTCTTTCATCGTAAAGGAGTGTTTATCTTCAGGAAACTGTTCTGATTTTACTTCCTTTACATACGCTTGTATGGATTCAATAATAAACGGGTTTAAGTTGTAATATTGCTTTACGAACTTAGGCACTCTCTCCACACCATAACCTAAAATATCATGATAGACGAGTACTTGACCATCCACATCTGCCCCTGCTCCAATGCCAATAATAGGAACGGAAACATGTTTTGATACTTCCTCTGCAAGCTGCTTAGGTACACACTCAAGCACTATTGCGAATGCCCCTGCTTCCTCACACTTTTTCGCATCTTCCAACAGTTTCATTGCAGCTTTTGCATCTTTTCCTTGAACTTTATAGCCGCCTAATACGCCAACGGATTGAGGAGTTAATCCAAGATGGCCACAAACTGGAATTCCTGCCTTTGTGAGGGCTGCGATTTTATCAATTACATCATCTGCACCCTCAAGCTTTAAGGCGTGAGCACCTGTTTCCTGAATCAATCTGCCTGCATTTAGCATTGTATCCTTAATGGACAGATGATAGGTTAAAAATGGCATATCAACAACGATATACGTATCCTTAGCTCCTCGTTTTACGGCTTTTGCATGATGAATCATATCTTCCATCGTTACGGGTACCGTGGAATCGTAACCCAGCATGACCATCCCAAGAGAGTCTCCAACTAAAATTAAATCGACTCCTGCCTGTTCTGCTTGTTTCGCAGATGGATAATCGTACGCAGTAAGCATGACAATTTTTTCCTTATTTTCTTTCATTTTTAAGAAATCTGTACTTTGCTTCATCTACATTCCCTCCTTTTAATTAGGAAGAGGGGATTAAAAAAGAGCGCAAAAAAGATCCTTCTGAAGGCAGAGGATCTTGGTACTCTTTTACATGTTCTATCCCTCTGTCCCGGTCCGTGCTACGGATCTAGGCAGAAACCTTTTAAATTATGAAAAAATAGTTTCAGGTGCAGCTCTCAAGGATACCGCCCATTATTTGAATTATAAGAAAAAATTCAGAAAACCGCAAGCTATTCTTTTCAGTGGCTGTGTTAAACTGGGCTGTTGATTTGTGCTCAACTAAGGAAAGCTTCTTTGAATAATCACCGCAGTGACAGGCCGTCTCTGCCTGTCACGAGGCGCTTCGCTTTCCGCAGGCGGTTCGGGAAGCCTGTCTAGCTGCAGCGCCTAGCCCCTCGAGTCGCTTCGGTCCCAACGATGAAGTCAAAGAACGACTTCATCGTCAGGCCCTCCAGCGCTTGTCGGAGCTGTACAGGCGCTTCCGCTTTTCCTACTCCTCGGCGCTAAGAGATAAGCGGGGTCTCCCCTGTCCCGTCCTCCTGCAGGACATTGATTTACTTCCTCGAATCTGCCCACGCACGAAGAAAAGGCGATAGCATTTTCGAGGAGTCTCGCGCCGTCCGCACAAATCAACAGAGTTCCAATATCAACATTTGCTTTAACACAGCATTAAAATCTGAACCTTTTATACTTCTATATCAGCAGAATACACATGGTGTATTTTTCCCTGTTCATCTTCAATCATTAATACTCCGTCGTCTGTAATACCTTGGGCTTTTCCAACAATTGAATGAGTTAGTGTACGCGCAGTAACCTGTCTTCCAATACTTATAGCATAACTTTCCCATAAAAGCTTAATTGGAAGGAAACCCTCTTCTAGGTATAGTAAATACAATTTTTCAAGATTCATAAAGATGCCCTTAATTATTTCAGCTCGGGATATTTTTTCACCTTTTTCAATAAGGAGCGATGTAGCTATGTCCTGTAACTCAGGTGGAAAGTCTTCTTTTATTTGATTAACATTCATTCCGATACCAATGATGATTGAATTAATACGATCTGCTTCTGCTTCAAGTTCAGTTAGAATTCCCGTTACCTTTTTCCCATTGATTAGGATGTCATTTGGCCATTTTATTTCTGGAAGCACCCCGGTAAGGTCCTCAATCGCCTGAACAATTGCCACCGCTGCTAATAGCGTTAATTGAGGAGCTTTTGGCAGTGGGATGTTTGGCCTAAGAATAATACTCATCCAAATGCCTGTATACTTGGGTGAATGCCATTTACGGTTCATTCTTCCGCGGCCAGATAGCTGTTCTTCTGCAATAACTACTGTCCCTTCAGGTGCATCTTCATAGGTTAAACGGTGCGCAATCTTTTGTGTAGATTCTACACTGTCCTCGTAGTGGATGTTTTTACCAATAAATTTAGTTTTTAAACCCAGTCTTAATTCATTGGCTGTTATTTTTTCAGGTGTTTTTACAATTCGGTACCCTTTTCGGCGCACTGCTTCTAATTCAAAACCTTCTTTTCGGAGCTCTTCGATATGCTTCCATACAGCCGTTCTGGAGCAGCCGAGTAACTCTGCTATATGCTGGCCAGATAAGTAAGAACCACCAGCAGTTGTAAAGGCGTCAAGTAATTCTTTCCTTAGTTGTGATTGCACTCCATCAGCCACTCCTTTATGATTTTTTTACTATTCGTAACTCTGCCATCTAGAATCGCTTGCTCAGCCTTAAGCAATAGCTCCTTCACCCATGGTCCACCACTTTTGTTAAACCAGGCCATTAAGTCCGTTCCTGTTAGGTCCATTTCTGATCGTTCTTTAATCGGAAGACTTTCATACAGTCGAGTATAGTGCTGAATGGTGTCACTACCTACGATGCCGTTAATAACGAGATATAGAATTTCAGATGATACGAAAATGTCCTTCGTTGCTGTATACAAATCATAGGAAGACCAACTAGTTTCAAATCGCATATTTAGATAATGTAAAATAAGCTGTATCTCCCTAATTTCCTTCAACGGGATTCGCCAGCCTCTAAGAAATTCCTCTATTTCTTTTTTTTCTACTTTTATGCAGAATATGAGCAATGCCCACATCTCACGTGAGTTTAACCGTTCAAGCTCATACTCTAACACTAACTTTATAGCTTCCTCTTGATTTGATAAACCAGGCAAGTAATGATACATATTGGTTTGAAGAATTAATTCCAAGGCTTGTTTTCGATTAACACCACTAAGTAGTTTATCGAACTCCGTCTGTTTTCGTTCGACCGCAATATGTTCAAGAAGGTGTACCATTTCTATCAGTGCATTTAGTGTTTCTTCTTCAATTTTGAAAGAGAGCTGACCTACAAAGCGAACAGCACGCATCATTCTTAATGCATCCTCTTGAAATCGATTCTCTGCATTTCCAACTGTTTGAATGACTTGATTTATGATTGCTAAATTCCCCTGAAATGGATCAATAAGGTTTCCATATTTATCCATCGCAATGGCATTCATGGTGAAATCTCTCCGCTGTAAATCTTCTGAAATGCTCCTAATAAATGCAACTTCCTTTGGCCTGCGAAAATTCTCGTATTCTGCTTCACTTCGAAAGGTAGTAATTTCATATGCTTGATTTTGATACAAAACCAGAACTGTACCATGCTCGATTCCAATATCGACAGTTTTCGAAAAAATCTGTTTTACTTCTTCGGGGGTTGCCGAGGTGGCAATATCAACATCGTTAATTTCTTTATTTAAAAGGAAGTCCCTGACAGCCCCCCCTACAAAATATGCTTCAAAACCAGCAGTCTCTAACCTTTCTAATACTGGTACAGCTGTTAAAAAAGGCTCTTTCATCTAATCACCCTTAGTTTAAGAGCTTATAATATAATTGCTCATATTTCCCGACAATTTGTTCGGCTCTAAATTTTGTTTTCACAACAGCTAATCCATTACTGGCAAATTGTTCATGAATCTGTTGATCACTTAATAGCATGATAGCTTTCTTAGAAATATCGTCAATATCCCCTAGCTCACAAATGTATCCTGTCTCTCCATTCTGAATAACTTCAGGCAATCCGCCAACATTCGTTCCAATACAAGGTACACCACAGGCCATTGCCTCGAGAGCCACCAGCCCAAAGCTTTCTTTTTCCGATAATAACAGCTTTATATCACTGATGGAATATAATTCATCAAGGTTTTCCTGTTTACCTAGAAGGTGAACTTTATCAGTTAACCCTAATTTCTTTACAAGCCTGCAAACAGGCGTCATTTCAGGGCCATCGCCAACAAGCAAAAGCTTTGCCGGCATTGCAGCAGAAATCTTCGCAAACGTTTTTACCACATCCTGAACACGTTTAACTGGCCGGAAATTTGAAACATGGATGACGACTTTTTCATTTTCTTTAATTCCGAATTCCTTCTTTAAATGATTTGCTTCTCTTTTTTGATAAATTCTTTCATCAATAAAGTTATAGACCGTTTCAATTTGTTTGTCTGGCTGAATAAGTTCTTGGGTTTGCTCAATTAAAGACCTTGAAACAGCCGTTACTGCATCAGATTTTTCAATCCCAAACTTAATTGCCTCTGTCAGGGATGGATCGTAACCAAGAACGGTTATGTCTGTACCATGCAGCGTGGTGACAATCTTTACATCAACCTTTGACATCTGTTTTGCCAAGATTGCGCAAACTGCATGCGGGATAGCATAATGGACATGGAGAATGTCTAGATTTTCTCTATTAGCAACCTCGGCCATCTTACTTGCTAAGGCAATATCATAGGGTGGATATTGAAAAACAGAATATTGATTCACTTCAACCTGATGATAAAAAATATTATGATACATTCTATTAAGTCTAAACGGCATGCTAGATGAGATGAAATGAATTTCATGCCCCTTCTCAGCTAGCATTTTCCCTAATTCTGTCGCAACGACTCCTGAGCCGCCAACAGTAGGATAACAGGTAATTCCAATTTTAAGTTTCCTCATTTTTAATCTCCCATCAAGTCACGATTCAAGAGAATTGGCACCTTTGATTTAAACCCTTCAGCAAAATCAACTCCAACTTGCTGACCAAATAGTCTTTCCCTTGCCTCAACGGTTTCGATGTATCCATTAACTAGGGGCGTTTTAATACTATTTTCTGTTTTCTCAAATTGGCTTTTATAGGCCCTCAAGGCTGCAATTTTATATTCCATCGTATCAGAAATATCAATGGTGAAATCTGGCTTATGGAAGCCATTTATCATATAGAAATACATGTTTGAAACCTTGTGGGGTGTTTGGCTATCCTCGGTATGGTATTTCCTTATGCCAGCAGAAAAGACCGCCTCTTCCACAAGGCGGGCGCAGTTTCCATGATCAGGATGGCGGTCTTCAAAGTAAGGAGCAAAGACAATTTGTGGTTGATACCTTCTAATGACGAAAGCAATCTTCCTAATGAATTCCTCCTGCAGAAGCAGGCCTCTATCTGGAAATGCAAGTGACAATCTCTTAGATACTCCTAATATTTCAGCTGCTTTATTTGCTTCTGATTTTCTTATTTCTATCGTCCCATTCGAAGAAAGTTGCGCCTCCGTTAAATCACAAATGCCTATTCTTTTCCCTCTTGCAGTCAGTTTTGCGATACTTCCTCCCATGCCAATTTCGACGTCATCAGCATGGGCACCGAAAGCTAATATATGTAGGGGCTTATCGCTCATCTCTTTCACCGGTATCATGAACAATGTTTCTCCATTCTAAGAAACCCTCATCTAATCCTCTAATCAATAGTTCCGCAGTCCCCATATTTGTAGCCAGGGGTATAGAATACACGTCACATAGGCGAACGAGTGCCGTCACATCAGGTTCATGCGGCTGAGCAGTAAGTGGATCCCTGAAAAAGAAAATCGCGTCCATTTTATTTTTTGCAATCATCGCACCGATTTCCTGATCTCCGCCTAGTGGGCCAGATTGAAATCTAGTAATGGGTAATCCTGTTGCTTCTTGTATTCTAAGACCAGTAGTCCCCGTTGCAAAAAGGGTGTGTTCTGAAAAGATAGTTTGGTATGCTGTCGCAAATTGAACTAAGTCATTCTTTTTATTATCGTGTGCAATTAAAGCTATATTCATGGCAGTGCTCCTATTCTAGAATATTTTCAAGTCCATATACAAAAAGGTCTTGCTTCATTACCGTCTCTACAGCTATTTTCACACCAGACATAAAGGAAGTGCGATTATAGGAATCATGACGAATGGATAACGTTTGGCCATCTGATCCAAATAAAACCTGTTGATGGGCAACGAGTCCTGGCAGTCTCACGGAGTGAATGTGCATACCGTTAAATTCTGCACCCCTTGCACCACTTATTGTTTCCTTTTCATCAGGATGTCCCTGTTGTTTGAATTCTCTTACAGACGCCATCATTTCAGCAGTCTTCACAGCAGTGCCGGATGGAGCGTCAAGCTTTTGATCGTGGTGAAGTTCGATTATTTCAATATCATTAAAATATTTTGCAGCCATTTGTGAAAACTTCATCATTAAAACAGCGCCAAGAGCAAAATTTGGTGCTATTATACAGCCTAGTTCCTTTTCCTTACATATATGCTCCAACTCTTCTAAGTCAGCTTTTGTAAAACCAGTAGTCCCCACCACAGGTCTCACATTATGTTGAAGTGCTGTTCTGGCATGATGCATGCCGACTTCAGGTGTAGTTAGATCAATTAATACATCACACTCAACATTTTGCAGGCACTTCTCAATAGATGAAAAAATAGGGACATTATTTATTGAATGGAAACCCTCTAAGTCACTTAACATGTGGCCATCATGTTTATGGTCAACTGCTGCGATTAATTCAAAATGTTCCGTATTGGTTACCATTTTGACGGCTTCGCTCCCCATCCGTCCTCTTGGTCCCGCTATAATAATTTTCACCGTTTCCATTCCGTTTCACTCCTCATCCTTCTTTTCTATCTTCGTCCAGCGGTCCTTATCTCTGGTATTAAATTTGTTCATAACATAACCGTGTGCCTCTTCCAAGTCAATATTTAATGAATTGGCCAAGCAAATGATGACAAAAAGAAGATCTCCCAGCTCCTCCTCAATAGCCTTTTCCGTTTCGCTGGATTTCTTAGGCTTCTCACCATATTGATGATTGACTTCTCTGGCAAGCTCACCTAGCTCTTCCGTAAGCCGAGCTACCATCGCAAGTGGACTAAAATACCCTTCCTTAAATTGACTTATGTATGTATCTACTTCCTTCTGCAGGTCTTTGATAGTTTTGCCATTGGCCACACATATTCACCTCTTTTAATAATTGTAAAACAACTATACTAAATACATTAGCTAAAAAAAGTTAGTTTTACAAATATTTTCGCATTAAGTATCACTTTCCAGCCTAAAATTGCTCTTCTATTATTAATTCGCTATAATAAAAGCCGCTGGCTACGGAAAATTGCGGTAGAGGAGAAAAGATTATGATATTTGGTCTTAAAATGAAAAACGTTTTATTTATTTTAATTGGAACAGCGATTATGTCTTTTGGACTGGTCAATTTTAATATGCAGAATAAACTTGCCGAAGGCGGCTTTACCGGTATAACGCTACTTCTATACTTCATGTTCAAATGGGATCCATCTTATACAAACTTAATTTTAAATATCCCTCTCTTTTTTGTCGGCTGGAAATTACTCGGTAGAAATGCTTTTATATACACACTTCTTGGCACGGTCGGTCTATCCGTTTTTTTATGGATATTCCAGCGTTATTCGATTGACATGCCGCTAAAAGATGATTTATTACTAGCTGCACTATTTGCGGGTGTTTTTCTTGGAATTGGATTAGGGATTATCTTTCGCTATGGCGGTACGACAGGTGGAGTCGATATCATTGCACGACTTGTCCAGAAATATGCTGGCTGGAGCATGGGAAGGACCATGTTTATCTTTGACATAGGAGTGATTGGGTTATCTGTTCTTACCTATCTCAATTATAAAGAAGCAATGTACACTCTAGTAGCTGTATTTATTGGAGCTAGGGTTATTGATTTTATTCAAGAAGGTGCCTATACGGCCAGAGGTGCAATGATTGTTTCTGATAGAAATGATGATATTGCGAAAAAAATTATGGAAGAAATGGATAGAGGCGTTACTGTTCTGAAAGGGTATGGTTCTTTTACTAAAATAGAGAGAGAAGTTTTATACTGTGTTGTGGCTAAAAACGAAATCGTTCGTTTAAAAAACTTGATTACCTCAGTTGATCCACATGCGTTTGTTTCTGTCACTGTTGTCCATGATGTCCATGGAGAAGGATTTACACTAGATGAAAATAAAAAGCCTATTGAAATCTAGAAAAGCAATGTCCATTTTCCGGACATTGCTTTTTATTCATTACTTCTATTCATACCTGTAAATATAAGAACCAGCCTAAATAATTCCAAAACAGCAACTGCTGCTGCAGCAACGTATGTCAAAGCCGCTGCATTCAATACCTTACGTGCGCTACGCTCTTCCATATTGCGTATTAGACCTAGAGAAACTACTTGGTCCATCGCTCGGTTGGAGGCATTAAATTCAACTGGTAATGTGATAACCTGAAACAGAACTGCCGCTGCCATAAAAACGATTCCTATTAACAACAGTCCACTCATTTGAAAAAAGATACCAATTAACACAAGTACCCACGAAAAGTTTGAGCCAATATTCGCTACTGGAACTAAAGCATGACGAAAACGTAAAAAGGCGTATCGTTGTGCATCCTGTATTGCATGTCCACATTCATGGGCAGCGATAGCAGTAGCGGCTATTGAATGACCACGATAGTTTTCCGGTGATAACCTTACTGTTTTTGTCCTTGGATCGTAATGGTCACTTAAAAATCCCCTTCCCTCTTCAACGCCAACATTAAAAAGGCCGTTTGCATTTAAAACTTCCCTAGCAATTTCTGCCCCTGTACGATAGGTTGAATTTGGTACACGAGAATATTTAACAAAAGTACCCTTAACTCTAAATTGGGCCCATAGGGGTACTAACATAATGATAAGAAAATAAACTAAGAATCCCATGTTGAACCTCCAGTTTTCTAGCGATGACATTATTCTTGGTGAAAGTTCATAGAATAAGTTTAATCCTTATGAACTCTGGAACGGTTCTTCTTTACTTCTTTTTCACCCTGATATTTTCTCCAGCCAACATAAGATAAATTTAGAATGATAATACTGCCTGTTGAAATGATAACCCACCATAAAGATGGATCTGCCTCATCCTCATCCATATTATCAAATAGATTCTTTAAATCCATTTCAAGACCTTCTAATTCTTCTTGGCTTTTTACATTACTAACAACCTCTGAACGGTATTCATCAATGAAATTGATACGAGCATCTATCTTTTGAATATTTTCTGCAGAGACATCAATTTTCATACTTGGATAAATAACATTGTATAAGGACATAAACGTATTAAAATTAGAGTGGAAATGTTCAGTATCACCGGTGCTGGCAGCAATTCTAGCTTCCTGGAAGGCGGTCATAATCTGATTCTTCATCTCTGTCCATAGCGGTTGATGACTTGAAGCAATCGCGTCCACAACGAGACGAAACTTCGTAAGCTTTTGGACCCTTTCCTCATAATCCATATTTGAGCTGGCTGCAGCTTCCATTGCCTCATCATGGGATACGGTAATAATTCTTAATTCATCCATCGAAAAAGAATGTTCTTTATTGGAGATATCCGTGAATTGCTCAGAAAAGTAACTTAGCAGCTTCTTGCCATCTTCATATCTCTGAAATTTAATCATTTGCAATGCTTCATCAGAGATACTATCTAACTTCTCTATCGGTGTGTGCTGATGAGCACTTACCGTCATGGGAGTGAGCATAATGAAAATAACAAATATTAGCAACCATTTATACTTCAAACCTTGTCCCCCCTATCATTACTAATAAAATGTATGAAAGGGTGGACAAGGTTAGACCATCTTTTATCCTATCAATTAACTATTTTAGTTCTAGTTTAAATCGATTAGGGCGTATAACAAAATAATAGCCAATACCTACTGATACAATCGAAAGCCAAAAAGTAAAGTAACCAATTTCTGGTGTAACCTCATTTAACATGTGATATCGAGGGAGCATAAAAAATACGTAGTCAATAACATCATTATGTAGTGTCCAAATCGCTGTGACTATTAGGTGCCACCATTTAAAACGATAAAAGGGAGAATACAAAATTGCTTGAACTGCCATGGCAAAATGAGAGAAAATTAACATTACGCCAATCCAATCTAGCTCTCCCTGTGCGAAAAAGACTAGAAGATTCATTACTACAGCCCATATTCCATACTTAAATAAAGTAACGATAGCAAGTGCTTCCATAAGTGGCCAATTCTTTTTTAACAGGAAAGCAGCGACTACAAAAACAAAAAATAGACTAGCAGTCGGGCTGTCAGGAACAAATATAAGAAAAATAGCTGGAGTTTCTTTTAATTGCCAGCCATACCACACATACCCGTAGACTGTTCCGGCAATATTGATAATCAACAACAATAGTAAAAATGATCTATTGGCTAAGAGGGGATAAATCCATTTCACTTTTCTTCCTCTTTTCATCTAATTTAAGATTAGGCTGTGTTAGTTTTTCTGTTGATTTGCGCTCCAGGCACTTCGCGCACCTTAGAGCGGTACGAGGAGCCTCCTCGACGCTAAAGCGCCTGCGGGGTCTCCCCCTGCCCCGTCCTCCCGCAGGAGTCTCGTGCCTTCCGCGCTAATCAACAGAGTGCCAAAATGAACATTTGCCTTTAACACAGCCATTAATAATAAAAGCTGACGAGATTCCGTCAGCTTTTAACTAATCATTTATTATTTTCCTAAGTTTGCGATGTATTCAGAAAGCTTTTTAAGCTGTTCGTCGTCACCTTTGAAAACTCCAGGAGGCATACTTCCTTTACCTTCTTTTGCAATTTTTGCAATTTCATCAGCAGATAATCCAATATCAACTAAAGATGGTGCAGCTGCTCCACCCTGGAAGGCATCACCGTGACAAGATAAACAAGTATTATCTGAAGCAATTTTGTATTCTTCAGATGTCTTGTCAATGTCAGCGGTTGCTACGATTTTTCCATATTCTTTCGCTGCTTCCCAATCATGGGTAGAAGCAGACTGCCAAGTTAAAAATGTAATAGCTGCTATTGCCAACAACATAAATCCAGTTGCTAATGGGCGTTTGCTTGGACGGCGTTCTGGTCCGCGATCTAAGAATGGAGCTAATAATAATGCTCCAAAAGCTAGTCCAGGGATAACCATTGCACCAACTACTGTATAAGGTCCAGCTGCATATTCATACTTTAGCAATTGGTATAAGAATAAGAAATACCAGTCTGGCATTGGAACATATCCTGTATCTGATGGATCCGCAATCCTTTCAAGTGGACTAGGATGTGCAACTGTTAAACATAAAATCCCAACAAGAAATACTGCACCTACTAACCATTCTTTCAAAAGGAAGTTAGGCCAAAATGCCTCTGTTTTACCAGGGTATTCTGAGTAATCTTTTGGAATATTCTTTTTCGTACGGGCCTCAGGTGCCAATACACGTGAGTCACCAACGAATTTCATTCCTTTACCGCGATGCATCGAACAATCCCCCTCCTTTATTCGTAAATTAAGATTATTAAAAGATCAAAATCACTTTATGAGTATTATAGTGGTCCAGAAATACCCTGTTTACGAATCATCATGAAATGAGCTGCTAATAAGCCAAATAAAGCAGCAGGTAAGAAGAACACGTGAATCGCAAAGAAACGAGTTAAGGTTTGAGCACCGACAATCGTCTCATGACCCGACAGTAACGTTTTCAGGTGAACACCTATAAACGGCACTGCTTCAATAATTTGAAGTGTAACTTTTGTAGCAAACAACGCTTTCATATCCCAAGGTAATAAATAACCTGTTAAACCTAAAGCTAGCATGATGAAGAAAATAAGAACCCCAACAATCCAGTTTAGTTCACGAGGTTTTTTGTAAGCGCCTTGGAAGAAAACGCGTAATGTATGTAAGAACATCATTACAATAACTAAACTAGCACCCCAGTGGTGCATACCGCGAACGATTTGTCCAAAAGCTACCTGGTTTTGAAGGTAGAATACAGACTCCCACGCGTTTTTAATATCCGGTACATAATACATCGTTAAGAACATACCAGATAAAATTTGAATAACAGTAACAAAGAATGTCATACCGCCAAAGCAGTATACAAACGCAGAAAAGTGATGCGCTGGATTGACATGCTCAGGTACCTCATGATCTGCGATATCGCGCCACAAAGGCGTAATATCTAAACGTTCATCTACCCAATCGTAAATTTTGTTTAACAATGATTACGCCTCCTTTGTACGTGGTTCAGCTTTACCTAAATAAAGTAAACCGTCTTTTTCTTGCAATGGATATACATCCAGCGGTGCAATTGGTGGAGTACCCTTAACGTTTGTACCATCCTTTGTATATCGTCCAAAGTGACAAGGACAGAAGAATTGTTCTGGATGTGCTTTATCCGTACCCCATGCCACTGTACAGCCTAAGTGTTTACATACTGGAGATAGGGCAACTATGTTATCCTGTTCATCCTTATAAACCCAGGCTGTATTTGTAACGTCTGAAGTATACCAAGCATCCTTTTGCTCAAACGTGAAATCAACTCGTTGTGGTTCTGCAGTGATGTCTTTAATTTTCAATGGAGTTGCAATAAAATCTCCACCAGCTTCCGCCGTTAATACTGGATCAATTGCAAAACGAACCATTGGCATTAACATTCCTGCTGCCATAAATCCCCCAACACCAGTCAAAGTGTAGGTTAAAAATTGTCTTCTTGATACGCGATGCTTACTCATGCTTATCCCCCCTCTATTCACAAGTTAAGTCCATCGGACATAAATTAAACACATATAAAACTAGGACATAACAATGATATATCAAACTTTTTCCTAGGTCAATATCATACTATTTTAAAAACATGTTATTCAGAAAAGAATTATTAATTTTCCTGCCATTTTTGAGTAAAAAGACTTAACAGCTGCTTCACTTGACTCTCAATCATTGAAATCTTTTGTTGATCGTTCAAATGCTCAAGCGGCAGAGACGGAAGCCAAATTAATGAACCGATAAGCTCCTTCTCATATATTTTCCAATCACTCTCTGAAGTTATGTAGAAAATATGCTTAAATTCATTCTTCTCAATATTTTCTTCCCATTTCTTCATCTGCTGAATTATGTCTTCTGGATGATCACTCTTCAAGTATGTAAAAGGTGGAAGTAACAATAGTCTTCCAGTAAATTGTCTTTCTAAGTAACTCGTAAGTAACGTAATAAATTCAGCACTTGAGGCTGATTGCATCATTTCATCCCCAAATGAAACCGAGATTACGGGAATGACAGCTGTATCCACGTATTCTTTTGCAGTTAAATATGTTTCTATATCCTTTGAAACCCACTTCATTTATGACACCAGCCCTTTTCACATCATTACTTCTATCATATCACTTTTTCCAAAAAAACATAAAACGAAAATCGGGAAAAGATTCTGTAATATCAAAAACGGAAGCCTGCTTATCGCAGGCTTCCGTTTTTCTCAGTTTCTTTTAGTTGATTTAGCTTTTCAGTTAATGCACTAAAAGCTGTTTTATCCTGCTTATCAAGTGCTTCATCAATTAATTGAAGCAACTTCTCCCGTTGAAACCGCTCAATGCTGTTTTGTAAAAATTGTTCTGCTACGATACCGTCTTTTTCATTAACTTGCAGGTGCTTTGGTACAAATGGGTTTTCTTCTAACACGGCTGCATATTGATGCGCTTGATTAGAAGCATGAAAGTTTAATTGAATAAAAATATCTTCGTCACGATTTAACCGAATATCATGAAAGGATTTTTCAGCATCAGTGGTCATAACATTTTCTTTATAAAAGCGAAATGGTACTTTATCAACGCAGTGGGTTGACATGATTAAACCGCGAGGACAATACTGTGCTTGCTCTACAAAATGAACCTTCTCCATTAATTGGTCGTGACTCATTAAATAATTAAGAATCCAAACACACTCTCTTCTTTTTAATTGATAATGATTTAAAAACCAACGAATAAAGTCCTTTTTCTCGTTGACAGAAACAGGGGTTGCCATATATAGTTTCCCTCCTCTGTATATTCAGCTTTTTATTAATTCTCTCTACTTAATAGACGGTCAAGCAAATCAGCATATTCTCCATTTGTAGGATCACCTTTTTGTAACTGTTTAAAAATTTCGGCAGCAAGGTCGGTTTTTCCTTCCTCAATTAGAAAATAACCGTAATCGTTCAAAAAAGCTTCATTATTCTTAAAAAAAGTATATGCACTTTCATATTTGTCTAATGCATTGGAATATTCCTCTAACTTATCATATGCAAGGGCTGAGTCCCAAAGAAGCTGGGGTTCCTCATCATCTACAAAATCCAGCTGTGAGATTAAATCAATTACCGCTCCATACCTTTCCTGCTGAAAAAAGAGCTTATTTAGAGTTAGAGCTGCTTCTGTGAATCCTGGATCTAATGCAAGTGCCTCACGGAAATACTGTTCAGCTAACTCTGGTTTTGCAAGTTTAATGGCAATTTTACCACCAAAGAAATATAAATCTTTATTAAATTCATCCTGCTTAATGCCTTCTTGAATCGCCGTTAGACTATTTTCAAGTTCTTCTTCCCGTTCGTACGCCTTCGCTAGATGTAAGTACAGGGAATGGTATTCTGGGTCAAGCCCTTTTAATTCTTGAAATTTCTCAATTGAAGTACGATTATATCCTGCTTGAAGTGCTGTAAAGGCATATCCAAATAGCGTATTAATCTCTAATTTTTCATCAATTGCTTTGTCATAATAGGCTAGCGCTTCTTCAAATTCCCCTGAGGCACTGAGAAGCTCTGCCATTCTTTGAAAAATGCTTACACCTGCAATTTCGTGATACTCCTTCAAAACTGTTTCATAGGATTTCAATGCCTTCGTTACTTCTCCTTGTTCACTGTAGAGTTCACCTAATGCGAAATCAATGATAACCTCATCTGGCAAGATATCTTTAGCTTTCTGCAATTTTCTTTCACATACCTCAAATAATCCTTGAACTTGATATAAGTCTGCTAAAAGCAAGAGAGATTGTCCAAAGCTGGGGTCGTGTTCGGAGATTTTTTCTAATTCTAGAATTGCTTGTTCCTCATCCCCAGACTCCACTAATATTTCACCTAGCAAGACGAGGAGTTCTCCCTCTTCTGGATAGATTGCCAAAAGATTTTCGACTAGCGCCTTTGATTCATCTAAGAACCCAAACTGGAACATTTCTTCTGCAAGGATGAATTTTTCATCGGGCTGACCTTTGGTTAATACAACATTATATTCATTTATAGCTTCAATATGTTGACCGCTTTCCAACATTGAGATAATTTTATTTATTCTGTCCATGATCTCTATCCTCTCGGTTCCCTTGATTGACTATAATGCAAAATATGACGGGGTACGCACCCTAACATATTCTCCATATCCTGGTTTAAATAAAACCTCTTCCCCAGCTCGTATTACTATTCCCTTGTTTACTGTCACTACAAGTCTATTACTATGATAAAGAAATAAAGCCGCTTCATCAACATTCATGATTTCTCTAGCTTTAATATATAAATTATAGCTTACTTCTGCTCCATGCAGTAAGCTTGCCTTTAGTGGATACAAACCCATTTTGTTTAATATTTGAAGTGATAATGGTTGCTTCTCTTTTAATTCCTCATATATTGCAGGAATTTTTTCATTTTCCATTATTCCTTTCCATTTCGACACAGCACCTCTTGCTTCCTTCTTTCCTTCATTAGAAATTATTGGAACAAGCGGGCAATTATACGGGAAGAGAGCCTCCCTAATCCAGCCCCAAGGAATATTAATTAATTCACTGAGATTATCAACTTCTAAAAAAATCGCAGGTACTCTTTCTCTCTTACACTTCCTAATGAAGGAGGGAGTTAAAAGGCGAAGAGGAATTTTCACACTAATAAGGAAATCAATTGGACTGCTCATAAGTGCCGTTTTGGCTTCATTTATTTTTTTTGTTAATTCACTTTCGTAAGAAATCGTAATATAGGTAAGTAAGGTGGTACACCCTTTCAAAAGGAAATTCTCAATCATATATTTCCGAAATTCCTGAAAGGAAGCATTTAGAGGGATACTTGGATCTAAAAGTACGTAAGATGGGGTCATAATAAAAGGTTCTGCATTCATTTTCATTAATTTCTTATAATGAATTTCAGCAAATTTTGCAGCTATGTGGTTTCCTTTTATCAACAGCGATGATTTTGTAATTTCCGTTTCCTTAAGAATATTGGCATTTTCAATAATATACTCCATCCTACCACCCCTTCCTAGCTTTAAAGTTCTTAAGACAAGCTATGAGCCAATCTTAAAAACTATGACAGAAAAAAAGCCGCACAAACGGCAGCTTTATTTTTTTAAGCTATTTAGATGATTGAAAAAGTTAGGGTAAGAAACCGAAATGGCCTCTGGGTTTTCAAGCTGAACTTCGTCCTTACATAGCAGTGAAGCAATCGCAAGCATCATTCCGATTCTATGGTCACCATGACTTGATACGGTTCCGCCTCTAAGAGAGGTTCCGCCATGAATAATCATTCCATCGTCAGTAGCTTCTATTGAAGCACCCATTTTCGATAATTCTTGCACAACTGTATCAATTCGATTCGTTTCTTTAACTTTAAGCTCAGATGCATCTTTAATAATTGTGGTACCTTCCGCTTGTGTTGCTAATAAGGCAATGATTGGGATTTCATCAATTAGTCTTGGGATTACATCACCTTCAATGACTGTTCCTTTTAGACTTGATGTTTTAATCGTAATATTTCCAACCGGTTCAAAGGCATCTTCATCATGGTTATGAATTTCTAAATTTGCACCCATTTGATTCATGATCTCGATGATACCCGTTCTAGTAGGATTTAATCCTACATTCTTTAGGACAATTTCACTATCAGGAACAATCGCACCGGCAACTAGGAAAAACGCTGCCGAAGAAATATCTCCAGGAACCAGAATATCAGAAGCAATCAACTTTTGACACCCTTTTACCGTAATTGTACGGTTATCCTTCCCGACTTCACCACCAAATTTCCGAATCATTCTTTCCGTATGATCGCGCGATTCAGTTTTTTCGATTATGATTGTTTCTCCCCCGGCTTGAAGACCAGCAAGTATTAACGCAGATTTCACCTGAGCACTAGCAACAGGCATATTATAGTGAATCGGATTTAAATCCCCACCTCGAATACTAAGAGGAGTAAATTCTCCATTCTTACGGCCATCAATTTGCGCACCCATTGTTCTAAGCGGCTCCGTTACTCTTGTCATAGGTCTTTTGCCAATTGAGGCATCTCCAATGAGTGAAGAGTAGAATGGTCTTCCTGCTAAAATTCCTAATAATAATCGTATGGTTGTTCCAGAATTTCCAACATCCAATATCTCATTAGGTTCCTTTAAACCGTCAAATCCGTTTCCATGAATGGTTAATTCATTTTCATTTTCTTCAATTACGACTCCTAACTTTCGGAAGCAGGAGATGGTACTTAAACAGTCATCGCCGGGCAGAAAATTCGTCACCCTTGTTACACCATGTGCAATTGAACCAAACATAACAGAACGATGTGAAATTGATTTATCTCCAGGTATTTCAATAACTCCCTTTAAACCATTCCTAGTTGACTGCAATGCTATTAATTCCATTTCATCACCTATATTCAAATCAAATTATGTTCCAATTGAGGTAGCGTAGCTTGAGCAGCTATGAATACACTTTTCCGCCCGCGCACGGTCCTCTTCTGTTTGAAAACTAATAACTAGTACTCCGTATATTTCATCTTCTCGAGTTTCCAAAATACGAATGTTTGTAATACTAATATTTTCTTTTGCTAAGTATCCAGTAACTTCAGAAACAACACCAGGATAATCCGGAACGTCAACAAATAGATCATAAAATGAAGGAATCGCTCCCTTTTCTCTTACCGGCAGGCCGTCCCGGTATTGCTTAGCCTGCTGAAAATAGCGAAATATCTCCTCACCATTTTCTTCCTCAAGTAAGTCCTTCACCCAATTCATTTCTTCTTTCCACTGTTCTATCAACCCTATCAGGACTTCACGATTATGCAGTAAAATATCCTTCCACATTGCTGGGCTGCTTGATGCAATCCTAGTAATATCTCTAAATCCTCCTGCTGCTAAACGAGGAATAAGACTCTCTCCACCAGCTAACCTCTCCGTTTGACGAACGATAGAGGCTGCAATGATATGAGGGAAATGGCTGACGATTCCTGTTAAATAATCATGGGTTTCCGGTGTGACACTTAAAAATTTCGCATTTGTGCCATTCAGCCATGCCATCAACATTTCCACTTTTGAGTTTTCAATATTTTCCTCTGGTGTTAGTAGATAAAAGGCATTCTCAAAAAGAATTTCTTTTGCAGCCGACACACCACTTTTATGTGAGCCAGCCATCGGATGACCACCAATAAAGGTGTATCCTTTTTTCATTAGGCTTGCAGCATTAGCAACAATTTTACTTTTTGTACTTCCGGTGTCAGTAATGATTACTTCTGGATTTAACGATTGCTCTGACAATACGTGAATAATCGCTTCCGTTTCGATTACTGGTGCGGAAATAATAATTAAATCTGCAGATGCGGCACCTTCTGCTATATGATCAGCCACTTCATCAACAACACCCAGCATTTTAGCTAGCCTTGCTTGTTCTTGATTAATATCATATCCGATTATGATAGCATCTTTATGTTCTTTCTTAATACATAAAGCTAAAGAACCGCCAATTAACCCAAGCCCAATAACAAAAACTCGGCCTTTCATTGGTAGTCCCCCTATTTTCCACTGAGCTTAGCTGTATTTTGTTGTGTTAAAAATTCACCTAGTGCTTTTAATACACCTTCATTTTGTTCTGAAGAACCAACAGTAATTCTTAATGAAGAAGGGAATCCTAATGCTTTCCCAGATCTGACGATATAGCCTTTTTCTAATAAAAATTGAAACCCTTGATTGGCATCGGCATTTATATCTATTAAAACAAAATTAGTTTGAGAAGGATAATAATCAAGTTCGTGTTTTTTGCAGAAATCATAAAATTTAGTCAAACCTTGTCTATTTTTCTCTTTGCAATCTTCGACAAACTCTTGATCCAAAAGAGCAGCTTGTGCCGCCACTTGTCCAAATGAATTAACATTGAACGGTTCTCTTGCAGGTTCGAGTGCTTGAATAATAGACCTGTTGGCAATACCATAGCCAACTCTCAATGAAGCAAGCCCGTATATTTTAGAAAATGTTCGTAACACAATTAAATTTGGATAATTTCGTGTTAATTCAATTGAATTATAGTAATCATCAGCAACTACGTATTCATAATAAGCCTCATCCAACACCACTAAAACATGAGATGGAACTTGATCTAAAAAGGCAATTAATTTATTTTTTGATACATATGTACCAGTTGGATTATTAGGGCTGCAAACCCAGACAACATTGGTATTTCCATCAATGGCAGCATACATTTGCTCTAAGTCATGCTCTCCATTGAGTAATGGGATTTCCCTAATCTCTGCTCCTTCAATCACAGCATTATGCTTGTATTGAGAAAAAGAGGGGGTCGCCATTACCGTATTGGCTCCTGGATGTAATAATGACCTTGAAATAATTTGGATAATGTTATCCGAACCATTCCCAAATATTAGTTCATCTTGACTTACATTTAAAAAAGAAGCTACGGATTCCCTTAAAGTGGTCATGTAGCCATCGGGGTAAATAGCAAAGTCTGGTTGATTGTTTTTTAATGCAGAAAGTACTTTATTTGAACACCCAAATGGATTTTCATTTGAGGCTAGCTTTACAATCCGTTCTAAATTATATTGTTTTTTAACTGACTCAATTGATTTGCCTGGCTGATATGGAGTCAGTGTTAATAACTGCTTTTTCCATCTCATTTATCTCCACCCCATCCTTAAGATGATATATTATAATGCTGTCTATTTAGCTATGGTATTACCTAAATCAGGTCTTAATACCTTTGCCCCCCCTAAATAAACATGCACAATTTCTTCCTGTGTTACTGCCGTATTTACATGCATCATAACTCTAACGCACATTTCCAAAGAATTTGGCACAGGCAATTCTCTCATGCACATAACAGGGACGTAGGTCCAGCCAGCAAATTTACGCAGTGCTCTTGCTGGAAAAACTGCATCTAAGTCCTCTGTTGTTGAAATAAAAACAGAAGCTACTTGCTCAGGAAGAATATTATTTCCCTCAATCAACTGTTTCACAAGCTCTTCTGTTGCAGATACGATTACTTCCTCGGTATTGCAATCAACGGTGATTGCTCCCCTCACCCCTCTAATCATGAAAAGCCCCCCTAGTTATTAAAAGTTCTTGAGCTGACCTAATAGAAAATCATCTGAAAGCTCCTGAAGTTTTGGTTCCCCTATTTGCTCTAACAATACAAACTTTACTGAACCGCCTGCAGACTTTTTATCCTGCTTCATTTTTGACAGCAACCGCTCAACGGATAAATGAGCTGGTATTTCTGTTTGGTACCCTAGTCCTTTAACCCAAGTAATAAACTCTTCTGAATTAAAGGATAGCCCTGAAACCTCTTTACTTATCTTTAACGCAAAAATCATACCAATCATTACAGCTTCACCATGTGTGAAATTACCGTAGCCCATCTCTGATTCAATTGCATGACCTAGTGTATGGCCAAAATTTAAGTAAGCTCGAATACCCGTCTCTTTTTCATCCTTTGACACAAATTCATTTTTTATTTGAATCCCTTTTGTAAGAGATTTAAATAATTGTTCAGAGGTTAAAGAATTAAGATTATGGATATCTGATTTCAACCATTGATAAAAGCTAGCATCGTATATAAGTGCATGCTTAATAACCTCTGCAAAACCAGAACGAATTTCCTGCTCAGGCAGTGTATGGAGTAATTCCAAATCATAAAAAACAGCCTCAGGCTGATGAAAAGCCCCAATCATATTTTTTCCTAGAGGATGATTAATAGCTACCTTTCCACCAACTGCACTATCATGAGCAAGGATGGTAGTTGGAACTTGGATAAATGGTATTCCTCTCATAAACGCTGAAGCAACAAAACCAGATAAGTCACCTACTGCACCACCGCCAAAAGCGAGGATGGCCGATTTACGATCTAGTCTGTTTTCTAAAGCCACGGATAATGCGTCATAAAAGACTTCAAACGTTTTTGCCTTTTCCCCACTGGGAGCAGTAAAAACAACAGGATTCCATTCAGTCAAGAACGGTAATACTTTATCAAGATGAATCCTGCCAACTGTTTCATCTGTAATAATTAATATTCTAGTCAGATTTGTAAAATGATTCTTAAAAAAGGTACTTATTTCACTTATTACGCCTTCGCCCACAAACACATTATAGCTTTTGGAACTCGTTTGAATTTCAATGGTCTCCATTAAAATTCCCTCGCATATTCACGCTGAGTGTTAATTTCAGCAGCAAATGTCTCGAATCGATCACTATAAAATTGTTCAATAAGAGAATTAGCAAGCTCCCATGCTACCACATTTTCTGCCACTACTGCTGCCGCAGGAACAGCACAGCTGTCAGAACGCTCTACACTTGCAGAAAATGGCTCCTTTGTATCGATGTCCACACTCATGAGCGGCTTATATAGCGTTGGAATTGGCTTCATTACTCCGCGGACAACAATTGGCATCCCTGTGGTCATACCGCCTTCAAAACCACCTAAACGGTTCGTCTTTCGCGTATAACCATTTTCTTGATCCCAAACAATCTCATCATGCACTTCGCTTCCAGGCTTTCTTGCAGCTTCAAAGCCAATTCCAAACTCTACTCCTTTAAACGCATTTATACTTATTATCGCTGCTGCGAGCTTTGCATCTAATTTTCTATCATATTGCACATAGCTTCCTATTCCTGCAGGCATACCCGAAGCAATGACTTCAACAACTCCGCCAATGGAATCACCATTCTTCTTAGCATTGTCAATTGCATCCATCATTTCCTGTTCTACACTAGGGTCTGCACAGCGTACAGATGAAAGCTCAGTTCTTTCCTTTATCTCTTCAATTGATAATTCTGTAATCGGTTTGGCCTTAATCCCGCCAATTTCAACTACATGGGAAACAAGTGTAACACCAACTAGCGATAAAAGTTTCTTAGCAACTGCACCAGCTGCTACCCTAACAGTGGTTTCTCTTGCTGAAGACCGCTCAAGGACATTTCTCATATCTCGATGCCCGTATTTTATTGCTCCATTTAAATCTGCATGCCCAGGTCTTGGACGAGTTATTTTTCGTTTTACTTCATCCTCTTGTCCATCTAATAATGGGTCTGCTCCCATAATTTTCGTCCAATGCTTCCAGTCATTATTCTTTACTACTAGAGCAACTGGAGATCCAAGTGTTTCACCATGTCGTACTCCAGATGTGATTTCAACGGTATCCTTTTCTATTTGCATTCGTCTACCGCGCCCGTATCCCTGCTGCCGCCTTGCAAGCTCTGTATTAATATCCTCAGCTAATAATGGCATTCCAGCAGGCAGTCCTTCTATAATTGTTGTTAATTGCGGACCGTGTGATTCTCCAGCTGTTATATATCTCATTCCCATTTCACTTTCCCCCTTCAACTCATTAAAGGATTTTTATCAATATACCATAATTAGAATAATAAACCTAGTATAATTATCTGAAAATAGCATAAATAGATAGATGATTATTTACTTAATGATAATGACAGTTAACCTTTTTGTACACTATTGTTTCTGATTTATTTTAATCTTTTTTTGTATGCGCATACAAAAAAGGCACCTGTATATGCATACAAGTGCCTTTTATATCTAAATTAGTAAATCCATTCGTTAACTAGTTTAGAGTACTCTACAACGCCGCCATCTTTAAAAAACAACCCAATTTCACGCTCTGCACTTGCAGGTGAATCTGAACCGTGAATAACATTTTTTCCAACTGTTAATCCAAATTCGCCACGGATTGTACCTGGAGCTGCATCTTTCGGATTTGTTGACCCCATCATTTGACGTGCAGTAGCAATAACATTTTCACCTTGCCAAACCATAGCAAATACTGGTCCAGATGTAATGAAGTCTACTAATTCACCAAAGAATGGACGTTCTTTATGCTCACCATAGTGCTCTTGTGCAAGTTCAGTCGGAATGCTCATTAATTTAGCGCCAACTAATTGGAAACCCTTTTTTTCAAAACGAGCAACGATTTCTCCGATTAAATTACGTTGTACACCATCAGGCTTCACCATTAAAAATGTTTTTTCCATGAATTCCACTCCTAAAATAGTATGTATAAAATAATAATTGTCATAGTGGGACAATCCATTGAAAATGTTATCATTTTTTTGAATATTTCGCAAGTCAGAAAAGCAGAAGCGTTGCGATGAGAACGCGTAATCTCCTAAAAAGGGATGACGCGGTCACTCTTAAGAGCATTGAGAGACTGTCAACTGATAATAAGAGCGAACGCGGTCACTCTTAAGAGCAATAGTGACTCTGACACCAACTTTTTTTGGGGAGGTCACGAATAAAAAGGCGAAAATACGTAGAATTAGGCATTAAAAACTATGGAGCTAATCACAGATTAGCTCCTTTTGTTTTTAATATTTTCGGCGACCGATGAATTTTGCGATATCACGCAGTGTTTTTTTGGCTCGATTAGCTGGCAGCTCTTCAAGTACTGCTAATGCTTTATCTAAGTACAAATCGCTTAATGCAATCGACTTTTCAATTGCACCGGACTCTTTAATAAGTGTGATGATTTTTTGAATTTGAGCAGGCTCCATATCCTCGTGAACCTTTTCAATCTCCCTGCGAATGTTCTCATTCTCCATTGCATAGAGAGCGGGAGCTGTAATATTCCCTTGAAGCAGGTCACTGCCTGCAGGTTTTCCCAGCTCCTCTTCTGAGGAAGTAAAATCCAAGATATCGTCTGTAATTTGAAATGCCATTCCAACGTAATAACCAAATAGGTACAGTTTTTTATGAGTGGACTCTTCAACATCCGCAGCAATAGCACCAAGCTGACAACTTGCAGAAATGAGCAGAGCTGTCTTCCTTTTGATCCGGCGCAAATAGTCCCTGAGATTTTGATTAAAACGGTACTTATCCTTTATTTGTTGAATTTCACCTATTGTTACCTCAACAATGGTATTGGCTAATATTTTATGAGCTAAGGGCTTGTTTATTTCACTCATCAATTCAAGTGAAAGTGCAAAAATAAAATCACCCGTATACATGGCAGTCTTGTTGTCCCATTTTGCCTTTACTGTTGGCTGACCTCTTCGCAAATCCGCATCGTCAATGACGTCATCATGTACCAATGAAGCCATGTGTATAAGCTCTAGAGCAACAGCAACGTTTTTCATAATATTAATATCATACTGACCGAACTTACCAGCCAATAAAACAAAAACAGGCCGAATTCTTTTACCTCCTGCCTGAAGGGTATGCAAAGAAGCCCGTTTCAAAAGAAGAGAATCCGCCTGAATGGTCTCTTCTAATTTTCTTTCGATTGTATTTATATCTGAATTCAAAAATGAATACATCATCTTTAATTTCATTTGTATTCACCAGCTTTTCGTCCTGTTTGCATGTCTATTAAAAAATTTACTTTTTATATCCGAAATGAACGGCTGCAGCTCCACCACTATACGGCTTATAATATACATCTTTAAAGCCAGCTGTCTCAAACATTCTAGCCAATTCTTTCATTCCCGGAAAATTGCGGGCCGATTCTTGGAGCCAGGAATATTCTTTATAGCTCTTTGCAAATAACTTGCCAAACATAGGCATGATAAATTTAAAATAAAAATAATATAGCTGTTTATACCCTACTAAAGTAGGCTGGGAGGTTTCAAGACAAACCGCAATTCCTCCTGGTTTTAAAACACGATTCATTTCCTTTAACACTTGAAGGTAATCAGGAACATTTCGTAACCCAAATCCTATCGTTACATAATGAAAGCTATTATCAGGGAAAGGCAATTCCATTGCATTACCATGAATTAAGTTAACCTGCTTTAGACCGAGTCTTTTTACCTTTTCAACCCCAACATTTAACATATTTTGACTAAAGTCCAATCCAGTCACTTCACCGGAAGGACCAACAGCTTCAGCTAAAGCAATCGTCCAGTCCCCTGTTCCACAACATACATCCAGCGCTTTCGAACCTGGTTTGACATTCATCCTTCTCATGGTATCCTTACGCCATTTGATGTGCTGCTGAAAACTAATAACCGAGTTCATTTTATCATAGTTATCAGATATTTTCTCAAAGACCTTATGAACTCGTTGTTCCTTAGATTGCTGCATTTGCTTACCCTTCTTCCACTAAAGTTTTCGCAATTGGTTGATGTTCATTAATGATCGAAGTAATTCTAGCTTCAAGCATATCATTTAAATATGGCAGCTGACTTATCCCTTTTAGTAGGAATTGTTTTGAAGAATCAAGATATCGATCACAAATTACAAGCAAATCACTTTGCTGTTTATCTGAGAGATTTTTTATTTTAAGGTGTTTATTTGGAATGGTAATATCTTTCATATATTCAAACACATAGCTGCTTCTAGCTTCCATAAAAAGGTTCTTCTCTTCAAGCAAGCGTTTGAAAAAAAATAAGTTCGCTATAAATTCATTCCATAAGTCTAATTTAAAACATTCAGAGAATTTCACAAGTAAAGAGCTTTCAATTTTCTTTATACTTGTCATTAAGTTGTCAATTCCGTTAAGTTCCTTCTGATAGACGGAAACTTTATGTTCATTAACCTCTTTTATCCCTTTGGAGAGTTCTTTTATCATGATAATATTTTCAGAATCTGCCAATAGTTTATAATATAAACCACTATAATAATCCCCAGCTAGGACCGTTAATTGTCTGTTTTTTTCATCCACATTTGCATTAGATATATGCTCATGGGTATCAAGGGCAATCTGGATAAGCATAGTTGTCATCGTATAATTTTTTAACTCATTGTAAGACAATTCGAGTCGATCCATAATGGACACAAGAATAAGCAGTTTATCTTCATCAATTACAGGCTTCTCAATATATTTTAGCAAGTAAGGATGAAATACTTTTTGCTCAACTTGCTCCTTAATGTCTGTAAAATTTTGTCGAATGTCTGGCAAATTAATCACCCTTGCTTCCCCGAATTAATATATTTATTACGATCCTTTTATGTAAACAAGGCAGTGACAATTATATCATAAAAGCTTATGTATGGGCAGAAATTCTCAAAATAAATACATTTCTACCGATATGAATTTAGAATGAAAAACGAATGAGTGATTATTTTTTCATTTCGCTTTCAATTTCGCCAAATTGCGTCATTATTTTTGCATTTCCCCTAATCTTTATTGCTGATGTATGTTCGGTGAATTGAGCAATAAGTACTTCGCCTTTATCCAGCTTTTCAGAATGATGAAATTTCGTGTCACTGCCTCTCGTTAATCCAATAACATTGACACCATCATCAACTGCTTTGATAACAACAAACTCGCTGCTTTGTGGTTGTCGTTTTTCCATAGTATCACCCCACTAACTCTTAATTAAAGATAAAATTTCAGAACGAGCAATAGTATCATTTGCAAGATTGCCACGTACTGCAGTTGTTACTGTTTTTGATCCTGGTTTTTTCACCCCGCGCATTGTCATACACATATGTTCTGCCTCAACAACAACCATTACTCCATGTGGAGCTAATTTCTCCATCAAACTATTAGCAATGGTAGAAGTGATTCTCTCTTGCAGCTGAGGTCTTTTAGCGACTGCCTCTACTGCCCTTGCCAATTTGCTTAACCCTGTCACACGTCCATCTTTTGGAATATAGGCAACATGTGCTTTTCCAAAGAAAGGTACTAGATGGTGTTCACACATAGAATAGAACGGGATATCCTTCACTAGAACTAATTCTTCATGGTCTTCACTAAATACGGTCTCGAAATGTTTTTTCGGATCTTCATTAAGACCACTAAAAACCTCTTCGTACATTTTTGCTACTCGTTTCGGAGTATCAAGCAAGCCTTCCCTGCTCGGATCTTCACCAATCGCTGTTAATATTAAACGTACTGCCTCTTCAATTTGGGTACGATTCACTTCAGACATGCATATTCCCCCTACTATATATCAACCAAGTATATATGACAAATACATATTAGCACAACAAAATTGATGTTCAAAGTAAGAATACCACAGAAAAAAGGTCATGGTGGTTACCATGACCTTTTTGCCGAGGCAATAAATTTATGTAATTATTTTACTGCATCTTTAAGCGCTTTACCTGGTTTGAAAGCAGGAACTTTGCTTGCACCAATTTCGATTTCCTCACCAGTTTGAGGATTACGTCCTTTACGTGCTGCGCGTTCGCGTACTTCAAAGTTTCCAAAACCGATTAGTTGGACTTTATCACCATTTTTCAAAGCATCTAGAATTGCATCAAAAACAGCATCAACTGCTTTTGTAGCGTCTTTTTTAGAAAGCTCGCTTGCTTCTGCAACTGCGTTAATTAGTTCTGTCTTGTTCATGCTATTCACCTCCTCCCAATAATTATAAGTTAAGAATCATAAATAAGATTACTTATCTACATTTCTAAACAATTTTTCTTATTTCTATACGTCATAGCGCGGTTTTATTGGAAAAGTAATCAAAAATTACTGCTTTTGATATTTTAATCTACTTTTTTAATAAAAACCCTATTATATAAAGGTTTTAAGCACCAAACGTAAGTCTGATAAAAGATTATCACAATCATTTACGCTTATCAAGAATAATTCATGAAATAATGGTAATCTTTTCTTCATTTCTACAAATTTCTACTAAATTTTGTAATTTTGGGTGTAGATTTTTGTAAAAAAGAAGGCTGTGTTAAACTTGGCTGTTGATTTGCGCTCCAGGCGCTATGCTTTCCGCGGGCTCGCCCGTGAGCCTCCTTACAGCTTCGCTCCTGCAGGGTCTCACTCAGCTCGTTTATCCCGTAGGAGTCAAGCTCCTTCCGCTCCAATCAACAGGTTCCAAAATCAACAGTCTCCTTTAACACAGCCAAAAAGAAAAAAGACTCCAATTGGAGTCTTCAAGCCTAAAGGATTATTGCAATCAAACCGCCTGATCCTTCGTTAATAATTCTCTCTAACGTCTCTTTTAGTTTATATCTTGCATTCTCTGGCATTAAGGAAAGCTTGGCTTGGATACCCTCCCTAACGATAGAGCTTAACGAACGTCCAAATATATCAGAGTTCCAGATGGATAATGGATCATCCTCGAAGTCCTGCATTAGGTAGCGAACTAACTCTTCACTTTGCTTTTCTGTCCCAATAATCGGAGCGAACTCAGATTCAACATCGACCTTTATCATATGGATCGATGGGGCCACCGCTCGCAGCCTAACTCCAAACCTTGCACCCTGGCGGATAATTTCAGGTTCTTCCAGGCTCATATCTGAAAGTGACGGCGACGCAATACCGTAGCCAGTTTGTTTGACCATTCTTAATGCGTCAGAAATATGGTCATACTCTGCTTTTGCATATGCAAAATCCTGCATGAGCTCAAGAAGATGATCTTTACCCCTGATTTCAACCCCTACAATTTCTTTTAAAATATCATCGTAAAGTTCGTCTGGAGCAAATAAATCAATTTCTGCCACACCTTGACCCATTTCAATCCCGGCTAACCCAGCTCTCTCAATATAATCAAAATCGCTAAACTGCTGCACGACACGATCAACATCTCTTAATCTCTTGATATCTTTAACTGTTTCTTTAACAGCTTCTTGATAACTTTCACGCAGCCAGTGATTTTCTCTCAATACCATGACCCAGCTAGGCAGATTAACATTAACCTCAAGGACTGGAAACTCATATAGAGCCTCTCTGAGAACATTGAGTACATCACTGTCACGCATGCTTTCAACACTCATTGCGAGGACAGGAATGTCATACTTTTCCGCTAAGCTAGACCTAAGCGTCTCAGTGCTAGGATGATATGGCTGGGCGCTATTGACAACCATAATAAACGGTTTGCCAACTTCCTTCAGTTCGTTAATGACTCTTTCCTCAGCTTCAATGTAATTGCTTCTTGGAATTTCACCAATTGTCCCATCAGTAGTAACCACTACGCCAATTGTAGAATGCTCTTGAATCACTTTTCGTGTTCCAATTTCAGCAGCTTCATGGAACGGAATAGGTTCCTCGTACCATGGGGTAGTAATCATTCTAGGGCCATTTTCATCCTCATATCCTTTTGCACCCGGAACAGTGTAGCCAACACAATCAACTAATCTAATATTTACATTAAGACCCTCATCAACATGAACAGTTGCCGCTTGATTCGGAACGAACTTTGGCTCTGTTGTCATAATTGTTTTCCCTGCTGCACTCTGAGGAAGTTCATCGACAGTTCTTGATCTTTCTGCCTCATTGTCTATATTCGGTAAAACCACAAGCTCCATAAATTTTTTAATAAATGTGGATTTTCCTGTTCGAACAGCACCTACTACTCCTAAATAAATATCACCGCCAGTTCTTTCGGCAATATCTTTGAAAATATCAACCTTTTCCAAGTGATCCCCTCCCGATCATAGAGTAAAGTGGGATAATATTATCCATCAAGATATTTTTGGACAATATATACTTATGACGTTGTCCTATATTGTTATGACACTTTTTTATAAATTTTTTACCCCCTTAAATAAATATTCCATGAATATGCCCGTATCTGTTGTGTCTGAACAGTTGAACGAATGAGGGTTTCCGAGGCAACGTACAAGAGATCCTTTTTTGTCAAAAAAAAAACCCTACTCCTACAATATATTTCGCAGGTGAAGGGTTATGACTATTTGACATTCTTATTGCTTTAAAAAAACCGGCTCATTATTCTCATCAATTGTGTAAGGCAAAGAATAGGCAGGAACAAACATGGAATCTTCCACAAGAATATTCCGTATATCCTCACCTGGTTTTACCGGCTTTACCGCTTTTTTTAGCTGCTGGAATAAATCCTGCCGGTAATCGACATAGACTTCAGCATCTGTTGTGACCACAAGTGGGAGATTTTGATTAGAAAATGGGCTAATAGCATATGGCTCCTGCTTATAACCTAATTCATTAAAATCAATCGTATACACATTTTCAGCAAGTTTGTCTTTATATGGCGGATATCCATTGGATTTAATCCTCAGTTTTATATCACGAATCGTATCAACCATCCTTAAGTCTAACAGTTTTACAGTTGGATTGGTTTCAACATCTACAAGCACATATTGAAAGATCCCGCCACTTTCAAAGGCATTCCCTGGGGGCTCTGCAAGGTACTTGGGAGCGATTTTTTTAAAATCTATCGGATATTTTTGATAGATTGGAGTCACTGCATCTCTTGTTTTTATCGGCAGAATCCCCCCATTATCCTCCTTAAAGGAGTTCACAGCTTGTTGAACTGCTTGGATTTGGTCGGTATAAGGGATTTGATTCTCCGCTAACTTCTCAGTGGGATACATGCATCCTGATAACATCAAAGTGGTAAAGATTAGTAACGTGCAAATGACTTTCCAATTCATACAATCACCTGTTTTTTTGAATTATGTAAAAAGGACAACAAATAATGTAATACCTGAAATTAATAAAAAAATGTAAGCTAAGACGGCAGTTAAAACCTTTAGAATACCTTTTAACTTATAACGACTTAGATATATTGTTAAAATCGCCAGGAACATAAGACCCATCCCCGCAATTGATATCCACATTTTCAGCATACCTAGTGACATTAGGACACCCCCTTATTCCGAAAGCTATTATACCATAAGGAAGATGTTTTCATGAAAATTTTTGATTTTTTTGCTGTGAAGAAAGAATTTGTTCATATAGCGTGTTGATTTGTGCGGAAGGCACGAGACTCCTCGAAAATGCTATCGCATTTTCTTCGTGCGTGGGCAGATTCGAGGAAGTAAATCAATGTCCTGCAGGAGGACGGGGCAGGGGAGACCCCGCAGACGCTTTAGCGTCGAGGAGTAGGAAAAGCGGAAGCGCCTTGTACAGCCCCGACAAGCGCTGGAGAGCCTGACGATGAAGTCATTCTTTGACTTCAACGTTGGGACCGAAGCGACTCGAGGGGCTAGACAGGCTCCCCGTACCGCCTGCGGAAAGCGAAGTGCCTCGTGACAGGCAAAGACCGCCTGTCTCTGCGGTGATTTTTCAAAGAAGCTTTCCTTAGTGGAGCACAAATCAACACAACCATATCAAAAACAAAAAAACTGAAGTAAAGAGGGGCGAATTCCTTACTTCAGTCTTAGTGACTAAACAACCCATTAATTCGGTTCATACTACACGTGTGCTTCGCTTGCATTGTATGCAACCATGAGGGGAAACGCACTCAATGAATGCCTATTTTTCAGTGAAAATTGCACAATTTTTATTCTTCAAGGTCTCTTTCCTCGAGAATATTCACCAGGTCTTCCATTTCATGGGTTTTACCACGGGCCATTAATACATCCACCGCATCTTTTGCGTTTTTACCATTAAATAATACATCGTAAAGGGCACAAGTAATCGGCATACTGACGTTATACTTTTGGGCAAGCTGATAGGCAGCTTTCGTTGTTCTTACACCCTCTACAACCATTCCCATGTTATCTAGAACCTCTTCAAGGTTATTCCCTTTACCAAGTAGGTTTCCAGCTCTCCAGTTCCTTGAATGGACGCTTGTACAGGTTACAATTAAATCACCTATTCCTGCTAATCCAGAAAACGTCAATGGGTTAGCCCCCATTTTGGTTCCCAAGCGAGCTATTTCCGCTAAACCTCTTGTAATTAATGCAGCTTTTGCATTATCACCATACCCCAGCCCGTCCGTTATTCCGGCAGCCAAGGCAATGATATTCTTTAATGCGCCGCCGATTTCAACTCCAATAACATCTGGATTCGTATAAACCCGAAAATTATGGTTTATAAACAAATCTTGTACCTCTTCTGCGGCACTCATATCCTCAGATGAAACCGTTACAGTGGTTGGGTGCCTCCTGCTGACTTCCTCGGCATGGCTTGGACCCGAGAGGACAACAACAGCTTTTAAAAGCTCCCTTGGCATCTCTTCTTTAATCAGTTCTGATATTCTCAAAAGGGAATCAGGCTCAATCCCCTTACTAACATGTGCAATGGTCAAAGGTGAGTTTTGAACAGTGCGTACTTTCCCAAGTACTTCGCGGATTGCTTTCGTCGGGACCGCTAAAATAACTGTTTTTATTCCAGCCAATGCATCGCATAATGACGCATAACCGACAATTAATTCTGGCAGTTGTATTTCTGGCAAGTATTTATTATTCATATGGTATTGATTTATTTCTTTAACTTGGGAATCATTATGGCTCCACAGTCGGACTTCATGTCCATTGTCTGCAAGGACCATCGCAAGAGCCGTTCCCCAGCTGCCAGCACCAATAACAGCTATAGCTTCCTTATTTTCCTGCATTTAAATCACTCCCACCGTAAAATTATTTTCTTTCTCTGGCATAAATTTTTATCGGGGTTCCCTCGAATCCAAAAGCTTCACGAATTCGATTTTCTAAGAAGCGCTCATAAGAGAAATGCATTAATTCTGGTTCGTTAACAAAAACAACAAAGGTTGGCGGTTTAACAGCTACTTGTGTGGTGTAATAAATCTTTAATCGACGACCTTTATCCGTTGGTGTTGGATTCATGGCTACCGCATCCATAATTATATCATTTAATACACTTGTTTCGACACGCATTGAATGGTTTTCACTAGCTGTATTAATCATTGGTAAAAGTGTATGAATACGTTTTTTCGTCTTTGCAGACAAGAAAACAATCGGAGCATAACTTAAGTAGAGAAAATGCTCTCTAATTTTCTGTTCAAGTTCCTTCATTGTTTTTTCATCTTTTTCAACAGCATCCCATTTGTTGACCACAATAACTATTGCCCTTCCAGCTTCATGTGCATATCCGGCAATTTTCTTATCCTGTTCGATGATTCCTTCTTCTGCATTAATGACAACTAGAACAACATCAGACCGTTCTATTGCCCTTAAGGCACGGAGTACACTATATTTTTCGGTACTCTCATAGACTTTTCCTTTTTTCCTCATTCCAGCCGTATCAATAATGACATACTTATCGCCATTATACGTATAAGGTGAATCCACAGCATCTCTGGTTGTTCCCGCAATATCACTTACAATAACACGGTCTTCTCCCAGAATTGCATTCACTAATGATGACTTCCCAACATTTGGCCGGCCAATTAGTGAAAATTTAATGACATCTGCATCATAATCCTGACCCTTATCCTTTGGAAAATGTTTGGCAGCCTCATCGAGAAGGTCTCCCAATCCAAGTCCATGAGAACCTGATACTGGTATAGGTTCTCCAAAACCTAATGAATAAAAATCATAGATTTGTTCACGCATTTCAGGATTATCAATTTTGTTAACGGCTAATACGATAGGTTTTTTGGATTTATATAAAATCTTTGCTACCTCTTCGTCTGCAGCTGTAACTCCTTCTCTGCCATTTGTTAGAAAAATGATAACATCTGCTTCGTCAATAGCTACTTCAGCCTGCTGGCGAATTTGCTCGAGAAAAGGTTCATCCCCGATATCAATCCCACCCGTATCAATTACATTAAAATCATGTGTCAACCATTCCCCAGAGCTATAAATTCGATCACGCGTTACTCCAGGGATATCCTCAACGATAGAAATCCTCTCTCCAACAATTCTGTTGAAAATGGTCGATTTCCCTACATTCGGTCGCCCTACAATGGCTATAACAGGTTTTACCATTATAATCGCCATCCTTTCTATCCATATATTTATCAATATTTTGTTATTTTATCGTTAAAGCAGAGAAACTCAATTATATAATTAAGCAATTGCGTACTAATGATAAAGAAACCCTTCTATCCAAAAGAAGGGTCTAACCATATTATTTTAGCAATGTGAATCCTTTCCTGCAATGGTAAAGTTTAAAAGCGTAAGGCGCCTGCCCTTCGGCGACAAGCGTAAGACGAGCCCGAAGGAAGGTTGCCCTTTAACCTTCTTGACGGATTGGCTGTAGACCATCGAGCCGATGGCGCCTGAAACTGGACAACTCTTAAAGACAAAAATTATTAAGATGATTTTTGCTTTCCCTTTTCCAAAAAATGAAAATGATTTTGAAAGAATGTACCGGCATTTTCTAGAGCGCTCCAGCTTACCAACAGCAAAATGGTTAAAGCAGAGACATCTAGGTAAGCGATTGCCCCAATTGGGTAGGTAAATTCAAATTTACTTAGGTAAAAAGCATAGAGTATCTCTCCTTGCATGGTGCCGCTAACAATAATCAACAATCTGTCTTTTAATGACTTTTGCAAAATAATCGCCAGGCAGCTTAAGCAAAATCCCATCATCCATTCCTTTTGAAACACCACCCAGACTGGGTCAAAAATGACAAATAAGTTAAAGGTAACGTATGAAATGGTTACAATAAATGAACAAATATAGGCATATAGCAATGAACCCAACTTTTTCTTACTTAAAATAATATAAGATAATAGCAACAAAAATAATCCACTTGCAAAAAACTGAAAACGCTCAACCGTAAAATGCACATTTGAAAGAATAATGATTACTAAAATACAAGCGGCTAATTTTGCACGAACAGGATTTTGCTTGTTCATAAAAAATGTTACGGAAACCCAAAACAACCAAAGTATCCAATAAAACAATGAACCTTCCATTATCACACACCTCCTACTATTTCCATTATCGGTATTCTTTATGTAGTTTCATACTTCCAATGAATAATCTTTAGGCAAGAAAATCATGTTAATAGTAGGAGGTGTGGAGAAATGGGAAAGGATCGACAAGAAAAAAAGTTAAAAGCAAGTGGAAAAGTTGAATCAGACCGTGACCAGGCGTTACATTACCCTGGGGCAACTAAGCTTCAAAGCCCTGAAGAAGCAAGAGGATTAAACGATAATAAGTATAGTTAAAAAAAAAATAAGCTCCCGCGTGTCTCGGGAGCTTATTTTATAGTACGCTGGCTGTATGTTTTAGTATCGATTCCCCGCTGAGTTAACCAATGATGCATTTGACCAGATATCATTAATGGAGCACTTTGTAAATCTAAAATAGATTTGGCTCCTAACGCAGTCATAATTATTTTTAATCCAAGATGAAGGGCTGAAATTTCTTCTTCTAAAGAATCAATTCCCTCTTCAACAAGAATCCTCAAGAAATTACCCGCAAAGCCAACGGCACTCGCACCTAATGCTATTCCTTTTGCAATATCAATGCTAGAGGAAAATCCACCAGAACCAATGATCGTTAGGGGCTTGGATGCATGCGAGGCTTCAGAAATAGAGATTGCTGTAGGAATTCCCCATTGATTAAAAAAAGCTTTAGATTCATCACTACGCTTGTTTTCTATTTCGGCAAAGTTGGTTCCTCCAAATCCACCAACATCTACAACAGAAACCCCCACAGACGAAAGAGATTCAACTGTTTCTTTGCACATACCAAATCCAACTTCTTTAACAATAACAGGAACGTTAACTTCTTTTACAATTTTTTCTATTCTCCTTAAAGCACCAGAAAATTCCCGGTCTCCTTCAGGCATTGCAAGCTCCTGGATTACATTTAAATGTATCTGTAAGGCATTTGCCTCAATCATTTCAATAGCTGCTTTTGCTAAATCAGGAGTTGCCTCACTTCCTAAGTTAGCAATAAGAATTCCAGAAGGGTTTTCTTTTCGAACAACCTCATATGTATATCTCTCAGATTTATCCTTCAATGCAGACATTTGTGATCCTACTGCGATAGCAAGACCTGCTTCCCTTGCTACCATTGCTAGCTGCTTGTTAAGAGAGTAGGTTTTCTCGCCTCCGCCACCTGTCATAGCATTGATAAAAATTGGCGAACTTAAAGAAAGTTCGCCAATTTTTTGGTGAATAGAAACATCTGATACATTAATGTTTGGTAAACTTTGATGAATAAATTGAATATCATCAAATGCTGTTAATCGTTTTTGCCCTGTTTCTAAGGCATAGCGAATATGGTCCCATTTCCGTTCAGATCTAGACACTAATTATCACCATTATTTTCCTAGATTCTTTAATTTATCGCCAATCATTTCACCAAGCTGAAAACCTTTAGATTCTTCGGGAAGTTCGTAATCAAAGTTCTCGTCTGCATCTTTTTCGAGAAGGTCCTTGATGCTAAGAGACAGTCTCTGCTCTTGCTCGCTCGCATCTAGCACTTTTACTTGTACTTCTTGTCCTTCCTTCAGTACCTCATGAGGTGTACCAATATGCTTGTGTGCAATTTGTGAGATATGAACAAGTCCTTCAACCCCTGGGAAAACTTCCACAAAAGCACCATATGATACTAATCGTTTAACGGTCCCAGTTAATGTGCTGCCCTTAGGTGCTTTTTCAGCTACATCAGACCATGGTCCTGGCTGTGTTTCTTTGATCGATAAAGAAATTCTTTCATTATCACGATCCACATTCAAAACCTTAACTTTTACTTTTTGACCTTCTTGAACTACATCTGATGGTTTATCAATATGTTGATACGACAATTGGGATATATGAACTAGTCCATCAATACCACCTATATCAACGAATGCACCAAAATCTGTAATTCTTTGTACGGTACCCTCAATCACTTGTCCAGGCGTAATACTATTTAATATGTTTTTCTTGTGTTTTCCCTTCTCTTCTTCCACTACTGCACGGTGAGAAAGGATTAAACGATTTTTTTCCTTATCAAGTTCAACAATTTTAAAAGTAAGATTCTTACCTTTATAATCAGAAAAGTCTTCAACAAAATGTGCTTCTACTAAAGAAGCAGGAACAAAGCCGCGTACGCCAAGATCAACGACAAGACCGCCTTTTACTACATCTTTTACTTCTGTTTCAAATACTTCGCCGCTATTGAATAGTTCCTCAAGATTAACCCATGCTTTTTGGGCATCGATTTTTCTTTTTGATAAAATGATAGCATCTTCTTCTACTTTTAGTACTTCAAGATCTAATTCATCACCTTCGGAAACTACATCAGAGGCTTTTTCAACATGAAGGCTGGAAAGCTCACTTATAGGGATAATACCGTCATGTTTACTATCCTGAATATTAACTATTACCTGTTTTTCTTCTACCTTGGTAACTTGTCCAGAGACTCTATCTCCAATGGTATAATTTTTTACTTCTACTTGATTCATATCTTCCGACATATGTATTCCTCCTTAATCCATTTACTGCATGTTACATATATATTTTCTAATTACATGAAAAACGAGTGAATATTCTAATAAGATCTCTTTTTATTAACTTCTTACAAATAGCGTATTTTGTCAAGCAGAACCTATCGGTACTCTTTAATAAGTTTATGGATTTCTGACATAATTAATTCAGTTACCTCTTCTACAGAAGCTTTCCTGCTCCTCATATCTTCCATTGCAATCGGCTTTCCATAAACCACTTTTAATTTACCGAAACTTTTGTATGGTCCAATAATAGCGCAAGGCACCACATCGGCTTCTGTTCTTAGCGCAAAAAAGCCCGCTCCTGATAGTCCTTTTCCGATTTCACCTGTTTTGCTTCTGGTCCCTTCGGGAAAGAGCCCGAAAACATTGCCGTCTTTTAATACCTTTAATCCCGCTCTTAATGCTTCTCGGTCCCCCATCCCTCGCTTTACCGGGAAAGCATTACACTTTCTAACGATATTACCCAATACAGGGACCTTGAAAATTTCTTCCTTAGCCATAAAATGAACTGGTCTAGGAGCAGTAGTACCCACTACTAAAGGGTCAAAATTATGAATATGGTTCGTGCAAAGCAACACTCCTCCATCTTTAGGGAAATGCTCTAATCCAATTACTTCAGTACGATACAATGGTTTCAAAACCCCAGCAACAACCGATCTTGCAAACGAATAAAACGTCACACTTATCCAACCCTTTCATACACGAGAACCATTACTTTTTCAGCCACTTCAGGGATAGACAAAGATGTGGTGTCAATTTCAATAGCATCTTCCGCTTTTTTTAAAGGTGCAAATTCTCGTTCGGAATCAATTTTATCACGACGGGCAATGTCTTCCTTTAATTGTTCTATATTAGAAGTATAGCCTTTTTGGAGATTTTCTGTATGACGTCTAATTGCTCTTTCTTCTACGCTTGCAAGTAAGAAAACCTTTACCTCCGCATTTGGCAGTACATGGGTCCCGATATCTCTACCATCCATTACAACCCCTCCATTCACTGCAAAGGATTGCTGCATTCTCACCATTTCTTCACGAACCTTTTGGTGCGTAGCTACTAGCGAAACAGAATTTGTTACTTCTGAAGATCGAATAGCTTCTGTTACTTCTTGCCCATCAAGAAACACCAATTGTCCATTTGGGGATGGATAAAGTTCTAGCTTTGTTTCTAGTAAAGTGTTGAATAAACTGTTTTCATCTTCTAAATTAATGTTATTAGCCAATGCTTTGTATGTCAAAGCGCGATACATTGCACCTGTATCGATATATATGTAGGATAACTTTTCTGCAACAACTTTTGCTACTGTACTCTTACCGGCTGCAGCAGGACCGTCAATGGCAATTGATATTTTGTTTTCCATAAATCCTCCTAAGTCATTCATGATTGTCTCGTAGACCCATATTTTTATTTTACCATAAGAAAGGTGGAAGCCTCTTTTTTTTAACATTTTTATATTTGTATTTCTTATTACTTTCCCCATTTTAGGAATTAAAAAAAAAAGCAGGAATTCTGCTTTTTTAATCACCGTTAAAGGTTTGTAATATCTCAGTAAATGTATTTTCATTTACTCCTTCATATTTTGTTAACTGTTCTAACTGTGGAAAAATATCTAACTGATGTAAGAATAGCTGCGCGAGAAAAAGAAAGATAAATTGGATAATAACTACCTTTATTAATATTCTTTCTACTATTTTCATACCATCACTCCAATTACCAATTACTACTATTATTGGAGTGATGGTATGGCTTTATACTTAATCCTAATGCTGTGTTAACTTGGTCTGTTAATTTGTGCTCCAGGCGGTTCGGGAAGCCTGTCTAGCTGCAGCGCCTAGCCCCTCGAGTCGCTTCGGTCCCAACGATGAAGGCAAAGAACGACTTCATCGTCAGGCCCTCCAGCGCTTGTCGGGGCTGTACAAGGCGCTTCCGCTTTTCCTACTCCTCGGCGCTAAGAGATAAGCGGGGTCTCCCCTGTCCCGTCCTCCTTCAGGACATTGATTTACTTCCTCGAATCTGCCCACGCACGAAGAAATTGCGATAGCATTTTCGGAGGAGTCTCGCGCCTTCCGCACAAATCAACAGAGTTCTAAAATTATTATTTTCCTTTAACACAGCCAAACATTAAATAACTTCGTCGTAAACTTCCTCGGCGTTCTTTAACTTTTCTACTTCCTCTTCGGTACCATCTACTGCATTAATAAAAATCCTGTAGGTGTCATCATCTATGGTTCCTAGGAATTCATAACACAATACTTCTTTGTTTAGATCATTAACGATAATCGCTTGTCTCTCTTCCATGATTTTAAAGTTAGGATTTACTTTGGCACGAGCTTGCTCACTTGTTAGAACTGGTTTTTCTACTTCCCTAGTTTGGAAGGATTTTAGATATTCCTCTGCAGTGAAACCTATAATATTTCCATTATCAAGCGCTACCTCAACCTTAACAGCCTCAGGATAAATCCTTATATTGTTCTCACTAGTGACAAAATTAAAGACACCTGTGTTATCATATTGCATACTCTCAAACAATTCTAGATTTTTATAACCATTTTCCTTTAGAAAAGCTGCTGCCTTAAGATTTGCATCATTTAAGCTAATCTTCTGCTTGTCAACTTCTCGGTGATTAATAAACCATATTGGATACCCTGCTTTTTTCGTGATATCCATACTTCCTTCTTGTCCAGTTTTCTTGTTTTTTATTGATACACTATAAAAACCATAATCTGAACCTTTACCACTCTCTGTGACTTTTACTTCGGAATTCCCATCAAATTTCATATATTTTTTCGCAATACTGATTGCTTCCTTTTCAGAAATGTTTTTTCCTTTAATTTTCTTAAAATTTTCATCTTTCTTTTGCATGTTCGTAAAGGTAGGTCCAAAATCACTTTCATCGAAGCCCGAAACCGTTTTTTCGACTGTTTTAAATCCATCAATTATCGTATTGTCGGTTTTTTCTTTTCCTGAAGCTAACGCTAATTCTACATCCATCCAGCGCAGATTGTTTTCCAATACCATATGTTGTACTTTACGAAGCTCACTCTGAATATCACCAGATTGCTTGTATAAAACCTTTAACGTTTCATACTCCTCTTCTGATAATGGTTCTTTATCTAAATCCCTCACAGCCGTTTGATAACTAAACTTTCCAATTTGAGCCAAAAATTCCTCCGTTTTATTGAACGGGAGCAAGGTTAACGGAAGTTGACCGACATCACTATGAGCTTCCGAGGTTAATCGCCAAACCTCTACTAATGAAGGTGACAAGGAATATCTTGAATTCATTGCAAGAGTTGTTCCAATCTTATCGTGAAGTAAATCCATCTCATAGGTAAGATCGTGAAAGGCACGTTGATAATTATTTTCAGCATTGATTAATATTGCGTTTTTCTCTCGATGTTCTTGGTAACCCCAGTAGGCAGTACCCGCAACACCTACTGCGAGAACACCTATGATTATTCCTCTTATCATCCTATTCACCCCTCTATTCGCAAAAAATATGTTTTCCGATTCGTTTAATTTGTGGTCTTGACCAAATCCACTTACTTGTAGCAGTAGCCGGATTAAAATAATAAAGGGCTTCCCCTGTTGGATCAATGCCATTTATTGCATCTAGTACTGCTTTTTTAGCTTGTTCGTTTGGAGTAAGCCAAATTTGTCCATCCGCAACGGCTGTAAATGCACCCGGTTCAAAAATAACCCCTGAGACAGTGTTTGGAAAGGATGCGCTATTAACACGATTTAGGATGACGGCAGCAACTGCAACTTGCCCTGTATATGGTTCACCTCTGGATTCTCCATACACAGCATTCGCCATTAATTGGATATCGTTACTTGAGAAACCACCTGGCGTATTTGCAGCCGTTGGTTTTTTTGGTGGTGCTTTTGGGGCTGCAGGTTTTGGTGCAGCCTGCTTAGGATTCGCCGTATTAGCTGGTGTTTTTGGTTGAGCATTTGGTTGTGCCTTTGGTTGTGCTTTTGGTTGTGCTTTTGGGTTGGGTGCACTCTGCTTTTTTTGGTCCACTCCACCATAATGGGTAAATTTATTCCCTTTATTGATTTGTTCCTTTACAAATTGCTTATTATATTTGCTTGCTTTAGCTAATTTTGCCTTTGTCTCTGTACCTGCAAGGCCATCGATTGGTAATCCAAACTCATATTGAAAATTTCTTAGTGCCCAATAGGTGCTCCACCCGAACACACCATCAATTTTCCTGTTGTAAAATCCCAAATACTGAAGTCTAGATTGAAGCTCGATGACATCATCTCCAACAGCACCTTGTTGAATAACCTGGTTAGAGAATGCATAAGCCCTGTCGTTCTCTAGAAACGTAAATGGCACCATACAAAGGGAGATTAAGAGTGGAAATAAAAATTTAACAATTTTCTTCTTCATGGTAAAGTAACCCCCAGTTGTAAATCTTTTTAGATGTAAGCCTATTTTTTGTTTTAATGGCAAATTTATTCAAAAAAAATCCCCTTCATTTAAAATGAAGGGAATTTCTCTTTAAGAATGAAAGGAATTTTGAGCTGAATATTGTTTTTTCTTATGATTTGTCGTTAAGATTCTCGCCATTTTAACCTTCCTTAAGCCAAACCACCAAAGAAAAATCATAAAAGGTAAAATAATATATAGCCAGTTTTCTTGTGAAATTAAAATATAATCATAAGACCCATGCAGGAGGAACGGCAAAAGTAATGATATGAATACCCATTTTATTATTTTGCCTTCGGAGAATTTTGCTTTACCAAGGTAAAATCCCATAATGACTCCGAATAAAGCATGACTTGAGACAGGGAGCAATGCTCTTGCCATTGCATGTTCAATCCCATTGGCAAATAAATAAAATATATTTTCAACAGTGGCAAAACCAAGAGAAACAGCCACCCCGTATACAATTCCATCAAATGGTTCATCTAACTCAACATGTTGGTATATCGCATAGAACAGGATAAACCATTTAAAAAACTCTTCGAGCAGACTCGAGGAAAGGAATGCATCAATAAATCCAGATTTAATGATATTCTCTGTATGAAGCACATGCTGAATAAACATGATTGGAAACACCAGAAGAGCACCGTACATGAAGGTCCTCAAAACTACAGATATTGGCTCTGACTCATATTCATCTTTTAAATAAAAATAACTCAGCAAGGCCAAACCTGGGGCGATGCCGGCTGATAATATTCCCAGCATGGATAATCCTCATTTCAAATAATTCGTATACTTAATCCTAACATGATATTGTCATTAATTAAATCAAAGATTATATCCATTTTTCGATTTGTCTATTAAAAATTAATTTTCTTTAGTCCGCTAGCAAGTGCTACCGCTAATTTAATTCTTGCTTTTTTGGAGTCATTATCACTGCCAAGGATTACACCCTTATTGAATAAATCATAGGCACTGCCTTTATAATCATAAGTGGTATACACAGAACCCTCTTCAGCACTCGTTGTAATCACCAAGACAATTCCTTCTGAAAGTGATTTTTCAATTTCCTCCATCATTTGAGGAGCTACCTGCCCGCGTCCAACACCTTCAAGTATAATCCCTCTGACTCCAGATTCCCTTGCAGCCTTAATAAATTTCCCATCCGCTCCAATATAACATTTTATAATATCTACTTGAGGAACCGGTGATTGAATGGCAAAATACTCCCGTTTGATTGGTTTTTGAAAAATATGAACCACATCATTATCAATAATTCCAAGGTAGCCAAATCCAAATACGTTAAAACCCTGGATGTTGGAGGCATGTTCCTTCTTTACATACCTAGCTGCAAATATCCGTTCATTGAACACAACAACAGCTCCTGCATATTTTAAATCCTCTGAACAAGCTGAATAGATCGCATGTCTCAGGTTTATGTATACATCGCTGCCTAAGTCTTCTGGAGACCGCTGGGATCCTGTTATTACGACTGGACGGGGGTCCTTAATGGTTAAATCCAGAAAGTAGGCTGTTTCCTCAAGTGTATCCGTACCATGCGTTACCACCACTCCGGAAACCATATCATCCTCATAATATTTTTCAATTTTATTTTTTAATACTACTAAATCTTCAAAGGTAATATGAATGCTTGCTTTTTGAAATACTGATTCAGTGATTACTTCGATATCCTTAGGTAAATTGCACATAGCTGCCAGTTCTTCTCCCGTTAATTCTCCCGAAGCTAATTTCCCTGAATCCTTATTGGTTTTACTGGCAATCGTTCCTCCAGTTGTTAATAATACAACTTTTTTCATAAAAATTTTTCACCCCTTTTTTTTTGATTGATTGAGCAATAAGCCCTCCATGAAACCTGCCATTTTCAATAAATATCTCGTTAGCATTATTACCTGCAGCAATTACTCCTGCAATATAAATGCCCTCAATATCCGTCTCCATGGTTTCAGGATCAAATAGCGGCCTTCCGGTCTCTTCGTCAATATTAATCCCTATATTCTTTAAGAATTGGTGATCGGGTCGATAACCTGTCATCGCAAAAACGAAATCATTGTATATGGTCTTTTCTTCTCCATCCTTTTTATATCTTACCTGGTCATTCGTAATCTCAATAATATCAGAATTAAATTCCATTGTTATGGTATCGTTACGCACTAATGCCTCAAATTCCGGGAGAATCCATGGTTTTATGCTCGAGGAATATTCTTTCCCACGGTATAAAACAGATACTCTAGCACCTGCTTTAACCAGTTCAAGGGCTGCATCTACACTGGAGTTCTTGCCGCCAATTACACAAACATCCTTATCAAAATACGGGTGTGCTTCTTTAAAGTAATGAGACACTTTTGGCAAATCTTCTCCAGGCACTCTCATATAGTTTGGGTGATCATAGTATCCTGTAGCAATGACAACAAACTGTGTTTGATATGTCTGTTTATTGGTAACTATTTGAAAACCATTTTCTTCTTCCAATACCTTTGATACTTTTTCAAAAGAATTAATACGCAGTTGTTTTCGCTTAACAACATCCCGATAATAAACAAGCGCTTGATTTCGTTTCGGTTTATAGCTTTCTGTAATAAATGGAACATCACCGATTTCTAGCTTTTCACTTGTACTAAAAAATGTTTGATGTGTTGGGTAATGATAGATGGCATTTACCACATTCCCTTTTTCAATAATAAGAGGGTTAAGCCCAATTTCTTTGAAGGCAATAGCAGCAGCTAAACCGCATGGTCCCCCTCCGACAATAATAATATCTTCTAATTGCAAAATTGATCACCTCAATTTATTATTCCAAAGGCTGTGTTAAATTTGTCTGTTGATTTGCGCTCCAGGCACTTCGCTTTCCGCGGGCGGTACGGGGAGCCTCCTCGGCGCTTAAGCGCCTGCGGGGTCTCCCCTGCCCCGTCCTCCCGCAGGAGTCTTCGTGCCTTCCGCTCCAACCAACGAATGCCAAAATAAATATCGGCTTTAACACAGCCATTCAAAAAAACTCCTACCGTCATATGATAGGAGTTTTTCCAATATGTTTCAATAGTAAAGCTTTTAAATCCAACCTCTGAATCGGCTGGCTTCTGCCATTTTTCTTACTCCAACCATATAGGCGGATAGGCGCATATCGACACGGCGAGTTTGTGCAGTATCATAAATATTATTAAATGATTTTACCATTACTTTTTCAAGTTTTTCCTCTACTTCTTCTTCTGACCAGTAATAACCTTGGTTATTTTGAACCCATTCAAAGTAGGAAACAGTTACTCCGCCAGCAGATGCAAGTACATCTGGTACAAGTAAAATACCACGCTCTGTTAATATTTCAGTTGCCTCAAGTGTTGTAGGTCCGTTAGCAGCCTCTACCACTATGCTTGCACGAATATTATGTGCATTTTCAGCTGTAATTTGATTTTCAATTGCAGCCGGTACAAGGATGTCACACTCAAGTTCTAGTAATTCTTTATTCGTAATCGTGTTATTGAATAATTTCGTTACCGTACCAAAGCTATCTCGACGGTCTAGCAGGTAATCAATATCAAGTCCATTCGGATCGTATAATGCGCCATAAGCATCAGAAATACCAACAACCTTTGCTCCTGCATCATGCATGAATTTCGATAAGAAGCTTCCTGCATTCCCAAAGCCTTGAATGACGACCCTGGCACCCTCTATTTGAATCCCTTTTTTCTTAGCTGCTTCACGTATACATATCGTTACACCCTTAGCAGTAGCAGATTCACGACCATGTGAGCCCCCAAGAACAAGAGGCTTTCCAGTAATAAATCCTGGAGAGTTAAATTCATCTATTCGACTATATTCATCCATCATCCAAGCCATAATTTGAGAATTTGTAAAAACATCCGGTGCCGGAATATCCTTTGTTGGACCAACAATTTGACTGATTGCTCGTACATATCCACGGCTTAATCTTTCTAGCTCTCTAAATGACATATCCCGCGGATCACAAATGATTCCGCCTTTTCCACCGCCGTACGGAAGATCAACAATTCCACACTTCAAGCTCATCCAAATAGAAAGTGCCTTAACTTCAGTTTCTGATACATTGGGATGAAACCTGATTCCGCCCTTAGTTGGACCGACTGCGTCGTTATGCTGTGCACGATAGCCGGTAAATATCTTTATTGAACCGTCATCCATTCTAATTGGAATTTTCACTGTCATCATACGTAATGGCTCTTTTAAGAGCTCATATACTTCTTCAGGATAACCTAACTTTTCAAGAGCTTTATGTATAACTGTCTGTGTTGAAGTTAACACATTATTCTCTTCCTCTTGATTAGTTTTCTCATTACCTTTTTCGGCTACCATCTGTAAACCTCCTAGAAAATCACTCTAAATAATGTTGTCGCTTTCAGACACAAGTATACACGACTAATGGATTTATGCAAGATGAAAAATACACTTTTCATTACTTTTCCAGTAATTTTTGTAAACGCTGCCATTTAAAATAAAAAGGGGTTGTTTTTGTGTTCAAACAAAAAAGGAGCGGCGGACTCCTTACATTGTCTTGGGATATAAAAAGCTATTTGAAATATTTTAGTATCGTTTCCACCGCATTGTCCTTAATAATTTGATTGCCATATTCGGCAAGTACATGCGTACTAATTATGGAAGGATTTCCGTATTCAGATAAATAAGCTGCAATTTTTTCTACTAACGAAGGATCTAGATTATTTATTAGTAAGTAATATCGATTATTATAGGAAAATAAACTGCCGCCGCTAACTTGCAGTGGTGTCAGCCTGTGAGAAAGATCGATAATATCTTCGATACTATCGAATTGATATAGCAGGTTTTCACACCCTTCAACTCTAACCTGCATTTCTACAAAGCCATCAAATAATACTTCTTCTTCTTCTTCAATATTTTCATCAACCGTTATAATCATTATCATTCCTTGAGTCTGCAATGCGAATATTTCAACTGCTACAGACCCTTGAATCTCAACATCAAATTCCTCGCTTGCCTCTTCCAGCATGTCATGGAAAAGTTGATGCCATTTTATTGAATCCTTCCAAATATCGTCTTTGGAAAGTCCCCTTTCCATTAAATCATCAGAGGTTAAAAAAATCTTTATCTTATTGACTGTTAAGCGTTCTAAGCGCATGCTCTTTTGCCCCCTGCCGTGACATAACTCTTATCCCTAGTGTATGTCAATGGCTTTGGTTGGTGCTTTGTCTAAAATACCATCCGTTCCATTAGCCATATTTCCCAATCATTTACGGTTTGTCCAAGAATAAAGGTTGAAAACTGTTTCTTATCAGAGGGTTTCATTGATGTAATTGCTTCACCACAAATACCAATGGAAAAATCTTGATGATTTTTGGATAGCAGTTCAACAAGTGAAAGTGCTTCATCTAAGTCTTTCTGCTCTTCACATGAGACGATAAATAAATCAGGATGGATAATTTCTAATGTTTCACATATATCTTCTTCAGAATGAAACGCACCTATATTTATTACTTCTACCCCGCGTTTTCTTAGATAAAAGCTGAACATTAGCAGTCCTAGTCCTATATCATCCCCTATTTGGGAGTATGTAAGACATACAGATTTGGTAAGATGAGCATTAGTTGGAAAGCTATGAATAACGGTTTTAATTCGTGCTTGTAAGAATAATGCTGAGTAATTCCTTTGAGCTTTGGTTATCTTTCCTCCATTAAGGGACTCCTCAATTTTCTTAAAGATTTGACTAAAAATCTCTATGATTACTTTTTCCATCGTGAAAATACTAAACATTGAATTGATTACTTCGTTTATCTTTTCCTCTTCAAAGTGGATTAAGGCATCATAAAGGCCTTCCGTTAAACTGATTAATGGATTACCAAGATTTAGGTTTAATGCTTCTGAATCGATTTGTATCTGACTATGTCCCATTAAGGAAATCGCCTGACTGATGGTAAATCCTTGATTCACCTTCTTTATTAACCACTTTAGAATCTTTATATGGTCTTCTGTATATAGTCGATGTCCTGCTTCATTTCTTACTGGTGCTATTAATTGATAACGCCTTTCCCATGCTCTTAGCGTTCCAGGCTGAACCCCCAGCATTAATGCAGCAGCTTTAATATTATATTTACCTTCTTGGTCACCCATCTCAATTCCCCCGATATTACTAAACCATTGATAAATGAATATTACTGCCCATTCTTTATTGTGATCAAATGACATTGTGCAGGAGCACCTAATCTTAGAGGCACTCCTGTCGTGCCATAACCATTACTAATTAACTGCGTAGTGTTTTCTAATTTTTCAACTTCGCCTTTTTTATATGGACTGTAACCTAGAATATGTATTTGTCCTCCATGGGTGTGACCGCTTAACACAAGGCTGATTTTATGTTCTGGCATTATTTTGTCTGTTATGTCAGGGTAATGACTCGCCAATATCTTAAAGCTATTATCCTCAGCATCCAATAATGCCAAGTCAAGTCTGTCTCTTTCTATATTTAAGGCATCTACACCCAGTAAAGATAATTTATCACCATTTGCCGATTCAAAAATAGCAGCAGTATTATCCAATACTTTTACTCCATAATCCAAAAGAATAGCATCTAATTTACGAAAATCCGTTTCATAATCATTATTTCCCCAAACAAAATATACGGGTCCTAATTGTTTTAATTTCTCAAGGTTCTTTCTAACTTTTTCAAAGGGAACCTTCTTTTCCATTAAATCTCCGCCAATTACCACGATATCTGTTTTCCCAATCGCAGCTGTGATAATTTCATCGGAAATAAGACGCTTATGAATATCTGAGATAAAGAATATTGATACCGATCCAAAGGACCTTGGAAAATCTTCGAAAGTCATCTCATGATATACCACACGATTAAGGAACGCTTCTTTTAGCATAAACAAGATAAGACCTGCTCCCATAATCAGAAGCAAAACGATAATATAAACCATATTTTCCCCTTTTCCACTCTTAATGTTCTAGTTAAAATCATACCATAAAGGAACCTAAAACCAAACAGACTAACGTTTGCTCCGTTTTTGCTTCACTATTTTAAATGTTATTTGGAGAAGCAGTCGAAATAGTTGTAGACTAATGACTAATCCAAAGAAAAAAGCTATTGAGGCTGCAAAAAATTCTAATGGATAAATAATCGGTCCGACCAAAATATCAGCAAAATGAAATGGGTATGTAATTGGAGCCCATTCAATAAATAAATATCCACACACAAGAATAACTAATACACGCCATATGATCCTCAACACAAAAATCCCTCCCATACATTGTATGAGAAGGAATTGGATTCTTTCCATTCAGATTTATTAGTCTTCTTGAATGCTTAAAATACGGAAACCCTGCTCTTCAAGTTTTTTTGTAAACCGATCAATATTATCTTTCTTTTCTACCTTCATGACAATTCTCCGAACTAATTTATCAGTCTCATCAAACGTTACGAGGGAAATAATATGTTCATGGAAGTGATGCGCAATTTCAGAAAGTCGTGCGATACGTCCTTCTGTTTCTACTGATGTAAAAGCAATCCTTACCCCTGGGCGATTTACTCCGAAAGCACTCTGAAAAGTGGAAAGGACATCAGATCGTGTTACAACACCTAGAAATTTACGATTTGAGTCAACTACAGCTAAAAGCGGGAAGTCTTTTAAGTCAAGTAGCGTCTTTTCAAAAACTTCTTCACCGAGTAAGTACTTCTCTTTATGTGTAGCAATATCTTTAACTGTAACGTTGCTTAAATATTCATCCTTCTGTTTTCCGGACAAAAAGTAGTTCTCATAAATTTTGTAGCGTGTAACTACCCCTTGATACTTTTCACCCTTTAGTACTGGCAATCCATCAATTTGATGGGTTTCCAATTGTTCTAAAGCATCCGCCATTGATGTGTTTTCCTGCACGGTCACACAGGCATGATTTGGAATCATCATATTTTTTACAAACACTTCCATCACCTCTACGTAATTATCCTACCTTCCTATTATACTTCAACGAAACATGGATTTATCCTTTTTTTCAAGAATCATGTCATGAATTTTGAAAATATTCATATTTATTAATGATGTTTACTAAGGGAGGGAGACAATGTTTACTCTTTATAAAACATATTGTCCGATTGCTGGTCCATTTGACCCGTGTAAGCCGATTCTAGAAAAAACGTATTCTACTCCGCCGAATCTATATATCGGTTTTCAACCACCTAACCTTCCACAATTCTCACCACAGGAAGCACTGAGAGCAGGAACACTTTGGAAACCATTTTACGACCCCTATTTTAATTCATTTGAGAAAGCTAAAGGGGGGTTCCGAGATGAAACAAATCCCGCCTGAATATTATCAAATAATGGAACAGCTTCAAGCTGTTGATTTTGTCTTAGTCGAATTAACACTGTATTTAGACACACACCCTGACGACCTAGAAGCAATTAAGCAATTCAATCATTATGCAAAAGAAAGAAAAACGATAAAAAAGGTATTTGAGAGTCAATTTGGTCCTCTTCAGCAGTTTGGCAACAGCTATTCTGGACACCCTTGGAACTGGAACGAGCCGCCTTGGCCATGGCAAGTTTAAAAGCGGAAGCGCCTAGTATAGAGGCGACAGGCATAAGACGAGCCGGCAGGAAGGTTGTTCTTTACATTTATGACAGAATGGCTTATGACCGAGGAAAAAGTGTTTTCCTTTTTCCACCGAGCCTCTAGGCGCTGCAGCTAGATATTAATAAAATTATAAACAGGGAGGGAAATTTGTACATGTGGATATACGAAAAGAAGCTTCAATATCCGGTCCGTGTAAGTACTTGTAATCCAACTTTAGCTAGATATTTAGTGGAGCAATATGGCGGTGCTGATGGTGAGCTTTCAGCTGCTTTACGATATTTAAACCAAAGATATTCCATACCTGATAAAGTAATTGGATTATTAACGGATATCGGAACGGAGGAATTCGCACATCTGGAAATGATTGCCACTATGATATATAAACTTACAAAGGATGCCACCCCAGAAATGATGAAAGCAGCCGGATTAGGAGATCACTACGCTATACATGATAATGCTCTATATTACGAAAATTCATCTGGGGTGCCTTGGACTGCATCTTATATACAAGCTAAAGGTGACCCCATTGCTGACCTTTACGAAGATATTGCAGCAGAAGAAAAGGCAAGGGCTACTTACCAATGGATTATTAATCTAAGCGATGACCCAGATTTAAATGATGGTTTAAGGTTCCTTCGCGAAAGAGAAATCATTCATTCACAGCGCTTCCGTGAAGCAGTAGAAATATTAAAGGATGAACAAGGAAAGAAAATATTTTTTTAATGTCCGTAAGAAGCAGACCAATGCTGCTTCTTATTTTTTTTCGTGATACAGATTAATATCATAGGTTTTCTTTATTACATCAAAATCAACATGGCGATTTTTCCAATGTTCTTCCTTTTTCCATAAATCCTTACTGCGATTAACTATTTCACATCTTAATTCCTGATATTCTTTCTCCTTTTTATCCTTCTGCTGTTTCAATACATTCATCGCACCATACAATATGGCTGTAACAGCCATCAAACTGATATTAATGACGTCACTTACAGAAGCAGAAAACATTGCAAAAAAAGAATAAGAGTATTGTTTGGCAATCATAAAATAGAAGTAACTAAAAAATAGGAAAGCGAACAGCAGCATAGAATAAATAGATAAATAGTGCCATCTTTTAGCGGTATCAAACTTAACCTTTCTTTTTCGGACATTTTCTAACATTTGTTTCGTTGCTTCATCCGTATGCTCAAGTGAAAGAATTGGTTTATCCATACTATCAACACCTCATTAACATAAATATGAACTTGTCCGATAAATTATGAAAAATTCAAATAAAAAAACCGATCAAAAATGATCGGCTACTTTTTTACAGGGATTTTTAAAACTTGTCCAACATAGATTTCATTTCCCTTTAATTTATTTGCTTTTCGGATGATTTCCTCTCCAGCTTTTGAATGGTAATACTTCAAAGAAATTCGATAGAGATTTTCTCCCGTTTTGACCGTATGGGTAATCGTTGTTTCTGTAGAAACGCTGCTATTTTTATCCGTGTTCGGTATATTATTATTGCCTTGTTCTGAAACGGGATCCTGAACCGGAGTCTCTGGGCTGACTGGCAGTTGGACTTCAATTGTATCTTCCTCAATTTCCACAGTCGATTTATCTTCTTCCTCAACAACTTTGTTAACACTGCTGCTTTCTGTTTCAGATTTTTCAAAATTAATAACTTCATATCCGGAAGAATCACCAGTGACTTTTTCTGTTTTATTGCTTTTTCCCTCCTCAAGATAGGAGTAAGCACTAAAAATAACAATAGGTAGAAGAATAAAAAATAATACCAATATCCGAATAATCGGATATTTCACTTTCAATTTCGTTTTCTTTCTCTTTTCCCTATGAATCTGTTCTCTTGGGGGTAATTTATCACGACCTTCGGATGTTTCTTCGTTTATTTTTTCAATACGCTGTTTAAGCCTTTCCGCCTGGGTTCTGAAAGGTTCTTCTTTATTCATGAAACAGTCCCTCCTGTTCATCTATCTCTTTGGAGTGTCTATATTTAATATAAAGACCTAATAAAAAATCAATTGTAAAATGCATGACTATTGTAAGAGCTAAATTGTTACTCCATTCATACATGTAACCTATGAAAAAACTAAGAATTACAATATTAGTAAATAAAAACCAATTAAAAAGATATCGATAATGGATGATAGCAAAAATAAGGCTACCTAGTATAAGGCCAATCTTTGTTTGGATGACGCCTCGAAAAAGTAATTCTTCACTGAGAGCTACAAATGCAGCAATCCAAGCTATGTGGAGGACACTTCTATTTCTAAAAATTCTTTTGTTCAAACCACCGTCATCGTAATATGATGACGGCAGCCATTTCATTAATAGAATATCTAAAATGACCACCGCAACCCCTGCAGGTACGCCAATCAACAAAATCTTCATGTCAGAAAAATCAATAGCCTTCATAAATGAAAATTGATCAAACAATAGAATACCTAAAACTATAGTTATAACAAGGAGTATGATTTGGGTCATATATAAATGAAAGAGTAGCTCTCTATCGGTTAATCCTTTGATTAATTCGTTATATTTATTTTTCATTTACTCAACTCACTATTTAATAGAATATTGGTTAGATAATCTTTCCACATTCCTTCAATCAAATGATTCGTTTGTTCGCCCTCAGTTGCTTGATATTGATCAAAATGGATTCCGCAAATATCGCAGCAATTCCTTACACTTTCCTTAACAGCACCTTCTTCAAAGTACTCTAGAATTAATTCTCTTCTGCATGATTTTGACTTAATCCATTTTTTCATAAATTTAATACTTTCTTTCTTTACCTTTAATCTTTCATTTACAAATTCTTTTATTTTATGCTTTACCTGTTCATGATTGGAAGAGCCTTGAGTATTTTTGATTAGGTCCTGGATAATACGCCATTGAACCTCAGAAAAGCCACCTTGCTCTCGTAAATACTGGTTATCTTCTAAGAAAGAATCATTCGGTATTTTACTGTTTACTAAATGTGAGAACAGCCAATCAATTTGCAGCTCAGAGGGTAGTTCTCCTTCCGCAAGCTGAATAGGGAGTTGTTCATCACCAGGTGAGTATAACAATATCGCAATACTCTCTTCGCCATCACGTCCAGCTCTGCCAATCTCTTGCAGATATGATTCGATTTGCATTGGCATATGATAATGAATGATAAATCGTATGTTTTCCTTATTAACACCCATACCAAAAGCACTTGTTGCACAAATTACATCGAGTTGTCCGTGAATAAATTGCTGCTGTATTAAGATTCTTTGTTCCTGATCTAAGCCTCCATGATAAGCCATTGTTCTCTTAATCCCCTTCTCTATTAATAGAGAAGCCATTTGTTCTGCAACCTTTTTACTTGAAAAATAAATAATACCCGGCTTTTGAAACTGCAGAACTATTTCTAACAAACGGGATTGCTTATCATGATAATTAGGTACCTCTTCAACATAAAAGGAAATATTAGGCCGGTCAATTGTCGAATCAATCTTGTTATATTCCTCTAAATCAAGAGATTGGATAATATCCTCTCTTACTTTTTTAGTTGCGGTTGCTGTTAAAGCTAGGGTTAGTGGATTCCCAAGTTTCTTTCGAAAATCTCCCAGCTTTGAATAATCTGGGCGAAAATCGTAGCCCCATTGTGAAATACAATGTGCCTCATCCACTACAAATAAAGAGATCGTAAGAGCTTGCAGCTTTTTCATAATAGCAGGCAGGCTTAACATTTCTGGCGAAACAAAAATATATTTAAATTTTGATAAATTGCGTAATACATATCCTCGCTTATCCGAATCAAGAAATGAGTTTAAAGCAATTACCCGTTTTTCTCCAAATTTCATTAATTGCTCCACCTGATCCTGCATAAGTGATAAAAGAGGAGATATGATTAATATCTGCCCATCAAGACAATACCCTGGAAGTTGGTAACATAAAGATTTACCTGTGCCTGTAGGAAGCATTGCAATCGTATGGTTCCCTCCGAGTAAAGACGAAATTACTTCCTTTTGCCCTGTTTTAAATGTCTGATAACCAAAATACGTAAATAAAATTTTTTCTAATTCCATTGTCTATCACCATACTTTGCTAGAACGAGTCTTATTTGAAAGTAGGAAGTCTCTTTTAAAATGTTCCTGATTACTTTAAGCTGCCTAGTAGCTTCTTGCCGTGAAATTTCTAAAATCTTCTGTTGGGTTCCTTCTTCCACATAGGAATTAATGGAAAAGTCTTTTATATTTAAAGCAAATTCTACAAGATGATCTTCAATTGTACTTATTTTTAAATGACGAATACCTGCGATCTCCTCCAGAGAAAAACCTTGATTTAATAATTCCCAGGTTTTACGAGAAGAAAGAGTTAAGGAATCTTTTTGTTCAAAATTTACAAGCAGTGATGATAACACCTGATAACGGGCAGGATTTTTTTCAATGAATTGGATCAAGCAATGGAGGTTATTAGTAAATGCAAGATGATATTGCAGTGAATCAATATTCAGCATTTTCGCCGTTTGCATAGAGGTCAATCCAATTTGTTGATATCCCGTTAACCTAAAAACCAATACAGAAGGATTGATATCTTTTGCCTGTTCAAAAATATCCACTAATTCAGAATAGAGAATCTCTCCTAGATTCTGCTTTGGTATCGTGGTAGATTTTAATAAGTCCTTCAACCAGTTATGAACCTCAGTATTTTTTTGAATGGGGATGTATTTCGTTTCTTTAGATATAATATTAGAAGCTACTTGAACGAGCAGTGACAGTCTTTCCCAAACTAACAATGTATTGAGTTGATACTTCCATCCATTTATATAGGATGGCTGTGGATGCTGCAGTAAGTAAGCTTGTCCTCTTGGGGTGAGTTTAAATCTTTGATCCCCAAAGGCTTCCACCATATTTTTATCAAGTAAACTGTTGAAAATTTGATCAAAAGATTCACGCGTTAATGGTTCAAGAATCCGAAAGTACCTTTTAAGTGAATATAAATGCGCATCCTGAAGTGTTTGTGATGATTTTTTTCCATTTAAAAGGTGATAGATGGAATAAATTGTTCTTTCACCGTTCAGTTGTTTCAAACAATATAATAAAATGTTTTCTATTTCACACATTCCATTTCACCACTTTTTGCTTAAAATCGACAAAATCGCCTATTTTTCTATCCCTATTCTATCATGAATGTGATGGTCATGTTGCTAAAAAATGTGGAAGATTAGGGAATCCAAATCCTATAGAGTATTTTTCTATTGAAAAGTTACTCATACAGTTTTACAATAGGAATGAGTAATGCGTTTCCATTTAATATGGAATGAGTAAGTTATTTTATTGGGAGGTTTTTTTTTCATGGCAAAGTACACGATTGTTGACAAAGAAACTTGCATTGCATGCGGAGCATGTGGAGCAGCAGCACCAGACATTTATGATTATGATGATGAGGGCATTGCATTTGTAACTCTTGATGATAACGAGGGTATTGTTGAAATCCCTGATGTATTAATTGATGACATGATGGATGCTTTCGAAGGTTGTCCAACTGATTCAATTAAGGTTGCTGACGAAGCATTTGACGGCAATCCAACTAAATTCGAATAATATTTTGTCATTAAAATATTGTTAAGCTGCTACCCTCGTCATTCTTTGATGGGGGTTTTTTATTCTTTGCAAAAAAAAAGAAACCAAGCAGACGACCTGGTTTCTTTTCTTTTAAGCATTTTTTACAATTGTTAATTTATTAATCCATGACTGCATTCTAATGAATAGCAGCATAAATATAGAAGACATGATTATGCCTTTAATGATATTAAATGGTAAAATCGCCGGTACCACTAAATTCCGCATGTCAGGAAACTTCAACAGCGAGGTATATGCCGGCAAAATAAATAAGTAGTTTAAAACGCTCATCATTACCGCCATAATAAGGGTCCCTACAATCAGTGCGATTGTCATTCCTTTTTTGGTTCTCATCTTGTTGTATACAAAGTAGGTTGGCAATACAAATAGAATCCCCGCAAGGAAATTAGCAATATGGCCAACTGGAATTCCAGTTGCACTCCCAGTTGCAATATAATTGAGTGCATTTTTGAAAAACTCAACTAATATTCCTGCAACAGGTCCAAAAATTAAAGCTGCGATTAATGCTGGGATATCGCTAAAATCAATAAATAAGAAATTTGGAAATGGCGGTAGCGGGAAGTTAATCAGCATTAAAAGATATGCGATACTGCTCAGCATTCCAATTGAAACAATTGCTTTGACACTCATTTTTTTCTTCATTCTTTTCCTCTCTCCTTTTTGATCCATCAAGTTAGGAAGAGAGGTTCAACAGCTTTTAAGGTGTCCTAGTAAAATAAAAAACCTCAAGAAAATAATCTTGAGGGAGTTTACAAAGGCACTCTTAATAAACGTTCAGTATAACAGCATTTTTCGAACGTCGCAAGAACCTCCATCTTCTCCCATCCAGACTATACTGTCGGCTTTGGAATCACACCAAATCCTGCCATAAAGGCTCGCGGGCTCAAGAGATTAACTCTAATACCGCCGATCGGGAATTTCACCCTGCCCCGAAGATAGATCGATATTTAATTACAGCTTTATTATACTAGTAAGTATTTGTTTTGAAAAGAAAAAAGCACTAACCGTTTTTGACGGTTAGTGCAATATTAATTATTTTTGGATTACTAAAACTTGTTCAGGCAGGATAAGATCTGACGTTAACTGGTTGACTTCTTTTAGTTGTGCAACTGATACATTGCTTTTCTGTGCAATGGAGGTTAGTGTATCTCCTTCTTGAACAATATAATGTGCTTTATCGCCCTTTACATACGTACTTGCTGTAAGACTATCAGTATTACTCGCCATTCCACCTTTTACTGCCACGCCTACCTCCGTATGTCCAAGCAGCGTTTCTGGATCAATGGCATTTTTCTTATCAAATGTCCATTCTACCTGATGACTCTCAAAGTGAAGATGAACACCTGTTGATTCACCCGTTCTCCCCATCATCCCAATTCTATCACCTTGTTTAATCTCATGACCTGTATTTACAAGTCGCTTATTTAAGTGGGCATAAACGGTAACATAGTTATTTGGGTGCTTAAGAAATATCACATTCCCATATGTATTTGAATAATAGGATTTGCCCACAACCCCTTCCTCCACAGCGATTATTGGAGAATTTAACCTGCCAGCTATATCGATTCCCTTATGTGTTCCATGCCTTGTCCCATATGTATCAGATATGACACCATCTGCGGGCCATATCCATCCAGCTTTTATTTCTTTTGAATCCTGCATACTCGCTTCAGTCTGCTTTCCACCTAAGAATAATAAGCTGACACAAAGCGCCATAATTGCGGCAATTAAAAGCCGCCTTATGTAGTCTCGCATTTGATTGTTTTCCTCCTTAATCTTGTCCTCTCCTCCACACACCATATGTTTACCTTATGTCATTTAGAACATATAGTTGGTCAGAGCGGTTAAGCATACTTGTTATAATTTGGAGAGAAATGGTTTTTTATTCATAAACGTAAAGAAAAGTGGAAGGCGCCTCCTCGAAAAAGCTAACGCTTTTCCTTCGTGTGAGGCATTGCTTTCGAAGCTTACTCTTGTGTAATTAGGCAAAAAAAGATTAACCTTTTAGTGGTCAATCTTTTTCTTCTTGTATTATTCAATTGGGCGGTGATTAGGTGCCAATGGAACCTTCACTTCCTTTGATAAATCAAATGGTCCTAAAAGCTTAATAGGAGCGTTTACTACCATTATCGTCTCTATCCCAAAATCCTTTGCAGTTAATAAAATGGCTTCAAAAGAATAAACTGTTGCTGGAGTATTCTCCATTAGTGTGCTTCCATCCATATTAATGATTAATTTGTTATCTTGAATTGAAAATTCCTTTATCTGAAAGGATGGACCTATTGAGGCTGCTAATCTACCTTCTGCTTGGTCTGTCTTCATCGCTTCGAAGGCAGCATTTATATCTTGAAATGTATTAGTCGAAGGGACCAGATAGGTGGTTTCCAATCCATCAGGTGTATAAAAGAAATAGCCATGTTTACCTTCTCGATTAACATCTAATTTATCCATTTCACCATAATTACCAAATTCTATTCCAGGCTGTCCATTTGTTCTAAGAATAATATTATTTATTTGACTATTCGATGCTATTGTTTTCTGCAATATATCTAAAAAAGTCATTTCACCTGCAGACCCATCCCCATATTTATGGTCACTAGGTACATCAACAATCACAGTATTATTTAATTCATCTAATTCAAACGTGGCGTTTAGGGGATAATAGTCTGTCAATCCCCATTCCTCTTCCTTTAATAGTCCCATTGATTCAGTAAAAATAGTCAGCCAATTCTTGTTATCATCTGGAGGGACAACAATGGATACGGGGACTAAAATTTGTGCCTGCGAATCAGGGATCCAATAAGTGATGACTTTTCCGTTCTCTATTTCATCATCGTATATAGCAGTTTTATTCATTTCGCTCATCATCATTTTAGCTTCTGAACCTGATAAACCATCTTCTTCTTTATTCAGTATTGATGATTTGTCGTCCGCGATGCTTTTCTTTTCCTGACTTGAAGATTCTTCTTGTTTTGCGCTATCAAAAGATTGTGTTCCCTCTAAAAACCTAGGAATCAATATGAAAAAAAGGAGTAATGCTGCTGTTGCTGCAAAACCTGGAATTAGCCATGCTGATTTTTTTCTCTTTTTTATAGAAAGATTTTGGTAAATGTCACGAGGATTGCGATGATCTTCTATTTTTGGCATTTGCCTAAGTAATTCTTCGAGCTGTTTATCGCTCCACTCTGACTTCTTCACTCTCTAATCCCTCCTTATCATGAAATATTTCCATATGCTTCTTCAATACTTTCAATGCACGATGTTGTGTTGTTTTCACTTTACTTTCCGTCCAATCCAGAGCTTGAGCCGTTTCGGTAATCGACAAATCGTTTAAAAAACGCAATATGACAACAGACCGTTGATCCACAGTGCAATGGTCCAAACATTGATAAATCCATTTGATTTCTTCCTTTTGAATCGTAATTTCTTCTGGAATTGGATACTCATCCTTTATCTGACTTTGAGACCAATCAAATTTTTCAAGCAGTCTTCCCTTCCATCCCTTTTGCTTACGAAATGAATCAATGGCAACATTTCGTGCGATAGAAAATAGCCATGTTTTTTCACTGCTTTTACCTTCAAAGCGATGATAAGATTTAAACACTCTTATATATACTTCCTGGACTAGATCCTCTGCCTGTTCTTTGTTTCTTACCATATAAAATAGAAATTGAAAAACGTCATGATGATATTTTTGGTATAGCTCATCGAAAACGGAGTCCATCCATTCCCCTCCCCGTTCATAGAATTAGTCGATACTTATGTACAAAAAGTTTCACATTATAAATATAGACTTTTTATCATTAAAAGTGAAGGCAAAACAAAAAACCCACCCTTTAGATGAGTTCTTGTATCAATATAATTGTTTCCCGTGAATCAAGAGAAATCGCCAATTTCTTCTCATTTTCGTGGAAGTAAGAAGGCAAATGTCGTTCCTTGTCCTATTTTACTTTGTACTGAGATATGACCGTGATGTGCATCAATAATATTTTTCGCGATAGCTAGTCCTAATCCTGTACCAGCTCTGCCTCTAGTTCTTGCTTTATCTGCTTTATAGAAACGTTCAAATACAAATGGCAAATCTTCTTCTGGAATACCAGACCCTGAATCAGACACATCCACTTTTATACCGAAATCATCATCCCTTACATGTAACCTAACTGAACCACCTTGTGGTGTATGTCTGATAGCATTATCAATCAAGTTAGTTAATACTTGTTCAATCCGATCTGGATCAAAAATGATGTTTGGAATATCATTCTCTAAATCAGCACTTAAATGGATCTCATTGTCTCTAGCAAGCCCTTGAAACTTATGAACAATTCTATTCATAAACACAGGCAGATTCACATCATCCAGCGTTAGTTGAATATGCCCGGCTTCCATTCTCGCAAGATCCAGCAACTCATTAACAAGTCGCCCCATCCTCAATGATTCATCGTAAATTACTTTTGCCATTTCCTTTTTCTCTTCCTGAGATTCAGCAATGTCATCTACAATGGCTTCACTGTAGCCCTGTAACATTGAAATTGGTGTTCTTAGCTCATGAGAAACGTTTGCAATAAAATCTTTTCTCATTTTTTCTAATACTCGTTCTTCTGTCATATCTCTTAGTACTGCTACAGCCCCACGTATAAATCGGTTACTATATAGCGGACTAACCAGAATAACCCAATGTCGGCCTTGAAGCGAAATTTCCCCTGCTTGCTCTGTCTCTGTATCAACAGCCTGTTGAAAAAGCTCCATTACTTGTGTTGGAATTTCCTCAGAAGAAGACCCAGATCTCCCTTTTTCATAGTACCAATATTGTAAAAAACGGTCAGCGGGCGGATTGGAAATTAGGATTGTTCCGTCTCGATTAAAAGTAATAACTCCATCCGCCATACTGCTCAGGATGCTTGCAAGCTGTTCTTTTTCCTGACTCAGTGCATTCATATTAAACTTCAACTGCCTGCCCATCTGGTTAAAGGCTGTGGCAAGTTCACCAATTTCATCATGAGTCAGGATTGGAACCTTTGTATCAAATTTCCCTCTTGCCACTTCGAAGGCAGCTTCCCTCATTTTAATTAAAGGAGCTGTAATCCTGCTAGATAAAAAGAAGGCAAAAATAGTTGTCAGAATAATAGCTACACCCGCAACAAGTAAGATAAAATTAGTGGTCGAATGTGTGGTTTCTTGAATGATTTCCAAGGATTGATAGATAAATACTGCACCATTTTGCTCATCATCCATGTGCAGAGGTACACCAATAATCGAATATTTAGCAGTATCTTTCCCTGAATTATTCGATGAAAGCTTCGCCACTTTTTCAACCGTTATATCCTCTTCAAAGACTTTTGACATCTCGACATCATTACGTATATCGGGTAAAGATAATTTCACCGACTTTTCAGAGTTGGGAGAGAAGTATACCTCATGGTTATTTTTAATGATAACCACCTTTGTGAATTCATCAATAATTTCCCAAGAGATTTCTAAACCTAAGGGAAATTGCTCATCCGGATGACTTTCCAGCACTTTTGCTATTTTCTCAGCCTGATGAGTTAAATCATTTTTGGTTTCCGTAATATTGTTATTCTCAAAAAATTCTAGGAGCATTACAGTTAAGATGAAAAGTATGAAGGCAACCAAAAATATGATAGTTAGCCAAAGCTTTCCAACTACACTTCGTAAAAAGGTCATTCATTAACTACCTCAAATTTGTAGCCTACTCCCCAAACGGTAACAATCATTCTTGCTGCCTGCTCGGAGACTTTATTTAATTTTTCACGAAGACGCTTAACGTGTGTGTCCACCGTACGCAAATCTCCAAAAAATTCATAATGCCATACTTCTTTCAGTAATTGCTCCCGGTCAAAAACCTTGTCAGGTGCTTTTGCAAGGAAATATAGTAATTCATATTCTTTTGGAGTTAAACTTACTTCCTTACCGTCAGCCAAAACTCTATGTGCGTCATTGTCGATTGTTAAATGTGGGAACACAATAACATCCTTCGTTGTTGTATCTGTTTGTAGATAACTAGTTTGAGATGACCTTCTTAATAGAGCCTTAACCCGTAATACTACTTCTCTTGGGCTGAATGGTTTTACAATATAGTCGTCTGTACCCACTTCAAATCCCTGTACACGGTTAACCTCTTCACCTTTAGCTGTCAACATAATAACAGGCGTAGCCTTCTTTTCTCTTAATTCACGGCAAACCTCTAACCCGTCCTTGCCAGGCATCATTAAATCTAAAAGAATGACATCATAATCATTTGCGATTGCCTTCGTTAACGCTTCGTTACCATCCTCTGCTTCATCAATTGTATATTCCTCACGCTCTAAATACATCTTTAATAATCGACGAATTCTTTCTTCATCATCTACCACTAAAATCTTTACTTCTTTATCCATTAATAATCCCCCCATGCTGTTATTTTACAAAATGTGATAATTATTATCTATAATTTACCGTAATTGTCTTTACAAAAGTGTCGAATTTTTGACAAAAGACCTTTTTCCTATATAAATATTTGCAAAATAGCCTTTACTTGGAAAAAGTAAAGGCTATTGGCTAATAAATTATTATCCAGCGTAGGAATGAAGTCCTGCAATAACTAGGTTTACAGCGACCAAATTAAACATAATTATGACAAAACCAATAACGGCGAGCCAGGCTGATTTCTCACCATGCCATCCCTTTGAAAGACGAAGGTGTAAGAAGGCTGCGTAGAATAACCATGTTACCAGTGCCCAAACCTCTTTAGGATCCCAGCCCCAGAATCTTGTCCAGGCAATTTGTGCCCAAATCATCGCAAAAATCAAAGCACCTAAGGTAAAAACAGGGAACCCGATTAAAACTGATCGATAGCTTATTTCATCTACAAAATCCAAATTGATGTTTTTAACTAAAGGCTTCAATGCGGCGGAAATACGTTTTCTTAAAATTAATCTAATTAACCCATAAAGGATAAACCCGCCAATAAACGACCAAATAACAGAATTCATTTTCTTCGCATTTATCAATGCAGGCATTTCTACAAGTGGTTCAAATTTTCCACTGGTTAGGAGTTCACCCTCATGAGGACCAGTAATCGCTGGCATGGTATACTCAATTTTTGCCTCACTGCCACTCTTATCAATCCAATTAAATTCTGCTTTATAATCCATAGCAGAGAATAAACTGGATACAAGAACAAATCCCAATGTTGTTACTAACCCAAACATTACGGCTTCAAGCCAAAAGGTTCTCTTCGAAGCTTTAGATTGATCAATTACCTTGACCAGATATATCAATCCGGCAGCAAAGCTTATTGCTAAAATGGCTTCACCTAAAGCAGCAGTCGTGACATGAATATGAAGCCAGTCACTTTGCAATGCTGGTATTAATGGTGAGATATCCCTAGGAAACATGCTTGCATAGGCGATAACAAGAATTGCAACAGGCATGGTGAACAATCCAAGAAGCGGTGTTCGATAAATAAAATAAATAACGATGAATGCTCCCACAAGACACATTCCAAAAAAGGTTGTAAATTCAAATAAATTACTAACAGGTGCATGTCCTGCTGCAATCCACCTAGTAATAAAGTAACCAACCTGAGAAGCAAAGCCAACAATTGTTACCACGACGGCAATTTTCCCCCATCGATTCGTATCTTTCTTTTCTCCGATATCCTTCTTGGCCTTAATGGCCCCGCCAAAGAAGAGGGTCGCTACTAAATAAAGGATAAATGCAATATAAAGTAAATTACTACTTAATGTTACCAACTAGACACCCTCCTTATCATTTCTTTCCTTTTAAATTTGATCATCAGGAATAATTAGTTTCGTTTCCAAAAGTGTCGACTCAATTTCTCTTTTTAAACCGTACCAGTTCTTATTAGTATGTGCGGCGATCCAAATTTCCCCATTTTTGTTTTGTACCCATATTCTGCGATGATTCCAATAGGCACCTTGGATTACACCAATCATAAATAGAATTCCACCCAAAATAATAATCCATATCGTTAAATCTTTACGAACGGTTAAGGCAGTAACATTTTTAGTTTCAATTCCTTTGAACGCCATTTTGTATTGGTTATCCCCTAATGGCTCAATGGTTTGCTGTATTGCAACAAAACTCGTTTCCCCTTTTGGGACTTCTGGTGATATCATTTTGAATACAAAAGCAGGATTATTAGGTATCCTGGACTTTGTTGTCGGTTCCCCGTTTTCAGCAAATTCAAAATCTGGAAAGAAACTCAAAACTTCAACAGCATATCCATTTCCAAGGTCATATTTTGACTTTGGGTCATAGAGATTTACTTTTATGTCACCAAACGTTTTGCCGGTATCTTTATTTGTTAAAGAGAACGACATTGTATTTAATTCATCAAGCTTGTAATCTACTTGATATAAAGCAAACCTTTCAAATTTCAAAGGCTGATTCACTCTAATTTTGTGTTCTTTCACTTTTTCTAATTCAGGCTTTTCCCCTGGAATTGCTGGTCCTACTCTTTTATAAAGTACGGCATTTGTCTGATAATTTTTAACAACCATCCCAGCGCGGTCAATCGCTGCTTCAAAGGTTTTATCCTTTTCTTTATCGTAATTTTCAAGAATAAACTGCTCGTTTTTCACATAATATTGTCCATCTGTCTCAGGGACAATCTTTGTTTCACCTTCACGCAGCCATAAGACACTATCAATATACATCCCTGGAACAAATCGCAGCATGCCGCCAATTAAGAAGATGATTAATCCTACATGGTTCACATATGGACCCCAGCGCGAAAAACGATTTTTTTCTGCGAGCAAATCTCCGTTTTCTTCCCGTACATGATATCGTTTAGCCATTAAGCGTTGCTTAACGACTGCTATGTCATCTTGATCCCCATTCTCGCTTATGCCAAACAGACGCTGACGTTTTAAAAATCCTTCATGTCTTGTTACTCTTTGAGCCTTTAATGCCTTATACAATGGGACAACCCTATCAAGACTACAAATAACAAGGGAAATTCCTATCATCGCGATTAATATTAAATACCACCATGAACTATACAAATTATTAAAGTCTAGTTCATAGTATAATTTTCCAAACCAGCCATACTGGTCCTCATAATATTCCTCTGCTGGCATTGTAGGGGGTATGTACATTTCCTGTGGAAGAATCGTCCCTGCTGCAGAAGCAACTAGCGTGATGACGATAAGCCATACACCTACCTTGACGGAAGAAAAGAAGTTCCATATTTTATCAACTATGGTCTTATTATATGTTTGTGAGCGGCGGGCACTGCCTTCATAGCGCATATCCAGCAATGATTTATCTGTTGATTGTTCATCTAGAACTTTTCCGCATGCCTCACACAATACGGTTCCGTGTGGATTAACATGTCCGCATTCACATTTAACATCTTTCATTGCAAAAAACTCCCTACAACCTCTTAAGGTTTAATTTTCTCCATAAACTCCCTAACCATTGCTTCCGTTAACGTTCCTGTATGATATTTAACCACTTTCCCATCTTTGTCGATTAAGAATGTTGCTGGAAGCGGGTTAATTCCATATGCGGCTTGAACCTGTCCGTCTTTATCAATAACATTAGGAAAATCAAGCTTTTTCCGTTCTATAAAATGATTAACGGCTAATTCTGATTCGCTAACATTAACAGCCAGCACTTGTACACCTTTATCCTTATAATGATTATATTGATTATTTATATAAGGCATTTCTGCTTCACATGGCTTACACCAGGTTCCCCAAAAATTTAAAAATACTCCCTGTCCTTTATAGTCAGAAAGCTTATGCTTTTCACCTTCCATATCAACCAACACAAAATCAGGAGCTTGTTTACCAACTTCGACCTTCATTCTATTGTCTTTTGTCAGGTTGGCATAAAGAGTGTAGGCAACGGCAGCAGCTAAAATGAACAAAATCACAGTTCTCATTATTAATCGCCGTTTTTTCATAATTCTCCCTCCCTGAAAGTCACAATTAAGAGACACAGTTTGTATAGATTATATCATTTTACACTGTGTCTATAGTAAATTCTCCCTACTGAATTTGTGACATCTTTATGAATTTTTTTTAGTAGACTCCAAAGATTGTCCTCTTAATAACTTCACTTCATGGTGTGTCAATTCTCTAGCATCCCCAGCTGATAATCCATGTAAAGTTAAAAAGCCATAACGTTCACGTTTTAATTTTAAAACGTCATGTCCAATTGCTTCAAACATTCTCCGAACTTGGCGATTACGTCCTTCATGGATGATTATTTCAATGATAGAAGTTTGCTTTTGCTTATCTGCTGACAGCATTTTGACTTTAGCCGGAGCCGTTTTTCCATCTTCAAGATGAATTCCCTTTTCTAACTTTCTAAGATTCTCCTTTGATGGAATACCTTTCGTTTTAACGACATACGCTTTTTCAATCTCATTACGAGGGTGCATTAGTAAATTTGCAAACTCCCCATCATTAGTCAGGAGCAATAATCCGGAAGTATCATAATCTAAACGTCCCACCGGGAAAATTCTTTCTTGTTGATAAGGAAAGAAATCCGTTACTACTTTTCTTCCTTTATCATCACTTACACTCGAAATAACACCGCGCGGTTTATATAAAAGAAAATAAACGGGTTCCTCCTTTTCAATCTGGACTCCATTGACTTCAACCTTGTCTGATGGTGTAACTTTTACACCTAGCTCTGTCACTACTTTCCCATTGACCTTTACTTTTCCTTCTTTAATTAATTCTTCAGATTTTCTTCTTGAAGCTATCCCTGCTCGAGCAATTACCTTTTGCAATCTTTCCAATATGATCCACCTCAGCTGTTTACCTTTATTTTGAATACTGGGTGCTGGGCACCACAGTTTTTTAGGAAACAAATTTGTTATTCTTCCCTAATGAATTATGACACAAAATTGCCCTTTTTCAAAGTAACGGCTTTTTTAATGGATGAAATACAAAAAAGCAGGCTCCTTTTAATGTTTAACACACTTAGGAGCCTGCTTATTTTTTATGACCCTGCTCTTTCCCATCAGTTTACTGTGCACCGAATACTAGTACCACTACGACAATTGCTGCAATAATTCCTACTACATCTGCTAGAAGGCCAACCTTTAGGGCATCGCCCATTTTTTTGATCCCGACAGCTCCGAAATAAACGGTTAACACGTAAAAAGTCGTATCTGTACTTCCCTGCAGAACAGAAGCTAGTCTGCCAATAAAAGAATCTGGACCGTAAACAGCGATTAGGTCACTTGTCATACCAAGTGCAGCTGTTCCAGAAATTGGCCTAATGATAATGAGGGGAATAATTTCTGCCGGGACTCCGATTGCTTCCATTGCTGGTCTAATCCAATTCATTAATGCTTCTAAAGCTCCTGAGGCCCGAAAGACAGAAATCGCTACAAGCATGCCTACAAGGAACGGAATAATGGAGACGGCAATTTTGATTCCTTCTTTTCCTCCTTCTACAAAGCTTTCATAAGTTGGAACTTGTTTTATGGTTCCATAAAGGAGGATAAAACCTATTAAGACAGGAATAAAACCTAGGGAAATAAGTGAAAGAAATTCCATATGGCATTCATCCTTTACGACTTCGTCGATTATAAAAATAACGATCTATCATAACTGCTCCAAGCATTGAGATGATGGTGGCAATTAAGGTTGGTACAACAATTTCAGTCGGAGAGGCAGAATTGTAGTTCATCCTGATTGCAATGACTGTTGTAGGAATGATGGTAATGCTTGCAGTATTTATTGCTAAAAAGGTGACCATAGACCTGCTGGCTGAATTCTTGCCGCCATTTAATTGTTTTAATTCCTCCATCGCTTTGATTCCAAGCGGTGTAGCAGCATTACCTAACCCAAACATGTTCGCAATCATATTAGACAATATATACCCCATGGCAGGGTGATTGGTTGGCACATCAGGAAATATTCTTTTAACGAACGGGCGAAATAACTTAGACAACAAATCTAGTAATCCCGATTCTTGTGCAATCCGCATCATCCCTAACCAAAATACAAGAATGCTGATTAACCCAATACAGAGTGTCACAGCTTCCTTTGCCCCATCAAATATTGCCTTATTTACTTCTGCCATTGTTCCGTTTATCATGGCAAATACAAAGCCAACAATTGTCATAAATACCCAAATGTAATTAACCATTTAATTTCACGCCAATTACTGATAGAAATAAATCTTTTAAGGAATCGAATAGACCCTTTTTCTTCTCAGGACCACTTTGATAATAAATAGGTGTTTCTTTGACCACTTTGCCATCAAGGAAAACTTGGGCTTTACCAACTGCTTCTCCGTTATGATTTGATTCGTCCCAGTCTTCTCCCGGCTTATTTAATTTATACTTTATGGAGAACATGTCCATTTCCTCTTCTGTTGCAGGATAAACAATCGACTTTTTTACATATAGATGTTTTTGATAATATTTATTCGTTTTAATATCTATTTTTCCTTTTGTTAACACTTCTGCCATATCATAGGTTTTAAAGCTATTTTCATACATGGCTATGTGATCATTCCAATCATCTGAAGCGTTCAAGGTAACAGCTATTAACCTCATTTCCCCTTTTGCTGCGGTTGTAACAAGTGTCCTTTTCGCACGCTTTGTATAACCGGTTTTTCCGCCTGTCGTATATTTATATTTTGTAAGTAAGCGGTTTTTATTTTTCCACTCGCGATCCCAATTTTCAGTTGGATTGGGCGCTTTGTAATTCTTTGTTCCAGCTATTTTTTGGTATTTTTTGTTATGCATTGCATACCGAGTCAATAGTGCCATGTCATAGGCAGTGGAATAGTGGTCTTCATGATCGTCTAAACCATGTGGATTGGAAAAATGAGTATTCAACATGCCGATTTCTTTGGCTTTTTGATTCATCAAATAAACAAACCCATCTAAACTTCCTCCTACATGTTCAGCAATGGCAACCGCAGTGTCATTGCCAGACCTAAGCATCAGACCATATACTAAATGCTCAAGCTTAATCTTTTCCCCAGGCTTTAAGTACACAGACGACCCCTCGGCTCGGGTAGCTTGTTCACTTACTTTCACTATTTCATTCATTTTTCCCGATTCAATAGCAAGAATCGCCGTCATAATTTTCGTAATACTAGCGATTCTCCTCTTTGTGTGGGCATCTTTCTCAAATAGGACACGCCCTGATTCTTGCTCCATTAGTACTGCACCTCGTGCACTTACGGAAACGGAAGCATCCACCTTTTGAGGAATGTTTGCAATGAATAGCGAGACCATGAGGGCAAAAATGACTAGCTTCCAAATCATTCTCATAAGTTTACCTCGTCCCCTTCGTTAACATTTCTAGCATCAATACTAGCTTTCTAAAATTTTATGCAGGACAAGGCTTGATATGACAATTTGTCCTGAAAAATGAAAAAGACAATCGACTATTCGCCGATTGCCCTACAATTAAAATGCTGGCCATTTTATTTCAGAGGCTTTATCAAACCTCATTTCAACATCATTCCAATTAACCAGATTCCACCAATTGTCAACGTATTCAGCCCTCTTGTTCTTATACTGCAAGTAATAAGCATGCTCCCAAACATCCAGAACGAGCAGTGGAATGGTGTCCCATTGCGTTAGCAGCATATGTCGTTCTGATTGTAAAATCTCAAGATGCCTTGCCCGTGGTGACCATACAAGAATAGCCCACCCCACACCTTCAACCTGTTTTGCTGCTTCAGAGAACTGTTTTTTAAATTTATCAAAACTGCCAAAATAATTTTCAATTTCCCTTTTGAGGAGTCCTTGAGGGCTTCCCCCTCCTTTAGGTATCATGTTCTTCCAGAAAATCGTATGCAGATAATGTCCAGAGCCATGAAACGCTAATTCTCTAGACCAATGTTTGATTAGTGAAAAATCATTGTTATCTCTAGCTTTCTTTAAGTTCATCTCCGCTTTGTTTAATCCATCTACATATGATCGATGGTGCTTATCATGGTGCAGTCTCATGATTTCTTCCAAGATATAGGGTTCCAGCGCATTGTAGGCGTAAGGTAGCTCAGGGAGAGTATGACCTCCAGGCGGGACAGTTTTTTTCTCAACCCAGATACTCCCTACTCCTTGTTTACGAGAAAAATATTCTTCCATTTGTTCATGAATTTCCTCTGCTGATGCCTGTAGACTGAGCATTTCATTATCCGATAATGATTGTCCTGTATTTTCAATTAGCTCTGTAAACTGTTCCAACTGTTCCCATAACTCTAAATTATCTTTCACATCTTCTGTTTCTAAGAAACTTTTCATTTCTTCATTCCATTCAAATAATTCACGAACATACTGACTAAATCGATTCATATTATCCCACCCTTTATTTCGAATCTACCTAAAAGGTATGAAATATATCTGTGATTATGAACAATTATGCAAATGAGACGGACCTATAACACAGAAAAAACTGCCCTTGCAAAAGGACAGTATCAGATAATCATTTATTTCGATTGTATCATTTTCGTACGGTAATCTGTTTCATAATATTCAAGTTCTTCTCTGACTCTTTGAAATTCTCCCTCGAGTCCTTTCACTAATTCTTGTACACTTTCAGGTACGCTTTTATAAAATTTAATTGAATTTCTTCCTGTATATGCGGAACGACTATCCTCAAACCAAGCATCATTTTTTGGAGAAAAAAACTCTTCAATACATTGATGAAAAATTCGATAAAGGGTTTTTTCTGCTGTTGCTTTCTGGAACGGTTCACTTAGCAAAATAACTGAGCACGCATCCAAGCCTTCTTCACAATAAACAAGCAATTTTCTCAAGTTTGACAGGACTATTTTATAATAAACACAATCTCCGGATAACTGTTGCTCCATCTGCGAAATGGTTGTTTCATTTAAATAATTTTCTAGAGTACTAATCGTAGTAGTTAAAAACCCTCCTACATCTTTAAGCTGCGATTTAACCAATGAATTTCCCATCGAAACACCCCTTTGAATTCTTTATTAAACAACTATCTTGGCTGCTTAATGTAATCGAGCGGAGAACGCAGCTCGAATTTATTCGTTTGCTTAACAGCAAGTACAATTTCAGGTAATTTTTCAAAGTCAATATCTTGAAAATATGAGGCAAATTCCTGTTTAGAATTAATGTATAAACGTTTACGATTGCGCAATCCTGGATTTTTGATTAAACACACTAAGGCAACAATGTCCTTAAATGTTACTTGAATATTGTCTTTCGTGATAATTGGATTTTGCTGATAAGGAGTGAATTCCGGGAAAAATTCTTCAAAGTATCTAACATACAATACATGCAGGGTCTTTTCCTCAGAATCCTCGATAAATGTAACTTCACTTCTATTAAAGAAGTCTTCTGAAGTATTTGATTTTTCCTTTTCCAATTCGTATCCGATGCATTCTTTAATTAACAATTAAATCAATCCCCTTTGGTCATTAACAATAAGTTGAATCTTCGGAATTTCATTTAAATCGTATTTCTATTTTAACACATCTAAAATGAATTGTTTTATTTTTAAGCGATTTTAAAATAGTCTGTTGATTTCCGCTCCACTAAGGAAAGCTTCTTTGAACAATCACCGCAGGGACAGGCGGTCTTTGCCGGTCACGAGGCTCTTCGCTTTCCGCAGGCGGTCCGGGAAGCCTGTCTAGCTACAGCGCCTAGCCCCTCGAGTCGCTTCGGTCCCAACGTTGAAGTCAAAGAACGACTTCATCGTCAGGCCCTCCAGCGCTTGTCGGGGCTGTACAAGGCGCTTCCGCTTTTCCTACTCCTCGGCGCTTAGAGATGAGCGGGGTCTCCCCTGCCCTGTCCTCCTGCAGGACATTGATTTACATCTTCGAATCTGCCCACGCACGAAGAAAATGCGATAGCATTTTCGAGGAGTCTCGCGCCTTCCGCGGAAATCAATTTATGAGCTTTAAATATCTATCCTTAAGAATTAATACTTTCCTGAAACTTCTCGAAGAACAGGTCTGCTTCTTCTTGGACAAATTCTTCTTCGACTCGGTCAGGTAGCTTGGGTAATTCCTCAATGTTTTTTAGACCGAAATAATCAAGAAATTCTTTAGTGGTCCCATATAGGTAGGCTCTCCCTGTTCCCTCCGCTCTTCCAACTTCCTTAATGAGTGCTTTTGTCATTAGGGTATGAAGTGGTCTTTCCGTTTTTACTCCGCGTATTTCTTCTATTTCAGCACGAGTGATTGGCTGTTTATATGCAATAATCGCCAATGTTTCCAAAGCTGCCTGTGATAGGGTAGCCGTGTTGGGTGAGTCTACAAGCCTTTTTAAGTACGTTGCGTTTTCTTTTTTTGTGGCAAGCTGATACGTACCTGCAAGCTGAACAATCATGATTCCACGTTTGCTGTCCTTTTCATACACCTGTATTAATTCTTCTACTATTTCTCCGGCCTTCAATTCCTCTACCTCTAGGACCTCAGCAACATGCTTTAAAGTAAGTCCTTCATCACCAGCCGCAAATAAAAGACTCTCTAAAATGCTATGCCAATTTATTATCTCCAAGCCCCTTACACTCCTTCTTGTATTGCATGAACAAAGATGTCCCCAAAGTTTTCATTTTGCTCTACATCAATTTCTTTTCTTTTGATTAGCTCCAAAACTGCCAAAAACGTCACAACAATATGCTCCTTTGCAGGAATAGGGAATAAATCATTGAAGTTTTTCCGGCCTTTTAAATGTTTTAACTCACTCATTATTTCAGTCATTCTTGTTTCAATGGATATTTCTTGCCTAGCAATCTTTGTGGACAATGGGCGTTGCAGCTTTTTTCTTCTTAAAAGTTTCTGAAAAGCAGCCAGCATATCATATAGGGTGATATTTATTTCTACTTTTTCTGGTTGTTTTTCCTTTGCAAGATCCGAAAGGTCGCTTGGAGGTTTCGTATACATGAGTCCGCGCTCCTCTTCCAGTGACTTTAAATCATGCGCGGCTTCTTTATATTTTCGATATTCAATTAACCTTTCAACAAGCTCATCTCTAGGGTCTTCTTCATAATTAATTTCTGAATTGAAGTCATCCAATTCCTCTTCATGCTTTGGTAAAAGCATTTTACTTTTAATCGCTAATAAGGTTGCTGCCATTACTAAAAACTCACTGGCAATATCCAATTTAAGTTCGGTCATTGTTTTAATATAGATTAAGTATTGCTCGGTAATTTGGGCAACAGGAATATCGTATATATCAATTTCTAATCGATTAATTAAATGGAGGAGTAAATCTAATGGTCCTTCAAATGCGTCAATTTTTACATTATAGTGTATCATCTTTCACCAGAATCCTCGAAGTAAATTTCATAAAAATCATGACTATTATTAGTATAGAGGATTCATATACGTTATCCAATAGAAAAATCATTACCATTCTAAAATTTAAAAATGGGATGTTGACCTATAACACTGGACAACCAGCCTACATATGATGAGAGTGAAAAGAATAACAAAACACTATAGGAGGTTTTTGAATATGTCTGATGGTCACGGTTTTGGAGGCGGTTTTGCTTTAATCGTAGTTCTATTCATTCTGTTAATTATTGTTGGTGCTTCCTGGTTTTAATTAGAAACGCCAAAGTAAGCTAGCAAGAAAGCCCGCCTTTTGGGGCGGGCTTTTTCCTTTTGAATTATTCTGAAGAAACAATGATTATATGCTACACTGTACATATCTTAACTATTAGGGGTGATTTTTTGTACCCGAAGGAGTATGTTCAATTTTTAGTTCATTTTAATGGTGATCGTGATTATTTTGAATGCCACGAAATACTAGAGGAATATTGGAAGGAATCTAACGATAAGCAAAAGGATTCCATCTGGGTAGGGTTCATCCTATTAGCGGTTTCAAGGTACCATCATCGCCGGGGAAATTTTAATGGTGCCGAAAGAACGCTGAAAAAGGCTATTAAAATCCTGTCCTTAAAGGCAAATGGTTTAATCCTACAGGGGTTAGATGTTAATGTTTTATTCCCTTTACTCTCAAAACTTATTGAGGAAATCGAAAAAGAGGAATGCTATCAAAGCATTAATCTTCCTGTAATCGATTCTACTCTATTAACCGCATGTATAAAGGGTTGTGAAGAATTAGGTTTTATCTGGGGTGAGAGAAGTAACTTAGAGGATGAATTCATCGTGCATAGGCATAAATTACGCGATAGGACAATGGTCATGGAAGAACGTATGGAAGCACTAAGGAATAGAAAAGGCAACGAATAAATCCTCGTTGCCTTTCATTTCTTTAGTTAGCAAAAATCACATTTTTCTACGAATGGTGCTGTGTTATCATTTGCTGTTATTTGCTTGTCGGGATATAAATCCTTAAGAGCTTTGACCATTCTTTTTCCAACCCCTTGATAACGATGTGAGGGATTGACAGAAATATGTTGAATCATTAACTCAGAATCATCATCGTTCATTTGAACCCCAATCAGACCGATAATATCTTCTTCCTTCCAAAGAAAGAGCTGTAAATTCTCTTCCGTTTCATACTCCTTAATGGTGAATTGGAGTTTCTTCAAGTCCTTTTCAGTAGGCATAAAGGACAATAAGCCCATGGCTATCTTTTCGAATGTTTTCTTATAACGAATTAACATAATAGCTCCCTCATTATATTAAATAAACCCAGTTAGGGATAATATATTTTTTCTAACAAATTCATAAAAATACAGTTTTCTCTATAATATGTAACCAAATTCGTAAAGTGTTTCATTATTGTCAATCATACATAATAAATGTTTATCTATCAATCCCAAGTAACATTATTTCGGTACAATAAAAACCCAATAAATAATCCCCCAAATAAGTGCTAGTCCTACAAGGATACCAAACACACTCCAATTACTTTTCTTCATAAAAAATCCTCCAAATACAATTTGAAGATAGCGTACATGTTGTCATTCTACACTATATACAAAAAATAATCCATTAACATAAAAAGCGGAAGCGCCTTGCACAGGGGCGACAGGCATAAGACGAGCCGGCAAGAAGGTTGATCTTTACCTTCTTGCCGGATTGACTTGTGGCCCCGAGCCCCTAGGCGCTGTAGCTGGATTAGAAAATAAATAAACTGCCGCTTTGGCGGCAGCTTGTTTATTTTAATGGCAGGTCTAACCGAAGTAAATCTTCATATGTTTCTCTTTTTACAACAAGTGTTGACTTCCCATTTTCAACAAAGACCACTGCAGGACGTGGAATACGATTATAATTATTTGCCATCGAATATCCATATGCACCTGTACAAAAAACAGCAAGAAGATCATCATCTTTTGTTTCCGGAAGTGGTAAATCCCAAATCAGCATATCACCAGATTCACAGCATTTACCAGCAACGGAAACCTTAGTCGTGGCTTCTGCCAATGGTCTATTTGCAAGTACCGCTTCATACTTCGCCTGATAGAGAGCAGGTCTTATATTGTCACTCATCCCGCCATCTACCGCTAAATATTTTCTCACGCCAGGAACTTCTTTAGAAGAACCAATTTGATATAGTGTTGTACCCGCGTCACCAACAAGTGACCTTCCAGGTTCTATCCAAATTTCTGGCATTGTCATTGAGTAATCCTGAATTAATCTCTTTACCTCTTTTATAATTTCACTAACATATTGTGAAGGCAGCAGCGGTTCATCTTCACTAGTATAGCGAATCCCAAAACCTCCGCCTAGATTAAGGACTTTTGCTTTAAAGTTAAGTGTATTTCTCCATTGATTCATTTTGCCAACAATCTTTTCAGCAGCAAGTAAGAAACCGGTTGTCTCAAAGATTTGGGATCCAATATGACAATGTAATCCTAGCACATCAAAGTGATTACAACGTAGTGCAGTTACTAAAGCTTCCTCCGCTTGTCCATTTTGCAAATCAAAACCAAATTTCGAATCTTCCTGACCTGTTAAGATATAATCATGTGTATGCGCTTCAATTCCTGGAGTAACCCGGAGTAAAATACTAACTGATGCATTTTGTTCCATGCAGATTGTTTTTAAAAGCTCTAATTCATAAAAATTATCAACTACAATACAGCCAATTTTGTTGTCTAACGCCATTTCTAATTCTTCTCTACTTTTATTGTTGCCATGAAAGTGAATTCTTTCAGCCGGAAATCCAGCAGCGATGGCAGTATATAACTCTCCGCCTGAGACTACATCGAGAGATAATCCTTCTTCCTCAGCAAGCTGAAGCATGGCAATCGTCGAAAAGGCCTTACTGGCATACGCAACCTGTGCTTTAATATTTTGCTCGTCAAAGGTCTTCTTAAATCCTCTCGCTCTTTCCCTCATTAATGATACATCATATACATAGAGAGGAGTTCCAAATTGCTCGGCCAACTCTATTGCATCAACTCCGCCAATTTCCAAATTTCCCTTGCCGTTTACGCCTGTTGTCCCGTAAAAATACATTCCCTTCCCTCTCTCCGCAAAAACTCTTTATTAGTTTATGGTACTTGATTAAAAAAGTAATAAATAAATAGACAGAATCCCAAAGGATACTGCCTATTTTTAGCTTTTTATCCTTTTAGATAATTAAAAATACTTTAGCATAACCAAATCTTTTCCGCAATAATTTATTCTCCATCCGGCGGCTGACGGTAGCGATTCCTCGGATGGACAATACTCGGACGAAGGATCGAGCCAGGTACTGCCCGTCGGAAAATAATTTGTAAGAATCCCTTTGGTTCAAAAGGGAGAAATGGCCAAAAGTACGGTGTATTTAAAGTGCGTGTTGTTACTAGATGAATAAACAGCAAGGTGGAACCAATAACAAAGCCTGGTGTATGAAAAATTGATACTAGAATTACTAGAACGATTCGGCCAATTTTATTTGCTACACTTAACTCATAACTTGGGGTGGTAAATGAACCGATACCTGCCACCGCAACATATAGAATCACTTCAGGAACAAACAAACCAACTTCAATAGCAATCTGACCAATCAATACCGCCGCAATCAACCCCATAGCGGTTGATAGGGGAGTTGGTGTATGTATGGCTGCAATCTTTAAAAATTCAAGACCAAAATCAGCTAGTAATATTTGAAACACCACTGGTATATTCGTTTGTTCATTTGGTCCGATATACGAGAGCTTATCTGGCAGCAAGGACGGTTCTAATACAAACAACAGCCATAACGGAAGTAAAAATATTGATGTTAGAATTCCTAAAAACCTAGACCAGCGGACAAAGGTCCCCATTATAGGCGCTTCACGGAACTCCTCAGCGTGTTGTACATGATGGAAATAAGTGGTTGGTGCAATGATGACACTTGGTGACGTATCTACATAAATAACCACATGACCTTCTAATAGATGAGCAGCAGCTACATCGGCACGTTCTGTGTATCTTACCAACGGATAAGGATTAAATCCTTGTTTTAGAATAAACTCTTCTATTGTTTTATCGGCCATCGGAATCCCATCGATTTTAATGGACTTAAGTTCTTTACGAAGAATATTAACTAAGTCTGGATCTGCAATATCATTTATGTAGCCAATGGCTATATCTGTTTTTGAACGTTCACCCACCTTTAGAATCTCAAAGCGCAGACGTTCATCACGTATTCTTCTTCTTGTTAATGCAGTATTAATAACAATGTTTTCCACAAACCCGTCACGTGAACCTCTAACCACTTTTTCAGTATCTGGCTCTTGTGGTGAACGGCCTGGGTAGCTTCTGACATCTACTGCAAGTGCAGTATTTGCTCCTTCCACTACCACAACAATTAATCCAGATAAAACCTGAGTGACCATTTCATCAAGTGTTTTTACTGGACTAACCGATTGGTTGACGAGCCGGTTCTCGACTATTTTAAAAAGATCTGCTGACAATTTCTCATGATCATTAATGCGTACTAATTCTTCAACGGTCTCAATAATAAATTGAGTATCACATAAACCAGTTATCCAGTAAAAGTGGACATCTTTTTTAAGAATTTTTAACTTACGAACACCAAAGTCAAAACTTACACCCAGCCCAACCCGCTGTTTCATGTAATGTTCAATTTCTTGCAGCGATTCAGGAATCGGCCATGCTTGCTCGTTCTCTCTCGTCACGAAATCCACTCCTTTCGAGGATTAGTTCTACCGCTTTTTTCGTAATGGGAGCACCGCGTTCATAGTGGTCCCTCCTTGCCATTTTTCCTACATCTCCAATTCCAACAATGATTGGAACATCTAATTCATCAAGGCAGTATACGGTGTCTCCATTTAATCTTCCAATCTCTAGCTCTGGTATACCATGTTTATCTACACCATAGGGAGTTAATTCACCATCCCGATCAATACTTACATCGATTCTAGTCCACTCTGCCTGATGAGTTTTTGCAGCAACTGCGATAATCCCCAATACTTCAATATCCTTATGGGTGGCGACGTATTTTAAAGCTCGCTCTCCCGCACCTTCACCAACAAGTCCACTGTCATCAAACATTACTAATACCGGATCATTAGCTGCCTTTTTAATTAGCTTTACAAGCTCCTCCCCTGTTAGTGCAGAAGGATTCCCATGAGACTGCGTAATACAACGCCCGCCCACTTCATGAGCGACATGCTCTACTGCCCTCTTTGCATACTCATCACCATCAGTAATTAATATAACCCGCCTTCGAATGCTCATACTTCGTTGTCCTTTCCAGGCCGAGATTAATGATGAACAAAATAGACCCATTGAAAAATTGACCCAACGATTTTCCCTAAAACAATCGCCATAATTAAGATGATTATTTTCCCATCAATCCCCAGTCTTTTAGCAAGAACAGGAAAAACGTTTAATACTTCTGTTAGTCCTGCCGCTAACATTCCAACAAAGACTCCTCCAGCAAATCCAAGAGGGAGCATAAAATATGGGGATATTCCCAATATTGGATCTCTTAAGCTTCCTAGACAACCTGATAGTGCTCCTATAACGACAGCCCATTCATAGTGCCGAATCATCTTCATTGTCTTCGATAATTGTGTCAGCCTTGGGATAATTCCAAGCACTGTAAGAAAGGCTACAAAACCTGAACCAACTGCTAATCCACCTGCAAGCCCAATAAACATAACCGCGATGACTTTAATCGTCATTTGTATGTTTTATACTTTCCTTATTTTCATGAATGATCACATAGTTATCTAAATCCAATTGATAGTTAAACATTTCGACTTCCAGGGGACTTGGTTCTTCGTTGATTCTTTTTTGAAATACATGGTTGAAGAATAATATCATGCCAAGACCTAATCCGATTGAATAAGGGATTTGAAAAATCCATGGCTTAGAATCTTCGACACCTGTTATAATTTTGTATAACTTTTCTTGAACACTCCGCATACTGACATCGTCATGAAAATTCATAATGGCCATTGCTGAACCGAAAAATAATAAAAACCATATCAAGATAAAAATAGGGGTCGACATTTGTTTTTTCTTAAACATCACTTCTACAATTGTTTGTGCTGGTCCAATCGTTTGGACCTCGACATCCTCAATCAGATTCGAAATCATTCGAATTACTTTCATGACATCGATAATGATAATATTTTTATCCCTTATGGATACTTGGTGAACCATTAAATTTTTCAATTCTGGTATTACAGTTTCTGGAGCAATAATCTGGGCAATATCCAATAAATAAACTTTTTCATCTGGTTTTACCAGAACACGATTCCGCATGCGGATGTAGACTGTTTTTTCCAAAACATTCACTCCCCACACATTGATTTCCTTGTATAACTAGTATGAGCAAAATTTCTTACTTTACTAAAAAAAAAGACCGTATGGATTAGAGATCCATACGATCTTTCATTTGCTGCAGTATCTTTTTTTCAAGTCTTGAGACTTGCACCTGAGAAATTCCCAGTCTCACTGCTACTTCCGATTGCGTTTGATCCTTATAATAACGTAAATAGACAATGAGCCGCTCACGTTCGTCTAATTCTCGAATCGCTTCTTTTAAGGCAATTTTATCAAACCATTTGCCTTCATTTCCATCATCGATCTGATCTAATAATGTAATAGGGTCTCCATCATTTTCATAAACAGTCTCGTGAATCGAAGATGGCGTCCGACTTGCCTCTTGGGCGAGAATAACATCCTCTGGTGACAGCTGAAGATGCTCTGAAATCTCGTTAACCGTTGGAATTCTTCCATAAGTTTTCGATAATTCATCTTTCGCTTTTCTAATTCGGTTGCCCATTTCCTTTAATGAACGGCTAACCTTTACTGTCCCATCATCACGTATAAACCTTTGTATTTCACCAATAATCATTGGAACTGCATAGGTAGAAAATTTCACATCATAGGAAAGATCAAACTTATCTACAGATTTCAGCAGTCCGATACATCCAATTTGAAAAAGATCATCTGGATCATATCCCCTATTTAGAAACCGCTGAACAACGGACCAAACAAGACGCATATTTTTTTCAGCAATAAGGTCTCTTGCTGCTTGGTCGCCGTCTTGGCTTTTCTTAATAAGTTCCTTAACTTCATGGTCCTTTAAATACGTTTGCGCTTTATCTTTTTTGACCTCCACATCCATTGGCAAGTCTCCTTAATTGCATAGCATTTTGCTTGTGTGTAAATGCTTTTTTAGTCTTACTTCGGTTCCTTTACCTGGCTGTGTGAGAACCTCAACCTCATCCATGAAATTTTCCATGATAGTGAATCCCATACCAGATCTTTCTAAATCTGGCTTCGTTGTAAATAATGGCTGTCGAGCTTCCTCCACATCTACAATACCTAGTCCGACATCTTTAATCGAAATATCCACTAAATTATCTTCAATGGTTACCTGAATATAAACAATTCCATCTGGGTCATTTTCATAACCATGTATAATGGAGTTGGTTACTACTTCAGAAACAACGGTTTTGATTTCAGTCAATTCATCCATTGTAGGGTCAAGCTGTGCAATAAAAGCAGCAACCGTGACACGGGCAAATGATTCATTTTGACTTAATGCACTGAATTGAAGAGTCATTGAATTCTTCACTCAGGCCACCCCCAATCTTTGCAATGCAAACTCTTCAGTCGGTTCCAGCTTAATAATTTTAAACATCCCCGACATATCGAATAATCGTTGTATTGCAGGGGAAATCGCACAAACGACCATTTCACCATGCACCTGCTTGATTTGCTTATACCGCCCTAAAATGACGCCTAACCCAGAGCTATCCATAAAAGAAAGCTGTTCTAGATTCAAAACTATATGACGAATATCATTTTTTTCAATTGCATTAGCAGCTTGTTCACGTAATTCGTCGGCTGTATGATGATCTAACTCACCGCTTAAACGCAGCAATAAAACATCATGTTTTATTTCCATTTCAATGTTAAGACTCACTATCCCTAGCCTCCTTCATCTGGTATAGTGAGTCAATTCGTTACCGTTAGAGCAATCTCCTTCCCTTAAGACAAAACTAGTTGATATTTGCTAAAAAAAGTTAGATTTCGACAATTCAGTCAAACTATTTTCCTGCTTTTGTGAACATTCCGAATGAACGTTTATAAAGCGTCCACCAGGTTGCTTCTTTTACTTCGTTTTTCGCAACTAACTCACTTTCTAGAACTACTTTTCCATCTTTCACAAATTGAATAGTTCCTACCTTATCTCCTTTTGTAATTGGAGCATTTAGGTTTTTATCAAGTGTAACTTTTCGTTTAACATCCTCTGTTTTTTCACCCTTTTTAGTAAGTAAAGAAAGAGGTTCACTTGTTACTGCCTCTACTTTCTTGTCTTTCCCTTTGTTAACATGAGCATTGCCAATTACTTCATTTCGCTTGAACATTGGGTGCGTTTGGTATTGGGCAAACGCATAATTAAGCATCTTTGTCACTTGGGCATTTCTTTCTTTTGAAGTCGGTGCTCCAAATACAACAGCAATGACTCGCATACCATCCTTTTGTGCTGTTGCTGTCAAACAATACTTCGCTTCAGCAGTGAATCCTGTCTTTAGTCCATCTACCCCTGGGTAAAAGCGAACTAATTTATTGGTATTAACAAGCCAGAATTTTTTATCTGTATTCTCACGAAGGTACGCTTCGTACATTCCAGTAAACTTTGTTATGTCTTCATATTTTAATAGCTCCTTGGCCATAATCGCCATATCATGTGCGGAACTATAATGACCGCTTCCAGGAAGACCTGTAGTATTTTTAAAAATCGTATTTTTTAAACCAAGTTCTTTTACTTTGTTATTCATCATGTCAACAAAGGCTTCTTCCGATCCTGCAATTTTCTCGGCCATTGCTACGGATGCGTCATTTCCGGAGCCAATCGCAATACCCTGGAGCATTTGCTTTACCGTCATTTCTTCTCCAGGTTCAAGGAAGATTTGCGAACCGCCCATAGAAGCAGCATATTCACTAGTTCGGACACTTTCATCCCATTTAAGTTTTCCTTGATCAATTGCTTCCATAATAAGAAGCATGGTCATAATTTTTGTCATGCTTGCTGGTGGGAGCTCTTCATTACTATTTTTCTCATAAAGAATTTGGCCAGTATCACGCTCAATTAATATCGCGGACCTTACATTATCTGTTATATCAGAAGTCGTTTTTTCTTCTGCAGAGACAGACGGAATCCATAAACTTGTAAGTAACAAGGTTATTACTAGTAAAGAAATATATCGTTTCATTGCATAACCCTCCATTCTTTATATAGATTCCATTTTTTCCAAATCCAACAACTTTATACAATATTTTCCTAACAACACAATAAAAAAGTCCAGGATTTTTTCCTGGACTTTCACTTATTGGTTCTATTCTGTTATTTCTTCATGAATTAAGATTGGTGCCTCAACTTTTTCAGAGGAAACGATAATATTTTCATATAGCATTGCTTTTACTTCACTTACATCTTCAAAATTACTGTAAATCGTTACTAACGATTCACCTTTTTTCACTTGATCGCCGATTTTCTTTCGTAAAACAAGTCCGACAGCTAAATCAATTACGGACTCTTTTGTCGCTCTTCCTGCTCCTAATTTCATTGCAGCCGTTCCTACTTCATCCGCAACGATTTCAGAAACATAACCATCTTCTTTAGCTTCTAACTCGAATGTAAATTGAGCTTGAGGCATTTTAGAAGGATCATCAACAATCGATGCATCTCCACCTTGTGAGCTCAAGAAGACCTTAAACTTTTCAAGTGCAGAGCCATCTTTAATGACATTTTCAAGCATCGTACGAGCTTCTGCTAATGAACTTGCCTTTTCAGCTAAGTAAACCATGTGACTGCCAAGAGTTAAACAAAGCTCTGTTAAGTCCTCAGGACCTTCACCATTTAAGGTATCAATCGCTTCCTTCACTTCAAGTGCATTTCCGATAGCAAACCCGAGCGGCTGACTCATGTCAGAAATAACTGCCATCGTTCGTCTTCCAACATTGTTTCCGATCCCTACCATTGCTTTAGCCAGTTCTCTTGAGTCTTCAATTGTTTTCATGAAGGCACCTGCACCCGTTTTTACATCTAGAACAATGGCGTCTGCACCTGCTGCGATTTTTTTGCTCATGATTGAGCCTGCAATTAATGGAATACTATTAACGGTTGCTGTTACATCTCTTAACGCATATAACTTTTTATCAGCAGGTGTTAAGTTACCACTTTGCCCAATTACTGCTATTTTGTTTTTGTTAACTAAATCAATGAATTCGTCGTTTTCAATTTCAACATGGAAGCCTTTTACTGCTTCTAATTTGTCAATCGTTCCGCCGGTGTGTCCTAAACCGCGCCCCGACATTTTTGCAACCGGAACATCTAGTGCAGCAACAAGCGGTCCAAGTACTAAGGTTGTTGTATCTCCTACTCCGCCAGTTGAATGCTTATCCACTTTAATTCCATTGATTTCCGATAAATCAATTTGATCGCCAGATTCAACCATTGCCATTGTTAAATCCGCTCTTTCTTTTTCTGTCATCCCCTGAAAAAAGATTGCCATGGTTAAGGCACTAACCTGATAATCGGGTATGGAACCATCAGTGTAACCATTGATAATGTACTTTATTTCCTCTGTAGTTAGTTCATGCCCATCTCTTTTTTTCTCAATTAAGTCAACCATTCTCATACTATTCACCACTTTAATAAGATTATTTAACTATGCTTTTAACAATTTCTTTTATATAGGATAGAAAATTAGCTTTTACTCTTTCTGTTGTTTCAATAACTTCCTCATGTGATAAAGGCTGGTCTAGAATTCCTGCAGCCATATTCGTAATGCAAGAAATTCCAAGGACCTTCATCCCTCCATGGCGGGCAACGATCACTTCAGGCACTGTTGACATACCAACAGCGTCTCCTCCTAGTGTTCTAACCATTCTAATTTCTGCTGGAGTTTCATAAACTGGTCCCGAAAATCCGAAATATACGCCTTCTTTTACATTAATATTTAAGCGGGCTGCAATCTCTTTCGCTGCATTCCGCAATTCTTTTGTATAGGCTTCTGACATATCAGGGAAACGGGGACCAAATTTTGAATCATTTGGACCTATTAAAGGATTAGCACCTGTAAAATTAATATGATCGCTAATAATCATAAGGTCTCCTGCTTCGAAGCTTTCATTAACACCGCCCGCAGCATTCGTTACGATTAACATGTCCACACCTAATTCTTTCATCACCCGTACAGGGAAGGTTACTTTGTCCATACCGTAGCCTTCATAAAAATGGAAACGGCCTTGCATCGCAACCACTTCTACACCCTCTAGAATTCCAAAAACTAGCTGTCCGGCATGACCTTCAACAGTTGATATCGGAAAATCAGGTATTTCATTGTATGGTATCTTTACAGGATTCTCAATTTCATCAGCTAGAACACCAAGACCAGAGCCTAAGATAAGTCCAATTTTTGGTGTATTTGAATATTTCTCTTTTAAAAAGTCTGCTGCGTTTTGAATTTTTTCTGGATTCATGTTCATACCCCTTTAATTCAATTCTTGTAAGAAGCTTTTTCCGAAATTAGGCATTTTCACTTTAAAGTTTTCTGCAACTGTTGCCCCAATATCAGCGAAGGTTTCACGAATAGGAAGTTCTTTGCCTTCTGCCATTTTCTTGGAATAAACAATTAATGGTACATATTCACGGGTGTGATCCGTTCCTGGTGCCACTGGATCATTTCCGTGGTCCGCTGTAATGATTAATAAATCATCATCTTTTAACTTAGCAAACACTTCTGGTAAGCGGGCATCATATTCTTCAAGTGCATTTCCATAGCCTTCTGGATCGCGGCGATGACCATATAACGCATCAAAATCCACTAAATTCAAGAAGCTCATCCCGGTAAAATCCATGTCCAGTGTCTGTACTAGCTTATCCATACCATCCATATTGGAAATTGTTCTTAGAGACTGTGTAACACCCTCACCATCATAAATATCTGAGATTTTCCCAATCGCAATGACATCTAAACCTGCATCTTTCATTTCACTCATAACCGTTCTATCAAATGGTTTTAATGCATAGTCATGACGATTAGCTGTTCTTTTAAAATTGCCTGGTTCACCCAAGAATGGGCGGGCAATAACACGCCCAACCATGTATTTTTCATCGAGGGTTAACTCGCGAGCGATTTTACATATTTTATATTGCTCTTCAATTGGAACAATTTCTTCATGTGCTGCAATTTGGAGGACAGAATCTGCAGAAGTATAGACAATCAATGCTCCCGTTTTCATATGCTCTTCCCCAAGCTCATCAAGAATTTCCGTCCCACTAGCAGGTTTATTGCCAATTATCTTTCTTCCCGTACGTTCTTCCAATTCGGAAAGGAGCTCATCTGGGAATCCATCTGGGAAAACACGGAAAGGTGTTTGTATATTCAAACCCATAATCTCCCAATGACCTGTCATGGTGTCCTTTCCATTGGAAGCCTCCATCATTTTTGTAAAGTACGCTAAGGGTTTTACTGCTTTTTCAATCCCTTTAATTTCTCGAATATTGCTTAAACCTAAACTTCCCATGTTGGGCATAGTTAGACCGTTCATTCTTTCAGCAATATGTCCAAGGGTATCTGCACCTTTGTCACCAAACTTATCTGCGTCCGGTGATTCACCAATCCCAACAGAGTCCATCACAATTAAAAATATTCGTTTATATGTATTTAATGCCATTCTAGTCTTCCTCCTTTTTCTAAAATAACTTTGCTAATTAATAAAAATAGATTGCCCTTATTAAAATAGGATTATTTATGCTTTTAAAAATCTAACGTCAGAAGTCTGACCTCTACATTTTACTAAACTCCAGTAAAATTACAAGAAAAAGCTGTCCATAAATATGGCAGCTTTTCGACATTTTTTAAAATCGTTTTAATTCTAGTACCCTATTAAGCTCTAGGATGAAATTTACTATAGACATCCTTTAACCTTGTCTTCGATAATTGCGTATAAATTTGCGTAGTAGAAATATCAGCATGTCCGAGCATTTCTTGGACTGCTTTTAAATCTGCACCATTTTGTAAAAGATGTGTCGCAAATGAATGACGAAGTGTGTGCGGTGTTAACTCATTCTTAATGCCAGCTTCATTTGCAAGTTTTTTTAAAATCTTCCAAAATCCTTGACGAGATAGTCGCTTTCCATGGTGGTTTAAGAATAATGAATCCTCCGTACGATTCTCCAGTAGAAAATTTGGTCTTCCATACTCCAGGTACCGTTTTAATGCTTCTGCTGCAGGTCCTCCGACTGGAATAATTCGCTCTTTATTACTTTTTCCGATAACAGTGACGAAGCCCATTGTTAAATTAACATGCTCTACATCAATTTGAATAAGTTCACTAACACGAATACCAGTAGCATAGAGGAACTCTAGCATTGCCTTGTCCCTTAATGCAAAATGCCCTTGTCCATTAGATATGTCTAAAAGTTTTTCTACTTCCTCTAAACTTAAAACTTTTGGAATTGACCTTTCTGACTTAGGAATCTCGATAAGGATTGATGGGTCTTGATTCACAGCATGAGTACGTAATAAAAATTGATGGAAAGCACGTAGGGAAGCCACATGCCTAGCCAAGGTTTTCGGAGATTTCCCTTGCTCCTTTAAGAAATTCAGGAAATGGACTATATGAGCTCTTTGTACATGATTTAAAGTGTCAACTGCTTCAACGTTTTTTAAGTAGCGAAGATAGTTTTTCAAGTCTCGTTCATATGATAGCAGCGTATTCTTTGCCACCCTTTTATCTACCAGTAAAAACTGCATAAAATCTTTCAAATAATCTTCCATTGAATACTACTCCCCATTTAAGTAAAACAAAATCAGCCGATCCAGCCAGAATGAATTTTCATCCTTATTTAGTGTGGAAACCTTTAAAGCAGAGCCTTCTGGTGAATCATAGCGATGGTAATTTTGGTACTCCTCATTTACCCACATAATACCATAATAAAAGAGTATCGTGCACCCGGTGAATATGATAAAAACCTTTAAGGTTTGTAGTATTACTTTAATAAAAGAGAACATTTATCTTCCCCCAAACAATCAGCCTAGTAAAAGATATGCCAATTTGTCCACCTTTTATACCTAAAGGCAGGATTTTGGCGAATTTATTTTATGAGAGCTGGGAATATGAAATAAAAAAAAGCCCCTTTTCATTAAAAAGGACTTTTGGTTATTATTCGGCTTTTTCTTCCTCTTTTCCTTTATCTAGGCACCGATAGCAAATGCCATGAAATGTGAGACGATGATCCTTTATCTTAAAATTCCATCTGCGTTCCACCACGGCCTCCACATCTTCAAGAAGGTCTTCTTGTATTTCATCAACTGCTCCACATTCAATACAAACAAGATGATGATGAAAATGTGCTGCCCCTTCTTGGCGAAGGTCATAACGAGAAACTCCATCACCAAAGTTAATTTTATCTACAATTTTCAATTCAGTTAATAGCTCAAGTGTACGATAAACAGTTGCCAATCCTATTTCAGGCGACTTTTCTTTAACGAGGAGGTATACATCTTCTGCACTTAAATGATCCTCTTCATGCTCTAACAATACCCGAACGGTTGCTTCACGTTGAGGTGTTAGCTTATAACTTGACGAATGTAAATGCTTTTTAATTCTCTCAATTCTTGTTTCCATACCGAAGTCCCTCCCTCGCCGCTGCTATTCTCATTATAACAGATGAGAAAGAGGTGTCAAAATAAAATTATTATAAACAACAGATTATATTTAATATCAAGTAATAATACTTATAAATTGAGCGATCCCATCATTGTTTTCATCAGCCATGGTGATACATAAGCCTCTACTCCTGAGGCAGCAGATATAAGAACTACAGCAACGATGAAGGTGAGAATATAGTTTTTGAAAAATGGTAAGATTGGTTGTCCAGATGTCTTAAAGAATTGTTTTTTAATCATTCTCAATGAGAATATTACCGATAAAGCAGCCATCAAAATGAAAACGGGAATGATAATCAAATTTTGTGGGAGAATGGATACAAATGCAAGTAAAAATCCCTTCAAACCCAATTGACTAACAAGAAAACCAACCGTAAAACCTACCACCAGACCCTTAATAAATAACAGAATGAGTATCACCGGCAGTCCAATAATAGAAATTCCCAGTATCCAAATGAGCCCAATGAACTTGCTATTATGAAGAAAACTTTGAGCAAATAAATCATTATTTTCTGCAACTTTCCCATTTAGAATTTGACTGAAAAATTGTGATAAATAATAAAATAAATCTTCCTTTTGGGTAATGCTCATGCTATTCACAACTATTGCCCCGAAGATGACACCCATTAAAAATAATATGACAATAAATAAAAAAATTGAGGAATGCTCACGGAAATAACTAGCGGCATCGTTCTGGTACAATCGTTTCTTCATCTGCAGTCCCTCCTATTTCTCCTAATCAGTTATTACATTTTATGCCTTTCTAGTATTTCTATGACGATAAATTAATAGATTTTAAATTTAAAAAGAAGTGGAGGTGACTCATCGCAGATATAATGCGATTAACGCGGATATATTTATTTTTTAGTAAAAATCGAAACGGTAAATATCAAAAAACCCGGCAGATTTGGTGATTCTGCCGGGTTTTTTCATTAAATTATTATATTAGTCTGCTATTTTGCCGTATTTTCCTCCGCCGCCTGCTGCTAATGTAACTTTTCCTTCTCTTGCTTTCATGATGAGATCAGCAATCTTTGGTGGAACCACTTCGGTCAGTCCCAGATATGGAACTTCATGCAAAATTGCCATTTCAGAACCAAAATGATTGACGAGTTTTTCGAGTAATTTTGGTCCTAATCCCGGAATAAAATCTAGCGGGACTTGATGGACATAGGGAGGACGCCCTTCTGGACTCTTTTCAGCAGTCTTTAATTCAAGAATTCGGTCAGCAACACCTTTTATGATTTTTTTGTTACCACACTGAGTACATATTTGGTCTTCCTCACTAGCTGGATGTAAACATTCTGCACAGACAGTTTTGTGATATTTACCTAGGAGCGGATCTAATCCGTAATTGGCTAGGATAAGTCGTCCATCCTCTTTCCTTAATGCCATTCCTAATTCTTTAAATGATGGTTCCTTCATCGATATCACCTGATATTCGCGGGCAATTTTCGCTAAGGAGTGAGCGTCGGAATTGGTCACAAAGGGATAGTTGTGTAATTCTTTTATCTGATCTGCCATCAACGTATTAGAACTTAATCCAAGCTCAATCCCATCAATCATGTCTGGGTCAAATACTTCCGTTAAGGATTTATTGACACCTTTACCATATAGACTTTTAAAAGGAGTAAACACATGTGCTGGAATAAAGATACCGCCTAATTCTTTAACCCTTTTTTGCAAATCTAGACCTGATGCGTAAATCCGCTGCGAACTCAACTGGACATTTTTCAAATGACCAGAAAGCCAATTAGAAAACTCCCTCATAATTGAAATTGTAGGAAAAAACACAAGCACATGTATCGGACCATTGCATTGTTCATCATAGATTTCTAACTCGGAACCGGGGATTACCGTTAAATCACCGAATACTAAGCCTCCATCTGGATGTTCAATTATGTCTCCACTCGAAACAAGGCTTTCCATTTCAAGGATTACTTCAGGTGAGTGGCTGTCAATAATTCCAATCATATTCAGACCTTTTTCATGCCTTGCATGCTCGATGATATTAGTAAACGTTAATGATTTCGCACCTGTTATTTTAACAGGCTTACTTGTCCAGGTTCTTCCGATATGAATATGTAAATCTACATAATAACGTTTCATTTACCTACTAATGCCTCTTGTAATTGTAAGTATTGTACGGCATAGGCAGTTTTTGCATCATAAATTTTTTGTTCCTTTATATATTGAATGGCTTCATCCAGTGTTAATTCCTCAAGGTTCACAAATTCATCTTCATCAAGAGTTGCCGCATTTTCTTTCTTTGTTAATCCTTTGGCAACATATAAATGAACAATCTCATCTGCAAATCCAGGTGAGGTATAGAATGAGAGGAGTAGCTCCAGACTTTCACATTCATAACCTGTCTCTTCCTCTAACTCCCGCCGGGCACAAAGAGCAGGTTCTTCGCCATTTTCTAACTTTCCTGCTGGTATTTCAACAATCGTCCGCTCAAGTGCCTTACGAAATTGCTCTACCATAACAATTTTTTTATCGTCGGTGATGGCCAAAACAGCGACAGCACCTGGGTGTTTAATTATCTCTCTTTTTGACTGTTTTCCATTTGGAAGCTCAACATCCTGAAGGTGAAGGCTAATGACTTTACCTGAAAAAATTTCTTCGCTATGTAATGTCTTTTCATTAAGATTACCCATTTATGTCAACTCCTGTTCTATTTCTGTATATTCTGCACATACATTTTACCATACATTATTTGGAGGGGTATGGGATGAAGGTATACGTGCATGAGAGGGGAATAATTCTAGTTGGTAAGGGATGGGAAGTAGTACAAAAGCTAAAGGAATACAATAAAGAGTATCTTACCGTTGCCGAATGGATAGAAAAAGTCGCTCCTAAATAACCTTTTACGTTTGTAGTCTTCCCCGGACTTTATTAAAATTATAGAAAAGGACGGGGTGATATTTTTGAAAAAAAGAAAACTGGGAAACTCAGATTTATGGGTAACAGAATTAGGTTTAGGCTGTATGTCGATTGGCACCGAGGAGAAAGCAGCTAGAGAGGTTATTGAAACCGCATTGGATGAGGGAATCAATTATTTCGATACTGCAGATTTATATGATTTTGGTGAAAATGAAAAAATCGTCGGGACAGCTTTAAAGGAAGTTCGTGATAATGTAATTATTGCGTCAAAGGTTGGCAACCGTTGGAAATCTGATAAATCAGGCTGGTCTTGGGACCCATCCAAATCGTATATAAAGGAAGCAGTTAAACAAAGTTTGAAACGCCTTGGCACCGATTATATTGACCTTTACCAGCTGCACGGCGGGACAATTGAGGATCGAATTGATGACGTGATAGAGGCTTTTGAAGAATTAAAGGCGGAAGGACTTATTCGTTATTATGGACTTTCCTCCATTCGCCCAAATGTCATTCGCGAGTATGTACAGAAGTCTCACATTGTTTCTGTGATGATGCAATATAGTATTTTGGACCGCCGCGCTGAGGAAGAAACTTTGCCATTTCTACACGAGCATGAAGTTAGTGTAGTAACCCGTGGTCCTCTGGCGAAAGGACTTCTAACTGATAAAATGCTCGAAAAGGTGTCACAGAAAGGATATCAAGACTATAGTCAGGAAGAGCTTCTTAATGTATTACCTGTGCTAAAGGACAAGCTGGCAGGTGACCGCTCATTTACCGAGATAGCGCTTCAATACAATTTGGCCCATCCTGCTGTCGCCTCGGTCATTGCCGGAGCCAGTAGTCCGGAACAAGTTAGAGCCAATGCCCACGCTATTAATAGCCAGTCTTTAACAGAAGATGAAATAGCTTTGATAAAAACAATATCTAAAACAACACTTTATAAAGAACATCGTTAAAAAAATAGGAGGGCCATTGGCTCTCCTATTTAAATTCCTTCCAGTTCATGCCGCTCTCGTTGAGTAGCTCCTCGAAAGATTTATTTTTCTCTTTCAAGCGGCGTTCCTCTCTTTTCCGTTGATCTTCTGCTTCTTTTTTACGTTCCTCTACTGCCTTCAGCTGGTCCTGCTGTTCTTTTAATTGCTTGATTAATTCCGGATTGATCATATCTTTAAGCGTTACCGCTGCTTCTTCTTTTTTTGGTTTAGATTGATTTTTTTGTTTCGATTTCTTTTTCATCCTAAACTCCCCCATAATCATCATTTCATATGTAATTATAGCATTTTTAATAGAAAAAGCAGGCTGTTTACGATAAACAGCCTGCTGGATTTTCTTAATACGCTTCGAGAACTACGTTTTCATCTACTGACAAGGAAGCTTCTGTCGAGTTCACAACATCCTCGACTGTGTACCCTGAGGCAACTTCAACTAGCCTTAATCCTGATTTTGTTACATCCATTACCGCCCGCTCGGTGATAATTCGATGAACGACACCTTTTCCGGTTAACGGCAGGGTGCATTCTTTTAAAATTTTCGATTCGCCGCTCTTGTTGACATGCTCCATAATAACAATGATTTTCTGTGCTCCATGGACAAGATCCATCGCACCGCCCATTCCCTTTATCATCTTACCTGGTATCATCCAGTTTGCGAGGTCTCCCGTTTCAGAAACCTCCATGCCTCCAAGGATAGCTATATTAATGTGTCCACCGCGAATCATCGCGAAGGATTCAGCACTATCGAAATAAGATGCCCCGCTAATCGCTGTAACCGTTTCTTTTCCGGCATTGATTAAATCTGGGTCAACTTCTTCCTCGGTTGGATAGGGACCAATACCAAGAAGCCCATTTTCCGATTGAAGGACAACCTGTTTATTATCAGATATAAAATTAGCTACCAGCGTCGGCATCCCAATTCCTAAGTTCACATAAAAACCGTCTTCAATTTCTTTCTCTGCCCTTATTGCAATTCTTTCTCTAACTGAGACCATTGGTACTTTCTCCTTCCAGCAATCTATTTTGTAACTGTCATTCTCTCAATCCTTTTTTCCTGCTTGCCTTCTATAATCATCTGAACGTAAACGCTCGGCGTGTGGATAAAGTTCGGATCAAGCTCCCCGATTTCACAAAGTGTTTCCACTTCAGCAATCGTTACTTTTCCTGCTGCAGCAATCATCGGATTAAAGTTTCTTGCTGTTTTGTGATAAACAAGATTTCCCATCTTGTCGCCCTTCCAAGCCCTAACAAGGCTGAAATCAGCAGTCAACGCCTCCTCTAGCAGATACTCTCTACCATTAAAGACCTTTGTGTCCTTGCCATCAGCAATAGGTGTTCCTACCCCTGCAGGAGTATAAAACGCTGGAATTCCCGCACCGCCTGCTCTTATTTTTTCCGCTAACGTGCCTTGTGGTGTCAGTTCTACTTCAAGCTCGCCTGCTAAAACCTGTCTTTCAAACTCTTTATTCTCTCCTACATAGGAGCCTATCATTTTCTTAATCTGCTTATTTTTCAAAAGCGGCCCTAGGCCCCAATCGTCGATTCCACAGTTATTCGAAATGACAGTTAAATCCTTAACCCCTTTTTCTACCAATGCTAAGATTAGATTTTCAGGAATGCCGCACAAACCGAAACCGCCGACCATCAACGTGGCTCCATCTTGTATATCCGCGACCGCTTCCTGGAAGGATGTACTAATTTTCTTCATCGTGCTTTTTCTCCCCTCTTTTTAGCTTTACGCTAGCTCAACGATCGTTGCTACCCCTTGACCGCCGCCAATACATAGTGTCGCCAATCCCTTCTTGGCACTTCTTCTTTTCATTTCATGAATCAAAGTGACGAGAATTCTTGCTCCGCTTGCGCCGATTGGGTGACCAAGTGCAATCGCACCGCCATTAACATTTAATATTTCTTTATTAAAATGAAGTTCACGGTCAACTGCCAGTGATTGGGCTGCAAATGCCTCATTTGCTTCAATTAACTCGAGTTCTTCCATTGAAATAGACGTTTTTTCCAGCACCTTTTTTACCGCTGGAACTGGGCCAATTCCCATAATGCTAGGATCAACACCAGCACTTGCATTTCCTTTAATCGTTACTAAAGGCTTAATCCCTAATTCGTCCGCTTTTTTCCTGCTCATCACAACTAAAACTGCTGCTCCATCATTGATTCCGGATGCATTTCCAGCGGTTACACTGCCATCTTTTTTGAAGGCTGGACGTAATCCTGCAAGTTTTTCTGCTGTGGTCCCTTTTTTCGGATACTCATCGGTATCAAAAACAATTGGATCCCCTTTGCGCTGTGGAATAAGTACAGGAATAATTTCATCTTTAAATTTCCCTGCTTCAATCGCATTGACTGCCTTCTCCTGACTTTGTGCTGAAAACTGGTCCTGCTCTTCCCTCGTAATTGAATATTTATCAGCTAAGTTTTCAGCTGTAAGACCCATATGATATTGGTTGAAAACACATGTCAGTCCATCACTAGTCAAAGTATCAATTATTTTTTGATCACCCATTTTAAAACCTTCACGGGCATTTTTTATTAGGTAAGGAGCTTGGCTCATATTCTCCATTCCACCAGCAACAACAATCTCAGCATCTCCTGCTAGAATTGCCTGTGTTGCCAAATGAACAGCTTTTAAACCTGAGCCGCAGACTTTATTTATTGTCATTGAGGAAACACTTTCAGGGATTCCCGCACCAATTGCAGCCTGCCTTGCTGGATTTTGACCAAGACCTGCTTGCAGTACGTTTCCTAAGATGACTTCGTCAACTTGTTCTGGCTTCAGGCCAGCTTGTTCGAGTGCACCTTTAATAACCGTTGCTCCTAATACTGGAGCTGATACACTCTTTAAGCTTCCGTTAAAATTACCTAGTGCAGTACGAACAGCACTTACAATTACTACTTCTGTTTGGCTCATTTTTTTTCTCTCCTTTTATGTACTTTTACCTTATACTAATTCGAGTCCGAACACAGAAAATCCTCTTATTTTGTCAAAATTTCATTTATTCTTGTTTTTTAGAATTCACCGCCTCTTGATAGTTGAAATCATCCATCCTCATCTATTTTTTAATATGAATAATCAAGCTACCTTATAAGCACCTTATTAAATGAAACCACTTCGAAGGGAGTCTGACGATTATGAGCCAAAAGCGTGATAAAGGATACAGCCAAAAAGGGAAGGATTATGCGGAATCTGCGGGCACAGGAAAGCGAATAATTTCTGCCGAGGAAATAGAAAAAGCAATTCATCCTACAAAGAGACAAAATGCTGAGCAATAGGAAAAGCGGAAGCGCCTTGCCCAAGGAAAAAAGCAGTTCATTTTTTCCCAGAGGCGACAGGCATAAGACGAGCCGGCGAGAGGGTTGCTTTTTAACCTTCTTGACGGATTGGCTTATGACCCCGAGCCTCTAGTCGCTGGAGCTAGACATAATAATTAATATTCACGAGGCCGCTAAATGGAGTTAGCGGCTTTTCCTATGTTAAAATAAAAGCCAACGTTACCAAATAATTACTATTCGAGGACCTTTTGGAGGTGTATTCGTGAGAAAGGCGTTGCGAGCTCTTTTACTTTCATTCTTATTTACATTTTCTTTAGGTTTTTATTTTACAAATCGCCTTATGTATTTGAAGAAAAAGGATGAGCAATTTATTGTACAGCGTGAAAAGGAAGCGGGGAGATTTAATCCCGAACATTTCGAGTCACTTTCTAAGCGCGAGGTTATCATTGAGTCACCCTTCGGTTATCCCATTAAAGCTCTGCTGGTTGAACCGCACGAGTCCAATCGTTATGTAATTATTTCCCATGGTGTGACAGAAACAAAAACTAATTCAATCAAATATATGAATCTTTTTTTAGAGCGAGGATTTAATGCCATCATTTACGACCATAGGCGCCACGGAGAGTCTGGGGGGAAAACAACCAGCTTTGGTCATTATGAAAAGTTTGATTTAAAAGCAGTAATTGATTGGTTGAAAAAGGAGAAAGGATCGACTCTTACTCTCGGTATCCATGGTGAATCAATGGGTGCAGCTACAATGCTGTTGTATGCTGGAATGCTCGAGGATGGTGCTGATTTCTATATTGCCGACTGTCCGTTTTCTGATCTGAAAGAGCAGCTTTCTTATCAACTCAAAAAAGAATATAAGATGATTCCGTCGCTGCTAATTCCCGTTGCAGATTTTATTTTACGCTTTCGTGAAAAATATTCGATCCGTCATGTCTCACCCATCTCAGTTATTGAAAATATTAAACATCCTATTCTTTTTATTCACAGCGAAAACGATGATTTTATTCTTCCGGCCATGACGAAGGAATTATATGAGAAAAAACAAGGGCCAAAAATGCTTTATCTCGCTGCAAATGGCCGCCATGCCCAGTCATTTAATGAAAATCCTGATGATTATCGCAGAGTCATTGATAAATTTCTGTCAAAATACGTTGAGAATCCATAATCACATGATAGGATTCCGAAAAAGCAGACTGCCCAAGTGGGTCAGTCTGCTTTTTCTGTCACAACAAAACTCATATATCCGTTTAAAATTTGCTGAGGGCTTTTTAGTTGAAAGGTGTTACTTGCATTTGAAAAGTCAATCGTCATCTTTTCATCAAAGAAAACCGTTTTCGACTTTTCGATATAAACGTTTCGTCCATTTGTCTCGAACGTAATATCATCTGCATCAAGTTCCGGTACAAACCACAAGGCGATTACACCGTTTACGGCACAGCCGCAATCCTCTGTATCATACTTTAGTTTTAAATAGCCTTCGCGGCCATTAATTCGTTCATTAAGTTTCTCAGCTGCTGCCGCAGTTATCATAATCTCCATGTATAAAACTCCCCCCAGTTGACTTACGCAAATTGTAACATACTTTTTCGAACTGAGGTTAAAAGTTGCTTTCATGTACCTAGTACTGTATTTATTGAACTTTTTCTAAATGACGTACAAGCTGCCCGTAATGACCCGTTACATGCTTAACGATTAAATGGTCGACTAAAAATGATAACGGTTTTCCGTCAAAGTTTGGATTATAACTTGGGGCTGTCTTTTCTAGATCTTCTTCTTTCACTTTTCCAAGTGCTGCCTCTACTTTCGGGACTAAGTTTTGTAGTGCAGTTATCGCAGCCTCTTTCTTAATACGAGATACAACGTTTTCATCTACTGCAGCTAAACGGCGCACATGTTCATGATTACGTCCCCATTTTGCTCCTGGAACTACTAGCAGTGCTTCCAAATCTTCAACCCAAAAATCTACAGCTTCTAAAATATGAGAAACAATTTGCATAGCAGACCATTCTGCATCAGAAGGTTTTACATAAAGTGCACCCTCTTCCGTGCTTTTCAAAACCGCTGCAATATCATCTATACTCTTTTTAAATACTTCCAATTTTTCATTCAGTATTGCTGTTGTCATAGTTTACTTCCTCCCTCATTTCAATTTCAATTTAAACTTAAAAAAATGCGCTAGAGCTGGCTCTAACGCGTTTTTTTATTAGCAATCTACACGTTGGTAATTTTTCTTGAAATAACCATATAGGAAATCAACAACATTGTAATCAGTTGGTTTGTGATTTTCGAAAATAAAGTTGCGTAGTGCAAGTGAAGTTGGATCCTCTGCATGAATAATTTCGCCCCATCTGCGTGCTGATCCTTGAACCATTGCAGAACGTGGAATACGAATTTCTTGGTATGCATTAAATGCTTCTTCGTAGGATTTATGTTCTTTTAACTTCTCACCTAATACAAACGCATCTTCGAGGGCTTGAACGCCGCCTTGAGCTAAATATTGAAGCATGGCATGACCAGAATCTCCTAATAGCGTAATGTTGCCATTTGTCCAATTGTCGATTGGTTCACGGTCATACATCTGCCAACGGAATTGACGGTTAATGTAAGTTAAAGCGTTTTCAACCTTTGGGTGACAATTTTCAAAACGACGTGCCATTTCTTCTGGAGTTCCCCAGTCTTCTACAGTAGCATCATATGATTTAAATACTACTACTTGGTTGTAAAGCTCTCCGCGACGAACTGGGTATTGTACCATGTGCAGGTTTGGTCCAATCCACATGATTACATCGTCTAAGTCTAAGTTTCCTGTAGTAGCCACTTCTTCGATTGGAATTGTTCCACGGTAAGCTACATACGCTGAGTTTACTGGTGTATCATCAACTAGCTGCTTACGCATGTTTGATTTTACCCCATCTGCACCAACAACTGCTTCTGCACTAAACGTTTCACCATTTTGGTTGACAATTGTTACCGTATCTCCATTTTGTTCTGCAGTTTGAATCATTTGGTTTGTAAAGAATTGGATATTACTGTTTTTTTGACATGCTTCATAAAGTACTCTGTGTAAGTCAGAGCGATGCAATACGATGTATGGCTGGCCGAATTCTTTTTGAAACCCTTCTCCTAAATCAAGAGTTGCTAATTCTTTTGCAGTATAAACATCTTTTAGGACAAGGCGTTTTGGTAATACCGCATATTTTAAAATTTCTTCCTTCACACCTAAACGGTCTAAAACTTCTAAAGCATTTGGTGCTAATTGGATACCTGCACCTACTTCTCCAAATTCAGGTGCTTGCTCAAAAATTGCTACGGATTTACCCGTTTCTTGGATTGATAGTGCTGCTGCTAAACCACCGATTCCTCCACCTACTATAATGATGTCGCTTACATTAGTCATTGACTTTCCCCTCCAACCGAGTTATTATCTTCCACAAATAGAGAACTTTGTTACCTGATAAGAAAACTTTAAATCATTTTTCACCAATTCGTCAATAAAAACTTTTAAAATTTAGAAAATTTCTATTAATCATTTTTCTACTATTATCCAAATCAACCGAAAATAGGGTGATCATATGACAACTGAAATGAAAACGGTCGGTATTCAGTCGTTACAAATTGGGTTAAACATATTAGAGATCTTAGCACTGGAAAAAGAACCTCTAAAGTTTACTGATATTCAAAACCTAACTTCTATGACAAAAAGTAATTTATATAAATATTTGTCTACACTATCCCAATTTGGATTAATCTATCGTAATCCACATACAAACGCATATACGCTTGGACATAAGTTAGTACAGTTAGGAAATGTTGCTTTGGGCCAATCCTCTTTAATAGAAGTGGTTATTCCCTATTTCAAAAAGATTGCTGAGAAAATGAATCTAACAGTATTACTGGCTGTTCCTTCTACAAAGGGTCCACTTATTTCATATATTTTAAGTGCAGATTATGGAATAAATATCGGTGCACAAATAGGGACACACTTACCGCTCTCCTCCTCGACTGGCGTTGTTTTTTCTGCCTTTGAAAAAGACGTCCTAATGAAAGAATGGGAAGAAGAAGAATTATCGAAGTTCAATGAAAGTGAATTACAGCCATTTCATAGTGAAAAAGAAAAAACAAGAGGAGAGTTTTTTGCATCAAAAACGGAACCTCTAATAAAGCATGTCTCTTCTTTTAGTGTCCCTATCTTAAATTTCAATCATGGACTACTTGGTGCCATAACCGTCGTTGGTATTACTGAGACAGTGCCAAAATCAGCGGATCACCCGACTGGAAAATACGTTCTCCATGCAGCAAAGGAAATATCAGAGTATTTCGGTTTTATAAAATAGGCTGTGTTAAAGGAAACTGATGATTTTAGAACTATGTTGATTTGTGCGGAAGGCGCGAGACTCCTCGAAAATGCTATCGCATTTTCTTCGTGCGTGGGCAGTTTCGAGGATGTAAATCAATGTCCTGCATGAGGACGGGACAGGGGAGCCTGCGGAAAGCGAAGCGCCTTGGACAGCCAGAGACCGCCTGTCCCTGCGGTGATTATTCGAAGAAGCATTCCTTAGTGGAGCGCAAATCAACAGCCAAGTTTAACACAGCTATAAAATAAAAAATTCTGAAAACAAATAATATTGACAATCCTTTTGAATTATTTTAATATTTTTATAAATAGTGAACTAGTTTCATAATTAGTGAAAACCAAGGAGGAAAACCATGAAACTTATTAATTTTACTGTCTCTGGATATACACGTGCAGGGGCAATCGTTGACAACAAAGTAATCGACTTAAACTATGCCTACCAAGCACAGTTAAAAGCAGAAGGAAAATACCGCTACGAAGCAATCGCAAAAGCATATGTACCAGATAATACAGATGAGTTATATCAAGGTGGTAAAGAATCGCTGCAACTAGCACAAAATGCAATCGATTTCATTCTAGCTAATCCAGAAAGCTTTGATAAAAAAATCATTTACACAATTGAAGAAGTTAAGGTAGAAGCACCTGTTCAAAAGCCAGGCAAAATTATTTGTGTGGGTCACAACTACCGCGAGCACATTTTAGAAATGGGTCGTGAAATCCCATCGAACCCAGTTATTTTCGCTAAATTTGCTAATACCATTTTAGGACCTGAGGACGATATTCCACACTATCCAATTTCTGACCAGCTTGACTATGAAGCAGAGTTTACTTTTGTTGTTGGCAAACAAGCTCGCAATGTTGCAGAAGAAGATGCATTAGATTATGTAGCAGGTTATACCATTACAAATGACGTAACCTATCGTGATATTCAACGACGCACGCTTCAATGGTTACAAGGTAAAACTGTTGACGGCAGTGCACCAATGGGACCATATTTAGTAACTTCCGATGAATTACAAAATCCAGCTGGCTTAGATGTTGTACTAAAAGTCAATGGTGAAGTTCGTCAAAAAACGAATACTGCTAATCTAGTATTCTCCGTCCAAAAATTAGTATCTTTCTTATCCAATCTAATGACGCTAGAGCCAGGAGATGTTGTCTTAACAGGAACTCCTGGGGGAGTTGGGGTTGCGATGAATCCTCCGCAATTCTTAAAAGATGGTGACGTAGTTCGAATTGAGATTGACCAAATTGGTGCACTTGAAAATAAAGTAAAGGCAACAGAGGCGGTAGTCACTGTTTAATTGGCATGGCAAGGGGTCAAGCAGTAATGCGCTGCTCCCCCTTTTCTCTATAAAATTTGTATAGTAAAGGGGAATGTGAAATGGCTGAAGTAAATCCAGAAGTTCAAGAGTTTATGAAAAGCTCGATTGTAACCGATTACACCAGAGATATTCAACAATACAACTTAGGACCACTTTGGGAAGCAATTCCTGCAATTATGCACAAAGCGCCAAAGCCTCAAGCACAAGCTTATCTTTGGAGCAGTGAATTACTCAAAAAGAAAATGAATGAAGCAGCTCAAATCTTCACACCAGAACGCGGCGGTGAACGTCGTGCAATTTATTTCCAAAATCCTGGCTTAACTTATCGTGAACCTTGGGGATGGGGATCTACTACTCAAACGATTTATGCAGCTATTCAAATGTTATTGCCTGGTGAAAAAGCACCCTCTCACCGTCACTCACAAAGTGCATTGCGCTTTATTTCTGAAGGTACAGGTGCATACACGATTGTACAGGGGCAGCGTGTTTTCATGGATGAAGGCGACTTTTTAATTACTCCGAAGGGCTTATGGCATGGGCATGAACATTTAGGTACAGAGCCTATGTATTGGATGGATGCCTTAGATATTCCTACTCTTTACGCTATCGGCGGTACCTTCTTTGAACCTTATGAAGAAGGTTTACAGCAGCCAGATATTCCAGATAACTTTTCAGAGATTCGTTATCGCGGCGGCATGGTTCGCCCTGTTGGTGATGATAAATTCACAGTTGCTCCACTTGCAAATTATAAATGGGATCTTACTGTAAAAGGAATTAAAGGTTTGATGGAATTTGATCCAAATCCACACCATGGATTTGCAGTAGAGTACATTAACCCAACTACAGGTAAATCAGCTAACCCAACGCTCGGCACTAGAATGCAGCATTTACCAGCAGGTTTCCAAACAAAAGCATTACGCCATACACACTCAACTGTTTACCAAGTACACAAAGGTGAAGGTTTCACCGTAATCAATGGCGTTCGTTTCGATTGGAAAAAAGGCGATTACTTCGTTGTTCCAAACTGGGCTTGGTATGAACACTCTGCATCAGAAGACTCTTACCTATTCTCAGTAAACGATATACCGATTATGAACCGTTTCGACCTAGAACAAGAACAAGCATTTGAAGAAAATAACGGACACCAAAAAATTACTGGTGAATTTAAAGCGGACTTCCGTTAATCGAATACCAAACAAGAGCGGATCCGAAATGGAGCCGCTCTTTTGGTATGTTTACACATCCGTTATCCTAATATCCGCAATGGCTGCGATTGGAATGCGGTGTACTTCTTCAAAGTGATCGACGATATGAAGCCTTTGTGTCATTTCATCCCAATAATGAATTTTCCCTATGACGATTTCATAATTTCGATTTCGATAATGAGTAATAGTAACGAATTGGTCGAATTCGATTGCTTCAGATAAGGTAGCATTCATGAGTTCGAGCTGCTGCTCATCCATTTCTTTCTGCTCTTCATACTGATCTTCCTGTACCCAATCCCTGAGCAATTTGATATGCTCGGGAAGCATCATTGAAACCCATTTGATTCTTCCGCGGTCGCGAATCATCTGACTCCTCCTCTCTTCGTTATCCAGCTCCAGCGCCCAGGCGCTTATGCTTTTTATGTTTATCCCTTATGTCCTCCAACAAGTGTGGCTCGGTGCCTTGCTGTTCCTGCAGCAGTATAGGAAACAGCCCGTAATAAGGAACCTGAACCAAAGCGTCTGCGGACTGAATCCACCACATAGCCAAGCTCCCGCCTCTTTACCGCACCCATGTCAAAAAGATCGAGCTGAAACTCGCGGTCATCAACGATATTTCCGATACTAATTGCAATTTGCCTTACTGTCTTTCCTGTGTAATGTTCGTGGAATAATTCGAGACAGACACGGTAAAGATCCATGGTTACATTTGTCGGCTGTTTGATGGTTCTTGAGCGATGAAAGCCACCGCCGAGTTCGTCTTGACTGTAGCCAACGCTCAGGCTGACCGTCCTCCCGGCTTTGCGGCGAGATCTCGCTCTTCTAGCTACTTCTTCACACATTTCTAAAATCACATGCTTTATTTCTTCTTCCTCTTTATAATCTCTTAAAAGAATTTGGCTTTTTCCAAAGCTGATTTGCCCCTCAATCAGGGGTGCTCCCAAGTCTGAAAGGTCTACTCCCCAGGCATGATGATAAAGCTGATTGCCCATGATTCCAAATTTCTTTTCCAGTGCTTCTAAATCATATCTGGCCAGCTGACCAACTGTGAAAATACCCATCCCATTTAATGTTTTTTCAACACGCCTGCCGATTCCCCACATCTCTCTTAGCGGCGAAACATTCCAAAGCTTAGTCTGGACATCCTCATACTTCCATTCGGCGATTCCATGCTTCTTTGCTTCAAGATCGAGGCAAAGCTTTGATAATAACATATTAGGGCCAATGCCAACTGCACAGGGAAGTTGGAATTCACGTTCAATATCATCCTTTATTTTGGCTGCAACCGTAAAGGCGTCCCCCCACAAATGCAGTACTCCATCCACTTTGATAAAACTTTCATCAACGCTATACGTATGGATGGCTTCCTTTGGTACATAACGATTAAATACGCGGGTAATTTCAGTAGAAATACGCAAATAAGTTGCCATTTTCGGCTCAACTATTTGAATTCGCGGATCATCGGGAATCTCAAATAACCTAGAACCTGTTTTGATTCCAAATTCTTTCTTCAAACGAGGGGAAGCGGCAAGCACAACACTTCCATTCCGCTCTTTGTTACCAGCCACAGCTAGATAGCAAGTCAAGGGATTAAGGCCAAGCATGACAGCGGAACAGCTTGCATAAAAGCTCTTCATGTCAACACATAAAATTTGATTGTGCGGTAACGTGCTGTAATCAACCATGACTTTCCCTCCCAATTCGAAAAGCGCAGAGCGCCCGCCCATCGGCGACAAGCGTAAGACGAGCAGTCAAGAAGGTTGCTCTTTAACCTTATTGACTGATTGGCTATAGACCATAGAGCCGATGGCGCCCGGAGCTAGACAATTAAATACAGAACATCCGTTCTTTATATTATATACACATCTTAAACGAATATACGTTCGCATTCAATGGAAATTTTTTGACAGGTTTCTTGGTTATGGTTATTTTTCTGGAGGCGAAAACGTTATAATGGTGAGTGAGGTGCACGTACATGGAGAAAAAATTGATAATCAAAATGATAAAAAATTGCTTTAAACAATATTATTCCGAAGTGGATTCACTGCCAATGAACAGTGAAGATTTAGAGGAGCTTGCAGATCGAATTATTCAAATAAAAGCCGAACAGCCTGCTGTCGATTTATACGAGGCTGTGAATGATACAGTGTACGAATTTTTAACAGGATGAACAAATTACGCAAAAACAAAAAAACCGCTGCTGCGGTTTTACTTTTTGTTAAATGCTTTTTTTCCAATTGTTTCAAAAAGTCTTGGAAAGAGAACATAAACGACGCTTCCCATGTTCATCCAGCGTGGCAGGTTGATTTCTCTTGTTTTCGTTAACATGCAGTCAACAACTTTCCCTGCAACATATTCAGGCTGCAACATAAACTTTTGAACATTTTTAACATACGTGCCTTTTTCATCAGCAATGTTAAAAAAGTTCGTTGCAATCGGTCCTGGATTCACAGATGTTACCAGAACATTATAATCACTAAGCTCCATTCTAAGGGAATTAGTATAGCCGAGAACCGCATGCTTCGTAGCCGAATAAACACTTGATTTTGGCGTAGCGATTTTCCCCGCCTGGGAGGCAATATTAATAATATGGCCGAAACGGCGTTCGCGCATTTTAGGAAGCACCATACTCGTACAGGCCATCAGCCCGACAACATTGACTTCAAACATCCCTTTGATTTCATCCATGGTTGCCTCATGTGCTTCACGAAAAACACCGAAACCTGCATTATTCACAAGAATATCAATATGGTCTATTTTCGCTGATATTTCGCTGAAAACTTCCCTCACTTTTTCCGTATCAGAGACATCTAGCTGATGGATATCCACCCTAACCTGATGTTTTTGCTCCAATTCCGTTTGAAGCTGCTTTAACTTTTCTATGCTTCTTGCAAGTAATATAAGATTGGCACCACTTGCAGCACAAAGCTTGGCAATTTGTGCACCTATTCCCCCAGATGCACCGGTAATGACAATATTTTTACCCTTAAGCTGTTCTCTAGCCATACTCACACCTCACCTAGCTTGATAAAGGACAGGTTGATGATCCTTACTACTAATCTCGCCGATAGAGGCTAAATAGTCAAGTTGTCCCACTGTTTCCGATAACGTCAACATCAATTCGCGCTTGTAAGCAGCCGGAAAAAGAGTTTTGCAAATTTCAAATACGGTTTGCTGATCTTCTTTTAGCCAGTTATTAACCTTCATCGCCCGTTCATGTTGATGTAGAAGTCTTTTTGCAATTAGTTCTCTTAATTGGAAGACTTCCTCCCCATGTCCTGTGTAGACGAACTGAATCGGATACCTCAACAGCTTTTTCATCGAATCATTATGCTGCAGCTGCGGCCTTGGCCTTTCTTTTTCGCCTGGTGCGGGTGCCTCTAAGATAGGATTGGGTGAAATATGCGAGAGAATCAAATCTCCGCCAATAAGAATCCCATCTCTTTCTCGAAAGAGAGCAATTTGACTCTGGGCATGGCCAGGTGTCTCAATGACACTCCATTCCCTTAACCCTGGCGGGACCATTCCTTCGACCAGTTCTCCAGTCAATGAGCGGTTACAGGAATACCTCAACGATTGTCTTATATTTAAAAGAGCAGGAAAATATTCTGGTGGTATTCCAAAATCAAGAAATTGTCTACGAAAAAAATCCTCTTGTTCTTGAAAAAAGGCCTCCGTTGGATTAATCCATTGTTCATTCAATGGATGACCGTAAACCTCTACCTTATCCGATAAAAAATCAAGCATTCCAACGTGATCTGCATGATGATGGGTAATAATCACCTGTTCAATATCATTCGTACTTACATGTAAATCAGCCAGCTGCGCTTTGAATGAATTCCAGGATGCCTTCGTTTTAATACCCGCATCAACCAGTGTCAGACGATCCCCTTTTATTAAATAAGCATTAACATCCCCGATCTTAAAAGGAGTCGGCATGGTCAATTTCGCAATTCCATCCTTCCATTCTGTCATTCAAAAAACCCCTATCGTTATTTTCAAATAGAATGTGAACATTTTTTGACAATTATATATAGTGTAAAGTGTAGCGATTTTCATGGTAAATGTCATTATTTTTGCATATTAAATTTAAAATAAATAAAAAATTCAGAAACTTATCTCTTGACAGACAGACCGTTATCTTGCATAATCACTAGTAAAATTTGATTCATAAATTGCGATGACTAAGACTAGTAAATGAAAAATGGCGAAAGAGAGTGAAGTTCACCGGCTGAAAGACTTCACAGCCCTCTTGATCATTGAACCTTCCTTATGAGCACTTAGGAAAACCTAACGTAAATCCGACGTTACCCGGAATTGAGTGAACCCTTATAGATATTTAGTTTGGGGTAAATGAAGGTGGTACCGCGGAAGCTAGACCTTTCGTCCTTTTTGGATGAAGGGTCTTTTTGTTTTTATAAGAATTTAGAGGAGGCAATATCTATGAAAAAGTTAGCAATGATCGGTGCAGGTTCGATGGCTGAGGCATTTATTTCAGGCATTCTTGAAAATAGTTTGATTGATAGAAAAAATGTTTGGGTTACGAACAATTCAAATGCAGAGAGACTGAAAAAGCTGGGTGATACGTATGGGATTCGTACAACCTACGATTTAAACGAATTGTTTGCAGGAGCTGATATCGTTATATTATCAATGAAGCCTAAGGATGCCGCAACGGCTATTCAATCTATTCGTGAATATCTGAATGAACAAATGCTGGTGGTTTCAGTTTTAGCAGGAGTCTCCATGCGTACGATTGAAACAATTGCGAGATTACCGATTGCAATCGTTAGAGCAATGCCAAATACATCCGCAGCCGTTGGTAAATCAGCTACTGCTGTTGCTGTAAATGAACGGGTTACCCCTCATCAAATAGAATTAATGAAAAATCTTTTTGGAACGGTCGGCTTAACTACTTTTGTTGAAGAAGAACAGCTAGACGCTGTAACAGGACTCTCTGGCAGCGGTCCCGCTTATATTTATTACCTTATTGAAGCAATGGAAAAAAGTGCAGTAGAGGTTGGACTCGATAAGGATATGGCGAGTGAATTAATCGTACAAACGTTAATTGGGGCTGCAGAAATGGTGAAAAACTCGACAAAATCATCTGAGCAGTTACGAAGGGATGTAACAAGCCCAGGCGGAACAACAGAGGCAGGGGTCAAGGTGCTAGAAGAACATCAAGTTCAGCAGGCGTTCATTTCGTGTATTAAGGCTGCAACGGCACAATCAAAAAAAATGGGCGCTGCATTACGTGAACAGCTAGAGGTTACCGAACCAACTTCCTAATTTGTCTCCATTGATTTAAACTAGGATAAAAAAGGCTAGGAAGTGTTACAAGATGCTAACGGTATTATTTTCAATGGGTATCCTGGTCTGGACAGTTTTTCTCATCGACGGATTAATAGGTTTACGAAAATTAGAGGCACTAGAGGCAGAAACTAGCTTAGAAAATGGACCGTTATTGACGGTGATTGTTGCGGCCCGCAATGAAGCTGGGCAAATAAAATCTAGTATCCTCAGCCAATTAGAGCAAACTTACAAAAACGTTGAGTGGATACTCGTCAATGATCGGTCCACGGATTCCACAGGGCTTTTAATGAATGAGCTGCAACAGGAAGATCAGCGGATTTCGGTTATTCATATAGAAGAATTGCCTGAGGACTGGCTAGGAAAAAATAACGCTTTATATAGAGGATTCCTTCAGGCTTCTGGAAAATGGCTATTGTTTACCGATGCAGACGTGAAATTTGAAAAAGAGGCATTTGCAAAGGCATTGAATTATTTTGAACGGCATGGGTTGGATCATTTAACGGCTGCCCCCAATTTGAGTGCGAAGAAGTTTTGGCTAAAATCATTTGTCGCCTTTTTCCTATTTGGATTTTCCTATTTCAAACGACCTTGGGCTGCCAATAACCCAAAGTCAAAGGTTGGTACTGGAATTGGTGCCTTTAACCTGGTTTCAAAAGAAGCATATCAGAGTTTTGGAACACATGAGAGGGTGAAAATGCGACCAGATGACGACTTACAGCTTGGAATGAAAATGAAACAAGCAGGATATCGTCAAAGGATTGTCACAGCACTTAAGCTGATTGAAGTGGAATGGTATGGGAGTTTGCGGGAAGCCTTTATCGGACTAGAAAAGAATACATTTGCCGGATTACATTACCGGGTAAGTATGGTACTTTTTGCAATTTTCGGTGTCTTCATTACCAATATTCTTCCTTTTATTACGATATTTTCTTCCGATAAAATCGTAGCCTTATTAAGCTTAGGAAATATTGTATTAAGCGGTATTCATTATGTACTGGTAATCAAAAAAATGACGTTATTCTCACCTGTTATGTTTCTGGTTTTACCTGTAACAGCCCTGCTGTTTATCTATTCGATCATCCGTGCCAGCCTCTTAACCTTTAAACGCGGCGGTATCATGTGGAGAGGTACTATATATAAATTAAGCGAGTTAAGAAAGAAAGAGTAAGAGTAAAGCACAATTTTTAATAGGAGGCTCATAATGTCAGCTAAATTATTTTCCCCTTTTACCATTAAGGATGTTACATTTAAAAATCGAATTGTTATGGCGCCAATGTGTATGTATTCAAGTCATAACGAAGACGGTCATATTCAGAACTGGCACCGCACGCATTATACTAGCCGCGCTGTTGGGCAAGTTGGATTAATAATCGTTGAAGCAACAGCGGTCACCCCACAGGGCAGGATTTCACCAAGGGATCTTGGAATTTGGAGTGATGACCATATAGCAGGCTTCACAGAACTTATCAGTTTGATGAAGGAGCATGGTGCTAAAACAGGTATCCAGCTTGCTCACGCTGGTAGAAAAGCAAACCTAGAAGGTGACTCCATCGCCCCTTCGGCCTTAGCTTTTAATGAAAAAATGAAAACCCCTAAAGAAATGACCAAAGAAAATATAACCGAAACCATCGAAGCATTTAAAAAGGCTGCTGAACGGGCAGCGAAAGCTGGTTTTGATGTCATTGAGTTACATGGTGCACACGGCTATTTAATTAATGAATTCCTCTCCCCGCTAACAAATAAAAGAACCGATGATTACGGCGGTTCGGCTGAAAATCGGTTTCGCTTCCTTCGTGAGATTATTGAAGCAATCAAAACAGTCTGGAACGGTGTGCTATTTGTCCGCGTATCAGCTAATGACTATCATGAAGAGGGATTAACACCGTTAGATTACGTATTTTTCAGTCAATGGATGAAGGAACAAGGCGTGGATTTAATCGATGTCAGCTCTGGAGGAGCCCTGCCAGGTGCACATATTAATATCTATCCTGGATACCAAGTCCCATTCTCAGAAACCATTAGAAATGGTGCGGAGATTTCTACAGGAGCAGTGGGCTTAATTACAACAGGTGTTCAAGCAGAGGAAATCCTTCAAAATGAGCGTGCTGATTTAGTATTTTTGGCTCGCGAATTATTACGTGATCCTTACTGGCCAAGAACAGCAGCTAAGGAGCTCGGTGTAACCATTGAAGTACCTAAACAATATGTGCTTGGGTGGAAATAACTAGTAAAAGACGGCTTTTTGGCCGTCTTTTTTTGCTGGGTTTATAGGCATCGCGGATATATCTCATTTAACGCTGATATAATTCATTTACTTGGTATATTTATCTCTTTAAAGTCTTCTGCAATGTATGTATTTGCAAAAATCTCCTGGGCTTCCATGACTAGTTCTTGCCAGGCTTGCCGGTCGTAACGTGAACTGATATGTGTCAAACACAACTGTTTACTACCAGCCAGATTTGCCACTTCCGCAGCCTGATGAGTAGTCGAATGAAAATAATCGAAGGCAAGCTTCTCTTCCCCTTTTGAAAAGGTTGCTTCATGGATTAATAAATCCGCATCCCGTGCTAAGGAAATAGCATTTTCGCAGTATCTTGTATCACCAAGAATCGTTATAATCCGTCCCTTTTGAGCCGGACCTAAAAAATCAGAAGGTACGATGACTGTTCCATCTTCAAGCGTAACGGTTTCCCCTCCTTTAATTTTCCGAAAAATTGGTCCGGGCTGTACCCCCGCCTCTACAAGCTTATCCGCTAAAAGCGTCCCAGGCCTGTCCTTCTCAACAATCCGATACCCGTATGAAGGAATGCCATGATCTAAAAGTCTCGCTTCCACGATAAACTGTTCATCTTCAAAAATAACCCCTTCAGCTATTTCTACAATCTTTAGTGGGTATTTTAAATAAGTTTGGCTGACTGAAAGGCTTATCGTAATATATTCTTTCAGTCCTTTTGGTCCGTAAACCGTCACTTCTGATTCTCCGCCTTGAAAAGACCGGCTCGCTAACAACCCAGGAAGACCATAGATATGATCGCCATGAAGGTGGGTAATAAAGATTTTTTCTATTCTGCGCGGTTTTATTGATGTATGTAAGATTTGATGCTGTGTCGCTTCACCCGCATCAAACAACCAAATAGATCCTCGTTCTTCGAGTAATTTTAAGGCAATGGAAGTAACATTTCGTAGTTTAGCGGGTATACCGGCACCCGTTCCTAAAAAAAATATGTCCAAAATTACCCCTCCTTGTCGAATAAAGTTATAAATACTATAGCATATCACTTGCACAAATGCCCTCTATCCGTGGTATTCTCTTTAAAAGGGATTTAGATTTTAATACATGCTTCAGAGGTTTTTTGCTAAATCTAAGTTGAATACATATAAGGAGAGGTAATTACAGTGGAACAATCAAGAAATATGACTTCATTAATCATGATATTTGGTGCAACAGGAGATTTAGCTATTCGAAAGCTCTTTCCCTCCCTTTACCGCTTGTTTCAAAAAGGAAAGTTAGATAAATTTGCAGTCATTGGCGTGGCTAGGAGACCATTATCCACTGAAGATTTTCAAAATTCTGTGAAGGACTCTGTTTTAACCGCTTTAGGAAAAAAGGATAATATCGATGAATTTGCGGCTCACTTTTATTATCAGTCACATGATGTATCAGATTCAAGCTCCTATTTAGCTCTCAAAAGTTTAGCAGAGCAAATTGATGAGAAATACGAGTTAGAAGGAAATCGTATTTTCTATCTTGCGATGGCACCTGAATTTTTTGGTCCAATCGCCTTACATTTAAAATCGGATGGATTGACCGATGTAAAAGGCTACAAAAGACTTGTCATTGAGAAACCATTTGGGCATGATTTGGAATCAGCAAAATTGTTAAACAAACAGATTCGTAAAGCTTTTTCAGAAAGTGAAGTATACCGAATTGATCACTATTTAGGAAAAGAAATGGTAAGAAATATTGAAGTTATTCGTTTTGCAAATGCCATTTTTGAGCCTTTATGGAATAACCGTTATATCTCCAATATTCAAATTACCTCAAGCGAGGTCCTTGGTGTAGAAGAACGGGGTCGTTATTATGAGACAAGCGGGGCTCTCCGGGATATGGTTCAAAACCATATTATGCAAATGGTAGCACTTCTTGCCATGGAACCTCCGATTAAGTTGACAACCGATGAGGTTCGTTCTGAGAAGGTTAGAGTGTTTCGTTCCTTAAGAATGATCAAAGGAGAAAAAATAAATAAATATTTTGTCCGCGGGCAATATGGGTCCGGAATGGTAGAGGATCAACAGGTACCAGAATATCGCGCCGAGCCAATGGTAGATAAAGAGTCAAATACTGAGACCTTCGTGGCCGGGAAGATTATGATTGATAATTTCCGCTGGGCAGGCGTACCTTTTTATATCCGAACTGGAAAAAGAATGACAACAAAATCAACGAAAATTGTTGTTCAGTTTAAGGACATTCCGATGAACCTTTATTATCAGCCGGAGAAACTGTTGAACCCGAATCTGCTTGTCATTCACATTCAGCCTGAAGAAGGAATCACCCTTCATCTCAACGCTAAAAAAGCTGGTGGACACCTGGACGCTCAGGAGGTCAAATTAAGTTTTGCTAACACAGGAATTCATGCAATGAACACACCTGAAGGATATGAAAAGCTCCTATATGATTGCATGCGCGGTGATGCAACCAACTTTACACACTGGGATGAAGTCGCCTATTCTTGGGCCTTTGTCGATAATATTTCTGAAGTATGGGAAAAAACCAAAGCCGATAACTATCCAAATTATGAATCTGGTTCAATGGGACCTAAAGCAGCTGATGAGCTGTTAGAAAAAGACGGATTTTTCTGGTGGCCTGTAGCAGATTTAGATGTAGATATCTGTAAATAATACAAAAAGCTCCGCATTGTTTATCATACAATGGCGGAGCTTTTAATACTCATCCTTCTTTTTTTGCGGGAAGGTGCGAAGAAAATCTTTATTAAAACTTGTTCCCGTTCCAACGTTATCAGCATTGTTGACCTTTCGTGTGCCGGCATTTTCAATGATATTTTTCCCATATTTATCACGTAAAGTGGAAAGTGTTTTAAGTAACGGCTCTTTTTTTGCATCTTTTTCAAATGAAAATAAATCTAGCTGTTTAAAGGCAAGATCATGTTCCACTAAATCATAGCCTGTTATTCCTAATAAACGGACAGGGTTTCCGTTCCACTCCTTGATAAAAATCTGCTTTGACATAGAAGCAATGTCTTCTTTTTGCTGAATAGGATTGGTAAGTTTTTTACTGCGGGTAATGGTTTTTCGATCTTTAAAACGGATCGTAATCCCTAATGTTGTTGCAAGTACATTTTTTCGTTTTAGCCTTACAGAAACGGTTTCAGCCAACAATTCCAATACTCGAAATAACTCTTGTTGGTTGCTTGTATCTTTAGGCAGCGTCGTTGAATTTCCAATACTTTTGAAATCAGAAACCGATTCAGGATCTACAGCTCTATTATCGATTCCATTTGCCCTATCCTTTATGCGGATTCCATTAATACCGAGCAGTGATTTTAACTGAATCTCATTGCCAGAGGCTAATTCTCCAATGGTATGAATGCCAATGGTTGTTAACTTTTCAGCAGTCTTTTTCCCAACACCATGCATCTCACTCGTATTTAGCGGCCACAGAACAGAAGGGATATCACGCTTGCGAAGAATTGTTATGCCCATCGGTTTTTTCATATCTGAAGCAGTCTTTGCCAAAAATTTATTGGGTGCAATTCCAATGCTGCAGGGCAAATCTAGCTGTTCGAGAACTCTTTTTTGAATACTTTGGGCGATTTCAATGGGACTGCCGAGTTCAAAGGAATCAGTTATATCTAGATATCCCTCATCAATGGATACGGGTTCGACCAGTTCGGTATAATTCCTGAGAATCTCAAACATGGCGATTGACGCCGTCCGGTAACGGTCAAAATTAGGCTTTCTTATAATTAACAGAGGACACAGCTTCTTGGCTTCCCACAGCGGCATGGTCGTTTTGACTCCAAATTTTCTTGCTTCATAGCTGCAGGTAATAATTATTCCCCGTCGTTCCTCCACATTTCCGGCAATGGCAACCGGCTTACCCTTTAGTTCGGGGTCATAAGCCATCTCCACCGAAGCATAAAAGCTATTCATATCAACATGTAATATGACTCTACCCTTTTTCGGATACATTTCTTTCACGGCTGACACTTCTCCCTAAATTTTGCTAGCTCTAGTATAGCAAAAGGAGAACCAGTAGGCTCTCCTCGTAATATGATTATTGATTAGAAACTTCTTCGATAATCGCGATAGTCATTTCTGCCAGCTTGTATAATTCTTCAATCGGCATACGTTCATTTGTAGTATGGATATCTTCATAACCCACTGCTAGGTTAACTGTCGGAATGTTGAAGCCCGCAATGACGTTTGCATCGCTTCCGCCGCCGCTATGCTGTAATTCACAGCTGCGGCCAATTTTCGCTGCCGCTTTACGTGCGATTTCAACTACTTGATCGCCTTCGCCAAATTTAAATCCTGGGTACATAACCTCGACTTCAACTTCTGCTTTGCCACCCATTTCAGCAGCTACTGTTTCAAAAGCTACTTTCATTTTAGCAGCTTGTGCCTCCATTTTTTCAGCAATGAGTGAACGGGCTTCTGCTAGAATATCCACACGGTCACAAACGATATTCGTTTGTGTGCCACCTTCGAAGCGGCCGATGTTTGCTGTGGTTTCGGAGTCTATTCTGCCTAATGGCATTCTTGCAATCGATTTTGCTGCAATCGTAATCGCTGAGACTCCTTTTTCTGGTGCAACACCCGCATGAGCGGTTTTTCCGTAAATTACTGCTTTAATTTTAGCTTGGGTCGGAGCGGCAACCACGATATTTCCTACTAAACCATCACTGTCTAATGCATAGCCATACTTTGCCTTCAATAAGGAGGAATCTAGTGCTTTCGCACCTACAAGCCCAGATTCTTCACCGACAGTAATGACAAATTGAATTTGACCATGAGGAATATTTTGTTCCTTTAATACACGAATGGTTTCAAGCATAACAGATAATCCAGTTTTATCATCAGCACCTAAAATCGTTGTTCCATCCGTAACCACATAGCCGTCCTTAATGGATGGCTTAACACCTCGTGCCGGAACGACTGTATCCATATGAGAAGTGAAATAAATAGGATCTACGCCTTCTTTAGTCGCAGCAAGGGTACAAACTAAGTTTCCTGCTCCATGACCTGTTACAGCCGTTGTATCGTCTTCAAACACATCAAGACCTAAATCGGTAAACTTTTGTTTTAGCACTTTCGCAATTTCTGTTTCGAATTTTGTTTCTGAATCAATTTGGACAAGTTCCAAAAATTCATTCAAAAGACGTTCATGATTAATCATCTGAATATAACCCTCCGTTTTATGTACTCACCACTACTAGAGTATACTCCTTCATAAACCTGTCTTCAAATGATTGCTTTAAAGTGGAATATTGCCGTGTTTCTTGAATGGTCTGGATTCTTTTTTATTACGAAGCATTTCTAATGCTTGAATAATTTTTATTCTCGTTTCCCGCGGGTCAATGACATCATCGACCATCCCTCTGCTGGCAGCTACATATGGATTTGCAAACTTTTCTCGATATTCTTCAATCTTTTGCTGCCTTACTTGTTCAGGATTATCACTATTTTGGATTTCTTTCGCAAAAATGATATTGGCAGCACCCTGTGGACCCATTACGGCAATTTCTGCATTTGGCCAAGCATAGACTAAATCTGCTCCAATAGATTTACTATTAAGTGCTACATATGCCCCGCCGTAAGCCTTTCTTAAAATTACCGTCAGCTTTGGAACAGTGGCTTCTGAATAAGCAAATAATATTTTCGCACCATGGCGAATAATCCCCCCATGCTCCTGTTTAACTCCAGGAAAGAAACCTGTTACATCCTCAAATGTAATAATCGGGATATTAAACGAATCACAGGTACGAATAAATCTTGCGGCTTTATCGGATGAATTAATATCAAGACCGCCCGCCATCACTTTTGGCTGGTTGCAAACAAGTCCTACACTCTCGCCTTTAATTCGCGCAAAACCTACGACGATATTTTTCGCAAAGTTTTTTTGAATTTCCATAAAGGAGTCTGCATCACAAACTTGTTCAATTACCTTGCGGACATCATATGGACGGATAGCGTCGAATGGAATAACATCTGTTAAATCAGGACGATAATCATTTTCCTCTTCAACTTCTAATCTTGGAGGTTTTTCTTCATTATTTTGCGGCAGATAGCTTAGAAGTTTACGAACCTCTTCTAAGACTTCCTGCTCAGAAGGAGATTCAAAATGAGCATTTCCACTAATACTATTATGAACATGTGCTCCTCCAAGATCCTCTGCAGAAATTTTCTCACCCGTTACGGTTTCAATTACTTTTGGACCCGTAATAAACATTTGACTTGTTTTTTCAACCATAAAAACAAAATCGGTAATGGCAGGTGAATAAACCGCTCCTCCGGCACATGGACCCATTATGACGGATATTTGCGGAATTACCCCTGAATAAATCGCATTTCGATAAAAAATATGTCCGTAACCATCCAGCGAGACAACACCTTCTTGGATTCGAGCACCACCCGAGTCATTTAAGCCGACAAATGGTGTACCGTTTTTAGCGGCTAAATCCATAACCGTTGCTATTTTTTTTGCATGCATTTCCCCAAGCGCACCGCCAAATACGGTAAAATCTTGTGAAAATAAGTAGATTGGCCGGCCATTTACTTTTCCATAACCAGTAACAACACCGTCACCAGGTCCTTTCTGTTCATCCAAACCAAAGTCATTGGTTCTGTGCTCTATAAATGGACTTAATTCTACGAAAGATCCTTTATCTACTAAAAGCTCTATTCTTTCTCTTGCGGTTAATTTCCCCTTTTCATGCTGTTTATCAATTCTTTCGTCACCGCCACCAAGCTCTACTTCCCGGCGCTTATCATACAATTCATTAATTTTTTCATAGATGTCTATCATATACCCTCATCCCTTCTTTTCGCATAGCTCGACTAATACACCTGATGTTGACTTTGGATGCATGAAGGCAATATGAGCCCCCCCTGCACCAATCCTTGGCTCCTTATCAATCATCCTAATTCCTTTTTCATTCATTTCCTTGATTCTTTCTTCAATTGAATCAACGCCAAGTGCGACATGGTGTATCCCCTCACCACGTTTTTCAATAAATTGGGCAATTGTGCTTTCCTCCGAAGTTGGCTCTAGCAGCTCGAGTTTTGTTTCTCCTGCCTTAAGAAACGCAACTCTAACCTTTTGACTCTCGACTACTTCAATCCCTAGTAATGGCAAATTAAGTACTTCTGTGTAAAAAGGCAGTGAAGTCTCAATCGTTCGAACAGCAATTCCAATGTGATCCACTTTTTTAATCATTTTTACCCCTCTATTTTTCAAAATTATAATAGTTTCGACAATTACCATATTCGCTATAAAATTCATAATTCCTTCCCAAATTGAGATGTTGTTCCATTGTTCATTTGGGCTTTTCCCTGTAAAATAGAAATAATGCTATTTAATATAAAGGGGGAACCCACTTTGTCAAAGAAAACAAGAAAAATTGTTGTCTACTTAATGTTAATCGCTATGTTAGCCTCAACTCTCTTAATCGGGATTGCGCAATTTATTTAATTAAAACAAAACATAGACAAGGGACTGTTCAGGAGAACAGTCCCTTTTATTCTTTATCAATGGCTCCATTTTCTATTCCGAGCTGCTCAAATGTCTTATTCGTTGAAGTGACTAAGATTTTTGTCCCTAATGGAATTAAGGGATACAAGGAGGAAATGACTTCATTCTGTGTACGAATGCAGCCTTGTGAAACATACCTCCCAATGGAAGCAGGCTGATTGGTTCCATGAATTCCGTAGATTCGTCCATCCGTTTCCTCGGCATCAAAGCCAATCCATCTGGAGCCAAGGGGATTTTCAGGATCACCACCTGGAATGTCCTTCCGGCGATAATAGGGATCCTCTGCTTTTATCGTAATCGTAAAAAGTCCTTCTGGAGTTAAATCTTTGGTTTTTCCAGTTCCAACACTCACAACGGTTTGGACCCTATTATCGTCAATTAAAGCCAATTCATTTGTTGTTTTATTGACAATAACGAAAGGATCACCAGGGAGTGGGTTTGGCCCAAGCGGCCAAAGGGGGGAAATAAAAAAAGCAAACAGGATTGGCGATAGTATCTTTATCATAAAATCCACCTGCCATTTTTTCCTTAGTTTGCTTCAAGTTTCCTCGGTTTATTCCATTTTGATGTCTTAAAGGAACTTTTAATGATTAAATATTCATTCATTTCTTTCACTAACTGCAACAGTGCAGCGCGTACTTCAAATTCTTCTCTGGTTTTCGGGAGGTCCATTTCTTCAAATTCCATTTTCATCTCTTTTAATTTTCCTATATAAATATGAGCTGTATTTCCTGGCCGTATATTTTTGGACAGTTCTTCCAGAAATTCAGCAATCATTTTCCCTTGGGGTAATGTAACCGTAAGGGAAGTAACAATTGGTAAAACACGCTCAATAATTTCAAATTGCTTTTCTCTCATTTTAAAATAATGAAAATAGTCATCTTCATCCCTTAAAAAGTGGTTTTCTACCTCTCGAAAGGCAAATGATTTTGCTTCTTCTAGTAATTTAGCTGTTTCCGTAATTTCTTGTCCGGACCAATCACTTTCCCCTGTTCTTAAAAATTTGACCATTTCACAAAAAATGACTTTAAAATTATCCTCTAATTTCAATTGATATTGTTTTAATCTATTATCTGCACTTGGCATATAGAGATTAATAATGAGTGCTACTCCAATTCCGATAATAATAACACCCAGCTCATTAATAAAAAGACCTACAGATAAATGGTTAGCCATATAGATATGTAAAATAATTACACTACTCGTAACAATTCCATCGTTAGCTTTGAACATGACAACAGTTGGGATAAAGAATAATAGCATAATTCCAATTACGATCGGATGGTATCCGATAACCTCGAAAAATAGACTTGAAAATGCCATAGCTATAACACAAGCTAAAAATCGATCCCAAGAAGCACGTACAGATTTTCTTTTCGTTACCTTTATACACAAAATAGTTAAGATTCCCGCTGAGGCAAAGTTGTCTAAACCTAACTGTTGTGCAAGTAAGATAGAGATAGCAGTTCCTAGAGCGGTTTTTATCGTCCGATAGCCAATTCGATATTTCATAGCATTTCTCCTCAAATAAAAAAAGATGATCTAAATAGACCATCTTTAGCTTATCCTTATTAGAGCATTTTTTGCAAGAAATCTTGTGCACGCTTGCTCTTTGGGTTTGTAAAAAATTCTTGCGGTTTTGCATCTTCGACTAGGACTCCACCATCTAGGAATAGGACTCGATCCGCCACTTCGCGGGCAAAACCCATTTCATGAGTCACAATCGCCATCGTCATCCCAGTGTGAGCTAGGGATTTCATTACTTCAAGTACTTCTTTCACCATTTCTGGATCAAGCGCTGAGGTTGGTTCATCAAAAAGCATAACGTCCGGCTCCATTGCCAATGCTCTTGCAATGGCAACACGCTGCTTTTGCCCACCAGATAATCTTGTCGGATATTCATTTGCTTTTTCTGCTAATCCTACTCTATCTAACAAATCAAAAGCTATCTTTTCTGCCTCAGTCTTTGCTAACCCTTTTACCTTAACCGGTGCATAGGTGAGATTCTGCAAAACGGTTTTATGCGGGAATAAATGGAAATGTTGAAAAACCATACCAACGTTTTGCCGCACCTTCATAATATTAGTCTTTTTATCTGTAACATCCTGTCCGCCTACAAATATTTTTCCGCCCGTTGGGTTTTCAAGAAGATTCATACAGCGAAGGAAGGTTGACTTTCCTGAACCGGATGGTCCAATAATGGCTACAACTTCTCCTGCCTCAATTGTTGTGGTGATTCCCTTTAAAACTTCGAGCTTCCCATAATTTTTATGCAAATCTTCAACCTTAATCACTGCGTCTCATTCTCCTTTCAACCACTTTTCCAAGGAATGTCAAGGTCACGACCATTAAATAATAAATAAGTCCAGCTATTAATAGTGGTTCGAAAAACGAATAATTTTCGGCCCCAACTTGATAGGAGCGGCGCATGATATCCATTACACCAATAGTAGTGACAATCGCAGATTCCTTGGTTAATGTGATAAATTCGTTCATTAAAGCAGGCAAAATATTTTTAAGAGCCTGCGGTAATATGATATCCCACATCATTTTCGAATAAGGGACACCCAGAGCCATTGCAGCTTCCTGCTGACCTTTATCAATTGCCTGAATTCCTGCTCTAATAATCTCAGATATGTAAGCACCAGAATTAAGCGCAAAGGATAGAATCGCAGCTGTATAAGGTTCGATTTGATAACCGATTAACTGTGGTGAACCATAATAGATTAACATCAGCTGTAATACGAGCGGAGTCCCTCGGAAAATTGAGGTGTAGGCGTCAGCCAACCATCCAAGAAATTTATATTTGCTAATTTTAAATAAAGAAAGGATAATTCCTAAAATAAAGCCTATTATCCCTGCCAAAATGACAATTTTAAGGGTAACAAATATTCCCTCTAAAATGTATGGCATTGAAGGAATGAATTGTCCGAAATCTAAGTTCATTCATCTGCCGTCCTCTCTATGTAATGAAATTAGTAAGACGTTCAGAAGACTTTCTGAACGTCTTGGTTGTAGAATTAGTTTTCCCCACCAAACCACTTAACAATCAATTCTTGCAGCTCGCCATTATCTTTCATTTCTTGAAGCTCTTTGTTAAATTCCTCTGTTAAATCACTATCCTTCGGAAATGCAATCGCAGATCCTGCTTCCTCTGGGTCATCGCTGATTGTGAAGCTAGTTAAATCCGCTTCTTTATCAAGATATCCTTTAGCCACTGTATCTTCAATAATGATAGCATCAAAACGGCCGGCTTTCAATTCTTGAATAAGTTCTGGGATTCTGTTACGATTCTCAACTTTTATAGCTACCGTTTCATTAATTTCGTCTGCTTTACCTTCTTGAATAGAACCTAACTGAACGCCAACTGTTTTACCTTTTAAATCTTCTACTGTTGCAATTCCACTGTCTTTTTTAGAGATAACCATGTGCTGCGCTGTATAGTAGATATCACTGAAGTCTACGTTTTTCTTTCTTTTCTCGGTTGGAGTCATACCCGCTAAGACAAAGTCAGCTTGTCCAGATTTAAGTGACTGAACTAAACCGCCAAAATCCATATCTTTCACTTCAACTTCATAGCCAAGTTTTCCAGCAATTGCATTAGCTAAGTCAACATCAAAACCAATAATTTCGTCACTTTTATCTGACTCAATATATTCAAACGGCGCATAATCGGCAGAGGTTGCCATCACTAGTGTCTTTTTATCACCTGTTTTAGCATCTTTACTTTCTCCACAGCCTGCAAGTACACCAACAGCTAAAATCATTATTAATAATAAACCAATTACCTTTTTCATTTGTTTTCCTCCTATAATTTTCTGAAAATTTAAATTTGATTTTAATACTACTTTTACTAACTTTATAGAGTTAAAATTTAATATTTATGCAACGTAATGAATTTTAACACACGATAAAATAATTATGCAAGTATATTTATAAAAATTTATTATTACTTTTTTAAAATAAGGCTGTGTTAAAGGCGACTGTTGATTTTAGAACCTGTTGGTTGGAGCGGAAGGCGCTTGACTCCTGCGGGATGAACGAGCTGAGTGAGACCCCGCAGGTCGGGACGACCGAGGAGGCTCACGGGCGAGCCCGCGGAAAGCATAGCGCCTGGAGCGCAAATCAACAGCCGAATTTAACACAGCCTAAAATAAAAAAAAGCTAATCCCTCGTTAGAGAAATTAGCCCTTTTGACATGATTTATAGTTCTTCACAGTTTTCTTCGAATTCTTTTTGTAGTCTTGCTACTACTGTTGCTGGATCGTAGCCTTCAATTTGGTGTCTTTCAACCATTGATACAATTTTTCCGTCTTTTAATAATGCAAAGGACGGTGAGGATGGTGGATAGCCTGTAAAATAACTGCGTGCTTTTTCTGTTGCTTCTTTATCTTGACCTGCAAAAACGGTAACAAGATTGTCTGGACGTTTATCATAATGAAGGGCATGAGCCGCTGCTGGGCGTGCAATGCCGCCAGCACAACCGCATACAGAATTGATCATTACTAAGGTTGTACCTTTTTGTTCAAGCGCTTCTTCAACCTCTTCAGGTGTTTTAAGTTCTTTATAACCAGCTGCCGTGATCTCACTACGTGCTTGAGTCACAACATCATTCATGAAAAAATTGAAATCCATGCTCATACTTTTCACTCCTAAATTTATGTCGATATAACTATATGATAACAGTAAAAATGTGTTTTTTCCAAACGATAAAGATTATTTTTCTAAAAAAGACGACTGTCAACAATCAAAAGTCGTTACTTTTTTGATAAGAATGCATTAAATAGAATTTCTACTGCAGTTGCTGCTGTTTTTTCTCCTGCCATTACTTCATTTTCTAATTGTGGAAGCTGGAGCTTTACCTTTGGATGATGGAAGAAGCTGTAATGCAACTGATCAGTGATTAAGGAATAAATCCAATCACGCTGCTGTCCTTTTCGTCTTTCCTCAAAAACTCCTCGTGACTTTCCTTTTTCCTCAAAATCCTTTATGACTTCCCAAACCTCTTTAATACCTTCCCCTGTTAAAGAGGAGCAGGTATAAGCCTTCGATCCCCATCCCTTAGTAGCCGGCTGAAGAAAGTGCAGGATACGGCTATATTCTTTTCTCGTCTGCTCTGCTTTTACTTTATTAGCTCCGTCTGCTTTATGAACAAGGACTGCATCTGCTAATTCCATAATCCCTTTCTTCATCCCTTGCAATTCATCACCCGCACCTGTCAGAACAAGGAGCATGAAAAAATCAACCATGTCGCGTATGATCACTTCACTCTGACCCACCCCGACGGTTTCGATTAAAATCACATCAAAGCCTGCTGCTTCGCATATCAGCATCGCTTCTCTTGTCTTTCGATGAACTCCGCCCAATTTACCTGCCGTTGGTGAGGGTCGAATAAAAGCCCTTGGATTTCGGGACAGCTGTTCCATCCTTGTTTTATCACCAAGGATACTTCCACCTGAAAGACTAGAGCTTGGATCAATTGCCAGTACAGCGACCCTTAGCCCAAGGTCACAAAGGTAAGTGCCAAACGCCTCAATAAAAGTGCTCTTCCCAGCACCCGGTACACCCGTTATTCCGATACGGATTGATTTCCCACTGTGAGACAAGAGCTTTTGGAGCAGCTCCTGTGCTTTAGGGAAATGCTGTTCAGCATTACTTTCAATCAGAGTTATGGCCCGTGCCAGCTGCCCTCTATTACCTGACAGCACGCCATCAACTAACTCTTCAACCGAAGGTTCCTTTGTCTGACGTTTACGATAGACAATATTTTTTTCAATGACTACAGACTGGCCTTCCTGCTCTTGCCCTTTTTTTATTACGGTTGAGAATTTTTCCGGTTCATTCGGGTCGCTCCATTCCGGTTTCATATCCTCAGACATTTATTGTGACACTTCCTCATACCCAAGCTGTTTATAAATTTCCCTGATTACCTTTTGAGCAGCAACTGGAATTATGGTCCCTGGACCGAAAATCGCACAAGCTCCATTATCATATAAAAATTGATAATCCTGAGCCGGGATAACCCCGCCGATTACAAGTAAAATATCCTCACGGCCAAGCTTTTTCAACTCCTCCGCAAGCTGCGGCAATAATGTTTTGTGACCTGCAGCCAGTGAGCTCATTCCAATGACATGCACATCATTTTCAACCGCCTGAATGGCTGTTTCTTCTGGAGTTTGGAATAATGGGCCAATATCGACATCAAATCCTAAGTCTGCAAAGGCAGTGGCGATGATTTTGGCACCGCGGTCATGACCATCCTGCCCCATTTTGGCAATGAGAATCCTCGGTCTTCTGCCTTCATTCTCAAGGAAATCATCCGTCATATGTTTTACTTCAGATATTTCTTCTTCGTTTGTATATGCCTTGCTATACACGCCGCTGATAGAACGAATAACCGCTTTATGTCTGCTGGAAACTTTCTCAATCGCATCGGAAATTTCACCTAAGGTTGCCCGGACTCTTGCTGCTTGAACAGCAAGCTCCAACAGGTTGCTTTCCCCTGTTTCTGCACCCTTTGTTAAAGCAGCCAGAGCTTCTGCCACCTTTGCTTCATCGCGGCCTGCTTTTAAGTTTGTTAATTTTTCAATTTGCTTTAATCGAACCGCAGTATTATCAATATCCAATATATCAATTGCTTCTTCCTTTTCGAGACGATACCTGTTAACCCCAATAATAATTTCTTTACCAGAATCTATTTGTGCTTGCCTTCTAGCTGAAGCTTCTTCAATTCTCATTTTTGGAAGACCCGTCTCAATTGCCTTTGCCATTCCGCCAAGATTTTCAATTTCTTCAATATGTGTCCAAGCTCTTTTTACCAATTCATCTGTAAGCTTTTCAACATAATAAGAACCTGCCCAAGGATCAATAACTTTGGTGATACTCGTTTCTTCTTGTAAAAATAATTGCGTATTTCGGGCAATTCGAGCTGAGAAATCAGTTGGCAGGGCAATTGCTTCATCTAAAGCATTGGTATGGAGAGATTGTGTATGCCCCATAGACGCAGCATGTGCTTCAAGCAAGGTCCGCATTACATTATTAAAAGGGTCTTGCTCCGTTAAACTCCATCCTGATGTTTGAGAATGTGTTCTAAGGGCCATAGATTTCTCGTTTTTCGGCTCGAATGATTTCATCATTTTTGCCCAGATTAAACGAGCAGCCCGCATTTTTGCAACTTCCATAAAATAATTCATGCCCACCGCCCAAAAAAAGGACAACCGTGGTGCAAATTTATCAATGTTAATTCCAGCCTTAAGTCCTGTACGTACATACTCCAACCCATCTGCTAGGGTGTATGCTAATTCCAAGTCAGCAGGAGCACCAGCCTCCTGCATGTGATAGCCAGAAATACTGATACTATTAAACTTCGGCATATATTTAGAAGTATACTCAAAGATATCTGCGATGATTTTCATGGACATCTCAGGCGGATAGATATACGTGTTACGGACCATATATTCTTTTAGAATATCATTTTGAATCGTTCCAGACAGCTTATCCTGCGTGACTCCCTGTTCCTCAGCTGTAACAATGAAAAAGGCTAGGATTGGCAAAACAGCCCCGTTCATGGTCATGGATACTGACATCTGATCCAACGGAATTCCATCAAAAAGGGTCTTCATATCTAAAACAGAATCAATAGCAACCCCTGCTTTACCAACATCGCCAACGACGCGTGGATGGTCAGAATCATAGCCGCGGTGTGTGGCTAAATCAAAGGCAACGGATAAGCCTTTTTGACCCATTGCTAGATTTCTGCGATAGAAAGCATTGCTCTCCTCAGCAGTTGAAAATCCAGCATATTGTCTTACTGTCCATGGCCGATTCACATACATCGTCGGGTACGGCCCGCGAGTAAATGGCGGTATTCCAGGGAGGTCATCTAAATGTTGCAGTCCTTCACGGTCTTCAGTTGTATAGAGTGGTTTTAGTTGAATTTGTTCATTCGTTTCAAACAGCAAATCATCAATAGAAGTATCTATTTGTTTATCAACCTGTTTTTGCCATTGCTCTTTTGTTATAAAGTCTTGCTCTTCAAACAGGGAAATACTTTGAAAATCAGGCTTTTGTGTACTCATCTAACCCCACCTCCATTTCTGAAAGAATGGTTGAAAGAAGCTCAAAACAGTTACTTTTAATATGGATAAACTGCCTTATCCCTTCATTCGTCCAATGTGATTGCAAGTCTTTTTCAGGCAATCCCGCTAAATAAAAAATTCGATCCGGGAATTCATTAAGCAGTACTTTAATCATTTTAAGTCCTAGGGATCCGTATAGTTCATTGCTGCTACACAGACAGAAATACTTAGTTTCTTGACTTGAGATAAATAGTTTGACAGATTCCAAAGAAGTAACAGGACCGCTGTCGACGGCTTTTAATCCTCCAGCCGCGAGGAACCCCCGCACAAAATCTAACCTAGGCTTGTATTGTTTTAACTCACCGAGACAAATCAAGCCAACCTGTGGCATAGAGCCTGTCTTGCTTTCAATAACTTTACTCTTATTACGCAATTCTTCATAGGGCTCTGATAATCTGCTGTTCTTAATTACCTTTATGTTAATTGCACTAGAATCAGTCAGAGAAAAATAAGGTTCAGTGACATGTTCTTTAACGGGAGCTGTTTCTTCTGATAGATTTGCATATACATTCGTACCGATAATGCTTTGTTTTCTTGTAAAAATATCCTGTTTGCGTTGTGTAAGAACTGAAGTAATTCCTTCTTGTAACCAGCCTGATTTTAATACTTCCAGCATACCGCCATTTTCTTCAATCTGCTGGAAATACTTCCATGCTTTTTCTGCCAGCTCTGTGGTCAATGTTTCTACATACCAAGAGCCTCCTGCGGGATCAACAACTGTTCGAAGATGAGCTTCTTCCTTGAGAATGTTTTGGGTGTTTCTTGCAATTCGTTCAGATTGTTGAGAATTGCCCGTTAAATCATCAAATGGTGTTACATGCAGATATTGAACTCCGCCAACAATCGCTGCAAATGCTTCATTTCCTGCACGGAGAATGTTTACATGGTGATCATATACCGTTTTTGTAAAAGTAGATGTTTCGGCAGAAATTTGCATTCCCCTTGCCTCAGCATTAGCTCCATATACTTTAGTTATTTTATCCCAGAGAATTCGAGCTGCTCTAAGTTTGGCTATTTCCATAAAGAAATTGCTGCCAATTGAGAATTGAAATATCATTTTCGAAAGAATATCCTCCAGCTTCATTCCGCCTTCAAGCAGCTTTTGAAGATAAAATGTACCCGTTGCGGCTGCAATTCCAAGCTCCTGAACTGCATTGGCTCCGCCTTGATGGTAGGTTGAGGTATTTACTAATATTGTCCGTAAATTTGGTAGTTTTAGATTTGCGAGCTTTATATCTTCCATCCAACTCTTGAAAAAGTCTTCTTCAATGAGTCCTTCCTCTGTAAACAAAGAGACTGGGTCATTTCCAACATAGCCAGAAACTAGATTAGAGTCACCCTCATACTCTGCTAATTTTCCTAGCAATGCCGATTGCAGTCCTTTACCATTAACTGCAAACGGGAATGTAGAAGGTAGATCCCCAAGTACATCATTTAAAGCTTCTTTGGATTCAAAAAGTGCCTCTGAAACTTCAAATGAAAGTGCTGTTTGTCCTTTTTCAACGCCCCCATGGAGCTTTTCCTTTAAATCTTCAACAAAATTATATGAAATTCGCTGCGCTACCTTCCAATCATTTGTTACATATCCTAATGGGTCAATGCCTCTACGAAAATCTGAACCTCCCGGATAGTCCGGTGCTTTCTGATTATCTCGTTGAGAATAAAGCGGTTCCAAAATTATACTTTCATATGTAGGGCTTTTTAATGTTTCAATACTTTTCCCCTTTAAAGATTCCTCTGCTTTTGCTTTCCAATCTTCTTTCGTCTTTAATGGAAAAGATTGATTTCGAAAGTTATCCAAACGTAACATCCCCCTTCCTTGAGCTCTAAATTAAACTAATATTCAATAAATTTCACTTAGTTTTATTGTAAGATAGATGTACATATCAAGCAATAAAAATAACCGCCGCCATTTCGGCGGCGGTTATTTTTCTAATATATTGATGTTGTTGATTTCGATGTATTTTCAAGAATTTCTTTTACCCTTTGTAAGAATCGGCCGCAAACGAGTCCGTCTAATACTCTGTGGTCGAGTGACATACATAGGTTTACCATGTCCCGAACGGCAATCATATTGTTGTCCATAACTACCGGGCGCTTGACGATGGATTCCACTTGAAGAATCGCTGCCTGCGGGTAGTTGATAATTCCTGCTGATTGAACGGATCCAAACGAGCCAGTATTGTTAACAGTAAAGGTTCCACTCTGCATATCTTCTGAGCGAAGTTTATTGGTTCTTACTTTTACAGCAAGTTCAGAAATCTCACGGGCAATCCCTTTTATTGTTTTTTCATCGGCTTGCTTTATAACAGGTACATATAATGCATCATCTGTTGCGACTGCAATTGATATATTGATGTCTTTCTTCTGGATAATCTTATCTCCAGCCCACATGGAGTTGATTTGTGGGAATTCCTTTAATGCCTGAGCTACTGCTTTTACGAAAAAGGCAAAGAAAGTGAGATTGAAGCCTTCTTTCTTTTTGAACTCATCCTTTAAAGAATTGCGGTATTCCACTAGATTTGTTGCATCGACCTCTATCATTGTCCAGGCATGCGGTGCTTCATGCTTACTTCGGAGCATATTGGCAGCAATCGCTTTACGGATGCCAGTTACAGGTATTTCGATATCGCCTGCTGCAACAGGGATGCTTGGAGCAGGTGCCGCTTGCTTTGGCGCAGCAACCGCTTGTACCGCCTCTTGAGCTGCAGCTGGCTGTACTTCTGGCTGCTTAGGTGCCTCCACTTTTGAACCTGCCACAGGGATATTACCTGATTCAATCAGTTTCAAAAGGTCTTTTCTCGTAATCCGGCCGCCTGCACCGGTGCCTGTCACCTGTGCTAAATCAATTCCATTCTCTTGTGAAATTTTTAAAACTGCAGGAGAATAACGGGCTTTGTTTCCTTGATCAGATTGCTCGGAAACAGCAACCGATTCAGCTACTTCTGTTTTTTGGTCACTAACTTCTGTTTTCACAGCATTACTGCCTTCGATTTCAATTGTACAAATGATTTCACCAACAGCCAGTGTGTCTCCATCTTCCGCAACCAGTTCTTTTATCGTACCTGTGAACGAAGAAGGAACTTCTGCATTTACCTTATCTGTCATTACTTCAGCTAATGGATCGTATTTATTAACTTTATCCCCGACAGAAACAAGCCACTTAGAGATTGTTCCTTCGGTTACACTTTCCCCTAACTGAGGCATTTTAATTTGTTCAATAACCAAAATTCTACCTCCTATTGTCTAGCTGCGGCGACTAGCCCCTCGAGGCCATAAGCCAATCCGTCAAGAAGGTTAAAAAGCAACCTTCATGCCGGCTCGTCTTACGCTTGTCGGTGCTGCCCAAGTCGCCTCCGCTTTTCGTTTTAATATTCCGCAAGCTCGCGCATTGCTTTTTCGACTTTATCTGGATTGACCATAAAGAACTTCTCCATTGTTGGTGCATATGGCATTGCTGGGACATCTGGACCAGCTAGACGCATAATTGGAGCATCTAAATCAAATAAACAATTTTCAGCAATGATTGCAGATACTTCACTGATAATGCTGCCTTCTTTATTCGCCTCAGTAACAAGTAATACCTTACCAGTCTTAGAAGCCGCTTCTATGATAGCTTCTTTATCTAATGGATAAACCGTTCTTAAGTCAAGGATATGTGCGGAGATACCGTCCTTCGCTAATTTTTCTGCTGCCTGTAGGGCAAAATGTACACAAAGACCATAGGTAATAACAGTAAGGTCATCGCCTTCACGCTTCACATCCGCTTTTCCAAGCGGCAATGTATAATCATCACTTGGTACTTCTCCTTTGATTAAACGGTACGCGCGTTTATGCTCAAAGAACAGGACTGGGTCATTATCACGAATCGCTGCTTTTAAGAGCCCCTTCACATCATAAGGTGTAGAAGGCATTACAATTTTCAATCCGGGTGTATTCGCAAATATTGCCTCGACAGATTGAGAATGATAAAGGGCACCGTGAACGCCACCTCCATAAGGTGCACGGATAACCATCGGACAACTCCAGTCGTTGTTTGAACGGTAACGAATCTTGGCCGCTTCTGAAATAATTTGATTCACTGCAGGCATAATAAAATCAGCAAATTGCATTTCAGCAATCGGTCTCATTCCGTACATCGCTGCCCCAATTCCTACCCCAGCAATCGCAGATTCAGCAAGTGGTGTATCAATCACACGCTCTTCTCCAAATTGTTCGTATAAACCCTGCGTAGCTTTAAAAACTCCGCCTTTTACCCCAACGTCTTCACCAAGAACAAAAACCTTTGAATCTCGTTCCATTTCTTCCCGAATGGCCATTGTGACCGCATCTATATAAGAAATTACTGCCATGTTACATCCCCCTTACTTATCCGCATAAACGTATTTCAGCGCGTGTTCAGGTGCTGCATACGGTGCATTTTCAGCATAATCAGTAGCTTCATTCACTTGCTTCATCACACGATCATTGATTTCTTTTTCCAACACATCATTCATCACGCCTGTTTCTTTTAAATAGGCACCAAAGGTAATGATTGGATCTTTCGTTTTCGCTTTAGCCACTTCATCAGGAGCGCGGTACGAACGGTCATCGTCATCTGAAGAGTGTGGTGTGAGTCTGTAGGAAATTGTTTCAATTAAGGATGGACCCTCACCTCTACGTCCACGGTCTGCTGCATCCTTCACCACTTTGTATACTTCTAATGGGTCGTTCCCATCGACAGTAAATCCTGGCATTCCATAACCTATTGCACGATCAGAAACTTTTTCACATCCCAATTGTTTTTCAATAGGAACAGAAATTGCGTATTTATTATTTTCACACATAAAAATAACTGGTAATTTATGAACTCCGGCAAAGTTAGCTCCTTCATGGAAATCACCTTGGTTTGAGGATCCCTCACCAAAGGTTACGAAAGTCACAAGGTCCTTTCTTTCCATTTTCCCTGCTAACGCTACGCCGACAGCATGTGGAACCTGAGTTGTTACAGGAGATGAACCAGTAACAATGCGATTTTTCTTTTGACCAAAGTGCCCAGGCATTTGTCTGCCGCCTGAGTTTGGATCCTCCGCTTTGGCAAAACCAGATAGCATTAGTTCTTTTGGTGTCATCCCAAAAGTTAAGACTACGCCCATATCACGGTAATATGGCAGCACATAATCTTTTTCCTTATCTAGAGCAAATGCCGCACCAACTTGTGCAGCTTCTTGTCCTTGACAAGAAATAACAAATGGTATTTTACCCGCACGATTCAATAACCACATTCGTTCATCAATCCGGCGGGCTAAAAGCATAGTTTCATACATTTCCAAAACCTTTTCATCACTTAAACCTAATGCATGATGACGATTTTCAGCCATAACATTCTTACCTCCCGTTTGTTCATACCAAAATAACTCATGAATGGATTGCTCGGCCATCAACTGCTAAAGCAGCTTCCCCAATCGCTTCTGATAGTGTTGGATGTGGATGAATCGTATGAGCAATCTCCCATGGAGTTGCATCCAATACCATTGCCAATCCTGCTTCTGTAATCATGTCAGTTACGTGTGGACCAATCATATGCACCCCTAGAATATCATTGGTCTCTTCGTCAGCAACAATCTTGACAAAGCCATCGGATTCTCCAAATACAAGAGCCTTTCCGATTGCTCGGAATGAAAATTTACCCACTTTTACTTTATGACCTTTTTCTTTTGCCTGTTCTTCGGTAATCCCAACGCTAGACACCTCAGGATTACTATATATACATCTTGAAACTAGATTGTAATTAAGCACTGACGGATCCTTCCGAGCAATATGCTCCACTGCAATTATACCTTCATGGGAGGCAACATGCGCAAGCTGTAAGCCGCCAATTACATCTCCAATTGCGTAAATATGAGATTCTTTTGTTTGGTAGAATTCATTGGTAACAATAAATCCTTTTTCTACCTGGATTTCTGTATTTTCTAATCCAATTCCTTCGACATTTGCTTGGCGTCCTACAGATACAAGGAGTTTTTCAGCCTTAAATTCTTTCACACCAGCTTTAACTTCTGCTGAAATAGTGACACCATCACCTTTTACAAGTGTTTCAGGAAGGACTTTCGCTCCTGTTACAAGCTTTATCCCCTTTTTCTTCATCAAGCGCTGCATTTCCTTAGAGATTTCCTTATCTTCAGTCGGAATAACCCGGTCCGCATACTCGATAACAGTTACTTCAACACCGAAATCAGAAAGCATGGACGCCCACTCAATTCCAATCACTCCACCGCCAACAATAATGATGGATGCAGGTAATGTCTCCAGCTCTAAAGCTTCATCAGAGGTAATGACCAGTTCACCATCAATTTCAAGTCCAGGAAGCGTCCTTGGTCTTGAACCAGTTGCAACGACAACGTTTTTCGGAATGAGCATTTCATTTTCTTCTCCATTATTCATTTCCACCGATATAGTTCCAGGCATTGGTGAAAAAATAGAAGGTCCTAAAATCCGGCCAAGTCCCTCATAAACATCAATTTTCCCTTGCTTCATGAGATGTTGTACGCCTTTATGGAGTTGATCGATTATTTTATTCTTTCTTTCCTGAACTTTCACAAAGTTATAGGATACTTCACTTGTGATAACACCAAAATCTTCGCTGTGCTTAGCTGTCGCGTAAACCTCAGCACTTCTGAGAAGAGCTTTACTTGGGATACAGCCTTTATGTAGGCATGTTCCTCCAAGTTTCCCTTTTTCAACTATTGCTGTTTTTAAGCCAAGCTGAGAGGCACGAATGGCAGCTACATAACCGCCGGTACCACCACCAAGAATGACCAAATCGTATTCTTGTGACACTGTATTTCCTCCCCAAATTGTTAGATTTTTGCTGTTTTGAATGTACCAGGATACTCTTTTACTTTTTCCTCTCCACGCAAAACTCTAAGTGCACCTTCAGCTAATGCTTGAAGTTCATTTTCACCTGGATGGACAATCGTATCTGCAATCCAATTAATTCTATCGGTGATGGATTTCACAAATCCTTTACCATAAGCAAGACCCCCAGTTAACACAATAGCATCTACTTTTCCTGCTAATACTGCGCTTGCTGCTCCTATTTCCTTTGCTACCTGATAGGCCATTGCTTCGTAAATAAGAGAAGCTTGTTCATCCCCAGCAGCAATTCTCTTTTCAACTTCAACCGCATCATTCGTTCCAAGATAACCGACAAGTCCGCCTTGACCTACAAGTTTTTTCATTATTTCATCGCGAAAGTATTGCCCAGAATAACAAAGTGCTACTAAATCCCCAACTGGAACAGTCCCTGCACGTTCAGGGCTAAAAGGACCATCACCATGGAGACCATTGTTTACATCAATGACTTTTCCCTGCTTATGTACTCCAACGGTAATTCCGCCGCCCATATGTGTAACAATTAAGTTTAATTCCGTATAATTCTTCCCTAGCTCCTTTGCGACTCTGCGAGCAACAGCCTTTTGGTTGAGCGCATGGAATATACTTACTCTTTCAATTAAGGAAAAGCCAGATACTCTTGCAATCGGCTCAAGCTCATCTACAACGACAGGATCAACAATATAAGAGGGAATATTTAATCCAGAAGCAATTTCATAAGCAATAATACCACCAAGATTTGAAGCATGCTGTCCAGCAAAACCAGTCCGTAAATCATCAAGCATGATTTCATTTACTGCATAGGTTCCGCCTTCAATCGGTCGAAGCAAGCCTCCCCGCCCACAAACAGCACTCAGCTTGGATATATTAATTCCTTCGTTATCCAGTGTTTCCAAGATGGTATTCTTTCTAAATTCATATTGATCAATAATATTAGCAAATGAATTAATCATTCTCGAATCATGACGGATTGTTTTTTCTAAAATGGAAATTTCATTATCGAAGACCCCAATCTTAGTTGAAGTGGAACCTGGGTTGATGACGAGCATTCGATATTTCTTATCAGGCAACGTTTTAACCTCCATTTTTTTCACATTTCACACCTATTAAAGGGAAAAGACGCTGAATTATCCATTCAGCGCTCTATCCCTTTTTATTTTCTTAGCGACGACTTAAAATATGGTGGCCATTTTGCAAGAATTGGCTGCGTGAATTACGCATTTTTTCAATTCTTTCTTCCGCCATTCTATCTGCTGCAACATAAGTTGGGATGCCGTCGCGCTTTGAAATTGCAATTACCTTTTCGATACTTGCATAGATTTGATCAACTTTTTTCATTGCCCGTTCATGGTTATACCCATAAAGTTCATCTGCAACGTTGATAACACCGCCAGCATTAATGACGTAATCAGGAGCATAAACAATACCCATTTCATGGATAAGATCTCCGTGACGAGTATCTTTTAACTGGTTATTGGCAGAACCCGCGATAACTTTAGCTTTAAGCTGTGGAATCGTATCATCATTAACGGTTGCACCTAGTGCACATGGAGCATAAATATCACATTCAACGCCATAAATTTCATTTGGTTCTACTGCACGAGCACCGAAATCCTCTACTGCACGCTGAACTGCTTCTTTATTAATATCGGTAACAATTAATTGTGCTCCTTCTTCATGCAGGTATTTACAAAGTGTGTAGGCAACATTCCCAACGCCTTGAATCGCAACCACTTTTCCTTCTAAGGAATCAGTACCAAAAGCTTCTTTTGCAGCTGCTTTCATACCAACGTACACACCATATGCCGTTACAGGCGAAGGGTTGCCTGATGATCCGAAAGCAGGTGAAATACCAGTGACATAGTCTGTTTCTTCATGGATTAAATCCATATCTGCAACCGTTGTTCCTACATCTTCTGCAGTAATATATCTTCCATTTAAACCTTGAATATAGCGTCCGAATGCACGGAATAACTCTTCACTCTTATCCTTACGAGGGTCACCAATAATAACTGTTTTTCCTCCACCAAGGTTTAACCCTGCAGCTGCATTTTTGTAGGTCATACCTTTTGCTAATCTTAGCGCATCTTCAATTGCTGCTGCTTCAGATTCATATGTCCACATACGAGTTCCTCCCAAAGCAGGGCCTAATGTGGTATCGTGTATCGCAATAATTGCTTTTAATCCAGATTGTTTATCTTGGCAAAATACAACTTGCTCGTAATCATATTGTTCTAAGTACTTGAAAATTTCCATGTGAACATCCTCCTCTAATTTGAAACCTGCACTAAATACTATTTGGTTACAGAGCAGATGGCGAGTGCAAGTGAATATAGCTTACTTTCCGCCGAATCAGCTCTAGAAGTTAATACGATGGGAGCCTTTGCGCCTGCAATAACAGCCCCTACTTTTGCTTTTGCAAAATAAATTAATGACTTATATAAGACGTTTCCAACCTCAATAGTAGGAACTAATAAAATATCAGCTCTTCCGGCTACTTCACTTTGAATTCCTTTGTGTTCAGCAGCTAAAGCAGAAACGGCATTATCTAATGCTAATGGACCATCTACAATACAGCCAGTGATCTGCCCTCGTTTATTCATAACACTTAATGCAGCAGCATCAATAGTCGCTTGCATGGCCGGATTTACTACTTCAACAGCAGCTATAGGAGCAACCTTTGGATATTCTATTCCAATTGCCCTAGCCAGGGCTGCAGCATTTTTTATCATTTGAGCTTTTTGCTCTAATTCAGGGGCAATGTTCATCCCTGCATCCGTAACGATGGTAAAACGATCGAAATCTGGAACCTCAAAAACAGCCACGTGTGATAGAATATTTCCCGTCCTAAGACCGTACTCTTTATTTAGAACTGCTTTTAATAGGGAGCTTGTAGGGATATTCCCTTTCATTAATACGGTTGCTTCCTTCGTAGATACAGCCTTAACTGCCAGCTCTGCAGCCATCTCGTTTGAGTCTGCATGAACAATAGTAAGCTTCTTGTTACTTTTATGCTGGCCTTTGTTCTTAACGTTTACTATCATCTTAATTTTTTCTTTATCACCAAATAATATAAAATTGGCGAGATTCCGGTTTAATGCTTCGATAACTGCTTCGATGACTTCTTCATCTTCTGCCACTGCAACTGCTACGGTGTTGCCCTCCAGCTGGGTTGCTTTGTATATCAGTGATTCAAGCAACAAGTTGTCATCAACCCTTTCTCTTCAACTGCAACTCCATTATTGTAATATGCAAAATCCGTGCCAAGTTGAAATTACTGAAAACGCTTTACCGGCCGAAATAATACATGCAATTTTCTTCGTACTGTGAAATTTATTGCATGCTATTATTTTCAAGTTTATATTTTTCTAGCTTATAATAAAGATTCCTCACCGATAACCCTAGCGCCTTAGCTGTTGCCGTCTTATTACCATTATAACGGTGAAGCGTTTGCTGGATAATCTCTGCTTCATAATCTTCTATCATTGCATTTAAAGAGCGATCCTGTTGGATTGATTCACTATGATCTGTTACTAACGGTTCACTACTCTTTTTTTTAGGTCGCAGTTCTGGAAGGTGATGTACATTAATGAATGTTTCATAATAATTCATAAAGATTATCGCCCTGCCCAGAATATTCTCTAGTTCCCGCACATTCCCAGGCCAATCATAATTCACTAATTTAAGCAGAGCAGCTTGGGAAACCCCTTCAACATTTCTCCCGTAATCCAAATTAATTTTTTCAATAAGCCTTTCACACAGTACAGGAATTTCTTCTTTCCGATTTCGGAGTGGAGGTATATGTATTGGCATACGATTTAAACGATAGTATAAGTCTTCCCTAAAAGAACCTTTCGCAATTCCTTTTTCAAGATTCACATGGGTTGCCGCAATAATTCTAACATTTATCGTAACTGGCTTTGTACCACCTACACGTGTGATTTCATTTTCTTGCAATACCCTGAGTAATTTCGCCTGAGTATTGGCAGAAAGTTCGCCTATTTCATCGAGGAAGATACTTCCGTTATTGGCCTCTTCAAAATAGCCCCGTTTCCCTCCTCTTTTTGCCCCTGAAAAAGCTCCTTCTTCATAACCAAATAATTCACTCTCCAGAAGGGACTCCGAAATTGCTGCACAATTAACGCGAATAAATTTGTTGTACTTACGATCACTTGCATTATGTATGGCGTGGGCAAATAATTCTTTTCCTGTACCGGATTCACCCCGTAACAGGACTGTCGCAGGTGTTTTTGCCCCTAGCTTAGCCTGTTCAATCGCTAGAGTCATTTCTTCAGAACTGCCGATAATATCCTCGAAGGTGTACTTTGCTTCAAGAGTGCGAATGATTTGACGAGCACGGTTCAATTCTCTGTTTAGGGTTTTAATTTCTGACATGTCATGAATAACCCCAACGCTGCCTTTTAGTTTTCCTTTAACAATAATCGGGGCGACATTGACAATTACTTCACGTTTATTTGCACCTACTCGCATTGGTACCCCACGGACCGCTCTTCTTGTTTGGAGTACCTTCATATGCATACTTTCACCTTCGGATATATCTGCAGTCGCTGGTTGTCCAATAACCTGTTCTTGTGTAAGACCGGTAAGACGTGTATATGCTGGATTAATAAGCAGACCTCTGCCATTTTCATCAACTACTGAAATAGCATCATCACTAGAATGAATGATTGCCTGCAGCATAGTTTGGATTTCTTTTAAATCGGTAATTTCCTCTGCAAGATTCACTACTTCTGTGATATCTTTGAAAACAGCGAAAGCACCAATTAAGGTTCCATTTTCTTCGATGATGGGAATACGTGTTGTAATTATTTTTCTCCCATTCCCCAGAACCATTTCTTGATTCGTTTCTGTTCTTCTTGTTTCCAGGATTAAAGGCAGTCTACTTTCCGGTATTACCTCAACCACGTATTTCCCAATTGCTTGGTCCCGTTTCACACCTGTCATTTCTTCGGCTCGGCGATTAAATAAAATCACGAACCCTTTTGCATCAATCACCAGCATCCCATCATTTGTGGCATTAAAAATTAGTTCTTGCTGATAGGAGGCATTTTGATGTTTAACGATTAATTCTTCCTTTTCTTCAAGAAGCCTTGCAAGAAGAAATGCAACACTGCCAGGAATTAAAACGGTTTTCTTGTCCTTGGTGCTCCTTAACTCTTGAAACACATGTTCATTTCCTGTTACTTCAATAATAATATCGATATTTTCACTTAAAAACGGCTTCCAATCAATTCCGATTTTAATACCCAAACTCTGCGCTAAAAAGATACCCGGTGCATCTAAATTTCTGTCAATGACAGCCTTAACCTGAAGGACTTCTGTTTCATTGAGCAGCTTAAGGACCGCTGTACCACCCTTACCGGCGCCAACAATCATAACATTTTGCATTTTTCCGCCCCTTTATTATAAAAGAAGATTTTTTCATACAATCTAATCGAAAACATGCAATATTTTTCACTATCTATTCTATATTTTTTTAGTTATCTTGACAAATTTTATCTTTGTACTAATATTTCCTTGAGGGTATAATTCTTACGACTTACTAAACAATTGGAAGGATTTAATTATGAAGCGGATTATTGCTTTACTTGTACTAGTTATTCCAGGCTTCTTAGCTGGCTTTGGGATTAAATTAATGCGTGATATGACATTTGGGATTCTTCAAAGCCCAATCCCTTTCTTATGGCTGCAATTTCTTTTAGGACTGATTCTATTCATTGGTGGTTTAGCATTTGTAGCAGGCTTCATTTTTCACCGTGACAGAAAAAGTAATAAGGTACAGGATCGATTTAAAAAATAAAAAGAGGCCATTATGGTCTCTTTTCATATTGTTTCTTAATTTTCAAAGCCTTTACCGGATCGTCTGTAATGATCGAAGTACAGTTTAGTTTGTAAAGCCTCTCCATATCAGTATCTTTATTAACAGTATAGGGTCTGACAGCTATTCCATTTTCAATTGCACCTTTGATAATTTCATCTGTTACTGACGCTAACTTCGGATGAATCCCTTGAGCACGAATGGATTGAGCATAAACCCATGGCATATAGATTCGCTCATTAAATAGAGGAGCTGTCTCGATTTCAGGCGCTGACCGATAACTTAAGACAATACTGTAATGATTAAAAGAAGAAATGATAATCCGATTACTCAAATTAAATCTTCGAACAAGATGAATTACCTTTTCTTCCATTCCTTCATACGGAAATAGATTATTTTTCAACTCTATGTTACAAACAAGTTGATTGGATTGCATCCATTCAAGAACCTCAATCAATGAGGGGATAGGCTCTTTATTCACCCCTTTTTTATTGGCATTTAATTTTCTTATTTCTTTAAAGGTGAAATTTTTCACGAAACCCTTACCACTTGTTGTCCGATCAAGTTTTTCATCATGGATGACAACCACTTCACCGTCCTTTGTTAACTGGACATCCAGCTCTAAGCCGTCGGCTCCTGCCTTTTGTGCAGCAATAAATGCACTCATTGTATTTTCAGCAAACGCTGAAGAATAACCTCGATGCGCAAAAATCTGTGTCATTTTTTCACTTCCTAACTAAATGAATGGAGGATCACAATGAAACCTTTACAATTATCACCTGAAACTGCCATTAAGCTTGCCGAAAAATTAAATGTTCCGTTAGAACAGCTTATGCATATGCCTCAGCATATACTTATTCAAAAATTAATGGAACTAGAAAAAGAAAAATAAATGAACTTAGGACATAAAAAAGCCTTCATTCCCGAGATGAAGGCTTTTTTTCATTATATTATTGGTCTTTTCAAGAAGCCTTATGCTCTAAACGAAGCTTATCAGCAACCATAGCAATAAACTCGGAGTTTGTAGGCTTTGCCTTGGACATGCTTACTGTGTAACCAAACAAGGATGAAATGGAATCGATATTTCCACGACTCCACGCTACTTCGATGGCATGACGTATTGCACGCTCCACACGGCTTGCTGTGGTGTTATATTTCTTTGCAATATCAGGGTATAACACTTTCGTAATCGAGCCAAGTAATTCAATATCGTTATAAACCATTGAAATGGCTTCACGCAAGTATAAGTATCCTTTGATATGTGCTGGAACACCAATTTCATGAATAATACTTGTAATGCTGGCATCTAGATTTCTCGGTTTATTTTCAGTGTGTGAACGATAATTTCCAGAAGCTGCCTTCCTGCTTACCTGACTGGTTTTACCGCTTACTTGACGGATATGGTTGCCTAAATTCTCCATATCAAAAGGTTTCAAAATAAAATACGAAGCACCAAGCTCTACAGCCTTCTTCGTAACGTCTTCTTGTCCAAATGCAGTCAACATAATAACATTTGGAATTGCTCCCTTTTTGAGCTCTCTTAAGCGCTCTAGGACGGCTAAACCATCTAGGTGAGGCATAATAATATCTAAAACGAGTACATCCGTATCCGTTGATTCAAGAAGTTCTAAACAATCCTGACCATTATGAGCAATACCCGCAATTTCCATATCATCTTGGGAAGAAATATAGTCCTCTAATAATCCAACTAACTCCCTATTATCATCCACGACACAAACTTTAATCTTTTTCACTTTCATATCCTCCTCAAGTCCAAATGGTCATATCTCTATTTTACATTAATTTTTTATTCTCTTAATTCTATTCTAAATTAGAAATTCGACAATGCAACTAAAATTCCTCTAGTTTTTTTAATATTTCTTAAAATAGTGAGAAAATCTCATCTTTTCTTTGTTTTCCTTTAAGTTTCGACTAAATTCGCACTTATGTCAGATTATTCCATGATTTTGTCGAAATAACTTTATGTAAAAACAAAATAGGCTTTTATCGCCTATTTTGTTTGAATTACTGATTTTAGTTTTAGCTAGCCTTTTCTATAGGTTTTTCGTATATGTTAATTCCTGCTTCATTTAACATCCATTCAATGTGTACTCCATAACCAGAAGTTGGATCATTGACAAAGACATGTGTTACTGCTCCAATTAGCTTTCCGTCCTGGATAATCGGACTTCCGCTCATCCCCTGAACGATTCCTCCAGTTTTTTCTAAAAGCTTTGGATCTGTTACTTTTAAAACCATGCCTTTTGTTGCTGGAAATTTCTGCGGGATCGTGCTGACAATTTCAATTTCAAATTCTTCTACCCTGTCATTATCTACCACTGTTAAAATTTTTGCTGGCCCTTCCTTCACTTGGTGAGATAAAGCAATTGGAAGAGGTTTATCCAAAATTCCATTCTTTAACTCTTTATTTAATACTCCGAATATGCCAAATGGGCTGTTTTTTGTGATGTTTCCGACAATTTCACGGTCTGAAGAGAATCGTGCAAGCTTTTCTCCTGGGTCGCCATTACTGCCTTTTTCAATGGAGGTAACCGTAGACCGAACGATTTGACCATCTTCTACTACAATTGGCTTTTTCGTATCCATATCAGAAATGACATGCCCGAGGGCACCATATTTTTTTGATTGTGGATGAACAAATGTCATAGTTCCAATCCCTGCAGCTGAATCACGAATATATAATCCAAGCTTATAGGAGTTTTCTCCCTCATCTTTAAGGGGAGTTAGTTTCGTTGTGAACTTTCCGCTATCCCTGCTAATAACCATATCTAATGCTTTTCCGCTTTGTCCTGCATTTTGTACAAAGGGAGCCACATCTGTCATTTTTTCAATTTTATTACCATTGATTTCTGTAATAATATCACCGATTTTGATACCTGCTATTTCACCAGGTGATTTTTTTCCATCTTCAGTATTAACTAAATGGTGACCTACGACCAATACGCCAACCGTATTTAATTTAACACCTATGGATTGTCCGCCTGGCTGGACTCTGAAATCCTTTAAGACATTTACATCGACCTTTTTAACGGGTATCCCTGCAAACTCTAATAGCATTTCTTCTTTGCCTGAATCATTTGCTTTTAAGGATACATTGTTTTTATCTTGTTCAAGTGTGATATTTGAATTGAGAGATACTAAAGAGGCTGATACCGGTACAGCCTTTTGAAAAGTATAATCTTGTCCTTCAAAGACTGTAATGGTCTTTGGTATATCAAGGTACTGCTGAAATGGCTGAAAATAAAGAACGCTGATTAATGAAACAAGGAGAATTCCACCAATGATCTTTCTAATTATTTCTAACTTCAAAATCTTCACTCTCCTCGCTTTGCGTTTCACTCACATCGAAATGGCTACATCTTTAATTTTGCCTCCATTAGCAGCATTTATAACCTGAGACAACATAAAAAAGCTCCCCTAATTGGGAAGCTTTTCAATTTTTTTATTTTCAGATGCTAAAAACAGCAATTCTTCAGCATGTTTTTTCGTTAAATCGGTAATTTCAACGCCAGAAATCATTCGGCCAATTTCCCTTATTTTTTCTTCTACACCGAGTGGACTGACCGAAGTTTTGGTTCGCCCGCCTTTTGTCACTTTAGAAATAAACAAATGAGTATCTGCCATTGCAGCTACTTGTGGCAAATGGGAAATACATAATACCTGTGAATCGACAGCTACTTTATAAATTTTTTCAGCTATCGATTGTGCTACCCTGCCGCTTACGCCAGTATCCACCTCATCAAAAATAATGGAAGTAACTCCTTGGTGTTTCGAAAAAATACTTTTAAGTGCTAGCATTATCCTCGATAGTTCACCGCCAGAGGCAATTTTTGATAATGGCTTTAAGGGTTCACCTGGATTTGTTGAAATAAAATACTCCACGTGATCCACACCGTTTTTTGTAAAATGTGGCAAGACAGATTCAAAGCGGATTTCAAAAACTGTTTTTGCCATGTATAGTTCTTTCAATTCATTATGAATTAATTTTGTCAGCTTCCCAGCCCAGCGTTTTCGGAGCTCCGTCAGCTGTTTGGCTTCAAGACTTAAATCCTTTTTAATGGAGGCTAGTTGTTTCTCTAATTGCCCTATATGTGTTTCTTTATTTTGCAATGTTTCTATTTCTTCTTCAATTTTCGCTGCATATTCTAAAATTTCTTCAATTGTTTTTCCATACTTCCGTTTTAACTGATTAATTTCATTTAATCTTTCTTCGATTGCATTTAACCGCTGTGGATCATATTCTAACTCATCTAATTCATTTCTCAATGTGCGGGAAGCATCTTCTAATAGATAAAAGCTATTCATGACGGATTCATATAATTCTTTATAGGCGGAATCCAAAGCTGCAGCGTCCTCCAGTTGTCCCATTACCATACTAATCCAATCTAGCCCCTTTTGTTCTCCAGTTAGGGCATTATAACTGGATTGAACAGCATCGAAAACACGCTCAAAATTCACAAGCTTTCTTTTTTCTTCAAAAAGCTGCTCATCTTCATTAAGCTTTAAATTTGCATTTTGAATCTCGTCAAATTGAAATTGAATTAAATCTAATCGATGTGCTGTTTTTTGCTCATTCTCACTTAAAGACTTAAGTTTATGAAAAGTCTGTTCATAGCGATGAAACACTTCTTGGTATTCTGCTTGAGAACGCGAAATTTCCTCAAAGCCAAATTGGTCAAGTAATAGTAGATGCCTGCTCTCATCCATTAAATCTTGGTGTTCATGCTGACTATGTATATCAACTAAGGTAGAACCCACTTCCCGTAGAGTTGAAATGGTCACAAGCTTACCATTGATTCTACAAACACTTTTGCCAGTCCGCGAAATATCCCTTCGTAAAACAACCATTCCCTCTTCAATTTCTATTCCGAACTCAAATGCTTTTGAAAACACCGGATGGTGCTCATCTATTTGAAATAGACCCTCAATTTCTGCCTTATCTTCCCCATGTCTGACAAACTCAGCAGAGCCTCGGCCTCCTACCAGCAGATGAATTGCGTCAATAATTATTGATTTTCCTGCACCCGTTTCTCCTGTTAAAACAGTCAAGCCCTTGTCAAACGAAATGGCAAGGGCCTCAATAATGGCAAAGTTCTTAATCGATAATTCTGATAACATGGTCCTTTCCCCCCATTACAGCATGTCAAGGAAACGATTTGTGATCGTCTCTGTATCTTCAGGTGTACGACAGATGATTAAAATCGTATCGTCCCCACAGATGGTTCCTAATATTTCTTCCCAGTCAAGATTATCAAGTAATGCACCGATTGCCATCGCATTTCCAGGCAGACATTTCATTACTAGTAAATGTCCAGCAGAATCTATACGAACAAATGCATCCATTAACGACCTTTTTAATTTTTGCAATGGATTAAATCGTTGGTCTGCTGGAAGGCTATATTTGTATCTGCCATCTAACAATGGGACTTTAACCAAGTGCAGCTCTTTAATATCCCTTGATACAGTTGCCTGCGTTACATTAAACCCAGCACTTTTTAACTCGTCAACAAGTTCATCCTGTGTTTCAATATCATTATTGGTGATAATTTCTCTAATTTTTATATGACGTTGACCTTTATTCAAATCATTCACCCCGTAATCATCAGAACATTTAGGTATTTTGTACAAAAATGTCGCTTATACCAATATGTTAGCCCATTTTGCCTAGGATGTACAATGATTATTCAAGAGAAAAACTTGTCAAATTAAAAAGGAAGGATAAGCATATGCTCATCCCTCTACATCTTGTTTGGATTTAAATTCTAGATGGGAGTCTTTCACTATTTGCGAAGGCTCGAAAGGTAATTGATTTTGTCCTTTATCTTGCTCCCCTATCCATCTGAGGTGAAGAAGAAACTCGATATTCCCGTCTCCCCCTGTGATAGGAGAAAAGGATAAATTAACCACATTAAATCCTTGTTCAAGAGCAAAATCGACAATTTTATTAACAACCTGTAAATGTACTTTTTCCTCGCGAACGATACCTTTTTTTCCCACCTGCTCACGACCTGCTTCAAATTGCGGTTTAACAAGTGCAACAATATCACTGTCAGGAACAAGAAGTATTTTTAATACAGGTAAAATTAACTTTAAGGAAATAAAAGAAACATCGATGGTTGCAAAATTGGGCATTTCGCCAGCCAAATCTTTTGCTGTTACATACCGGAAGTTGGTTCTTTCCATAACCACTACACGTTCATCCTGACGCAGCTTCCATGCAAGCTGATTATATCCTACATCCAAGGCATAGGACATTTTGGCACCATTTTGCAGTGCGCAGTCAGTAAATCCTCCCGTAGAAGCACCAATATCCAGCATAATTTTATCCTTGACTGTCACCTCAAAGACCTTCAACGCCTTCTCAAGCTTAAGACCGCCGCGACTGACATAAGGGAGCACTTTTCCTTTTATTATCAGCGGAATATCTACTTTTACTTTTTCTCCAGGTTTATCTAAACGCTCCTCGTTTGAATAAACCAGCCCAGCCATAATAGAACGCTTCGCCTTCTCCCGAGTTTCAGCTAATCCTCTTTCAACTAATAAAACATCTAAACGCTCTTTGTTTTTCATTACTTATGCCCTTTGTTGTTTTTTTCGCGCAAGTATAGTCATTCTTTTAACAACCTCAGAAGTAGTCATCCCTATTTCCTCTAATAGCGAATTAACATCTCCATGCTCTATAAATTTGTCCGGTATCCCCATTCGGTCTATTACTTGATGATAAAAACCTTGATCATGTGCGCATTCTAATACATAGCTTCCAAATCCGCCCTGGAGAATTGCTTCTTCTATGGTTAGGATAGGGGTGTTCTTTGAGAATAACTGATTGAGCATTTTTTCATCTAATGGCTTTATGAACCGCGCATTAACTACCTTTACTGAAATTCCTTGTTTCTCTAGAACTTCTGCTGCCTCCATTGCCATTGGGATTGTGGTACCAAAGGTTAAGATAGCACCGTCTTCGCCTTCCTTCAAGACCTCCCAGGTGCCAATTGGAATGCTCTTGAATTCTTCATCCATTGGAACACCTAAGCCATTTCCTCGAGGGAATCTCATTGCAATTGGACCATCATCATACTTTAGAGCAGTATAAACCATATGCTGCCCTTCATTTTCATCCTTGGGCATCATTAACACGATATTAGGCACATGTCTTAAAAAGGCAATATCAAATACGCCCTGATGGGTTTCACCGTCTGCTCCTACTAACCCAGCCCGATCAATTCCGATGAAAACATTAAGATTCTGACGGCAAATGTCATGAACAACTTGATCATATGCCCGTTGTAAAAATGTCGAATAGATGGCTAAAAATGGCTTCATATTTTGGGTTGCTAATCCAGCAGCTACAGTAGCAGCATGCTGTTCAGCTATCCCAACATCGTACATTCTCTCTGGAAATTCACTTGCAAAGCCCTCTAGTTTAGACCCAACAGGCATTGCAGGGGTAATCGCCACAATTCGCTCATCCTCGCGTGCAAGCTTGCGAACTGTTTCACTAACTAGGCTGCTCCATGCTGGAGGGGCTTTATCAGACTTAACAAAGGCACCGGTATCCATCTTATATGGCCCTGTACCATGCCATGTACCTTTTGTATCACTTTCAGCCGGGTGAAAACCTTTTCCTTTTTTCGTGATCACGTGTAGAAGAACTGGCCCTTCCGTTTTTTTGGCATAGCGGAAGTTTTCAAATAATGCTTCAAAATCATGCCCATCCACTGGACCTAAGTACGTAAAGCCCATTTCCTCAAAAAACATACCTGAAACAAATAAATATTTTAGACTGTCTTTAACACGTTCAGCAGTTGCTGCGAGTTTTCCTCCGACAGCTGGAACCTTCTTTAAGAATAATTCTAACTCATCTTTAACCCACTGATATTTACCAGCTGTGCGTAATTGGCCAAGGATATTATGAAGAGCACCAACATTAGGAGCAATTGACATTTCATTGTCGTTCAGTATGACCATCATATTCTTCTTTTCATGACCAATATGGTTTAATGCTTCTAACGCCATTCCACCTGTTAATGCACCATCTCCAATAATCGGCACAATAAAGGATTTCTCTTTTCTCAAGTCTCTGGCAATGACCATTCCCATCGCAGCGGAAAGGGATGTTGAGCTATGTCCCGTTTCCCAAACATCATGCTCACTTTCAATTCTTTTCGGAAAGCCGCACAGTCCTTTATATTGACGCAATGTATCAAATTCGCTAGCCCTGCCTGTCAGTATTTTATGAACATAGGACTGATGTCCTACATCCCAAATAAATTTGTCTTTGGGGCTGTCAAAACATTTATGCAAGGCAATTGTTAATTCGACAACACCTAAATTCGGTCCAATATGGCCTCCAGTTACAGACAGCTTTTCAATCAAGAATTTGCGTACCTCTTGACTTAAAGCCTCTAATTCTTGATTTGACATCCCTTTTAAAAAGGAAGGGTCTTTTATTGATAACAGATCCATTTTAGGACCACTCACTTTCATACTTTTTCTTTCAGTCTACTATTTAAAAATAGCCGCTAACACTAATAGTGGTAACGGCATTAACAACGTTTTCTACATTGACAACAATTATAACACAATTACTTTGTTGTTCAAATACCAGTTATATTAGTGGTCTCTAGATGCCACAAGGTCTGCAATTTCACTAAGAAGATTGATATTAAGTCCAGTCTTTTCTAAGTATTGTTTGGACAAATTTAATTGCTTTTGTAACTCTTCCTTCGCACCCTCCATCGTTAATAGCTGTGGATAGGTACTCTTATCATTAGTGGTGTCACTTCCAACAGGTTTACCAAGTAACTCTGGATTGCCTTCTAAGTCTAAAATGTCATCCTGTATTTGAAAAGCAATCCCAAGATGATGGGCAAAAGAAGAAAGGTTTTCTAGTTGCTCCTGATTTGCCCCGCCTAACAACGCACCTGCAATGACACTAAATCTTAAGAGTCTTCCTGTTTTATGTATATGTATATACTCAAGCTCTTCAATGGTTAGAGTTTTTCCCTCTCCTTCCATATCCGCTACCTGACCGCCAACCATTCCTTCACTGCCTGCAGCTTTGGCCATTTCGGTTACCAGTCGTAGTTTCGTCTCACTCGAAGCATTTTCGTTTGGAATCTGTCCAATTACCTCGAAACTGAAGGTTAATAAAGCATCGCCGGCTAGAATGGCAATTGCATCGCCAAACACTTTGTGATTCGTTGGTTTCCCTCTTCTAAGGTCATCATTATCCATACTTGGCAGGTCATCATGGATTAATGAATAAGTATGAATCATTTCTATTGCTGAAGCAGCTAACAGCCCAATTTTAGGATCTTTTCCAAAAGCAGCAATGGTAGCAAATACTAGTAAAGGACGAATTCTTTTACCGCCTGCTTCAAGAGAATAATGCATGGCTTCTTTAATAATAGGAGGTGCCTTTAGCTTTTGCACCAAGGTTCGAAGCTCTGATTCAAGCAGTTGTTTATGTTCTTGTGTAAAAGCATCTAGAACTTTAGTACTCAAAGCCTATTCCTCCTCTTCGATCGTAAAGTTTTGTTTCCGTCCGTCCTCCGTAATAATCTGTGTTAATTGTTCTTCAACACTTTTAAGCTTATCATGACATAGCTTGGATAGTTCCATCCCTTCTTTATAAAAGATAATTGCTTCTTCTAAAGGGACATCTCCTTCTTCAAGCTTATCCACAATTTGTTCAAGCTTATTCATTGCTTCCTCAAAGGAAATCTTTTGTTCATTACTCACGGTTTTCGCTCTCCTTTATATTCTGTACATTACAGAGAAGGCTGCCATCTGTTAATTGAATTTGAAGTGGTTCGTTCTCTTTAACTTGTTTAATACTTTTTATTAATTCATTATCATTTGAATAGACGAGGCTGTACCCACGTTCCATTATTTTTAACGGACTTAATGCCTGAAGGGTTGAAATAACCCTATCGAATTCTGTTTGTTTCTTTAAGAGAATTTTCTCCATTGCCCGTCCGATATCTTTTTGTGAGCGGTCAAACCTGCCCGCTGCATCGCGTAAAGCTACTCTTGGATGGTTTCGTATCAGACGATTGTGTACTGTTTGATGCTGTGACCTTTTGACGTCTGACAATCGAGAGGCACCGCGAACAAGCAGTTCTGTTAATTTATCTACCTGCTCAAGCTTTTGCTCGTAAAGACGCTGTGGGTACCGAAAAGCATAGGATTTTTGAACTCTGTCTAACCGTTGCTTCTCGTATCGGTATAGGCTATTCATCGACTGGAGCAAACGGGTTTTCCGCTGCAACAGTCTTTCCATTAATTCATCTATATGTGGTACAGCTAACTCAGCAGCAGCAGTCGGCGTTGGAGCACGCATATCAGCAACAAAATCTGCAATTGTAAAATCTGTTTCATGTCCAACAGCAGAAATGATAGGAACTTCAGATTGAAATATAGCCCTAGCAACTAATTCCTCATTAAAAGCCCATAATTCTTCAATTGAACCGCCTCCACGCCCAACTATAAGCACATCAAGGTTATCCAGCTTATTTGCCTTCTCAATAGCTTTAGCGATAGAAGGAGCGGCATTTTCACCTTGTACGAGCGCTGGTAATACGAGAATATTTGCAATCGGATAACGTCTTTTGATCGTTGTGATAATATCTCTTATTGCCGCCCCTGTTGGGGAAGTAATGACGCCTACCGTCTTCGGATAACTCGGAATTGACTTCTTACGTTCTAACGAGAATAAGCCTTCCGCTTCGAGTCTTTTTCTTAACTGTTCATAAGCTAAAAATAACTCGCCAATTCCATCCGGCTGCATTTCTTTTATATATATTTGATATTGACCACTTGGTTCATAGACAGAAATATCTCCTTTTACAACCACTTTCATGCCGTTTTCTGGCGAAAACTTCATTGTCCGTGATTGGCTGGAGAACATAACTGCAAGAATGCGTGCTTTTTCATCCTTTAAGGTAAAATACATATGCCCGCTCGAATGCTGTTTAAAGTTTGATATTTCACCTCTTACATGGACATCCTGCAAATGGGGATCAGCATCAAACTTTCTTTTTATGTATTTTGTTAATGCCAATACAGATAAATACTTTTTTTCCTGCATTACGAACTCCTTTTTAGGACCGCAGCGTATTTTTTGCTGATTTAAGTGTGTTATACATGAGCATCGTAATGGTCATAGGACCTACACCCTTTGGAACTGGAGTAATATAACCGGCTTTTTCGACAACTTCATTAAAGTCAACATCTCCGCAAAGCTTTCCAGCTTCATTTCGGTTTATCCCAACGTCAATAACGACTGCACCTTCTTTTACATGATCGGCTTTAATAAAATTAGCGATACCAACTGCTGCAACGAGTATATCAGCCTGTGATGTTTGAGCCTGTAAATCCTTTGTCCGTGAATGACAGTACGTTACAGTTGCATGCTGATTAAGAAATAACTGACCCACTGGCTTTCCAACAATATTACTTCTCCCTACAACTACTACATGTTTGCCAGCAACAGATATACCAGTCTCCTCTATGAGCACCATGATTCCAAAAGGGGTACATGGTAAGAACGCATCTTGACCGGTCATCATCCTTCCGATATTAATGGGATGGAATCCGTCAACATCTTTTAAAGGTGAAATAGCTTCTATTATTTTAATTTCATCAATATGCTTTGGCAGTGGCAGTTGAACAAGGATACCGTGGATTGCTGTATCTCCATTCAACTCCTCGATTTTCAACAGTAGTTCTTCCTGTGAAACCTCTTCAGGTAACTCAATAAGTACAGAGTGCATGCCAAGTTCTAGACAAGTTTTTTCTTTATTTGTTACATATGTTCTGGATGCATGATTATTCCCTACGAGAATGACAGCAAGTCCTGGTGTTACCCCTTGGTCCTTTAGCTTTTTTACTTCCTCAGCGATTTCTACCTTTTTCTTTGCGGCTATTTCCTTACCATCAATAATTGTTGCAGTCATAATGTTTCCCCTCCAGTAATACCAATCTATTTATTCGCTAATCAGCTGCTGTTTTACTTTTGATAATACACCATTAATAAATCGGCTTGATTGTTCATCTCCGTAGATTTTAGCAATTTCTATTGCTTCATCTAAAATAACATTTTCAGGTGTTTCATTTCTGAAATACTTTAATTCATAAATGGCTAATCTTAATAAGTTTCTGTCTACAGTTGCTAAACGGTCCATCGTCCATTTTTCAAGGTTTACTATGATTAATGGATCAATTTCATTTTTATGTTCAACCACTCCTAACACAAGCTTAGTTAGGTAGTCATCTCCTGACTCCCCTTCTAAAACATGTTCAATTGCAGAAGCTGGCTCTGTATTACTTACATCGATTTGAAAAAGAGCTTGTAGCGCCTTTTCCCTTGCAGTTCTTCTTTTCATTATACCGTTAACTCCTTTAGAGATAATAATTAATTTTTGTCTAATTTCATACAACAAATGCATGATATTGTTTTGTACATAAAAAGATAATAGCATAACTAAAATTGATTCGCACTGTAATACCTTATTTTTACCTAGAAGCAGAATACTAATAACCGTAAAAAAAGAAAAAAACCAAAGGATTTTCTCCTTTGGTTTGGGCTGTTTTTAAATGGTCTGTTGATTTCCGTTCCAGTCACTTCGCTTTCCGCGGGCGGTCCGGGGAGCCTCCTCGGCGCTTTAGCGCCTGCGGGGTCTCCCCTGCCCCGTCCTCCCGCAGGAGTCTTCGTGCCTGGAACGAAAATCAACGAGTTAACTAAATCACTAATTAACTTTAAAACAGCCTTTGTATTATTTATTAAATCTCTTCTTCTACTTCGGGCTCTGGTTTTTGGGTTTCGAATGAGATTCCTACAACGTGTATGTTTACGGCTTCAGCCTCTAGAGCTGTCATGTTGAGTAATGCTTGACGAATGTTATCCTGTATTTTCCCTGCTACAGTTGGGATAGATACCCCAAATTTCATTAAGCAGTATACGTCAACTGTAATTCCTTCTTCTGATAATTCCACCTTAACACCTTTACCGTGGTTTTTCTTCCCGAGCCGTTCAACTACACCTGTTGCAAAGTTTCCACGCATTTGTGCAACTCCCTCGACCTCGGAAGCAGCAATACCTGCAATGACTTCAATGACTTCTGGTGCAATTTCAACTTTACCGTGGCCGCTATTACCTTGATTCATTTCCAGTACATTATACTCGCTCATAAAGTACACCTCCAGATTTAGATAGACTTCATCACATCATGTAACTCAAGAAATTTCGTATTGAACTGTCCCTCTACGAAGTTTTCATGCTCAAGCAATTTTAAATGGAACGGAATGGTAGTGTGAACACCCTCAATCACAAATTCACTTAACGCACGTTTCATTCGTGAGATTGCTTCTTCCCTGCTATTACCATATGTGATGACCTTTGCAATCATAGAATCATAATAAGGTGGAATCGTATAACCAGGGTATGCAGCTGAATCAATTCGTACACCAAAACCGCCAGGTGGCAGGTACATATTTATTTTTCCTGCTGAAGGCATGAAGTTCTTCTCAGGGTTCTCTGCATTGATTCGGCATTCTATTGCCCAGCCTGTAAACGTAACATCCTGTTGCTTTACTGTTAATTTTTCTCCAGAAGCAACTCGAATTTGCTCCTTAATAAGATCAATACCTGTAACCATTTCAGTAACTGGGTGCTCCACCTGTATCCTTGTATTCATTTCCATAAAGTAATATTTACGATTGCGGTAGTCATATATAAATTCTACCGTTCCTGCCCCTGAATAATCAACCGCTTTTGCCGCTTTTACTGCAGCATTTCCCATTTCTTCACGAATTTCTCCATCTAATGCTGGTGAAGGAGACTCTTCTAAAAGTTTTTGCAGCCTCCGTTGAATCGTACAGTCCCTTTCTCCTAAATGGACAGTATTTCCATAGGAATCTGCCAGAACTTGTATTTCAACATGGCGGAAATCCTCAATATACTTTTCTATGTACACTCCAGGATTACCAAAAGCGGTTAGAGCTTCTTGCTGTGTGATATTAATACCCTTAACGAGTTCCTGCTCATTTTTTGCAACACGGATACCTTTACCGCCTCCGCCAGCAGTTGCTTTGATGATTACCGGGTATTGTATTCTTTTTACAAGCTCGAGTGCTTCATCGATATCATTTATTATTCCGGTTGAACCCGGTACAATCGGAACCCCTGCTTCACGCATGGTTTCCCTTGCAATATCTTTCGTACCCATTTTGGTAATTGCTTCAGGACTAGGTCCCACGAAGGTAATATTACATTCACGGCAAAGTTCTGCGAAATCGGCGTTTTCAGCTAGAAAACCATATCCTGGATGGATAGCGTCACAAGCTGTTAATTTTGCTACACTAATTAAATTTGTTACATTTAAGTAACTATCTTTTGATAATGTCGGTCCTATGCAATAGGCTTCGTCTGCAAGCTGTACATGAAGAGCTTCACGGTCTGCCTCGGAGAAAACGGCAACAGATTCAATGCCCATTTCCCTGCAAGCACGAATAATTCTGACAGCTATTTCTCCTCTATTTGCAATTAACAGTTTCTTTATCATCCTGTTATCGCTCCTTATTCCGGCTTTACTAAAAATAATGGCTGCCCATATTCTACTAATTGGCCATTTTTCACTAAAACTTCAACGATTTCACCATTAACTTCAGCTTCAATTTCATTAAATAATTTCATTGCTTCAACAATACATACGATAGAATCCTTCGTAACAACTGAACCTGCTTTTACATATGAATCTGCTTCCGGTGTTGGTGAGCCATAAAAAGTCCCTACCATAGGGGAAGTGATTTTGTGTAAATTTGATGTATCAGCTGGAGTCGCTGCACTATTGTTTGCTGCTTCCTGCTGTTCTACTTGCACAGGTGCTACGGAAACTGCAGCTGGTTGAGTTACAGGGACAACCTCAACTGATGCTTGTGGTAATGATTGTACAGCAGTTACTGTTGTTCCAGTATTCTTTTTCATTTTTATTTTGGAACCTTCATTTTCATAAACGAATTCATCAATACTGGACTGGTCAACTAATTTTATTAATTCACGAATTTCTTGTACTTTTAACAATCTGAACACTCCCTGTCCTACAAAAATTAAGACTAACTACTAATACTATACGCTAATTCCTTGTTGAAGTTCAATATTCTTCTTATCAATCCTCAAAAAAAGGAAAGCCGCCGGCTTTCCTTTTTGTTTGGTTTATTTAGTTGGCTGGAATTCTACCGCTACAAAATTAGTTTCACCAATTTCTTTCTTAACCATTTGAATAATCGCATTTGCTTCTGATTTAGAAGACTCTTTCTTAGACTTCACAATAATTTTAACCGTTGTACCATCTGCTCTCACTAATGCGTCTTCATAATCCATGGCTTTAATTAATGTTTCAAGCATTTCTTCTTTTTTTGCAATTTCAGATAGCTTTTGCATTTGGTCAACCGCCTCACTTCTTTCATCAGCAGGCAGATCAGTTGTTGCTACCACGGTGTTTAAATGTTCTTTTAATTCACTGCGCTCATCTTGAAGTTGCAAACGAAGTGCTTCAAATTCTTCGTCACCTGCAACTTGTGAAATAATGGTATCGGCATCCTTGGCTTCAGTATCTGTTTTTGTTTCTTTTTGGTCAGCTTTTTCCTCCTGCTTTACTGCTGCAAGTTCGTTGCTTTTTTGTTCAGGAGAGGTAATGTAATAAACGGATAATACAACCACCAAACTTAACATTGTTAATAACCAAACTGTTTGTTTTTTCAATAGCATTCGTAAATCCCCCTTTTATTTTTTAGGCATAACGGCAACGCGATGACTAGGTACGTCAAGCGCTCTTGTTACTGCCTCAATAATCCATTTTTTCACTTGAATATTTTCTGCACCTTTAGCAACTACTAGCACTCCACGAATGGCTGGTTTTTGATATTCAACCACGATTGGTACCTCTTTCTCGCCTTCACGAATAATGACTAATTGCTCATCGGTGGAGGTATCCTGTACTTTCCGCTCTCCACCCTCGTTGTCTTTTTCCTCTGTTGTCTGAGATTTTGTTACTGTGTTTTTCTCAAGCACCTTCTTGTCAGTTGAATCAATATTCACCACTACCATTACATCGTCTACACCCAGCATTTCTTCCAGTGCATTCTTAAGCTGTTTCTCATATTCTTCTTCGTAACCAGAAATTGTTTTATTATTTGAATCTTTCTTTAGGCTAAAAGCCTCAACCTCTGACGTTTCTGCCTGGCTCGTGGTTACTGCCTTACTGTCAAGAGGCGCTGATTTATCCGAGAATAGTACATTACCAACAATCATGAAGGCAGCACCGATACATAGTACCAGAATCATATATTGATATTTCCCAGACTTTTTATCAGAAGTTTCACCCTTTGAGACTAGGTTTTTAAGCCATGAAAATGGTCCCTTATTATTTTCCATTCTGCTATTTCATCCCCCCTTCAACCGAGACTTCAATTACTTTTTCGGTTACATTCCATTGTTGCGAAAGAAATGCGGCGACTTTTTCTGATTCCTCTGTTTGATCTTTAGATGGAAGAGGCGTTTCTGTATCAATGCTTACTGGTTGAACGGCTTCGACAGTGGTATCTTTTGTTTCAGGCTGCTTTAAGCGAACTGTAACCATTTCGAGGTTTTCAGGGAATGATTCTTGACTATCATCCTTGGTTGTTAGTTCTATTTTTGAGATTTCCAAACCAAATTGTTCCATCAACTCCTCTTCTACTCCCTTTTCAAGCTGGACAGCCATTGTTTCTAAAATATATGCATGATTGGAGGCTTGTATTTCTTTTTTCTGCAATTCTATTAAATTTTCCATATTTTTTTCGCCTGGACCCTGGAAAGAGGGAATCTGAGCCATTGCTGTTTCAAAATCCTTAGAGATTAACTTAAAAATAGGTGTAAGAATTATGGCTATTAGCAGAAGCCCTGTAACCATTTTTGTATATTTTTGCATACTTGTATTTGGAAGCAGCATATCAATAACGGTTGCCAAGAGGATAAAAAGAATAATATTCGTTACCCATTCTATTAAAAATTCCATAACATTCTCCCCTATCTCATCATCATCGTTAGATTCCCTGCTGCAACAATAACGGTAATACTTAAAAAGAACATGAGAGAGACGATACCTAATGCAGCAAAAACATATATAACGCTTTTGCTAATAATATCTAAACATTTAATAACGGGTCCCCCGCCTAATGGCTGTAAAATAGCAGCAGCAAATTTATAAATAAAAGCGATCATTAAGATTTTAATAGCCGGGAAAGCAACAATGATGAGTAGGATGCCGACACCCGCTATTCCAACAGAATTCTTCAACAATCCTGAGGCACTCACTACTGTGTCCGCCGCATCAGTAAAGATTCTGCCAATGACAGGAATAAAGTTACCTGTCACAAATTTTGCCGTACGAATGGCCACTCCATCTGTTATTGCTGTGGATGCACCCTGTACGGAAATGACCCCAAGAAAAACAGTTAAGAAAAGCCCCATTAAGCCAATACTCCAGTTTCTTAGCAGCTGCGCAAGCTGCGTCACCTTATACTGGTCGGACATTGTACTTACGATACTCAAAAGAGTAGCTAAAAAAAGAAGTGGAAGAATGACATATTGCATGAACATCCCACTGATATTCATTAAAAACAAAATAACAGGATGGAAGAAAGCTGCTGAGATGATTCCGCCCGATGAAGCAATCAAGGCTAACAAGAGCGGTATTAGCGCAAGCACAAAGGAAATCATGCTTCCAATCGCCTCATTGGTATACTCTATGACGATATGAAAACTATTAAGGGCAATAATTACTAGGACCATATAGACAATGGAGTAGGCAACTTTACTAATCGTGCTGCTTTCAAACGCATTTTGCATAGATTGGAGAAACATACTGAATATGGTAAGAAGAATCAAAGAACCAAGTAATTTTCCATTTACAACAAATTCATGAAATAGGAATTTTAGAACTCCTTGTGTCCAATCCTTGAAGGAGAACTTCTTATCTCCTTTTACAAAATCATACAAACTGCCTTTCTGGCTTTCTGGGAGGAAGCCGCCGTATTCACTTTGAATATCCTCCCAATATTGTTTAAGCTCTGTTAAGTCCATGGTTTTAAGCTGTGCATCTACTAATTCTTGTGGAGAGAGAGGTGTCGAGGCATCTTTTTCTACTTCGTTAGCTTGTACACTTGTTGAGGTAAATAAAAATAATAATAGAATCATAATGGGAATAATCTGCAGCTTTTGCTTCATCATTTTTCACCTCTAATTTTCAAAGAAAATGACCCTTCTAGCTTGGAATCAACTTGATTATGGTTTCGATCATGACCGTTAAAATTGGGATTGCCATCGCAAGAATTAACACCTTTCCAGCAAGTTCGATTTTTGAAGCTACTGCACCCTGACCTGCGTCCTTTGTAATTTGAGAGGCAAACTCCGCAATATAGGCAATTCCAATAATCTTAAGTATGGTCTCTACGTAAACTAAATTCACATTTGCATTCACTGCCAGCTTTTCAAGCATATGGATAATTTCATAGATTTTATCGACTAAAAACAGGAAAATGCTGCAGCCAACAAATACGATTAACAGAAAGGCGAAATTAGGTTTTTGCTCTTTTATTATTAAGGCAAGGAAGGTTGCGACAAGAGCCACTCCAACTATTTTAATAATCTCAATGGCAAAGCCCTCCTTTCTATTGAAACAAGAAGACAGATTTTATTTTCTGGAAGAGATCATCTACAATTGAAGCAACTTGAAACAAAATGTAAATAAAGCCGAATAAAGTAACCCACTGGGCATATTCCTTTTTCCCAACCTGATCAAGAACTGTATGCAAGAATGCAACGACTATTCCCACACCGGCAATTTTAAAAATAATATCCACTTCTAAGCCCATTGCTTTTCCCCCTAAATTAATAAAATAATCAGTAATAATCCTGAAAAGAAACCTAAACTCTTCACCATCTTTTCGTATTTCGCTTGGCTTTCAACTGCGTCCGCTTCTTCTCTTTCGAGATGGGAAAGAGTTAGCATAATATGTTTTTGCTGGGAAAAGCGATCATGCCGACCTAGGGTTTCCCCAAATTGTTTCATAATCTCAAATTCACCTTGTTTAAAAGCTGTCTGTTTCCAAACCTCCTTCAAGCTGTCTTCCCAGGCATCCTTGACTGTGGTTTCAGTATCTGTGAGTTTCTTTGCAAACCCTTCAAAGAAGGATGATAATGGCTTTGATAATTGCGCTGCCAATCTCCTTGCAGCCTCATGCAAAGGTGTATGACCATACATGATTTCAGCTTCAAGTGATTGAAGCGCAGATCTTAATTGTCTAAGCTGTCTGGGACGTTCGCTTAAATGTTTGGCAACTTCAAATCCTGTCCAAGTAGTAGCAAGAATAATAAAAATGGCGCCAATTATTTTAACCATTTACGTCACTCTCACTTTTTGACTGAGTTCTTTTCCATTACCGTCTAAAATATGTGTAATCGTTCCCGGTCCGTGAGCCCTGCTTAGGACAATAAATCGCTGGAAAATGTTTTGGTCTATAATAGACTTTAGTGACGGTCTATTTTTCGCTTCTTCCAGGCTTGTGCCATGAGTGGTCATGATTAATTTTATGCCTGCATGAACAGCTTCTTGAATTGCTTCCGCGTCCTCCATTCGACCAATCTCATCTACAACCAACACGTCGGGACTCATTGAACGAATCATCATCATCATCCCCTCAGCTTTTGGGCAGGCGTCAAGCACGTCTAACCGGTGCCCAAACGTCATTTGAGGAATTCCATGTACACAACCTGCTATTTCCGAGCGTTCATCAACAATTCCTACCTTATATGCGTGTACCCCTTTTTCTTGGTTTCCAGATGAAATAATTCTAGCAATATCCCGTAACAATGTTGTTTTTCCGGTTTGTGGCGGACCAACAATCATCGTATGCATCCATGAATGATTGAAAATAAAAGGGATAATCTTCTCTGCGATACCAATCTTTTCCTTGGCAATCCGAATGTTAAAAGAAGCAATATCCCTTATCGCTTTTACCTTTCCTTCTTCAAGGATGACCTTTCCTGCAAGTCCAATTCTATGGCCGCCTGAAACCGTTATATACCCCCGTTTTAACTCTTCCTCAAGTGTATAAATTGAGAATTGGCTGATTTTATTCAATAAGTTGAAAGCATCCTCTTGCCGAATAATGTACGATAGAAACATTGGAGCTCCTTTCATCGTAATTTCTATTGGGCGGTCGATGCGAATTCTGATTTCTTCCAATTCATCTTTTTGACTAGGAGGGATTTTACTGATTTGGTCTGCAATGTTTTTTGGTAAGAATTTTAGGATTGTTTCCACATATCTTCCTCCTTGCGAGTTGCTTGTCTCATTATTTAAAATGTATGCCTTTCGATGCGCAATATGACTAGATTGCTAGGAATACTTCATAAAGTAAAACGTAATTTATGTAGTATGGAATATAATTGAGGGGGAAAATTCATGTACATTCAGAACCCTGGGGACCGGAATACACTATCTCTAAGGAACAACCTAATAAAAGTGCAGGGTGAAGGAGAAATTGCCGTACAGCCAGATACAGCCACCGTTAATTTAGGTGTAATAACTGAAAGCAAAGAACTCATTAGTGCACAGCAGCAAAATTCAATTGTTGGGAACAAGGTGATTGATTCTCTCATTGCTTTAGGTATTGATAGAAATCAAATTCAAACGTTTGATTATCGAATTGAACCCAACTATGACTATGATCAAGGAAAACAAATATTTCGAGGATATAAAGTAACACATATCTTAGAGGTAAAAATCGATGATTTATCTATTATAGGAAAAGTAGTAGATACTGCGGTTCAGAACGGAGCAAACCATGTTGCTAATGTTCAATTTACAACGAGATACAAGGATTCTTATTACCAACAAGCACTTGTCATGGCATTAAACAATGCAAGCAGCAAAGCAAAAACCATAGCCAATACCTTAAGAGTAACACTCAATCCCACGCCCATTCTGGTGACAGAAGGCACAGACGTGATTCAGCCCTTTGAGAGCCAACACATTGCGTTTGCAAAAGGAGTCAGTTCAACACAAATTCTACCGGGACAGCTTCTAATTAAAGCAAGTGTATCAGCTGATTATAAATATCATCCTATTAGTGGATAAAAAAAGGATTGAATCACTGTAAAGTGGTTCAATCCTTTTTTAAAACTATTATTGATCGTACTTCTTTACCATTCCATATAATTGGGCTGATGTAACCGGACCATTGTAATGCTCTCTTATTACTCCTTGTCTATCGATGACAAACGTTTCTGGCTGCCCTGTAACATTATACTTTTTTGCAATTTTGGAATTGTAATCAAATACATAGACGGCAGGCGTGTTATATTTTTCGAGGAACTTTTTCACTCGGTCCATTGTTTCGCCCTTGTTAATCATAATTAATCGGTATTGATCGCCGTAGTCCTTTGCAAATGCCTCAAGTTCAGGAGCTTCATCCACACATGGTTTACACCAAGATGCAAAATAATTTAAGATGATTATTTCGCCTTTGTAATCAGAGAGCTTCGTATTGGTTCCATCTAAATTTGGTAATTCGAAATTATAGGCTTGGTCACCGACATCGGTATTGTCACCTTTACTAGCCAAACTATACCCAAAAAAGCCAAACATTCCAATTAATAGAAACAATACGAGTAAGTTTATGACTCGTCTGCTCATCATGCTTCCTCCTAACAACCCCTATTTATCTAGTTGTTTTAAAAACTCAATATCTTTTTTCAGGCTGCTATGACGCTTTGCAATGAGAAGCATATAACCAAAAATAACTAACCAAACAACTGAATAGGCTCCATACATGAATTCCATAATAAATTCCTCCTAGTTTTCAAGTCTTTCACGTAATTTTTCTTTGTACTGGTCAACTTTAACTTTCATATTTTCAAAGGATACACCCTTATGAAGAAGGTAGGCATAAAGGAAAGTAAAGGCCGTAATCGTTACCAATAAAGCAACGAGCATACTAGGTGCTATTCCACCGCCTTGTTGTGATGGACCATCTCCAAATACGATTGGATGGAATTTAGATTGCCACCAGCGAATCGCAAAGAAAACGATGGGAACATCCGCAAATCCGATAATTCCAAATACTGCAGCTAATCTAGCTTTCTTATCCCAAACACCATCCATCTGTCGAACCATTAAATATGCTACAAAAAGGAAGAAAAGGATTAGTGTAGTTGTTAGGCGTGGCTCCCAAGCCCACCATGTATTCCATGAAGACTTTGCCCAAATAGGACCTGTCGTTAATACAATGATTGTAAATACAACACCAATTTCAGCAGATACATAGGCGTATGTATCATAAATTCGTTTGCGTTTTATTAGAAATAAAATACTGAAGACAAATGTTACAAAGAAAGCTAAAAATGCTACCCATGCTGATGGAACATGCATATAAAATATCTTTTGTACGGCTCCCATTGTCTTTTCTATTTCTGCATAAAGGAAAATAAAGTAGAATGCCGCCAACATGGTAGCTACCATACCGCCATATAATATTTTGGTAAGCAGCGAACTTTTTATAGGTGCCAAATCTGTCACCTCTAGTGGCGCCTTTTCTCTTTCAAGATTCATACTCATCTATTAAACCTCCAGAACGTACTCAATTAGTAAAAAGCATAGTACAAAGAAAATTACATCATAGGCGGCGACCAATTGCAGCCAAGCAATAGCACTTGGTAATTTCTCCATATTAGTAAGAATGATTTTTGTTGCTTGGGTAACACCGATTAATACCGGGCTTGTCATTGGGAAGAGCAAAAGCGGTAATAACATCTCACTGCTCTTGGAATTGGAAGCTAATGCAGCCAAGAAAGTTCCAATTGCAATGAATCCAAAACTCCCAACAAACAACACTAAGATAAAATATAAAATACTGCCATTCACTTTAAAATCAAATAATAAAAATAGGAAGGGAACCGCGACAATTTCTACAATTAATATCATCGAGAAGTTTGCCATGAATTTGCCTAAATAAATACTAGAGGCTTCCATTGGTGCAACCAATAAACCATGCATAGTATCATTTCGCTGCTCAGAAACTAACGAGCGATTAAGGCCTAAAATTCCCGAAAATACAATGATTATCCAGACAGCACCTGGAATCACTGCTTTTGTCGTATTGTTTGCTGGATCAAAAGCAAAGCTTAGGACTAAGATGACTAGCCCAGCAAATATAATCATCGTACCCAAAACTTGTTTTGTTCTGAGTTCAGAATAGATATCTTTTTTTGCAATTGTGAGGGCTGCTCTAAACATTATGATACTCCCTCCACTAACACCTGGTATTTTTCAGAAACTAAACCTAATGATTTATTATTGATGCTAAAATCATCAGCTATCTTTCCGTTCTTCACAATAATAATTCGATCACAGATTTCAGCTGCTTGTTTGAAATCGTGAGTAACCATTAATGTGGTACATCCCTTTTCTTTCATGGAAAGAATAACATTATTTAGAATCGTAATCGCACCTTGATCCAATCCTGTATGAGGTTCGTCTAGAAGCATGATTTTCGGCTCATGGATAATGGCCCTTGCTATCGCAATCCTTTGGATCATTCCACGCGAGAAATTCTTTACTGGTTCATTAATGAAGAATGACAAGCCTACCTCTTTTACCAATTGTCTTGCTCTATTTTCAACATCCTTGACACCATATAACTCGCCAAAAAACAGTAAATTTTCTAGTGGTGTGTAATGATCGTAAAGCAAGCTGGAATGCGGTAAATATCCAAACAGTTTTTTCACTTCTATATGATCCTTTTTAAGATCCAATCCGTTAATTTTCACAAGGCCTGAAGTAGGCTTTATTAATGTTGCCAGCACTTTTAAAAGTGTACTTTTTCCCGCTCCATTTGGACCAAGAATAGCAACTGTTTCACCTTGTTTGACGGATAGGTCAACACCTCGAAGAATTAACTTATTGTCGGCTTGCTTTGTAAGCTTCTTTATTTCAATCATCAAGTATCCCTCGCATTCCGACGTTACTCTACAAATTGGCGTAAATTCATCTTAACTTGTACTAAATGCTGCTTATATGCAGAAAGTTTGGCTTGATAATCCTCTTCTGTCATATTTCCATCATCGAAATTTTCTTCTAATTCAAGGATTTTATCCATAATTGCTTTTTGCTTAGCCATTAAATTCTTAAATGCATTTTCTTCCGTGTCAGCACCAAGTCTCTTCTCTTCTGCTCTTGCCTTCATTCTAAAGTAAGCAAAATAGGAGAGCGCTGCGATAATAATGGCAGCCATTACAATTAAGAAAACATGTGGATCCCAACTTCTCAGCGGAGATTGTGACCACATACGAAGATGACCAGGGTTATGGAAGGCCGGTGCTGTTTTTGTTACATTCCCACTAGTTTCACTGACACCTTGTTCTGTAGAACCTTGGGCTTCACTTGTTGATGGCTGTTTATCTTTGTCATAAATCATTGTAAAGGCTTGTTTTGCTTGGATGCCTTCAACACTGTATCCCTGATAATTTTGATCATCCATCTTGAATAGCCCTTGATTGGTGGCAGTAATGTTCTTAAATTCAATACTACCCATTCCCTCAGGAACAAGAATTTGCACCATTTGAACAGGATAGTTGAAGCTTAGGTTAATTTCCTCACCCTTTGAGATTCTGTAGCTATATGGCAAAACAACGGTCTGATTGGCTGGGATAGGATCTGTTGTGATGAAGCCTGTATCAACCTGTTTTTGAGCAATTTTGTTATCTAAAAAGGTAAATCCTGTTGCTCCTGTCGGAATAGTGACATTTAGTACTGCTTCATCCTTGCCGTCACCTTTAATTTCCTCTGCTGAAGTATTGGTATAGTTCACCATATTCATCATATTAGTTGACCCATCTTCTGCAGGGCTGACGACTAGGTAGTGCATATCAACGGATATCGCTGATTCCCCTGCCGCCATTCCATTTAATGGAATGATCAGCAGCAGTCCGAGGAGGAAAACGGTGACTTTCTTAATCACTTTCCTCCCCCCTTATTATTCTTATGACTCTTCATTGTCTCTTCAATTTCACTTTCTATTTCAGCCATTAAATCCTTGTCAACTGATTGAGATGTTATTTGCTCTTCTTCTTCCTTCATAATGCTGACAACTTGGGATTCATATTGCTTCTTTAGATTTTTGTAATCTACGTGGGAAATTTTATCCATCTTATATTCAAACTCTAGTTCATTCAGTGTGGATAAAAGCACTTCTTTATTGGAAGCAGAATCCTGACCCTTATTCGCAAAACTTAAATATGAATTCCATGAAAAGAAGGGTGCAAGAACAAGTAATAAACAAATGAGCACAAGAGCTGCGGTAAATATCATTGTAATGATCGAGATTTCTTGCATTATGTTCACATCCTAAAGATACTTTTTGCGTTCTTCTTCAATCATAGATGAGAGAATTTCTTCTTCCACCTCATCCTTTTCGATTTCATTGTCCAGGGTTAATTCATCCGTTCCTTTTTTCTTCACCCATTTACGAATGATGAAGTATACTGCCACACCTGCTATAGCCAAAGCCGCAAAAGGCATTATCCAAGCAACTAAACTGAACCCGCTTTTTTCTGGGGCAGTTAAAATTTCTTCACCGTAAATATTGACATAGTATTCACGAATCTTGTCTTTATCCCAGCCCTTATTCATCATTCCAACGATGTCTTCCTTAAACCCAATTGTAAGATTACAAGTCTTAGGATCGCATTCAAAATGGTCTTGACCACAGCCGCAGGTACACATGAATTGAGACGCAGCTGCTTCGAATTCCTTAGATTTGTAATCGAACTCTTTTGCCTCTACTTGAAAAATCGATGCCTGAAAAATAAAGGCTATTAGAAGGAGTCCAATATAAATTTTATTTTTCACATTAAGACACCTCTTTGCGTACTCCCGTGTATCTTGGAGTAATATTTTGATATTTTCCATTCCACACTGCAAACAGTGATCCGATAACAATCATAAAGGATCCAATCCATAGCCAAGCAATCATTGGATTAACTTTTACAATAAAGGTTGCTTTTCCATCATCTTCCCAATCACTTAATACAACGTATAAATCCTCTTTTAAGGATGTGATTAGTCCAACTTCTGATGATGGCTGGTCCCAGTTGCCATAGAATACTTTTTCAGGCTGGATATTTCCAATACGTTTACCGTTTTTGAAAACTGTCATTTCCGCATAAACGATATCATTAATACCTTCCTTTTTTTGATCAAGACGCTCGTAATTAATACGGTAATCCTTCAATTCAATGGAATCCCCTAAGTTTACTGTTTTCATAGTTTGTACATCATAGTTTTGCGAACCGATAATACCCATTGCGATAAACGCTATACCAATATGGACAATGTAACCCCCATAGCGCCTGCGGTTTTTTGTCATCAAGCGATAAAGTGAAAGATAAACTTTTTCACTTGTCATTTTCCTTCTTGCTTTAACTCCACGATAAAACTCAAGGAAGTGAGTAATGAAGAGAAGAACAATAACTCCAAAGCCAATAACTGCCCAAGCTTTTTGTATTCCAAGTACAACCATTAAAGCCATTGCTGCAACGGCAAGAATTGCTGGAATAAGGAAGTTTTTCTTTAAGTTTTTTAATGATGACCTTTGCCATGCAAGTAATGGACATACCGCCATTAAAAACATCATAGATAATAGAATTGGAGCTTGAACGGTATTAAAGAATGGCATCCCTACTGTAACCTTTGTACCGCGTACAGCTTCTGATACTAATGGGAATACTGTTCCCCAGAACACACCAAACGCCGCTCCCACCAACAATAGGTTATTAATTAAGAAACTGCTTTCTTTTGAAATATAGGAATTGAACTCACCTGCACTACGTTTAAGCAGATTGTACCGGCTCATTAAGACATACAATGCCCCAATAACCATTACACCCATAAAGATTAGGAAGTATAATCCTAGATTTGAGTTGGCAAATGCGTGAACCGATGTAAGAACACCACTTCGTACAAGGAATGTTCCAAATAATGTTAATGCATAAGAAGTAATGATTAAGCTTATGTTCCAAATCTTTAACATGTTTTTCCGTTCTTGAATCATAACTGAGTGTAAGAACGCAGTTGCTGTTAACCATGGCATGAAGGATGCATTTTCAACTGGATCCCATGCCCAGTAACCGCCCCAGCCAAGCTCGATATAAGCCCACTGGCCGCCAAATATATTACCTAGACTTAAAAACAACCAAGCAATAATAGTCCAGCGTCTAGTCATTTTAATCCAGAAGTCATCCACGTTTTTCAATAAAAGTGCTGCCATTGCAAAGGCAAATGGTATGGCGAGACCTACATAACCAAGGTAAAGTGTAACAGGATGGATAATCATTCCCGGGTTTTGCAGCATTGGGTTTAAACCATGACCTTCAATCGGAATTTGATCCAACAGTATAAATGGTTTTGCAACAAATCCAAGGATTAAAAAGAAGAATACGATATTTCCTAATAGAATGGCGGAAATATACGGAACCATTGGATTTCCTCTCATTTTGCGCGAGAAGGAAATCATTACAGTGTAAAGAACTAGGAAGAAAGTCCATAATAGCAATGAGCCTGAATTCCCCGCCCAGAGTGCTGTGAGTTTGTAAATAATCGGAAGCTCACTGCTAGTGTAATCAGTAACATATTCATATTGAAATTGTGATGTAGCTAGCAAATAAAATAAGGACAGCATTGCCATAGAGGCGCAAACTAGGATAGCGATTACTCCACCCTTACCGCTATTAATTAATTTTTGATTTTTAGTGCTAATCCCCAGCGTGATGATGAGGAGTGAATAGATTGCAAGCGCTAGGCCTACATAAATTGTTGCATTAGCAAATAAGTACATATCGTCACCTTCTTATTATTTTGCCGTTTCTGGTTCTGTTGGTGGCTGATCTAATAACTTTTTATGCGCTTCTGGATCATAGTTTTCAACATCTTCACCCTCATATTTAGAAGGACATCTTGTTTTAACTGTTTCAGCGACAAATGTATTTTTCTTAGTAGGTGCGCCTTGGAGAATAACAATGACACCTTTAGAGAAGTTATCTGGCCTTGTGCCGTTATGGATAACATGCATTAGGTTTCCTTCGTTATCTTCTAAATCAAACTTCAATTCGATTTTATCTGGGTTCCATTTAATAGATTCTTCGATTAAAAGACCTTCTACCGTTACAAAATCATCTTTATGTTTTTCTTGGTTAGCCAAAAGCTCTTTCATCGTTAATTCGATGCCGCTTGATCCTGGTGTAGCTGCCATAAGTAAGAAAACGATTGCCCCTGCGATAATAAATCCACCTAGCATAACGATTGTGTTCTTTTTCACACCCATTCACCCCATTAAATTAATTTTTTCATTTCTTCATCGTAGGTTTCTTGATCAATCTTTCCAGTTAGAAGCTTTTTACGTAATTCCTTTTTATCGTCAACACTAATTGACTTCGTTTCTTTTTTACCTTGTTGCTTTTTTGGGTGTTGAATCGCTGCTTTAGAACTAGGTGCTTTAGGTGCAGAATATGATTTTCCTTTTAACCCCAAGTAAATAAACACACCAGCTATGATGATGGCGATTCCAATTACGACTGCACCCCCAATTCCTATTATTGGCCTGTCAGAGTTACTGCCTGTTGTTGTGCTGCCGCTCTTACCATTAGTAAGTTGATCTGTTGCTGTACCATTAACACCAGTATGATTTTCATCATTGGGTGGTTGTTTCTCATTTATAGCGTCTAGAGTAGATTTGAAACCATCTTTTTGATAGGAAAATGAATATTTATAGCTTTCTCCTACTTTTACATTTTTGTATTGGTAATAGAACAGCTCTTCACCATATTCACTTTTCGTATTGTTTGGCGCCTTCGGCTCTAATGTAATCTCTTTTGCCTCCATTGGAGCATAGAAGATTACATCTAATGTTCCAATCTCTGTTGGGTTACTATATTCGTATGTAAAGCTTCTTTTATCCTTTACATCTACTGCGCTCGTATAATACTCGACAACGAATCTATATGATTCATTATTCTTAATTGCTTTTGAAGGTTTCCAAGAAATAGTTCCCTTTTCCTTATCTACATCAAATGGCCGTTGTACTTCGGGCTTATTGTCTTCAGGAAATTCAGCAACTAAGTACGCTTGGAAGCCTTTTTCACTAGCTGGAACAGCCAATTCAACTTTCCCATCAAAATCTTGCCCGCTTTTGTTTGTAAAAGTTCCATATTGTCCCACTAGTAAAGATGGGGTATCTTTTTCCCAACCTTCAGGATAATCAAACTCTGGCATTACCTGAATTTGCATCTCCGTATAGGGAAACTTCTCTGGCTGAAAGGTTGTTTCGGCCATAGCGTTTGAAATGATAAAACTTGATAAGAATGAGGTAATTACAAATAAAGCCAACAACTTTTTTTTAAGCATGTTAATCCTCCTTGAGCTCCTATAAAAAGCTATTTTTCACTATAGCCCTCTTTGAAATAAATATAATATTAATCATCTGTGGATAGTTGATTCACTTATGAACATTTTGTAAAAGGGTTATAAACGTTACGTTTTTGTCAAAAAATGCCCACAGAATGTTCACATTTATCACCCTGCCATAGTTATCACCCTGTTTTTATATATCCCAACTAGTACTATAACCCCAAACCCATTTACCTAATTGGCATGAAAATGAACGTTTTGTTAATTAATTTGCATACTAAAAAACCCTGAATCCGAAGATCCAGGGTTTTCCGTTATTTTCCTTCTAATGAACGGATATAGGTTACAATATCCGTAATTTCTTCTTTCTCAAGCTGTCTTACTCCATCAAGACCCTTTAATGACGCTGCCATTCTAGTATCGTCGCGGCCATATGCTGTACCAATCCAAATTTGCTTATCCGTAGTAAATTTCAAGAATTGTGGATTTGATAGAGCTGTTCCCATCTTTAATTTACCGCTGCCTGCTTCGCCATGACAGTTAATGCAATATAAATTATATAATTTTTCACCATTAACAATATTACCTGCAATTGTTTTAGGAACCTCAAAATCGATTTCTTCAGACTGCCAATTCCTAATATAAGCAACAACATTATTTAATTCATCCTCTGAAAGTCTTGGTCCATAGCTTGGCATTCCTGTACCTTCTCTGCCAACTTTTACACTATTGAAAATGTCTTTGTTACTAACAGCATTTAAATACTGTTGATTATTAATGGCCGTGCCCGCATTTTTACCTTCACCTTTTCCATTTTCACCATGGCAAATCAGGCACTGCTTGTTATAAATCTTTTCACCTGCGGCAATAGCTTCACCATTCTTGCTGTTAAAAATATCACTATTAACGATACAAATAATAATGCCTATAAAGATAATGATGTAAAGGCCATAAAGTATTTTTTTCATAGGTTATCCCTTACTTAGGTTCTGGCGTCGGAGTTGGCTCCCCAAAATCTTGATACTTCGTAGTGATTAAGTCATATATTTTCTTAGGGCTTTTACCGTCTAAATGCATCTCTACCGCCTCCCGGGCGATATCTATACAGACGTCTCAGGATATACTCATTGAATCCCAGCCGGTAACGGCATTGTCTTCTCCAAATGAATCAATATAGCAATCCAGATTACTTTCATGCCCATCTTGTGCATAACAGCCGCAATAACAAGGAACACCTGCTACTACTTCTGGGTAGTTCGATACCATAGCGTACGTTTCCTGAATTAAATCAGAAGAGTTTAAAACATAATCTGGTAATGGTAAATGCTTTTTATCTAAAGTCACATCCGTCTCCTTGGAGTTACCGCAGGCTGCAATTAGTAGACCAATAGCCGTACAGAGAAACAAGAGAGAGAGAATTTTTTTCATTGCTGTGTCACCCCTTTTGTTTATATGTTTGTAATTCTACTTAATTTTAGCAAAAACTAATCAGCTAAATAGAAACTAATTATTACTATTTAGTGAAGTTTTCACAATAGGGAAAGTAATAAACTTTTCACCATAAATAAACAAAAAAAACTAAGGCCATCCATTCAGGCCTTAGTTTTTTGGGAACTATTTTATTGTGCACGAGAAACATAAGATGCTTCAGTTGTATTGATAATTAATTTATCACCTTGATTAACAAAGAAAGGAACTTGAACTGTAAGTCCTGTTTCAAGGGTTGCAGACTTGGTTCCACCTGAAGAAGTATCACCTTTTATGCCTGGCTCTGTTTCAGTAACTTCAAGCACAACAGTATTTGGCAGTTCTACACCAAGTGTTTCATAGTTAAACATCATGATGTGGACTTCCATGTTCTCTTTTAAAAACTTTAATTCATATTCGATATTGTTTGCTGGCAGCTCAACCTGCTCGTATGATTCCATATCCATAAAAATATGCTGATCGCCGCTTGCATATAGATACTGCATTTTACGATTATCAATTTGTGCTTTTTCAACTTTCTCACCAGCACGGAACGTTTTTTCTTGAATCGCACCATTACGAAGGTTACGAAGCTTAGAGCGAACAAACGCCGCTCCTTTACCTGGTTTTACATGTTGGAAATCAAGAACGCGCCAAAGACCGCCATCCACTTCAATTGTCAATCCTGTTTTAAAATCATTAACAGAAATACTCATGTTTTATCCTCCTATGTCTATTACAAAATGATAAGTTCTTTTGTAGAATGAGTAAAAGCTTCGTTATGGTCTTTCGTAATGAGAGTATCATCCTCAATCCGGACCCCGCCAAGACCTGGTATGTAGATACCTGGTTCAACAGTAACAATCATGCCTGGTTCTAGAACCATATCTGAACGCATAGAAAGCGTTGGACCTTCATGGACTTCAAGACCAATCCCGTGACCGGTTGAATGACCAAAGTATTCTCCATAACCCTTTTCTGTTATGTAATCTCTGGTAAGTGCATCTGCCTCTTTACCTGTCATTCCAGGCTTTATACCAGCCATTCCTCTAACCTGCGCTTCTAGAACAACGTCGTATATCTCCTTCAGCTTTGCCTCAGGTTCTCCCACTGATACCGTTCTTGTAATATCAGATACATAACCGTTATAATAGGCACCAAAGTCCAAAGTTACAAAATCTCCTTTTTCAATGACTTTGTCACTTGCAACTCCATGTGGAAGAGCTGAACGATAACCTGACGCAACAATAATATCGAAAGAAGAAGATGTTGCTCCTGCTTTTCTCATAAAGAACTCTAATTCATTGGATACTTCAAGCTCCGTTTTTCCTGGTCGAATAACATCCAATATATGCTTAAATGCAGCGTCGGCAATATCCGCTGCTACCTTTAATATCTTAATCTCTGGTTCTGTCTTAATCAAGCGTAACTTTTCAATTACACCTGAAACAGGAACAAGTTCTGCTTCAACTTCTTTTTCATAAGCTTTATAGGTAGCAAATGATAAATGATCCTCTTCAAACCCAAGTTTTTTTATCCCAAGTATTTTTGCTTGCTTTGCAACCTCATCAACAAGTGTTCCGGTCATTTTAACAATCTCATAACCTTCGCATTGGTTTGAAGCTTGTTCAACATAACGGAAGTCCGTAATAAATTGTGCTTTGTCAGCACTAATAAGAACTACCCCAGCCGAACCAGTAAAGTTTGTCATATAGCGACGGTTGAATTGACTTGCAATTAAAAAACCATCAATTCCATATGTAGAAAAACTTGATCTTAATTTATCTATTTTTCCCATCTTCTCCCACTCTCCCGTATGTAATCCAGTAACAAATATTGCTTTGTTCTATAATATCAAAAATATTTTAACACATCTCAGTCCATAAAGACTAATAAAGCGTTAAGAGGCTGTCTCATTTTCCTCCATTTGATTAATTTCATACTCATAGTTAATGGAATAACCAATAAATAAGCCATAAACCAAATATAAACAAATCGAAGTAATGACCGTATCACGACTCAAGTCTAAAAACGGCTTCATTTCTGAAAAAATGGGATTCAACACTAAGTACACGATTATGAAAAGTGCAATACCATATCCTAAGCCCAACCAAATACCATTAAATTTTTTTAGTGCAATAGAATAAACAAAAGCAGCACCAACCGATAAAATCCCAAGTAAAATAATAGATATGACAGTCCCCAGCCATTCATTTTTCCAATCCCCTAATGCCCATGGACCTAGTATGATATTAGGACGAATTTCAGTGAAATTGAAGTAGTATGCAAAAAAACCAATCGTCCCCCAAAATAGACCTCCAAACAAGCCCGTCCAAAATACGACAGTAACAAAAGACATTGGTTTTGGATAATTTGACTTTTCAGGCCTTTTAGCCATATTAAATACCTCCTGTTAAATTAGTGCCTTACCTGATATGTAATCAACCTTATTATGCCCTTCCCACCTCAATCACTTGCATAGAATAAATTTTTTAATTGGAAATATTATGTCATCCTAGAGGTTTTTTCATATATGAAGTAGAATTAAATTAAGTACATACCATTTTTCATATCTCTTTCAAATTAAAATATCTCTTACTTTTGTAATGCAATACAAAAGAACTAATTGAAGATTGTTTATATTACAGCTTAAAGCTGAATAAAATATTAAAAACATTATTAATTTTGAGTTTAAAAAATTAAGAAAATGATTAAGATGCTGTTAGGGAGGTGGCTTTCTTGAAAAATCGGATTTCCGTTCCTTTGGTTGGTAGTGTTATTGTTTTAGGAATAATTGGCATTATTGCAGCATTTACAAGTGACCCTATTGGTTTTCTTAAGAATATCGTAGTGTTCGCATTGGTTGGTTTAGCCATTTATTTTGTTTTCAAACTAATTCGCAGGTCAAATCCTAGGAATAAAGAGCAGCAGGCCTTTATCAAAGCAGCTAAGAAGTCAAAAAGGCGTTTACAGACTAAAGGCGGCGAACAGTCTACAAAAGGTACATCTTTTGGTTCACTAACTTCTTTAAAGAGAAGCAAAATGACTAAAAAGAAATCCCCTGTTCACTTAACAGTTATCGATGGTAAAAAAGGCAAAAAGAAAAATCGAGCGTCTTTATAAGCGCTCGATTTTTTTCAATTTTAAAGAAGTACAAGCTTAATAACACCAAGACTTAAAAAACTTTTGTGCTGAATTTCTACCTAGCTGAAACAGCTCCTGTTTCTTTTCCTCCGTCAAATGGAACTCCATTGCCAACGCACCCTCCGAAGGGATAAATATGATATTCTTTTCATGCTTTCTAGAAATATAACGTGAATCATGCGCATCCTTCATTGTTTCAAACAAAGCTCCAAATAATTGAATAGCATTCTTGATCTGATGTTTTTCATGCTCATATTCATTTGCGCTTAATTTAATCCCAATTACTGGCCTTACTTTTTGAAGATTTTCCCGGTCGAAGAGCCACATCGGGAAATTGCTTAATACCCCGCCATCCACTATTACATTTACACCATCCATCGATTTCAATTTCACTGGTTCAAAAAAATATGGAATACTGCAGCTCATTCTTACAGCTTTTGCAATGGAGAAGGATCCAGGAGCAATACCATATTTAACTAAATCATCAGGTAAAACAACCAACCTGCCATTTGAAAGGTCAGATGCTATAATCCTTAAGTTTTGAGGGTGCAAGTCTGAAAAGGTTCTAATACCCTTTGCTGCTAATTTTTCTTCAATCCATTTTTCTAACTCGTTCCCTTTATATAACCCCAACTTCCAATAAACAAACAACCATTTAGCAAGTGGAAAAGGAATAATCATTTTACGAGCATCAAGAAACTTGGTTAAATCCAACTCATCAAGAAGTTGCTCCATTTCACTACTGCGATAACCAGCTGCAATAAATGCAGCGACAATTGACCCTGCACTGGTTCCTGCAACTCTTTCGAATTGAAAACCTCTTTTTTCAATTTCTTGAATGGCCCCAATAAGGGCAAACCCTTTTATTCCTCCTCCAGAAAAAACACCGTCTATTTTCATGGCAGCCACTCCTAAAGGTAACTCATTGTTACATCTTTAAGCAGAAGGTTCACGAAATAGTACGGTGTACAAGTTAAAAAATATTTTTTTTAAGTAAAATATTCAACAACTGCATTTGGAAAATATTCATTTATATATTGGCGAATGGTGGTTTCTAATTCATTTGCTTCTTCTGTTGGGTAAACGTATTTTCCAATTCCATAACGTCCCCATTTATATTTTCGCTTTTCCTCATCCATTTCAAGTTTTGTTTTCGGGTACCTTTTTGCAATTACATTCTTTGCCGGCTTTGTAAAGCGATGCTGAATGAGTTCGAACGTTAAATTGGGTATTTCTATGCCTGAAAGCTCGTCACTTAACCTCTCAAACAATTCACGATAGCCTTCCTTCCAATCTTCATGCAAATAAATGGGGGCGATAATAAACCCTAATGGGTAATTCGCCTTCGCAACCTTCCTTGCTGCTGACAACCGATCTTCAAAAGATGATGTACCTGGTTCAAAATTCTTTATCACATATCGCGAATTCACACTAAAACGAAACCTTGTCTTTCCATTATGATTGGCATCTAGAAGATGGTCTACATGATGGAATTTCGTTACAAATCGGAGAAGCCCAAATTCTGATTGTCCAATGAATTCAATCGTCTTCTTAAGTGAATGTGTTAAATGATCTAGTCCCACAATGTCTGAGGTACAAGCGGCTTCAAACCGGGTTATCTCAGGCTTACGCTCATCCATGTATTTTTGAGCTTGTTCAAAGATATCCTCTAGATTTACATAGGTTCTAATATATGGTTTGCTTCCAAGTGTTGTTTGTAAATAGCAATAATGGCAATGCCCCATGCAGCCAGTGGCTAAAGGAATAGCATATTCTGCCGAAGGCTTAGAAGTATCAAATTTCAATGTCTTTCTGATTCCTACTACAAGGGTTGATTTTGCATTACGGTATTTTTGATTTTCATTATCACCCGGCAAATCACGAATCTGATTATGAGAGGTAGTCTCACGAATTTCAAGATTCAGTTTTTCAAATTTCTCTTTTAGTTCTCTTCCAAGAGGGTATTCCAATGCTCTAGGTTCAAAGTATACTAATTGAGGCATAAAAGGTTCCAAGTTGTTTCCTCTTTTCAAGCTGTTTTTTATAGTATGAACATTTAGTAATGATTAACATAGTTCAAAATTTGGATATTTTTTGTCTACAAATTGTTCACTTCCATACTCTCTTTCTTCATATCATCAACACAAAAATTCTCTATACTTTACCTATCATTTAGTTGGTTTCATTAATTAGTAAAGGTAGGGAACTTTATGAGTAAAATAAGAGAACGTATAAAGGTATATGAAATGACCTGTACTTCTTGTGAGAAACGGGTTGAGAGGACTGTGAAAAAATTAGATGGTGTCCTCGGTGTAAAAGCTAGTTTTAGCGGTCAATTTGCGGAAATTGAATATGATGATCATTTTTGCGATGTAAAAAAAATTAAAAATGCTATTGAAAGTGTAGGTTATAGTACTGAAAGCCCTAAAGACTTTAAGTTTATTGGCATTATGATTGCAGTAGCAGCCGTTGTATTACTTGGAATCAACTCAGGGAATTACGATATGGAATCACAACTAAATAATGCTTCTTATGCTGTATTATTTGTAGTTGGAGTGATTACTTCTATCCATTGTGTAGGTATGTGCGGGGGAATCATGCTTTCTCAAAGTATTGGAAAAGAAAGCAAGAACAAATTTGAAGCCATAAAGCCAGCACTTTTATATAACGCCGGTAGAGTGGTTGCATACACGGTATTAGGTGGGGTCATTGGTGCTATTGGTTCAGTTTTCGCCTTGTCCCTAACTGCTAAAGCAGGTTTGCAGTTATTTGCTGGTGTTTTCATGATTATGATGGGCTTTAATATGGCTGGTTTTAAGGCCTTTAGAAAATTCCAAATTAAATTGCCAAATGTGGCTTGTAGGGCAATGAGTAAACCAAGAGCACCATTTTTTGTCGGACTTCTCAATGGATTAATGCCATGTGGTCCTCTACAAACCATGCAAATATTTGCACTAGGGACAGGCAGTGCTGTAGCAGGCGCCTTATCGATGTTTATGTTCTCTACTGGAACAGTCCCGCTCATGCTGACATTTGGAGCATTATCGGGGTTGTTGACCAAAGGGTACACAAAAAAAATACTAAAGTTTAGCGGTGTGTTAATCATTATGCTCGGCCTTATTATGAGTAACAGGGGGCTTGCCTTGGCAGGCATGAATATCAGTCCAATGGCTATTATGTCTAGTGTGGGAGCCTTCGGTGATGCAAACGCCTCATCATCCTCATCCGATGAGATTAAAGCAACAATTAAAGATGGGGTTCAGATCTTGAATATGACTGCTAATGTTTATGGCTATACTCCAAAAACTCTTTATGTCCAAAAGGGAATGCCTCTTAAATGGGTTATTAAGGGTGAAGAAATTACTGGCTGTAATAATACGATTGTCGTGCCAGGTATGGAAATTCAACAGAAGCTGCAAAGTGGAAATAATCTAATTGAATTCACACCAGGGAGTGAAGATCTTAATTTTAGCTGCTGGATGGGAATGAAGCGTGGAGTAATTAAAGTTGTAGATGATTTAGAAGCTATCACGGCTTCAGACAGTGACGGAGACGGGATTGATTCTGCTGTTACTGCACCGCCAGCGGAACCTGCTCAGTCTAGTATCTACGGTGACGATTTTAGTAAGGTAGCGACAGAACGTTTAGTTAAAAAAGCAGAAGTGGCTGCTAACGAGCAGACAATTACAATAAAAGGAACTGGATATGAGTTTGAGCCGCTTATTATAGTGGTTAATAAAGGTGTCAATACAAAAATGGCTTTAGACCTATCAGCCTTTGATAATGCAGAAGGGTACTTTATGATTCTGAATTCATCAACAATGCAAATTGTTACCGATTTTACCGGTACAAAGGGGATCAATAATATTGAATTTACTATTAGTAATAGTGGTTCATATGGTATCTACCTAAATGAAACAGAATTACTTGGAATGATAGAAGTGGTTAATGATATAAATATAGTCGACCTAGAGGAAATTAGAGCTAAATACCTAAAATAATGGCTGTGTTAAAGGTAACTGATGATTTTAGAACTCTGTTGATTTGTGCGGAAGGCGCGAGACTCCTCGAAAATGCTATCGCAATTTCTTCGTGCGTGGGCAGATTCGAGGAAGTAAATCAATGTCCTGCAGGAGGACGGGACAAGGGAGACCCCGCTCATCTCTTAGCGCCGAGGAGTAGGAAAAGCGGAAGCGCCTTGTACAGCCCCGACAAGCGTTGGAGGGCCCAACGATGAAGTCGTTCTTTGACTTCATCGTTGGGACCGAAGCGTCGAGGGGCTAGGCGCTGCAGCTAGACAGGCTTCCCGAACCGCCTGCGGAAAGCGAAGCGCCTCGGAACAGGCAGAGACCGCCTGTTCCTGCGGTGATTATTCGAAGAAGCATTCCTTAGTGGAGCACAAATCAACAGCCCAATTTACACAGCCTAAATAAAATTAAAAAGAGCTTTGATAATCAATTTGATTACCAAAGCTCTTTTTATTTACCTAGCTGGTTTAAAGCCTTTTAATCTTAATGCATTTAATAATACTGAAACGGAGCTTAAACTCATGGCAGCGGCTGCGATGATTGGGTTTAACAGCGGTCCTCCAAATAAGTAGAGTACTCCCATCGCTATTGGTATTCCTAATGTGTTGTAACCAAATGCCCAAAATAAGTTTTGTTTTATGTTTGAGATTGTTTTTTTACTTAATTGAATGGCAGTTGGTACATCCAGTAGGTCACTTCTCATAAGAACAATATCTGCAGATTCCATTGCAACATCTGTACCAGAACCAATTGCAATTCCGATATCTGCCTGTGCAAGCGCAGGAGCATCGTTTATACCATCGCCCACCATCGCTACTTTTCTACCTTCTGCTTGAATCTTTTTAACCTCGTTTGCTTTGTCTTCTGGCAGGACTTCCGCTAACACTCTATCAATCCCAACCTGTTTTGCTATCGCTTCTGCCGTCCTTCTGTTATCGCCAGTAATCATGGCAACTTCAATGCCCATCTTATGAAGCTGTTCAATTGCTTTTTTACTATTTTCTTTAACAGTATCTGCTACTGCGATAATTCCAGCCATACGACCATCTATTGCCACATACATTGGAGTTTTACCCTCGCCAGCAAGCCTATCAGATGTAACCTCTAGGTCTTTTAGCGAAATCTCCCTTTCAACCATAAGCTTTCGATTTCCGAGTAAAATGTTCTTACCATCCATTTTAACCTCAATTCCATGACCAGGAATTGCTTTGAAGAAGTCTAAGTTTTTAAATTCTATACCTCTTTCCTCAGCATCTTTCACAATTGCCTCCCCTAATGGATGCTCTGATCCTTTTTCAGCAGAAGCAGCCAATTGAAGCAGGTATTCCTCCGTAATTTCACTCGTAACAACAACATCTGTAACCTTTGGTTTGCCCTCAGTAATTGTCCCAGTCTTATCAAAGACAATGGTTTTAATTTTGTGAGCAGTCTCTAAGGCAACACCGCTTTTAATTAGTACCCCATATTCAGCACCTTTTCCTGTACCTACCATAATAGCTGTTGGGGTTGCCAAGCCTAAAGCACATGGGCAAGCGATAACAAGAACAGATATAAAAATGGTTAAAGAGAATACTCCCGTTTCACCTGCAAAGAAATACCAAGCCAACGCTCCCGCAATTGCGATCCCAATTACCACAGGAACAAAATATCCAGAAATAATATCTGCCATCTTTGCAATCGGAGCCTTTGAACCTTGCGCATCTTCTACTAGTTTAATAATCTGTGCTAAAGCAGTATCTTTTCCAACTCTAGTAGCCTTATATTTGATCAATCCATTTTTATTGATACTTGCTCCGATAATTGCATCGCCTATATTTTTTTCTACTGGCAAACTTTCACCAGTCAGCATTGATTCATCAACAGAAGTCATCCCTTCGATTACTTCACCATCTACAGGCATCTTTTCTCCTGGTTTAACAACAATGATATCACCGACTTCTACTTCTTCGATTGCTATTTCTACTTCTTTACCATTACGAATAATCATCGCTGTTTTGGGGGCTAGTCCCATTAGTTTCTTTATTGCCTCAGAGGTCTTTCCTTTTGTAACGGCTTCTAAATATTTACCTAGCAGGATTAAGGTTATAATAACGCCGGCAGCTTCAAAATATAAATCGTAGGCATAATCGATGTTCCCGCCATATATCTGAAAGATAGCAAAGATTCCGTAAAGGAATGCTGCAGAAGTACCCATAGCAATTAAAGAGTCCATATTGGGGCTTCTACTAATCAGAGAGCTAAAGCCAACCGTAAAGAACTTATTGCCAGCAAATAACACTGGAAGTACCAATAATAATTGAATTAAACCAAAGTATAGTGGATTCACCATTGGATCAATAATCGCTGGAAGTATAAAACCAAGCGGTTCAAAAAACATATGACCCATTGTGATAACAAGCAGCGGCACGGTAAATAAAGCAGAAATCACAAACTTCTTCCATAGCAGCTTGATTTCTTTTTCTTTTCTCTCTTTATCACTATCAACTGTCGTTGCCTCTTCTATTGCTTTATATCCTGCCTTCTCGATTGCTTGTTTAATATCTGAAACTCTCACCTTAGAAGGCTCAAAGCCTATTGATAATTTTTCGGTTGCATAATTTACACTTGATTCCAGCACTCCATCAAGCTTACTAGTTACCTTTTCAATTCTTTTCGCACAGGCAGCACAGGTCATTCCTTCTATTTGCAGTACCCTCTTTGCCGACTCAATAATGGCCTCATACCCTGCCTTCTCAATCGTTGCACGAATAGCTGGGAGTGATACGACGGATTCATCATATTGAATACTTAATTTCTCGGTTGCATAATTCACGCTCGAATCTTGAACTCCCTCAAGCTTTTTTGTTACTTTTTCAATTCGATTAGCACATGCTGCACAGGTCATTCCACCTATTTGAATAATCTGTTCCAACCCACTCACCTCAATCTTTTCTATCAAATATGATAACCACCCAAGATATCAGGGGTGGTTTATTTATTATTTTTTAATATCATAGATTTTAACGATTTGATCTGGACTTGCTCCCATTCCCATATCATTATCACTTGCTTCTTTAAAGACCCAACCGCTGTCTTCAAGCTTATTGATATCTAGTCCTGCTTCTACAAGGGGCTCCGCATTTAACACAAAGATCATATCGGCATTATTTGTACCAAGCTTTTCTGTCCACTGAACTTGGTTACCCTCTCCAAGGCTAAGACCAAAATGTTGTACATCCTTATGATACTTCACATTGTCTGTATCAGCCTTTAAGAGTCTTCTCATGGAATCTTCAGACCCATTAGAAGCTTGTTTCTTATCTGATACATTGTAGGGTTTAATAAGACGAATAGGTAAATCATTCCCTTTATCGTCCTTAGCAGCAGGTTCATAAAGCCACTCGTTTTCATCAAGCTTACTAATATCTAGTCCTGCTTCTACAAGAGGATCCGCCAGCATAACCATAGCAAAATCCGCCTTATTAGCTGACATATCTTTACTCCATTCAAACTTTTCACCTGTTGGCAGCTCAAAGCCCCAATGTTTTAGAGCTTCATGGAACCCTTTTTTATCAGGATAGGCCTTTACAATTTTATTAAAGGCAAAAAGAGCATTATCTGCCTCTTTATCTCCTGTTACTGGTCTGCTGCAACCCGTGAAGGCTGCTAATATTGCGCTCGAAACTAGCAAGGTGACTATTTTCTTTTTCATCTCTACAACTCCTAATGTGTAATGCTTACAACATTAGAATAGTGAAGTGTTATGAAGACAGTATGAAGAAAATAGGAGTGTCAAATTTTGGTCACAGATTTGCGTTAATTTGTTGAATTAAAATAGACCCGTACTGTAGTTCCTAATCCTTCTTCACTCTCTACCTCAATCATCGCATTGTGAAGCTCAAGGATATTCTTAACAATCGTTAAACCAATACCATTTCCTTTAATTTGACTCCTACTCCTATCTCCTCTATAAAGCCTTTCAAAAATAAATGGTAAATCTTCCTGCTTAATACCAATGCCGTTATCTATCAATTCCATAATAATGAACTTTTTTTCTTTATAAAGTTTAATCAAAATCTTCCCATTACTTTCAGAAAATTTTAGTGCGTTTGATATTAAATTTATTACTACTTGTTTCATTTTGTCCTTATCTGCAATGATTTGGTAATCTTCAGGGACAATATCATATTGAATCATACTATTATTATTTTCAGCAGCCCTATAGAAATCCTTACAAATCTCTGAAATCAATTGATCAAGGAAAATAGCTTCATAATTAAGCTTGATACTTTCTGATTCAAACTCTTTTAACAAATTTAAGTCATTTATTAAATTCCCAAACCGAATTACTTCCTCATTTAAATAATGTAATCCCTCATTTGTTACAGGAATTACACCATCAATCATTGCCTCAAGATTATTTTGTAACACGTTTAAAGGCGTTCTAATCTCATGCGTTATATCTGATACTAATCTTTTTCTGAGAGTGTCCTGGTACTTTAATTTTCCTGCAAGGATATTCACACTTTTTCTTAAATCCTCTAACTCTGCAATATTACTTTTTATATTCGATACCGTATCAAAGTTTCCTTGAGATAGACTGACAGACATTTTTGCCACCGCTCGAATTGGAGTAGAAAATTGTTTTGAAAAATACAGACTCAAGCTAATGATGATAATTAGAGCAAGGGCACCACTGGCTATAATGCTTTTGTTTATGGAAGACTTAAAGGTTAAATCTTCTTCTGATAGAAGCACCGACGAATATTGTCCGATATCGATAAACCCAACTATTTTACCATTCTCTTTAATCTCAAACGTTTTTGTAGTATAAACACCACTTTCATGCCCTGGCATTTCTCCGATATGGATTTGAGTTTGTAAGTCCTCAGGATCCATTCCCCAGACTGCCTGTTTGCTGCTATCTAACAGTGTCAAACAATAATTTCCCATATATGCCTCATGCATTAATTCTACACCTGTATCAGAGGACCATTTACCTTCCCGTTTATGGGCTTCTTCAAAATAGGTAACAATTCTTTCATACCTCTTGTTCTGGATTTCAATCATGTATTCGTTAAATTTATTGGAAACAGTCATATTAACAAAAATAGTAACCAGCAGGATGGCAGCCACCGCTGATAATACCAATAAAATGCTTAATCTTCTGCTGATTGATTGCACTTACTTCTCACCACCAAACTTATATCCTGCTTTCATAACCGTAAGGACAAATTTGGGGTTCTTCGTGTCTATTTCTATCTTTTTACGAATATTTTTTATATGCACATCAATGGTCCGATCATAGCCGCTAAAATCTACGCCGAAGATTTTATCAATCAGCTGTTCTCTCGATAACACACTTCCTTTTGCTGAAACAAGTGCACAAATAATATCAAACTCATTAGGTGTAAAAGGGACCTCTTGCTTCAAAATTTGGACTGTTCTTTTATCACAATCAATCGATAAATAACCGTCGTCAAAAATAACCTTGGAAGAAGGAAATTTGGAGCTTATTCTCCTAAATAAAGCATTTACTCTTGCAGTTAATTCTCTTGGGCTGAATGGTTTTATTAAATACTCATCAGCACCGATATTTAATCCCTCTATTTTGTCATTTAATGAGCCTTTTGCTGTCAGCATAAAGATATGCACATCAGATGATTGACGAATAATCTTGCAAACTTCTTCTCCGCTAATATCAGGCAGCATTAAATCCAATATAATTAATTTAAAATCCGCTATTTTTAAAAAATCCAACCCTTTTAAGCCAGTGGCTGCACAATGAACGGTATAACCTTCTTTTTCTAAATAACCTTTTATGACAGTTGAAACACTTTCCTCATCTTCAATTAGTAAAATTTGATTCATACGATTTCACCCGGCTAATTAAATTTGCTTCCTTGTAAAATAAGTATAATAGTTAAAGATAGTGAAAAATGTGAAAAAGGCTGACAATTATGTGTCAGCCTTTTTGTAGTTCACTATAGTTTTACTTTTTGTAATCGTAAAGCATTAAGGACAACGGATACAGAACTGAATGCCATAGCTGCGCCTGCAAGCCAAGGGGCTAAGAAACCGAGTGCTGCAAATGGTATTCCCAGTGAATTATAAGCAAGTGCCCAGAAAAGGTTTTGCTTTATGTTCGTTATTGTCTTCTTACTCATGAAAATAGCGTCTGCTATACTATTTAAATCCCCGCGAATAAGAGTAATGTCGGCTGCTTCCATTGCCACATCTGTACCGGTTCCAATCGCCATCCCAATATCAGCAACTGCCAACGCCGGAGCATCGTTAATCCCATCGCCCACCATTGCTACTTTCTTGCCTTGCGCCTGTAATTGCTTAATTTCAGATGCCTTGCCCTCCGGAAGGACTTCTGCAATCACATTTTCAATTCCAGTCTGTTTTGCGATTGCTAAGGCAGTCTGCTGATTATCACCTGTAATCATAATGACTTCCAGCCCCATGTCTTTCAGTCGCTTGATGGCACTTTTTGATGTTTCCTTAATCGTATCAGCAACAGCAACGGTACCTGCAAATTGTCCGTTTATGGCTGTAAGCATCGCTGTCTTTCCTGCCCTTTCTAATTCATTCATTTTTTCAAAAGCAGAAGCTGCCTCCACGTTGTACTTATTCATTAATTTCCTTGTACCAATTAATAATTCTTTCCCATCAACCACAGCTTTGATTCCAAAACCAGGAATCGCTTCGAATTCGGTAACATCTTTAAAGTGGATTCCTTTATCCTTAATACCCTGGACAATCGCTTGTGCTAAGGGGTGCTCCGATTGCTTTTCAGCCGAGCCAATCAATGATAATAATTCTTCCTCGTCGAACGTTTGGGTTGTGATGACATCCGTTAGTACAGGTGTACCGTTAGTTACTGTTCCGGTCTTATCCAATACAACAGTGGTAATCCGGTGGGTCATTTCTAAGTGTTCTCCACCCTTAAACAGAATTCCATACTCTGCAGCCCGGCCTGAGCCAGCCATGATTGAAGTTGGAGTTGCCAGTCCTAGTGCACATGGGCAGGCAATAACAAGGACGGCTATCATTTTTTCTAAGCTTTCCGCAAAATCACCAGGAGCTGCCCATACAAACCAAATAATAAAAGTAAGAACTGCGATTCCAACCACAATTGGTACGAATACCCCAGAAATTTTATCTGCAAGTCGTTGAATCGGAGCCTTAGAACCCTGTGCTTCTTCCACTACTTTAATAATTTGTGCTAAGGCTGTATCCTTTCCAACCTTTTTTGCTTCCACTTTTAAAAAGCCGTTTTTGTTAAGCGTTGCACCTATAACATCTTCTCCAATTGTCTTATCAACAGGAACACTTTCACCGGTAAGCATGGACTCATCAATGGCTGAATTACCTTCAATGATTTTTCCATCAACAGGTATTTTTTCGCCTGGTTTTATATATAGGATATCTCCTACGACAACCTCTTCAAGTGGAATTACCAGTTCTTGACCATTTCTTTCAACTACCGCCGTCTTAGCTTGAAGCCCCATTAATTTCTTAATCGCCTCTGAGGAGCGCCCTTTAGCTTTTGCCTCAAAAAGCTTCCCTAAAATAATTAAGGTAATTAATATGGAACTTGTTTCATAATAAAGTTCCACTCCATGTGCTTCTTCCATAAGGGACATAATCGATAAATACAGACTATAAAAATAAGCTGCTGATGTCCCAAGGGCAACCAGTACATCCATATTAGCACTTTTATTTTTTAGCGCCTTATAGGCTCCAATGTAAAACTGGGAACCAATAATAAACTGAACAGGTGTAGCCAAAGCTAGCTGCACCCATGGATTCATAAAAGCTTCAGGAACCCAAATAAAAGATGTAAATGAAAAGTGTCCAACCATTGCCCACAATAATGGAAGGGAAAGAATGGCTGAAAAAATAAACTTGCCTGTTTGCTTACTAATCTCCTTTTGACGATGGTCACTTGTTTCTTTTACATTCTCCTTCAAACGAGCCCCATAGCCAAGCTTTTCAACCTTATTAATAATGTCACTTGGTGTTAAGACAGACTCGTTGTATTCCACCGTAGCTTTTTCAAGTGCCAGATTCACATTCGCCTTAACGACCCCATCTAATTTATTCAAACCCTTCTCTATTCTCGTTGAGCATGCCGCACAAGTCATCCCGGTAATATCAAATTCTGCTTTTTCGGTAACCACGTCATAACCAAGGTCTCTAATTTTTTTTTCAATATCTTCGACCTTTAGTTTTTGTGGATCATATTTTATAGCAGATCTTTCTAATGCAAGATTAACGGTTGCTGTTTCTACACCTTCTAATTTATTTAAACCCTTTTCTATCCTTAAGGCACAAGCAGCACAAGTCATTCCGGAAATTTGTAAATTGGTTTCATTTAAAACTTGAGACATAGAATCCACTCCCTTATACCCCTTATGGGTATATTTTATTTTAAAAAGAACGTGCTATTTATAGCACGTGTCTTTTCCTATTTTTACTCTACGTCGTAACCTTGATCATCAATTGTTTCTTTGATTTTATCTAATGTTACCTCTTGGTTGTTATATTCCACATCTACTGTATTGGCCTTTAAGTTAACTTTTACAGAGCTTACTCCGTTTAGTTCACCAACACTGCCTTCAACTGCTTTTACACAGTGATCGCATGACATTCCTTGTACGTTTAAAGTAATCTTTTCCATTATATATTCATCCTTTCTTAATTAGCACTAATATAACCTTGTAAAAGAGGTTATGTTTTAATTTTATTTAACCATACCCCCCTACCCTATGTAAAGTGTTTTTTATACGTTTTTTCCAACTTTCACATTTTGTTCATTCATCCTTACTTTTATCCACGAGTTACAGAGACCAATAGGTAACGGAGTCAAATATTCCTAATAGTATAATCAATATTCCTGAAACTCTTTGTATGGAAGTCCCAAACTTTCTTCCCTTTTTCATCAGTACTCCTCCCCCGCCTAAGTACCAAATAATCAAAATAAAAAGGATTAGCGGCAAAGCTGTTCCTAATGCAAATACAGAAGGCAGGATAAACCCGTATGTGCTGGACAAAACAATCGGCATTAAGGTAACAAAGAATAGGATAAACATAGTTGGACAAAAAGCCAGTGAAAAACTGAACCCTAACATAAAGGAACCAAATGGTGTTTCCCGTTTGTACTCTTTAGACCCTTTAAATAATTTGATTGTTCCTTCTAGTTTTATTAATCCAATCATATATAACCCAACAATGATAAGTAATGGTCCCATAATTTTGCGAATCCAAGGAAAATATGAAATTAGGCTTTCTTGAATTTCTCTTCCTAATATCCATACAAGTCCTCCTAATAAAGAGAAAGCAGCTACTTTTCCTAATGTAAAAAAGAGAACATCCTTCCACACAATTTTCTGTTGAAAGGAGCGGTTACCGTAAAGCGTTAATGCACTGATATTTCCAGTAAGCTGACAGGGTGCCAGAGCTCCCACTATTCCTAAGAGTAAGGCAAAAACGGATGGCCAAGATTCCAAGTTGTTGGCGATGATAAAAAACGGTTTGCTTACAAATGAACTAAATTGACTCATGAGATTGTACATAGAATCACCTTATTTTTCTTGGATGATAAAAAGGACTGCTTTACTAAGTTAATACTATAACAATAGTAGTCACATTTTATGAAGAACGTATGAAGAGTTTTTGACATTTCTGGGACAATTATCAAATCGAGTAGGAGGGGGTGACTAACCCCCGACCTCTCACACCACCGTACGTACCGTTCGGTATACGGCGGTTCTATTAAGATTGACGTAAAGTTTCATAACGGTTATATAGACTTTTCAACCCTCGTTGACTCCAATATGAGTTATCGAGGGTTTTGTGTAATATTGGGCTACAGGCGATTCTCCAGTATTTCTTTCTGGAGTTGCCCCATTCGTGCGCCTTGTAACCAGGGACGCCTAAACCAATCAGTTTTCTAACTCTAGTTTTAGATTTCTTCCACTGTTTCCATTCGCACATTCTTAGCCTTCTTCTTATCCATTCATCAAATTCTTTGAATTTGCTTGGAGTGTCCGCTAAAGCGAAGTACCCGCACCATCCTGTAAGATAGCGGTTTAACATTTCAATTCTTACCTCAAGTGGGATAGGTTTTGACCGAGAGGTAATTTCTCGAATCTTCGTCTTAAAGCGTTTAATGCTTTGTTTCGCTATTCGCACCTTCGGTTCTTTATTAAATGTGAAACTGAAACCAAGAAATTTCCGTTTCCACGGACGGTCGATTGCCGACTTATCCCTGTTTACCTTCAATTTTAGTTTCTGCTCAATAATCGTCGTAATGGATTCCATCACACGTTCCCCTGCTTTTAATGACTTAACATAAATGTTGCAGTCATCCGCATAACGGACAAACTTATGCCCTCTGGCTTCCAATTCTTTATCTAATTTATCAAGAATTATGTTTGAAAGTAGTGGACTGAGAGGTCCCCCTTGCGGAGTACCTTCCTCCGTTGATTGTACGACCCCATTAAGCATTACACCTGATTGAAGGTATTTCCTGATTAGTTTGAGAAGAATGCGGTCTTCAATTCTCTTAGCGAGTATTCCCATCAGTATGTCATGATTAACCTTATCAAAGAATTTCTCTAAGTCCATATCAATTACCCAGCGGTAACCTTCTTTGATATAACCCTTTGCCTTTCTTACCGCATTATGGGCGCTCCTGTTAGGTCGGAAACCATAGCTGTTTTCAGAAAATGTTGGATCAAAGATTGAGGTTAATACTTGGGCGATTGCCTGTTGGATGAAACGGTCTGTCACAGTCGGTATGCCTAAAAGCCTTATCCCTCCGCCTGGTTTCGGGATTTCGACACGGCGAACAGGAGAAGGTTGATAGTTACCTGTTCTCAAAGTTTCCCGAAGGGAATCCCAGTTTTCATAGAGATGTCGTCGTAGGAATTTTACGGACATTCCATCTATGCCGTGACTTCCTTTGTTCTGCTCTACCCTTTTTAGGGCAGTTAAGAGATTTTCCCGTGATAGAATTAGTTCCATTAACATGATGTTATCCTTTCTACGTGAATGAAGGTTCTGTTTATGCCGACTTTTGCTCCACCCTCCTAGAGTCCCCAACGGATTCACCGCTTCCTCCTTTAGGTAGGTCCTTTCGGATTGTCTGTGTTCAATGCAATCACCGAATGTGCAGACTTCATTCTTTCTTAATAGTTCAGTCCTTCCCATTCTTTCTCGAGTAAGAATGGTACTATGACTTCTGCTGACTTCTGATTGTTCAGCTATCCATTGCTAGATAGTTTACCAAGTGTACTTGGCTTATCAATCAGATCTCCCCGGGTAAGAGTACAGTCTTTCCCTCCATCTATCTGCTTCATTTACTCTGTACCACCTTCGGCAGTAAGGACTTTGTTTTGTGTTGCAAACTCATCCAATGATACCTAGCCTTATATGAAGTTCGTGTTCCTCAGACCGGAGGTTTGCCGCTCGCTTCCTTCAGATTCCGCGTCACCGCGGACACCCTTGCGTTAGGCTAACCATTACTACTGCCTTCATGGTTCGGGACTTTCACCCTAGAGACTGCACCCATGCCGGGCGCACAACAGAAAAGCATCGGGAAGTACCGATGCTTTCTAGAGTCTATTTAATTTCTACAACGTACGGATATACGAATACTTGGCCACTAAACTTAAACTCTGCCCATATCTTATAAACCCCAGGTTCTGTAAATTTTGTAGCAAACACAGGCTCATTTCCTTCTAGTGGATGAACGTGAATGTAATTTTCTCCTTTTTGATCAAGTATAACGACATGTCCTAATGCTCCAAGATACTGCTCTGGGGTATCTCCAGATAAATCAAATGTAAGTTGAATGTCCTCCTTTACTTTTAATGAACTTGGAAGCAGTTTTACTGTACGACCGCCAGCTTCCTTTGTTAATTCGGTGTCAACGGTTAGAGAATCTTCCTCATGTTCATTATGGTTTTCTCCTACCATGAATGAAATAGGTGCAACCTCATAGGTCTTGCCTGTTGGTTTAATATCAACAAACGCTTTATACTCCCCTGCTTGTAATGAATGAGCTACTTTGAAGACTCCAGGCTCGTTTGTTTGAGGATGTAAATGCTTATACTCTTTTAAATCTGTGCTGACAACAATCAAATGCAGCAGCTTTTCGTGATTCACCTCTAAATCTGATACAGGATTTCCCGCCAAATCTGTTAAGGTAATAATCAATTCTCCATTTTCAACTTGAAGAGTAGGAATGACCTCACTTATACCGTCGTGATTTTCATCGTTTTCTTCATGCTCTTGACCATGGGAGGACTCTGCCTCTTGTTCGTGTGGTGACTTAGACTCATTATGAGATTCGGTTTCCACAAAAGAAGCATAGACATAATACCCTCCTACCACAACTAACAAGTATACAAGTGCAGTAATAGCCCATTTTTTCACTTAATCTCACTCCTTAATACCCATATAGGGTATATTTTTTTGAAAAATAGAGCGTGCTAATCGATAGCACGTTTCTTGACAATTTTCTTTTTATATTTAGGCAAATTAACTAACATGAAAATGTTGTAAATTATCTAGTAAAAAGATTATATTATACCCCGGTATAGTATGTAAAGAGGGTTTACATATTTTTAACATTTTATGGAGGCAATTTTCAATGATTATTTCGAAACATACTGATAAACTTATCTTAATACACTTGTACTTAAAAGGGGGATTTATGAAACAAAGTAAACTTTCTTTACTTCTTGAAATTCTAATCGTTTCAGCAAAACTTGGATTAACTTCATTTGGCGGCCCTATAGCACATTTAGGATATTTTCACGCTGAGTATGTTCGCAGAAGAAAATGGCTGGATGAACAAGCATACGCCAATCTTGTAGCTCTGTGCCAGTTTTTACCTGGTCCGGCCAGCAGTCAGGTTGGAATCGGGATTGGCGTAATGCGCGGCGGTTTGTTAGGTGGAATCTTAGCATTTGTTGGTTTTACAACGCCTTCAGTTGTTATAGTGATCCTTTTTGCCCTAATTCTTAAGGGAATGGATATTGGAAATGCTGGATGGATTCACGGGTTAAAAATTGTAGCGGTTGCCGTTGTGGCTCATGCTATATGGGGGATGGCACAAAAGTTAACGCCTGATTTATCCCGTAAATTAATTGCTTTACTCGTTTTAATATGTACCTTGTTATGGCAAACAGCATATACACAGGTAAGTGTAATCCTAATCGCAGCTGTTGCTGGTTTTATTATCTATAAGGGGCAAAGGGAAGAGTTCCCCTCTACTATTCAGGTCCCACTTTCTCGAAGATTTGCATTCATTTGTTTAGGTTTATTTTTCGGATTATTGATTGTCCTTCCTATTTTAAGAGAGTTGACTACTTCTAGCTGGGTGGCGATGTTTGATAGCTTTTATCGGTCTGGCTCGCTGGTCTTTGGCGGCGGGCATGTGGTTTTACCGTTATTGGAACGTGAATTTGTTCCGAATGGATGGCTCAGTAAAGAAGCCTTCCTAGCTGGATATGGTGCTGCCCAGGCTGTACCTGGACCATTGTTTACTTTTGCTGCATATATAGGTGCCGTAATGGGTGGATGGGCAGGCGGATTGTTGGCAACCATTGCTATCTTTCTCCCTGCGTTTTTGCTAGTCTTAGGTACATTACCGTTTTGGAATAGATTAAGCCGTAATCCAAAAATAAAAGGAGCATTAATGGGCGTAAATGCAGCCGTTGTGGGTATATTAATCTCTGCTTTTTATGATCCGATATGGACTAGTTCAATAATGGCACCTATTGACTTTGCTTTTGCAGCCCTATTGTTCAGCATGCTTGCCTATTGGAAACTCCCACCTTGGGTGATTGTGGTTACTGGAATTATCGGAGGATACTTACTTAATTTAATCGGACAATTATTGTAGAAAAATGAGGATGCCCCAAATAAAGGACAACCTCGTTTTTTGTTTATATGGACCACACTTAAGTTGTGAACACTGTTAGAACATGTATTACAGCTGCCAATTTCTTTTACTTTTTTTATCTAGATTCTTGAACGATATCAGCCTCATTTCAATAAATTCCTCTAAATGTCTACTTCGGAAATAAATGAATAAGAAATAAGGTTCTAATTTTGCGGATACCCCAACCACCCAGTACTCAAATTTATTACACTCTAAAAGTCTTCATAGATGGCAGGCTTATTACTCTCCACTCAAAATGTAGCCAAATGAGTAAGATTATACATCAACCATATTTGAATGTCTTTTTCTTTGGCAAGGTTATTCACAAAGGCAAATCAAGTTATTTAGTACGTTCGCGTTTTCCCAGTCACCATTAAATTTGCGGAAAGGGATTATATGATGAACATAGAGTTCTTTCCCATAGTCCTTCTCTGTACTTCCGCAATCTTGGCAAGTAAATTGATCTCGTTTTCTAGCTAATCTTCTTTGATGTAGCCAGTTAGGTCCGTAGTAGTCAATATCTCCACCGTTCCAAGTTCCACTATTCTCGCCTGTAAACATCTTACTTTCACTATAATAATCACCCATACAAGTAGTTGAACAAAAATTTAATTTACTTATGGTAGAAGGTTTCTTTTCAAATTCGGTTCCACATTTTTCACACGAAATCAAGATTCTCTTTTTATATAATTCTTTCCCTCTTCTACCATTCTCTTTTCCAAGACATCCCTTAGAACAATATTTAGCTGAATGCTCTCTATTTTTAGGAACACTAAAGCTCTTTCCACAATTAATGCAAATTTTTCCTACTTGATTTACTAGGTGCTGGTTTATTAAGTGACCGTGTTTTAACTGATATAATTGTTTACATTTCAAATTACAGAAATTTTTATTAAAAATTGCGGATGGCTTCCTATTCATTTCTGTATAACAAAAATCACAACTGATTTTTTCTTTTTTAGAAAGTGTCTTTCAGAAATCAGGTGGATTCTTTTTTTGATAAAGAGTTTTGCAGTCACGAGAGCAAAACTTTTTTCTATCAAAATGACTTGGTTTAACCTTAATGTGCTCCCCACAATTTAGACATTCCTTTATCATTGGAATCGCCACCCTGTTTTCTTTTATCATACACCAGAACAAACGTTCTTACAGATTTTGCAACAAGATTTTTTTGCTTTTGCATTCCCTCTGTAAGAATAAAAAAACGAGGATACCCTAAGAGGCATCCTCGTTTTATCTTTTTATAAACCACACTTAAGCTGTGTACCACAGTTTGAACATGTATTACAGCCGCCGATTTCTTTTACTTGTCCTTTACGGCAGACTGGGCATGTGTTGCCTATTTCAGAACCTATGGTCACATCTGTTGAACGAAGGTCATTAATGGTATCAACAAGTACCACGTGCTGTTTCGTTTTTTCTTTGAATGTTGGAATCTCGTTTTCCTCTGCTTTAAGTGTCAGGACTTGTGAATCACGTGATCCATCTACGTATACAGTACCACCCTTAGCTCCGCCCTTGTATAGGCGCTCATATACTTTTTCAACTTGTTCAACACTATACCCTTGTGGGGCATTAACCGTTTTACTAATAGAACTGTCAATCCATCGTTGAATGATACATTGAACATCAGCATGTGCTTCTGGTGCCAGTTCCATTGCTGCAACAAACCAGTTTGGAAGATTATCAGCATCTGCTTCTGGGTGACTATCTAGGTATTCTTGAACGATATCAGCCTTAACTTCGATAAATTTTCCTAGTCGTCCACTTCGGAAATAAGAGAATGAGAAATAAGGTTCTAATCCAGTTGAAACGCCAACCATTGTTCCAGTACTCACTTTTGTTACTCTCTATAAATCATTATAGAGGGCGGGAATATTAGTACCCGCTCCATATCTCGCAATATGGGTCAGACTCTATCATCAACCATAATATATATGGTTGCTCAGCGTATAGTCGTTGAAGGGTCAGCCACGACTTCCCTGCGGATTGTCTGGTAGGCTATTAAGCCAACACTCTTACATTTTTACCTAATTACTTGTTGGCAAGACAAAGGTAGTAAGAGATACGCCAGGGTTTCCCGCATATAGCTAAGTTTACGCAGCGCTCTTACGAACACTGGGGGCAATTATTTTACCCGTTGGAGCAACAGTTAGCAAATGTGAATTTCTTATTCCATTTTCTAGTATAGATTGACGGACATCTTCAGGCATTTTTTTCATATATCCTGTATCGATGAATGCTTGTCTTAAACGGTTTGTTTCTTCGCGTGTTTCACCATTTAAGAATGGGAAGCTTCCCTTTTCCTGGGCTAATTCTACTGAAGTTTTGTAAGCTGTTGTTGCAATTACTTCAAAAACTTGATCAACAAGTTTATTTCCTTGTTCTGAACCGTACACTGTTTCACAGTAAATTAGCATATCGTGTAAGCCCATTACTCCAAGACCTACGCGGCGCTCACCTAGAGCCTGCTTCTTATTTTCTTCAAGGAAATATGGTGTAGCATTAATAACGTTATCTTGCATTCTAACGCCTATTGCTACAGTCTTCTTTAACTTTTCAAAATCAACTGTTTTTGTTTCCTTATCAGCCATTTCAGCTAGGTTAACAGCAGCAAGGTTACAAACAGAAAATGGTGCGAGAGGCTGTTCTCCACATGGGTTAGTTGCCACGACCTGTTGACCATATGCTTTTGCATTTGTCATGTCGTTGGCATTATCGATGAAAAATATTCCTGGTTCTGCTGAGTAAGTTGCACAAATGTTAATTAGATTCCAAAGTTCTTTTGCTTTGATTTTCTTATAAACCCGTACTTTGTGACCGAGTCTCTCCCATTCGCGTACGTCTCCAACATTATGCCATTCTTCATTGTAAATTTTCATTTCCTCTTTACTATAATGTTCAACATATGGGAAACGAAGCTCATACTCACTATCTTTTTCAACCGCGTCCATAAATTCCTTCGTTAAACATATTGAGATGTTCGCTCCTGTTAAGAATTCCGAATTATGAACAGTGTAGTTACCACCAGTTTGAAGCTTCTCTTCCGCCTCAGCAATGATTTCTTCACCAAAACCACCAGTACCTGGAATATGTTTATAATTAACAATTCCCTGATACATTGCCTTTTCCTGTGCAGTTAATGGAGTGAATTTAAGTTTGTCCTTAGCATGTTTCTTAATTGTTTCATCATTTGTATTTTCTATCAAAAACCGTAGAATTCTAGGGTTTTGCATTTTTGAAATAATAAATTCAATAACGTCTGGATGCCAGTCGGCCAACATTATCATCTGAGCTCCGCGTCTTGACCCACCTTGTTCAACCAAATGCGTTAATTTCGCAATATCATCTAACCACGATACCGAACCAGATGATTTTCCATTCACGCCTCTTGCCAAGGTGTTTCGAGGTCGTAATGTTGATCCATTTGTTCCTACACCGCCGCCACGGCTCATGATTTCCATAACTTGCTTACGGTGATCAGAAATGCCTTCACGTGAGTCTGGAACGAACGGCATTACGTAACAGTTAAAGAAAGTAACGTCAGTTTCTGCTCCTGCTCCATAAAGCACACGCCCTGCTGGAATGAAGTTCATCGATACTAGCTCATTGTAAAACTTCTCAAACCACTCAATTCGCTTCTCTTCTGTTTCTTCAACAGAAGCAAGACCAGTTGCATTTCGCTTAGCAATTTGTTCATAAAACAGTTCCAGGGGCTTTTCAATTACATCTAGAGATCGCCAAATCGCTCCTGTTTCACTTTCTACCGGGTCATCAAGAACACCTCTAAATTCCTCTTCCACTAAAACCTTTGCTTTTTTACTCTCCCAATCAATCTCCATGATGTATCCGAGACCACGTGCTGGGAATTTTGGATCTTCTTTTATAGTGAGAACAACAAAGTCGCCATTTGTTAGGGTGATTTTTGCAGTGTCTTTGAAGGTGTAACGGTCCAACATGACCAATCGTGAAACACCCTTATGAGTTATTTTCATATCTGGGGTAACCGGGTGCACTTGGGGGAATAAGTGGATATCCTCATTCAACCTTTCAAAATCAATATTCATTTTTTGTCTAAAAACTACAGACATGAGAACAACTCCTTCAAAATTTCTATATCTAGTGTGAAATTCTAGTAAGCAAGACTATATCTTGTATTCCTAGTTGACTTAATATAAATAAATTAACACAGATAGGACACACAAATCAATATATAGTACCGAAAATATTTTCGACAATACTACATATTGTGTTTAGGCAGAAAACCACATGTTTGTCAAACTCAAAATAAACTAGAAACAAGAGAAAAGATAAGATATCACTTAGATTTCGGCATAAAACAAGATAATTTAACAAATTTCGCCGGTTGCGATTTTAAATTACAGGAAAAATCACGTAAAAAAAGGAGTTAAATTGATTAACGAGAATATTAAAAAAGGTATACTTACATTAAGAGCCTTTTTAAGGGGGGAAAAATAAATGTTAGCACGCATAGAAAAAGGAGAAACCGGATATTCTGCCACATATGAACGTCACCTTAACCATCCTGTAGAGGAGGTATGGTCTTATTTAACCGATAACGAGAAACTCCCAAAATGGTTTGCAGAGCTTCGAGTTGATGAGCTTCGTGAAGGCGGGGTTATTAAGTTTGACATGGGGGATGGTACCTTTGATGAGCTTTCTATCTTAGAACTAAAAATGAATTCTGTTTTGGAATTCTCCTGGTGGGTAGACACAGTCAGGTTCGAATTGTCCGAGGAATCTGAGGGCTGCTTACTAAAGTTCATTGAAAAAATACATACCATAACTGACCATACTCCAAGAGACCTTGCCGGTTGGCATGTCTGTTTGGATGTCATAGAAGCATTGCTGGATGGCCGGACTATTGAACGTAAGGAAGAATGGAAAATCTGGTATGAAAGATATGTAAAGGAAATTCAAAAAGTCACCAAACAATAACAAAAACAGGCGAACCTCATAAATGGGTTCGCCTGTCTTATTTTATCTTTTGAAGTTCCATTCATCATTTTCATATCGGTCTTTTGCAATTTTATTAACGTAAGCTAGTTCTTCTTCTGTTAATTGATAGGATTCAAGTTCGATATTAAGCCCATCTGCAAAGCCTTTATAAAAAGCTTCTTTCGCTTCCTCTAAACTAATTCTTCTAGAACTAATTTCATTAATAGCAACTGCTTTATTTTTAAAAGAAGATTTCATCCGTTCCTTTACTCTCTCGTTTGGATATTTAAATAAACTGAACAGCTTATCCTCATCTAAATCTAATAGTATCGAACCATGTTGTAGGATGACTCCCTTTTGCCTTGTCTGTGCACTTCCTGCGACCTTACGACCTTCTACCACGAGTTCATACCAGCTTGGGGCATCGAAGCAAACTGCTGAGCGTGGATCCTTCAGTGCACTCCGCTCTTCGTCTGTTTTTGGAACTGCAAAGTATGCTTCTAATCCAAGGTGATGGAATCCTTTTAAGATACCTTCTGAAATAACACGATAAGCCTCTGTTACCGTTTTAGGCATCTCTGGGTGATCCTCAGAAACAATGACACTGTAAGTCAGCTCATGCTCATGCAGAACACCACGGCCGCCAGTAGGCCTTCTTACAAACCCTAATCCATGGGCTTTTACTGCCTCCAAGTCGATCTCCTTATCAACCTTTTGGAAATATCCTATTGATAGAGTCGCAGGTTTCCATCCATAAAATCTGATAACAGGCGGGATTTTTCCTTCACTATGCCAATCAAGCAAAGCCTCATCCAACGCCATGTTAAATGATGGGGAACAATTTCCAGAATCTATAAAACGCCATACCTCTTTATCCATTTAAAAACCTCATCTTTATGTAGTTTACTCTTGTTTTAGTCTACCAAAATCTGATATGAATTCAAAACGAGAAGTTTTTGGTATAATGAAGAAGAAATATTTTGTCGTTTATTCTTTATCTTTGCACGTTTGACTTATATAATAAAACATAGTGTACCAAAGCTTGAAAGGAGCAAAAAGAAATTGAATTCACTTATACCTCTATTAATCATCATTGTAGCAGTTATAGCTTATTCCGTTTTCACCTATTTTTATCAAAAAAGGATTGTTAAAACGGTAACAGAAGAGGAGTTTCGTGCCGGTTATAGAAAGGCACAGCTAATCGATGTTCGTGAACCGAACGATTTCCAGGCAGGTCATATTTTAGGAGCCCGTAATATTCCAATTTCGCAAATAAGAACACGAATGCAGGAGCTTCGCCCAGATTTACCTGTTTATTTATATGACCAAAACGGAATGCGCAGTGCCCGTGCAGCACAATTTCTACACCGTAAAGGTTACAAAGACCTAACCCAGCTTCAAGGCGGGTTTAAAAAATGGTCTGGTAAAGTAAAAGTAAAAAAATAAGCCAATGAAGACTTCCTTTTATGCGGAAGTCTTTTTATTTTGTGCATAGAAAAGGGGCCAGATTCTGTTGTCAGAGTCTGGCCCTTCTATATTTAAGCCTTTTGATATCTAAGAATTGGTTTACGAGCAGCGGTTGCTTCGTCCATACGCCCAACAACGGTTGTGTGCGGTGCTTCTTGGACGATTTCCGGATTCTCCTCAACCTCTTTCGCAATTTGAATCATGATATCAACGAAAGAATCTAGCGTTTCTTTGGATTCTGTTTCAGTTGGCTCGATCATGATACATTCTTCTACATTTAATGGGAAGTAGATGGTTGGCGGATGGTAGCCAAAATCGAGCAGTCGTTTTGCAATATCCAAAGTGCGAACACCTAATTTTTTCTGTCTTCTTCCACTTAGGACAAATTCATGTTTGCAATGCTTATCAAACGGAAGATCATAATACTCTGCAAGTCTTCTCATCATATAGTTTGCATTTAATACAGCATACTCAGTTACCGCCTTTAAGCCGTCAGGACCCATTGAACGAATGTAGGTATAAGCACGTACATTAATTCCAAAGTTACCATAGAAAGGCTTCACACGGCCGATAGATTGCGGACGGTCATAATCAAACACATACTCTTCACCACGTTTTGCTATTACTGGCTTCGGAAGGAAAGGAATTAGATCGGTTTTTACACCCACAGGACCAGAACCAGGACCACCGCCGCCATGTGGACCGGTGAATGTTTTATGAAGATTCAAGTGAACAACATCAAATCCCATATCTCCCGGTCTAGCTTTAGATAGAACCGCATTTAAGTTCGCACCATCATAATAGAGCTTACCGCCTGCAGCGTGAACAATCTCAGCCATTTCAACGATATTTTCTTCAAAAAGACCAAGTGTATTCGGGTTGGTTAACATTAAGGCAGCTGTATCTTCGCCAACTACTCTTCTTAAATCGTCAAGGTCAACTAAACCATACTCATTTGATTTAACTGTAATCGTTTCAAGGCCTGCTACCGTTGCCGAAGCTGGATTTGTTCCATGTGCTGAATCCGGAACGATAACCTTTGTACGCTTTAGATCACCATTTGCTTCATGGTATGCACGAATCATCATTAATCCTGTCCATTCACCATGTGCACCAGCTGCTGGCTGTAGTGTCACTTCATCCATTCCCGTGATTTCAATTAAATGCTGCTGCAAATCATACAACAACTCAAGAGCGCCTTGGACAGAACTTTCGTCCTGAAGCGGGTGGACGTGAGCAAATCCATTAAAACGCGCTACATTTTCATTAATTTTTGGGTTATATTTCATTGTGCAAGAGCCTAATGGATAAAAACCAGAATCGACTCCATGATTTCTCCGTGAAAGGGCGGTATAATGACGCATAATATCAAGCTCAGAAACTTCAGGCAGCTCTGGCTCTTCTGCGCGTAAATACCCTTTTGGAAGAAGACTGCTAACGTCTAATTCAGGAACATCCATTTCAGGGAGGCTGTATCCAATTCTTCCTGGTGTACTAAGTTCAAAAATGAGTGCCTGGTCTTGGTTATGCATGTAAATCCCCCACTTCTTTCACAAAAGTATCAATTTCTTCTTTCGATCTTTGTTCTGTAACAGCAACGAGCATATGATTTACGAGTTCAGGATAATCACGGCCTAAATCGTACCCGCCAATCATTCCTTTTCGCAACAGCTCTTGATTAATTTCTTTTACTGGTTTGTTTAATTTAACAACAAATTCGTTAAAGGAGTAACCATCATGGATGACTTCAAAACCAGCTTCTTTAAATGCAGTTTTCGCATAGTGGGCCTTTTGCAGGTTAGCAGCGGCAATTTCACGAACACCTTTTTTACCTAGTGCTGTCATCGCTACTGATGCTGCCAGGGCATTTAATGCTTGGTTTGAACAAATATTAGAAGTCGCCTTATCACGACGGATATGCTGTTCACGGGCTTGAAGTGTTAGTACAAAACCGCGGCGTCCCTGATCATCTTTTGTCTGGCCGACTAGACGACCTGGAACTTTACGCATTAACTTAGTAGTTACCGCAAAATATCCGCAGTGTGGTCCGCCAAACGCTGTAGGAATACCAAACGGCTGTGCATCACCAATAACAATATCTGCTCCAAACTTCCCTGGAGGTGTTAATACTCCTAGTGATAGCGGATTGCTTGAAACAACAAACAGTGACTTGTTAGCATGAATGATTTCTTCCAGTTCCTCTAAAGGCTCAATTCTGCCGAAGAAGTTTGGATACTGAACGATTACTGCTGCAATTTCCTCGTTTGCCAAACCTTTTAAGGCTTCAATATCTGTTACCCCGTTATCTACTGGAACTTCAATCACTTCAAGATACTGTCCTTTTGCATACGTTTTGAGGACTTCCTTTGATTCAGGGTGAACGGCACCAGAAACAAGGATTTTTTTACGTTTTGTATGACCAGCACTTAGCATTGCTGCTTCAGCTAATGCTGTACCGCCATCATACATAGAAGAGTTTGCTACATCCATGCCTGTTAATTCACAGATCATTGTCTGGAATTCAAAAATAGCTTGTAGCTCTCCTTGAGAGATTTCTGGCTGATATGGTGTATAAGCTGTATAAAATTCTGAGCGGGAAATAACATGGTCAACAATGACTGGCATGTAATGGTCATAAACCCCTGCTCCTAAAAAGGAGACATTTCTTTTTAAATCGGCATTACGAGAAGCCATATTAAAAAGCTCTTTCATCAAAGCAGTCTCTGACTTTGCTGCCTTAATGTTATATTCACCTTTAAATCTTACTTTTTCTGGGATATCGCTGAATAATTCATCAACGGAACTAACGCCAATTGTTTCAAGCATTGCCTTTTTATCTTCTTCTGTCATAGGTAAATAGCGATGTTTCATAACCTAATCTCCCCTCGTGTTTACTTTTCTCGTTTATAAAAAGGTGTTGGGACTACTTTCGCCTTTAGGCGTTTTCCGCGAATTTCCACGTCAATTTCAGAATCTATCACTGCATGTTCACTTTTAATAAGGACAAGTCCAATATTCTTTTTCAAGGATGGTGATTGAGTTCCAGTTGTAACCTCACCAATTAGCTCTTCACCTTTATATACTTGGTATCCATGACGAGGTATACCACGATCAATCATTTCAATTCCTGCTAACTTTCTAGCCGCCCCGGTATCTTTTTGCTGCTTAAGTACTTCCTTACCGATAAAATCTGCTTCTTTGTTCAACTTAACAGCAAAGCCAATTCCAGCTTCTAATGGAGTGATTTCAGGAGACAATTCTTGGCCATAGAGAGCTAAAGTTGCCTCAAAGCGAAGTGTATCCCGAGAGCCTAGTCCGCATGGAACCACGCCCTCTTCTTCACCAGCAGATAAAATTGCCTGCCAAAGTTCTACAGCATCTGATGCATCGCAATATATTTCAAAGCCGTCTTCACCCGTATACCCAGTTCGTGAAACCAGTGCATTCTTTCCATTGATTTTCACTTCCTGTTGGAACTTAAAAAAGCCAATTTCACTTAAATTACTATCTCCGGCAAGCTTTTGAAGTACTTTTTCAGAGAGTGGGCCTTGCAGCGCCAATTGAGCCATTTTTTCAGATAAATTATCTATCGTAACATTGCCCTCTAAATGGTCTTCAAGCCATTTGAAATCCTTCTCAATATTCGAGGCATTCACAACAAGTAAATAATGATTGTCTTCTATTTTATAAACTAGCAGGTCGTCAACAGTGCCACCATTTTCATAGCACATTGCATTGTATTGTGCTCCGCCATTTTTAATTTTTGAAATGTCATTTGTTAACATTTTTTGTAAGTAATTTATGCTGTCTGGTCCCTTTACCTCAATTTCCCCCATATGCGAAACATCAAATAAACCAGCCTTTGTACGGACGGCTTCATGTTCTTCCTTGATGCTTGAGAATTGAACAGGCAGCTCCCAGCCTCCAAAATCAATCGTTTTCCCGCCATATTCCTTATACACGTCGAATAGCGGTGTGCGTTTTAATTCAGTCATCATTAATCCCCCTTTAATCAAAGATGTTTGTCATACGTTGTTACCTTTGTCAAATCCTTGAGCGCATAAACAACAAAAAAGGACAGAAACCTCCCTTTTACGAAAAAGAAGGTCTCTGTCCTTGCACCTGAAAGTTTACCTATGATCGGCTTTCCCCTTTGGTGGCTGCCCTTTAGTCAGCACTCTCCAGAGCTGCGTCAAACAAGAGTTCTTTTGCCTGAGAGATTCACACATTGTGCTTGCTCCTTCGGCGCTACATCAGTAGTCTCTCCCCTTGTCATCATCCGCATTATAATAATTTCATAATCGGGTCATACTAAAATATACATCTGAAAAAAATTATTTTATTACAATATTTTAAACTTTCAAAGCTATTTACATCCTACCATTAAAGCATAATATTGAGCAATAAATTTTTCTGCAAAAGGGAGCTGAAAACATGACAGTTCAAATAGAATTTGATTCCTCTTGGCAGGATGAGTTTTTACATAGGATTGAAAACGATGGCCCATGGGGAAATTGGGAGCTTTTTAAGCTTGCAGTTGGAGTTGAAAAGCATCTGATAATCCCTGATTTTGAAGGCTTACAAGCACCAAGTCATCTGCCTAATCTTACCCCGCTGCCTCATCAGCTCGAAACCGCAAAGCAGGTAATCGAAAACATGAATGGAAAAGCTATTCTTGCTGATGAAGTGGGGCTTGGAAAAACAATTGAAGCCGGACTTATTTTAAAAGAATACATGATTCGCGGACTCGTTAAAAAAGTATTAATTCTCGTTCCTGCTTCACTAGTAACCCAATGGTCCTATGAATTAAATAGTAAGTTTTTTATTCCCGCTGTTTCTCAAAGGAAAAGCTATGTATGGGAGCAATGCGATGTAGTGGTCTCTTCCATTGATACAGCTAAACGGGACCCGCATCGTGATATCATTTATAAACAAGATTACGATTTAATCATTATTGATGAGGCTCACAAACTTAAGAACAATAAGACTAAAAACTATGAGTTTGTCCAAAATCTTAAAAAGAAGTTTTGTCTGCTTCTCACTGCAACACCGATTCAAAATCGAATTGAAGAAATCTTTAACCTTGTTTCCCTATTAAAACCAGGACATTTAGGCAGTGAAACAGCATTTTATGAAAAATACAAGCGGGATGCCCGCTCACTAAATGACAATGAGCATTTGAAAGAGCTGGTAAATAAGGTAATGATACGAAACCGGCGTGCCGATACAGGAATTGAATGGACTAAAAGACAGGTGGAAACGATTCCGATTGAATTTTCAACTCAAGAGAAAGAATTGTATGAAGCTATCACTGAATTAAAAAGTGAAGGTGATTGGGTTCATACAAGTGCTTTCTCGGTGATGACCTTACAGCGGGAAGCTTGTAGCAGCAGGGAGTCCGTATTTTATACACTTAAAAATATGCTGCAAAAAAAGGAAAATCCAACAAAGGCATTCGAAGATCAAATTCAATATTTAATTTCAAAGGTAGAAGCAGTTACAACAAACTCAAAAGCAGAAAAGGCATTGGAATTAATTCAAAAAATCGATGATAAGGTAATAATTTTTACCGAATATAGAGCGACCCAAATGTACCTGCAATGGTATTTAAAACAAAATGGTATATCATCTGTTCCCTTCCGAGGCGGTTTTAAGCGCGGCAAAAAAGACTGGATGCGTGAGCTATTTCAAAAGCATGCACAAGTCCTCATAGCAACTGAAGCTGGCGGTGAGGGAATCAACCTTCAATTCTGTAATCATATTATTAATTTCGATTTACCCTGGAATCCAATGAGGCTTGAACAAAGAATTGGAAGGATTCATCGTCTTGGCCAAGAAAAGGACGTAATGATTTATAATTTTGCAATCCAAAACACGGTTGAAGAACATATATTAAAGCTTCTATATGAAAAAATTGAACTATTTGAAAAAGTAATAGGTGACTTAGACGATATCTTAACGAAGCTAGACTTTGGAAGTATTGAAGATCATTTAATTGATATATTCGGACAATCCTGCTCCGAAGGTGAAATGCGGATTAAGATGGAAAATCTTACATCGATGATTGATTTGGCAAAAGATATGCAGAAGGAGGATTCACATGCAGCAGCTGGAAATTCATAACTTTCTCATACGCTACTTTCAGGCTAATGAATGTGAAATATCAGAAAATGGTCCTGGATACTTAACTGTTCAGTTATCTATTGAGCTCGATAAGGAATTAATGAATAGACCTTTTTATTGGCATTATTTAGAAAAAACAGGCGGGATTCCAAATCCAATGAAGCTTACTTTTATTACGAATCCACAAATTGCACCTGAAAATATAAAAGGAGAAACGATTCATTTCGGGTCTCCAAGACTGCATCAAATATTTCAATCAACTAAAAAACTTTCGAGCTACATCAGGCTTTATGAGAATCACCAGAATAACAATCAACAAACTCCATTAATGCCTTGGCTGTGTATGAATGTTAAGATATCGTATCAATGCGACCGGAAACGGGATATTTTTAAATCAATCGGTTTGCAGCTCATAAATGGACAAATGGTAGAGGATTTCCATAATCGTCTGCAGAATGTTCAGCTTACACCGAAAATACCAGATTATTCGTTTACGTTATCTCCACTTGTAAAACCGAAAAGCGGTTTATCGCGGATTGAAAATTATCTCAAAGCAGTAATTGAAGAAGATGATCATTCTTGGGCAGAGGATGCCAGGATGCGTTGGGAGAAGGATTTGCAGCTTCTACACCATTTTTATGAGGATGCAGAAGAAGAAAATGAAAGTTACGAAACAGAGAAAAGGGCTTTACAGGAACAGTATGAACCAAAAATAAACATATCTTTTATTAATGGCGGATTGTTTTATTTAACCGATAAGGCTGTTTAATAAATTGGCTGTGTAAAATTTGGTGGTGGTTGATTTGTGCTCCAGGCGGTTCGGGAAGCCTCCTCGACGCTAAGAGATAAGCGGGGTCTCCCCTGTCCCGTCCTCCTGCAGGGCATTGATTTACTTTCTCGAATCTGCCCACGCACGAAGAAAATGCGATAGCATTTTCGAGGAGTCTCGCGCCTTCCGCACAAATCAACGTAGTTTCTACTCTATACCTACTCCTAGCCAATAAAATAAAGAAGCAGACATCAATCTGCTTCTTTACCTTTTTCTCCTATTTTTTACTTCGATATAAAAAATATAGGGAAGAATCCCAAACCAACGATACCAAAAAGATGCCTTGGCTAGCTTTCTCTCTTCCCGGAGCCGTTTTCGCTCATCTTTTGGCTGGTCCGCATATTTAACAAGAGTTTGAGTCATATATTTTACATAATCATTTGTTTTCATGGACACACCTGCCTTCATTTCTTCCCTACAAGTATGTCCATGTTTTTTTATTTCAAACAACTAACACCCTTAATAAGTTTCAGCCCATTTAATCATTTTTTTTGCAGCAATATCAAAAAAACCGCGTCCTGCCACTGTTTCACCTGTGTGCATTTTAAGCGTAAAGTTAATTTTCTGAACAGATCCAATCGGAATGTCGGCTTGATATCCCATAATCCCTTTTTGATAGGAGAATGAACCTTTTACTGGTATAACACCACCTGATTGCAATATTTTTTCGATTTTTTTAAAAGAAGAATGGAAATAATACTCCTCCTGAAGTATCGCAGTTGTTTCATGTGACAATTTCCTTTCAGAAAGCAATTGTTCTACACGAAAGGAAAAGATTGATAGAAACAGAATGAGTACCACCAAAGTTAATGGGTATGTAAATCCTCGTTCACTTTTCCTCATAATATAGGAAACCATTCAATATAGGAATGCACTACAACACTATATTCTCTTTCCCAAACATCTTTTACAGTAATTTTCACTGAGTTATTTATCCTAGTAAAAGTGACCAAAGAAACATTCTGCAGTAATGTTTCATGACCAGTAGAATTCACTCGCTTTCTTATATTACTGCCATACTTTTCATATAAAATTTTTTCATTATTTAGGGTTAATACTAGGTTCCCTGAAATTACTTCCGCTTTAGAGCTAATATGGATTTCCTTTTTTATCTGACTGCAAAATACATCCCATTCCATCGCTTGAAGCCTTCCATTTGAATCTTTATTGTCTGATATGATTTGAAATACCGGAAACATGAAAAACACGATCGTTGTGAAGATTGAGAATGCAAAAAGCACTTCGAGGAGAGTAAAAGCTTTTTCATTCGGGTATCGCACAGTCTTCAAAACTTGGGAGAAGTGTATTTTCTTCAACTTTTACACAAACCTCCTTTTGTCCACTAACTGAGGTTAGACGCCAGTAAATCTTATATTCTGTTTCATTAAGAGTGATGGCGTAATGGGTATTAATCCTGTCCTCAATTAAATTTGCTTGAAGTTCCTCAAATAAAAACTGTTTAGCTCTTTTATCTCTAATAAGCTGCTGAGATTGATTTGCCAAATCTATTAACAAGGGCACAAAAAACATACTCAGCATAAACAAAGCGGACAATGATAAAAGGAGTTCAAGTAAAAAATAGCCATCATTCTTCCAAAACATAAAACCGTCCCTTTCCAATTAAAAGAGTTAATTTGTAATCTTCCTGCGGTGTTCGAATAAATATTGTACCGAATCTATCTACATTCCCATTCGGATTATATTTAAAATATAATTGGATGGTGCCCTGACCTACTGTTATCTTCGGAGAATAATTTCTTTCAACAATGCTATTAGCACCTGCTGCTATGACATACGAATGCTCATTCTCAATAAAGATAACTCTCACTTCCGTCTGATTAGCGATGGCGTACTGCTGACCGTAATATAAATCTGCTTTTAATTGGGAAATAAAGGACTTGTTAGTAGCTATTTGGTATTGTGGCTTTATGCTAAAGACAGTAATCGAAGAGATGATTAAAAAGATGGAGAGAACAATCAAAGATTCAATTAATGTAAATCCGTTTTGATTGTGGTGCATTAAGGTGTTGTTTTGGCTTCTGCGGTTACTTTTCCTTCTGAATCGATTAATACATTTTGTGTTCCATTTGGACAACCTTTATCTTCAATAAGGTATTCTTCTGAAATAAGATTTGCCATTGTAGGTACCTTATTCTTGTCGATTATATAAGATTGTACCTGTGCTTGAACCATCTTCACATATGCTTCACAGCCTTTGTTGTTAATATTAGTATTATGCTTAGCCACATTTGGAATTGTAACAATTAGTAAAACAGAAATAACCAGCATAACAATCATCATTTCAACAAGTGTGAAACCTTTCTCATTTTTCATCATTCATTCCTCCAATTTAATAGTGTAAGCTTTTCTATATTCCATCTAATAGCTGGAACATTGGTAATAATATTGCCAAATACATTGATACAACGAGAAAACCAATAAAGACATAAAGAACAGGCTGAATCATTTTTAAGCTTTTTTCAATCCCTTCCTCCATATTCAATAAGCAATGCTGACTAAAGAAAAGTAATTCTTGTTCCAATTTTCCATTTTCTTGACCATGTTTTATTATCATTGGGAATTCTTTTTCAAAGAATGGAAACCGAGCCAAGATTGACTCAAGTTTTTCACCGGTTAACAGCTTTTGCTTGATTTCCAATCCCAGCTGGCTATAAAATGGCTGCCTTTGATTCTTTTCAAATAAAAGCAGGGCTTCAAATACGGATATTCCCCCTGATAAAAGAAAACTTAACTGGACAGAAAAATAATGGGTAAACAACAATTTGAGGATTCTTCCCGCAATCGGAATTCTTACGAGTAGTGACCGCTGCTGCAGGACGGAGATTTTCCGAAATACAAAAATATAATAAGTGGCACCTAATGCCAACAGAAGCAGGAAGATAGCTATTAATATTGGAACATAGGTGTCAAATGAGTAGAGTACCTTCATAAAGAAATTTGCTTCAAGACTCATAGATTCGAAGAGACTTGTAAATTTGGGCAGCAATGATTTCTGTACAAACACTAACAAAAAACCAGTGATAAAGATAAGTAAGGCTGGATACTGTACAAGTTTTACTAATTTTCTTCTATCATTCTCCTTTACTAATGCTAGAGAGCTGCCTTCTAGGAGTGCCTCTGCAAAGCTGCCATGCTGTTCTGCAAAATAGACATAACCAATTAAATCCTTGTGAAAGCCAAGATTACCTAAGACATCATGAAATGATATCCCATTTTTTAAATCTGCCAAACATTGGTACAGCTCCTCCTTTCGATTATTTGGTAAATGTAAGGATAAGCTTTCAATTGCTTCTGCAATAGGGTACCCGCGTTCCAATAATTCTCCTATCCGTTTTAAGAAATTAGCCTGCTCATTAACAGACCAATTACGGCGCTTCATGATCATACACCAAGCGATCGTATTCAGACTCTTTAATATAACCCAGAGCAATCCCCTTGTTTATAACTTTCCTTACTGTCGTGTATCGCGATATTATATTTTCTCCTTTCGCTTCTTTCATCGCGGCATTAAGATTTCTCCCTGATAGAAGTTCAAAAACACTCGCCCTTTTCCATCTCCCATATGAGTAGCAAAAGGGCGAACACTCCCCTTGGCAATACGGACATGTTAGCTCCACTAATCGTTGTGCTGTAACAGCAATTAAGGTTTGTTCTACCTCTAACCAATTTACACCAAACTCATGGAGACGATATACCGCCCCCTTCGCATCCCTTGTATGCATTGTACTGAGTACCAAATGTCCCGTTAATGCAGCCCGCACTGCAATTTTAGCCGTTTCCGCATCACGTATTTCACCGACCATAATAATGTCGGGATCATGACGAAGAATCGCCTTAAGGCCAGCAGCGTATGTTACGCCCGCTTTTTCATTCACTTGTATTTGTAAAACAGAATCGTAGTTTTTTTCGATAGGGTCTTCAAGTGTGATTACGTTACGATGAAAAAGATGTGCGGTTTCATTTAAAAGGGAGTAAAGAGTTGTGGTTTTTCCCGATCCGGTCGGACCAGTAAAGATAATTAATCCATGTGCGTGTTTTAGAAGGGCAAGTAGTTTTCTGGTCATTCCAGGAAAAAGTGAGAGTTGGTGAAAGGGAATCTGTTCTTGTTGAGGCAATAGTCTGATAACCAGACTTTCTCGATTGTTAGATGGAAGGGTTGAAAGTCTAAGACCCATTAATTTTCCATCCACCTCACAAAAAATCGCACCGCTTTGTGGGCGTCTTCGTTCTCCGATATCCATATTTGCAGTAAACTTAAAATGTGAAATTAATCTGTCGCATTCATCTTTTGGAAGTGATAACCGGGGAATGAGTTTGTTCGTTAAGCGGATTTGAATGAGAGTGTCTTTCTTTCTTGGTACAATGTGAATATCTGTAGCTTGGTTTCTTGCAGCATCTGTGATAATCCTATTTGCTAGTATTTCAATTGAACTTACAATGAATAACACCACCTTTTATTTTGTCTTTGTAGTTATTCGACATCTTTCAATCTTTTCCTTCAAGATTCTTCTCTTTTTTTAAAAAATATTTTCGGAGTTTATCACTCCATTATCCCCTAGAAAACAACTATTGACAGACAGATTGTATATATTTTGTACAACATTTGTATAACTAAACCCCGATGCACATTCGGCAAATGTGAACAATTTCTAAACATATAGTGTTAACATTGTTAACCTCGTTCCCATGTTTAAATCGCTGTATTATAATTGGATTAAATTATGGGGGTTCGAGGTGAACAGAGATGGAACAAACATTAAAGATTACAAATGTTTTATCAGATCCAACCAGGTATTACATCTATCAATACATTACGAAACGTCACCAAGAAGTAACTGTACAAGAAGTGGCGGAGAACTTTAATATTCATCCCAATGTTGCAAGATTACATTTATCTAAGCTTGAAGATGTTAACATGTTAGCTTCTGAAACTAAAAAGACTGGTAAAGGCGGCAGACCAAGTAGATTATACCGGTTATCGGACGATGTAATTCAATTGCACTTCCCGTTCCGGGATTATATGCTTCTATCCAAAGTAGCAATTTCTACTATGCTTACGTTAGGTGAGGCTGGTAAACAAGCTCTTTATTTAACTGGTAAGCGTTTTGGGACTGAAGTGATTGAGCAGGAATTGGCAAGAAAATCCATTGGGGAAGAAATAGAATTCGATCAAAAGTTAACCATATTAAAAAGTGCTGCAACATTAGCAGGATTCTATCCAGAATTTGAAGTTAATGGGGATCACACAAAAATTTTCTTCCAGATTTACAATTGTCCGTTCAAAGAAGTGGCAGAGGAACACGAAAGTGTTTGTGCTATGCATCATGAGTTCCTAAAAGGAATGTTCGAGGCATTATTTGACAAAGTAGAGCTGATTGAGAAAGAAAATATCGTAACTGGTTGTGAAACTTGTTCTTACCAGGCGCTTGTTTCAAACTAATTTGAAACTTTATTTACTTTTGAACTCCTTTTCTTTATAATATTTCTTGATGGTACTGTAGGGGAAAAGGAGGGATACATATGGATCGTATGTACAGAGTCTTGGGTTTTTGGACAGGTATTTTCACCGTAATGTTCTATCTAGGTGATATGGATAAAACTGCCATGCTTTTCTTGGCCCAAACTGGATTCTTTGTTTTGTTAAGCTATCTAAAATTATCAGAACGTATGTACATGTATGTTTTCTGTGGGTATTTGACAGTATTCTTCGCAGGTTTCACTTATTGGACAACATTTATGATGCCACTGGGTGGAGGACATTGAGAAGATATTAACACATAAAAAACACCGGACCTTTTCCGGTGTTTTTTAATTTAGAAATAGATTACCATTGATACCTTTTTGTTGAATGACTATGTGAAAAAAAGAACTCATACCAGATGGCATAATCAAACTGCGAATAGCACGATTTCGTTTACTCACCTCTGAAAAAGGATTTGGATCATAATGGCTTTCTAACTCCTTTAATATTCCTGCTTTAAGTAAAAACTCATCCTGCCTAAGCTTTGAATAGAATAACAATTCTGCCTGCTGGCCCGTTTGAATTAGCCAATCAAAATGAATGTGTGTTGTTATGTCCATCTCTCCAGGGTGCTCCAAAACATCATGAATCATTTGATGCTGATAATATCCCCTCAAACTTCCCATTATTCTTGAAGGATGCTTCCAGTCCTCCTTGGTATAACCATAATCTGCTGTTAAGACAAGCCCCCTCTTTAACACACGGGATATATCCTGCACCATCCCTTCCATTAACAAAGGGACTTCTATTCGCTGCTTTTCCTTTAATACCAGATCGCTCTCCTCTAAAAAAGTATAGATAGCTGGATTAATTAAAGGAACCTTTTCCTCATATAAGCTCTCATTTTTCATTCCCACCATTACTTCATACAATTGATTGTTCTCTTGCTCAATTACATGAACAGGCATGGCATCAAATAATTCATTGGAAAAGACAATCCCTTCAAAAGGCTCTAGTTCATCAAGCCTGGTTACTTGGGTTACAATATGGGCAGGCTTTAATAATTCATTTTGCAAACTCAAATGATAAGGACTACTTTCTACAATTATGTATTTTAATGGGGTTTTGATGGAATCCTCCCATTCCTGTAAGAAGGCATGAGCAAAACGGCCATTTCCTGCACCAATCTCACAAAAAATAGGTTCTAAATCATTTTCCTTACAAACATTTGCAAACCATTTTGCAATAATTCGCCCATAAATATCAGAAATATTACTTGTCGTTATAAAATCTCCCTGGCTGCCAATTTTTTGTTTACTTTTCATATAGTATCCTAATACAGGATGATAGAGGACTGCCTCAATGTACTCTGCATAAGATATTAAGTTTAGTTCTGAGTTTGAAATCAACCTCTTTAAATAGGTGAGCATAATTTTCCTTCTTTCAGTTTACATCATTGACATAGTGTTAACTTTGTTATATTGTATTTTTAGTAGCTTAACTATATCCCTCCCATTATTTATAATAGGACATCCCCCAGAAAAAACCCTTCTCCAACGAGAAGGGTTTTTTCTATTGATACAATCGTCTAGCTCCAGCGCCTAGGCGCTTCCGCTTTTGATTTTAAAACCCATTTATATACGGATTACTATCCATCTCTTCTCCAATAGTGGTTATAGGTCCATGCCCCGATAAAACAGCTGTTTCTTCAGGTAAAAATAATAATTTTTCATGGATGCTCTTCATTAATTGTTTATGGTTACCCCCTGGAAGATCTGTTCGACCAATACTGCTCTTAAATAGTGCATCCCCTGATACAACAAATCCCTCAGACTCAAAGTAATACGATACACTCCCAGGTGAATGTCCTGGAGTCTCAAAGATTGAGAACGTAAAATCACCAATTGTTAAAGTTTCTTCTTTTTTCAAGATATTGTCAGCTTTTTTCATTTTCATTAACTCTTGCATTTGAAAAAACTTCGAGCCATTTAAAGCCGGATCTATCAGCCAATCTTCTTCCTCTTCATGAATGTAAACAGGAATCTTATAGTAGTCTCTTACCTCATCAACTGCACCAATATGGTCAAAATGTGCATGAGTTAAAAAAATAGCAATTGGCTTGAGTTCTCTCTTCATTAGCCACTTAATTAGCTTTTTCCCTTCACTGCCTGGATCAAAGATTAAACAGGATTTATCAGGACTTTCCACTATGTAACAATTTGTTTGTAATACCCCTAGAGGGATTTGAGACCATTTCATTTCTTTCATTACCTCCAACTATTTTTGCATTACTATTATTTTACACTATGTAAGCTGCATTGCTAACATTTTTAGCCCTCGACAAATGATAAAAAAGAATATAAAATAAGAATCGAATGTATATAATATTCTTACATAACTATTTTAGAGAGTTGGGCTAAGTCCAAGTATTATCTAATAAAGGGGGCTTTATTAATGGGAGTAGTTATTATTTTTGCTTTGGTTGCCTTACTTGCTGCTTATGGTGCATTCACTGCCCTAAAAAATAAAAATTTCTTAGGGGCATTTTGGGCCGTAGCAACATTGGCTGTTTTTGGCTGGTTTGCAATCATGACCGTTATTGAAAGTGGTTTTCCTACTGGAACACATTAAGCTCAATAAAATTGAAAGACTGCCAAACGGCAGTCTTTTTATTTATCTACGAGCTCAGATATTTCTTTTGTTTTTAAATGAATGATTTTTTCAAAACGATTTCCATACAGTGCAGCTTCCCCAGAAGGTGAAAGCTGAATTGGTTCATTCTTCATTCCTTGCAAAATCATATTGCTGATGCCCTTATTAATATCATAGCTTATAAGCTCAAAGCCTTCACTGTAAGCATCGGCTTCTGCACTTTTTAAAGGCTTTAAGGTAATGAATTTCCCTTTACTTTCATTAAAGTCATGGTAAGGAACTAACCAGCCTGAGAACATTGTCAAATGAGGGATAGAAAAAGAATAAAGCTCCTTTTTATCCTTATTATAAAAACCATAAGATGCCTGTAATTGCTCCTCATCCCTAGCGGTAACAGTCATTAGAATATTATGATAGGTTGAGAATTGAAGTACATCATTGAATAGTACTTCCTCACCTTCAGCTCCTATTTTCTTCGACATGAGTGGCGCAAAAAGTGAAGGGCTGGTTTCATCCCAGTTCAGATAGGCAATTTCATCTTTTCCTACCCACTTAATAAATGGTTGAGGAATTGATAATTCAGTTGTTTTACTTTGTTCAATATTAAGCAGCAGCATTTGATATGTCCAATCTTCTTTAAAAGCAGAGATTAGAATCTCCGATTCATTAAATGGGTTCCATTCAAAGGCTAATTCATACGAAGGGAAAGATTGCTTCATTAACTCAGAGCCCTCAGAAGACAGTATGATAACTTGTCCTTCATAGGTGGAAGGAGAAGTTTGTATTAGTATATAATTTTTTGATGGGCTAACCTGTAAGGTGACGATTGGGAACTCACTCTTATATAGTAATTCACTTTTACCAGTTAAAAGATTATAAAAATATACTGATGATGATTGCTCAAGGTTAGTAATGTAGAGTAACTGATGGTCAGAAAACCAGCTCCCTACTTTATAGAATTCACCTTCAGGTATTTTAATTGGGAGTTTCCAAGCTGCTACTGGCTGTGAGGGTTTGTTATTATCCTTGTCAATTTCTTTAGAAGGGCTGGGTTTGGCATCTTGTTGATGTGTACAAGCACTAAAAAAGGAGGTGAAAATGAGCAAAAACATGATTTGAAACATATATTTAATATTTATTTTCCTTTTGTATAAACTCATTTTTCCCCTCCCTCCTATTTTCTCCTTAATGATTAGTACGTTTTCATTACAAAAATGTTTCAATAATAACAGAATTATTTAAAAAAATAAGAAAAAAGTCGCATGCATACGACTTTTCTTCTATTCACAAATAACCAGCACAATAGTTTATTCTAATGTCATTGAAATCATTTTACAAGTCAAGGAAGTACTATTTACAAATAAAGTGAGGCTAGAAATATACCCTCAACTTTTTGGAGAATGTCATTAAATTGAGATAAGGGCAATGGATTTATTCCCCTTCCGAGTTCTAAAGTAAAACCTGGGCGTTTAAATTCTTGTATATACCAGTCCTTGAATCCCGCATGACTATCGACATTTCGTATCGCCTTGTAACCACTTACTCGTTCGAATTCCTTTGCCAGGACTTCTGATTCAGGAGGTTCGAAGCCTTCATATCCCCAATAGAACTCTTCACCTTGAGTATGAAAGGCTAGTATTCTGTCGTAATTATTTTTTTTCATTAAATCAGCCATAGTAACTGCTTCAGGTTCTGATAAAGAAGACTTGCCTGGATAATCTCTTGGTGCGGGAGACTTAGGTTCCTTCCTCTCCTGCTCAATCTCCCAATTCGCCGGAAACTGGTTGTTTAAGTCTACCCCTCTTATATTTGCCTTCCAATGAACAAATTCATTACTGCCTTCATTGATATTCACCACTTCATCCCAACGGCTTATTGGTGGACCATTTAATACTAGGTCTACCCCGTCTGGATTTACCATTGGTACAATTGATAATTCCGTTTCATTATATAAATTTATTGTATTAATGCCTCTTAATGCAGTTCGATTTGTTAATGAAATGAGGTATTGATTCATTAGGGTCATTAATACCATCGTTGTAATCCATTCGTTTGCATGAAAAGAGGCGTTCATATGAACCTTTTTCAACCCTTTTCCAATTCTAATTTCTTGAATGGGATTCCCTAAAACACTAGTCCCTATAGTCTCAACATTAATAAATGGATAAAACTTTTTAAGAGTTTTTATTTGTTTCACTAATATCCCTGAACCAAATGGTAATTTTGAACTAACATTTTGCTTTGCAATTCGTTCTGGCAGATAAAGGATTTCACCTGGTATTAAGCGATTGGGATCTTTCATTTGGTTGAGAATCATGACAGCGTCAATCTGTAGATTATTTTCATTTCCAATTTTCCACAAAGTATCGTCTTCTTTTATTGTGTACGGAACAGAAACGTAGCCTGGAATAACTATTTTTGTACCAGATTTCAAACTGGTTGGGTTTACCTTCTCGTTTGAATCGGTAATAAGTTCAAGCGGGACCATAAATAATCGACCATAATACGAAAAGGAATCACCTTCACGGACTCGAACTTCCATATTTTTCTCCCTCCTTCCATCATAAAAATAATATGACGAACGACAGGAGAAAATGAGCACAACAAAAAACCTGCTAAAAAATGCAGGTTTAGGTTGTTCTTTATAATTCTAGTTTATTTTTTATAAGCCAAGCCGCACCAATTGCTCCCGCATCATTACCTAATGTTGCCAGTGAAAGAGTTGTAGAATCTCTAACTGATGAGAAAGCAAACATAGAGAAGTTTACCTTTACTGCGTCTAATAAAACATCCCCTGCACGAGATACACCACCGCCAAGTACAATGGTTTCCGGATTCAGTGTATTAGCAATATTTGCAAGAACAAATCCTAAATGAAAGGCAACTTCATCGACTATGTTTTTAGCCAGTTCATCACCATTACGAGCGCTATCAAAAACATCCTTCGCTGTAACTTTCCCATTTTCAGAAAGTAAAATGGCCAGCTGTCCCTTTGCTTTAGCTTTTGAAAGTTCAATTTCAGCCAGACGAACAATGCCCGTTGCGGAAGCAATTGTTTCCAAACAGCCAGTCTTTCCACAGTTACAAGGCGCTCCTCCAAAAGGGATAGACGTGATATGACCAATTTCTCCAGCTGCACCGTTAATACCTCGTACGATATCACCATTAGCAATAACTCCGCCGCCTACACCCGTTCCAAGTGTCACACACACTAAATCACTGGCACCCTTACCAGCACCATTCCACATTTCCCCCAACGCTGCACAATTAGCATCGTTTTCGATAACAACCGGCAAGGCTGTTAGTGAATGCAAACTTTCTTGTAAAGGAAAGTTATCCTTCCATCCAAGATTAACAACATTTAAAACAACACCAGTTTCATAATCTATAGGTCCTGGTGCTCCCATACCAATTCCAATTAATTTGGACTTTTGTACATTTATATCTGCTAATTTTTGATTGATTGCATTCGCAATATTACTCGTAATATTTTGACCTTCATTAGAGTTATCAGTAGGAATTTCCCACTTATGAAGGATTTCTCCGTTCAAGTTAATAAAAGCTATTTTTGTAGTGGTCCCACCCAGGTCAACACCAACAATCCATTTTTCCGTCACCATAATCACCTATCTTTTTTCTTCTTTTTCTTTTAAAAATCTAATTTCATGTCTTAAAATTAACAGTGCAGTCGAGTATTCTTTCGGTTCAATTAACTGAGCTTGATACAAATCTTTTAATTCTGACTCCATTAATTCTAGGTCTGCGATTCGATCTCCAATATAAATAATTGTTCCATATTGTTTTAAAAATTGTTGAATATCATAAATTGACTTCATTTTTTAGCCCTCTTACATAAGGAATGAGAAACATTACATGTAAAGTATACCTTAAGCCCATACCACCCTCAAGCAGTTCTTGCTAAGAAATGCAAGAATCTGGCATGTCCAGTCAATTGATTCCATATAACTTTAATATAGCTGCTATTAATCTTTCAATAGTAAAAAAGAAGGATGGGATTAGATGAAAAAAAACTATTTGATGCTAGGAGTATTTATCATTGTTATTCTAGCTTTTACAATACATCAGTATAAAAATCCGAAAATACAGGAGAGTATCACCTACTTTCCGATTGATCCCAATGTAAGCTTTAAAACAGCACAGACCATCCTTACATTGATGAATAATCCAGCAAATACAATTTTATGGAAGGAACATTCCACTTTGGATCGTAAAGCATACTTAAGGCAGGATGCTGCTTTGCTGTATGCCAACGGACGTCTTATTGATCAACTTTGGAACTGGAAGCAGAATACTGCAGTAATTGAACAGGAAAAAAGAATGACATTGGACAAAAATGTTCTATTACAAGCCATTACCTTTCACCATGCAGAGCTCCATGAAAATGAAAATAAAATTTTCAGTTCTCAAGCCATGTCTGCGGACCAAACTTTCTTCCTTACAGCTCATGCTGATAATGTAAAGAAACAGTTGGAACAGCAGATAGAAACAATGCTGCAGCTCAGTTGGAACAAAGGTTTACGTCATTTTTCTATTAATTTGAGTAACTACCAAGCATATCCCCTCAGCGAGTTTAATGAACTGGCCAAGGACTCCTTACCGGGTTTTACAAAACCAGAAACCGCTAAAATTGTAGGAAACCTTTGGGAGGGCTTGTATAAAAATTATATCCTTGGAATAAAAAAAGCAGAGGGTGCCATTGAAAGTCCCAAAGGCAGTACCCTTCCGCTTATTTTAATCGCAACCGACAAATCACATTTATTAGTATTAACAGAGACCGCTTTAGGTGAACCTATTCTTCTCCGTCAGATGATGGCTGTAAACGATTAAGTTCCTGAACCAAGTCAGAATATTCCTGTTGTCTTGGTTTTAATTCTGACGCCTTTTCAGCATTGTTTTTTGCCTCATTTAGGTCGTTTTCCTCTAAATGGAGTAAGGCTAAATTATAGTAGGCTTCAGGTAAATCAGGGTCTAATTGTATGACATTGAGCAGATGAGATTTAGCATCATCGAGTTTGTTCAATTTTATTTCTACAAAAGATAAGGCAAAATATACTTCTAGAGATGGTTTACCAGCGTCCTTTACGTATTTCGTTAATACGTCATATGCTTGTTCATAGTTCTCTTGTTTAATATTTTCTTGGGCTAACATCATAGTAGAGCTTTCATTTCCACTTGTTTTCGAATGTTGAAAACCATACACTAAGGACCCATATATGATAGAGGCTGATAGTAACAAAAATAGTATCTGTAAAAATGGCTTTTTCTTCTTAGGGAAGTGGAGGATTCCAGCTGCAAGGAAACCACCAGCCAAACCTCCTAAATGTCCGGCATTATCTACGATGGATACGGTGAATCCAAATATTAAATTAAAGACCAGTACTGTAATGACACTAGTACCCATTGTCCGAAAAAAAAGCTTTGGATACATGAGTGCAAAATAAAGCAATGCCCCAAAACAGCCGAAGATTGCTCCACTTGCTCCTGCTGAAATATTTGGGCTAAATATAAAACTGGCAATAACCCCTGATATACCCGCAAAAAGATAGATAAATATAAATCGGGTATTCCCAAAGATTTTTTCCACTGCCGGGCCTAAAAAGTATAAAGCCAAGGTATTCATTGCTAAATGTAAAAAACCGATATGAAGGAAAATAGGCGTTATGAATCTCCACCATTCTCCCTCGTAAATATAAGGGTTAAATTTGGCCCCATATTTAATCAGAGTAGAGGTATTCGTGCTTCCCCCTTGAAGCTCTAATAATAAGAAAACGGCAACCTGGATAATCATAAAAAGGTATGTAAAAAATGGTTTACCATTCGAGAATATTTCTTTTTCTTTTTTAGACATTTGAAGTGCAGAATCTAATGCTGCTTTCTTTTGGACCATAACATCCTGGTCTGAGTACTCACCATGTATTGGGAAAGAGATTTCTCTTTCCAGTCTTTCTGATAATACTTTAAATCCTGATTCGTATTGGCTGCCCGTTAATAATACGGAACTTACACTCGTTTTATTTGCCTGGGGAGCGATAAATTGACTTTGCAGGCGATATTCATAGTCATCAACCGGAGGAAATTGACTAATATAGATATTCACAACTGAAAGCTCGCTACGCCCGATTTGTTTCCGTATCTGTTCGCCATTTGAGGCTGTAAATTCTATGTCTCTTTGCAACGAGTTGCTCCAGTCTAAATCAATACGCACCAATCGAAGTATTGGCGCCTTTTTATTTTCGAGTTTTTCCAGCCATAATTCTTTTTGATTTTCAAATAATTGAATAATTCGGTAGCCTTGCTCCGAAATAAAGAAATTTGCCAATCTCCAAAAGACATAATCCTCTTTATAATTCAATACCCCCACTACTTTCTATATAAGACTGTATTTTTATCTTTTTTTCACTAATTTATTTTATTATAAACGAAAAACAAGCTTAATAATGACTAAACAAGATGATAAGGAAGGCATTTTTTCAACAAAAAAAGACCATCTGCGGCTTTCACCAATCAGATGGTCTTTCAGCTGGTCCCCCAAATACAGTCTGCATCATTTTACTTTTAACACCAGGGAAACTCATGAACGAGCCTACAGCTATTCGCCGCATCCAGCCTGACCTGAGTAAAAGGTTAATAATCCGATATCTGAAGCGGAATGCAAAATAGCCAATGGATCCAATCATAAATATGGATGTCAGCATACGAGACATATCATCCCTCCTATCGATATTATGTGAATAGGAGTTGGTTTTTATCCACTTTATATTAGAACTTACTTAACACAGGGTCCATTGTTTGTTTTAGTACATTTACAGAGTTTGTAAATTTTTCTTTTTCTTTCTTATTCAAATCAAGCTCTACAACTTCCCTTATTCCACTGCGGTTCACTACTGCAGGTACACCAATATAGACGTCTTTATGTCCATAGTCACCATCTAAATAAGCTGAGACAGTTAAAACTGAATTTTCGTCACGCAATATCGCTTTTGTTAAACGAACGAGCCCCATCGCAATTCCATAATAGGTGGCACCTTTTCGTTCAATAATATGATAAGCAGCATCCCTGACATTGATAAATATATTATCTAGGTCCTCTTGGTTTGTTTCATGTTTACTTGTCCATTCGGAGATTTTCATTCCAGCAATGTCTGCGTGGCTCCATACTGGAAGTTCCGTGTCCCCATGCTCGCCAATGATGTAGGCATGAACGTTACGTGTATCAACATCATAATACTGTCCCAATAAGAAGCGGAACCTTGCTGTATCTAAGATAGTTCCAGAACCAATTACACGTTCCTTTGGAAGACCAGAAAATTTCCAGACAGCATATGTTAATATATCAACTGGGTTTGTTGCAACTAAGAAAATACCATCAAAACCACTAGCCATTATTTGTTCTACTATCCCTTTAAAAATGTTGGTGTTCTTCTCTACAAGGTCCAAGCGTGTTTCACCTGGTTTTTGGTTAGCACCAGCTGTGATCACGACAAGGTCAGCTTGATCGCAATCTGCATAGGTTCCGTACCAAATTTTAGTGCGTGAAGGAGCAAAAGGCAAACCATGATTTAAATCCATCGCATCCCCTTCAGCTTTTGCTTCGTTTAAATCAACTAATACAAGTTCTTCGGTTATTCCTTGATTTAATAAAGCAAAGGCATAGCTTGAGCCTACAAAACCTGTTCCAACAAGGACAACTCTATTCACTTTTACCATGATATTCCTCCTCTGGGGGATAGTGGTTATATTATTTTACATAGACTTAAATTGTACAATAATTCACAACTTTTTTCAGTATCGATTCAGCTTTATATCTATTATGTTATAAAATAAATGAAGATCATTGCTAACAGTGCAGCAATAAATCCAGATAAGAAATTCACCATATCATTATCCACTAAATGATACCCTTTTATTCTTTTAGCTGATGTTTTACAATGGACCTTTTTCTCCGTTTCAATCCCGCATTTGGTGCAAATATAGACCTGCTGATAGTAGGCACCAAATAAAGTATCAATAACATTACCTAAGAAACCGAACAGGAAAATGATCAAAAAGTGGAATAAGCCCAAATGAAAAAGCCAAGCACCTGCAAAAGTGATTAACATGGATCCGAATAGTGCAGCTGCCGTACCCAACAAACTGATGGCACCAGAGGTTCCTTTTTCTATTGGTTTAAAAGTCCGTATGTATACAGGTTTTCTTTTACTTAACGTGCCAATTTCTGATGCCCACGTATCCGAGTTTGAACTAGCAAGGCAGACAACAAAACCAATCAGCCAAATCATGTCCTGTTGAAAATAATAAATTATGCTTAACAATGCAGCACAACCACCATTAGCTAAAACCTGACGCCAATCTCTGGTAGCACCCTTTGCTAATTTTTCTTCAATTTCTTTTTTTGCTGAGCTTTTATATTTTGACCAAAAGCTGGATGTTGCAAAAAATAATCCAAGAAGGAAAAGCCCTTTTAAACCGAACCCGAAATAGACAGCGACTCCTACTACTACTGCTGTAATAGCCCCACTACTACTTAAGGACCGTTCCCGGTATCCTGCAAAACCACCTAAAATGATAGTTGAAACAATAATTAGATTTTGTATCATTTTATAGTTATTACCTCATCATTAGTGATAAGTTTCGAGACTGGAATATCATGCTTTTCTATAGGAAATTGAGGAAGAACCTGGAAGTGAAAGGCAAGAGAGATTGTTTTTCCCTTAAAATTGGGTAGATAACGATCGTAGTAACCACCGCCAAAGCCCAATCGGTATCCTTCTCGTGTATAAGCCAAACCAGGGACGATTAATAGATTGATATCATCAGACTTTACCTCTGTCGTGTGCTCTTCTATGGGTTCAAGTAAACCATAAAAAACAGATTCCAGCTGCGAAAATCGGGTTATTTTATGAAAGGATAAAACCTTTTCCTTTGGATGGCACTTAGGAGCCACAACCACTTTTCCTGATTCCCACGCTCTTCTAATAATTTGATATGTATCGACTTCAGGCTCCTTCGAGATAGTAATCCCAATTACTTCAGCTTGTTTCCAGTCATCTTCATTAAATAGATTCCTAGCTATTTTATAGGAGTAATCTTCATAATTAGGCTTAGTAAGTCCAGTAAGTCTCTCTTTCATTTCTTTACGTATGATATTTTTTTCATTCATATAAATTGAATTCTCCTTATTTTTTTGCAACAAAAAAAGCAGCAGGAAGCCCTACTGCTTATTTTGTTTCACGGTGTGCTGTTGTACGCTTCTCTCTTGGGCAATATTTCTTAAGCTCAAGACGATCAGGGTTGTTACGTTTATTTTTTGTTGAAATATAGTTACGATCTCCACACTCAGTGCAAGCTAACGTAATATTTACACGCATGTCAATTTCCCTCCAAACGATTATGCTAGTTCGTTCATACGACTTTTCTATGATATCACTTTTTAAAAGGAAATGCTAGTGTGTTTTTAAAGAAAAGCAAAAGCGCCTTGAACAGGGAAAAATGCAGTTCAATTTTTCCTAGGCGCTGGAGTTAGACAATAAAAGTATATTATCTTGCATTTTCATTCAAATTTACCCGTTTATTTAACAGTGTTTCTTCCATAATTTTAACTGTTTGGGAAGCAACTCGTTTCCATCCATATAAGCTCTTAACTATTTGCCTGCCTTTTTCGCCTATTTCTTTTGCCTTATCAGAATTTTGTGATAAGAAGTCAATATTAGATAGGAGGCTTTTGGCATCACCTGGATTCATTAGCAGGCCTGTTTGCTTATCCATAATAATTCCTTTTAACCCGCCTGTGTCTGAAACAATCGTAGGTATACCCAGAATCATTGCTTCTAAAGCTACGATTCCAAAGGGTTCGTATAAGCTTGGGAAAACAGCGATTTCACAATTTACTAACAGTGCATCCCTTTGCTCGTCCGAAACATAACCAATAAAAACAATGAAATAATCTAATTGTCTTTCCGTAACCATTTTTCGGTATCTTTCGAGCATTGGTCCTTTGCCAGCAATTACAAAATATATATCCCTTCGGTTTTCCCTTGCCAGTTGTGCAGCCTCAATAATTGTTTCAAATCCCTTTTCCTTAACCATTCTACCTACAGAGAAGACATACTTTCTACGCTTAATGAATGGATAAATTTCGTTTGAGTTTACCTCACCAGTACTTGGTTCAATTCCGTTAGGAACAATTTCCAGTTTTTTCTCAGAGAGTTGGAAGTTTGTTAATAATTCTTCTCTCATATAGGTGCTGCAGACAATTATTTGATCTGATTCCATTATTAACTTCTTTTCTTTATTGTGGATAAACTGCTGCATATCTGTGTGAATTCCATTATTCCTGCTATGTTCGGTAGCATGAATAGTCGTTAATAATGGAATGGACAGTTCTTCTTTTAAAGTCACAGCAGAAGTTCCTACGAGCCAATCATGAGCATGGACGATATCAAACTTTATATCTTCAGCAATTTTCACTCCTTTAAAGCTCATGGTTAAATTAAGACCTGCAATCCAAGAGAGAAAATCGTTGTCCTGATTGTTTAGTGGTATGACACGATGGACATGAACTCCATTTACTACCTCATAAGCTGTGAGACCGCCATTCCCAGCGGTAATCACATGGACCTCGTGACCAAGTTGCGCTAATTGAACAGCAAGACCACTGACGTGCCTTGAGAGCCCGCCAACAACATTAGGAGGGTACTCCCAGGTTAATATCAGAATTTTTAATTGCCAGTTGTAGGAATGCTTTTGGCTCATTTGGGTATTTAAATAATCATCCATTATTCTGCTCCGTATTTTTTGATTCTCCATAATAGCTGTAAGTGCTTACATAATCAATCCATTTTGGTGAAAAATTATCAATCTGTTGAAAGTTCACCAAGTTCGTATAAATTTCACTGCCTTTTAAATTACCCATAGTTGGAGTTTGAACTGAATTTGAGCGAAGAACCGGGAAAAACTCATTTTCATTTAATTTCACACCTAATTCAGCCACATAACTCCGATTCGCTGTCAATCCTTTAATAAACCAATAGCCCTGGTTATAAGGAACAGTTATATCATAGTAATGGTAAGCATTATTCCCAGTGAAAATAATATCCGTAACATCATAAATTCTAACGATATGTACCAGTTCCTCAAAAGGTCTATCATAAAATGAAGTGATAACCTTAACGGGAACTTTAGATGCCTCCCAATAAACAATTACCTTTCTAGGGGTAACCAGTTTAACCTGTAATTCCCCCTTAACAGGAGTATATTCGATTGTTTGGTGATTTAACTCGCTTACTTCCCTTTGCGTATTCTCTTCAACTGAAACAACTTCTATATTATTTTCCAGATTATTAATATATTTACTCCATCGATATTGAACTCTTCCAATAGTGGTATTCAAGTGTGAGGCGATTTTTCGGAATGATAAACCATCCTCTCTTAGTTTAATAATTTCTTCAATCATTGTTCTCCTCCATTTCCGCAAACAACTACTATATGCAAAAGTAATCGAAATATTCTTTCATAGATACTATTAATGGTAACATCAGTAAACAAACTGTACAATGAACGTATTTTGTCGTATTTTGCTTGTACATAATAAGACAATTTTTCAGCATCAAAAAAAGATGAGCTATCATAGATAGGTCTCATCTTTTAGGTGAACTATTTATTTTTTACTCATTTAGGTTGAACGTTTTACCTGTTACTAGGTAAATGACATTCTCTGCAATATTTGTTGAATGATCTGCAATTCTTTCGATAAATCGGCAAACAAAAGAAAGTTGAATGATCTGGTTTGTAGCATTCTGATTGTCAGGTACCATGCTGATTAGTTCATGAACTAGTTTACCGAACATTTTATCTACTTCGTCATCTTTTTCAGCACATTTTTGTGCTAACATAACATCTTCGTCTATATAAGCCTTAATGGACATGGATACCATTTCAAGGGCCAGATCCATCATTTTTGGAATATCCAAGATTTCTTTAAAATGCTTTTCATTACCGATATGCAAGGTAGCTTTTGCAATATTAACCGCCATATCTGCCATTCGTTCTACTTCAGATGAAACCTTTAAAGCGACATTAAGTGTTCTTAAATCTTTTGCTACCGGTGACTCTCTAGCAATCAAAATCAATGCCTTGTCGTGAATTTCATGTTCCAAGGCGTCTATTTTATCATCACCATCAATGACCGTATTAGCTTTTTCAATATCGTGATTAATAAGGGCGCTTAGTGAATCACGAACGGCTGTCTCTGCTAAACTTTCCATTTCTAAGAGCTTTTCTTTTAAATCCGTTAATTTATTATCAAATTTTGACCTAGTACTCATCATTTCACCTCATTATCCAAATCTTCCTGTAATATAGTCCTCTGTTCTCTTATCCTCTGGAGTAGAGAAAATTTTATTAGTTTCTGAAAATTCTACTACTTCTCCATTCAAAAAGAAAGCAGTTTTCTTAGAAATACGTGCAGCTTGCTGCATATTATGAGTAACGATAATAATACTAAATTCCTTTTTCAATTCCTGCACTAGTTCTTCTACTTTTAAAGTTGAAATAGGATCAAGTGCAGAAGTTGGCTCATCCATTAATATAACATCAGGTTCTATCGCAAGACAGCGGGCAATACAAAGACGCTGTTGCTGTCCCCCGGATAACCCGTAAGCATTTTGATTGAGACGGTCCTTTACTTCATCCCAAATGGCCGCCCCTCTTAAGCTTTTTTCAACTATTTGATCTAGGATTTTTTTATCGCGTATACCATGAATTTTTGGACCGTACGCAACATTTTCATAAATTGATTTCGGAAATGGATTTGGCTTTTGGAACACCATACCAACCTTGGTTCTTAAATCTTCTACTTGGTAGGATTTATCGAGGATATTTTTCCCTCGATAGAGAATTTCACCTGATGTTCTTACGCCTGGTACTAGTTCAATCATACGATTTAATGTCTTAATATATGTTGATTTTCCACATCCTGAAGGTCCGATAATAGCCGTCACTTCATTTTCCATAATATCTAGGTTTATTTTCTTTAGCGCTTGATTATCGCCATACCATAAATCTAAGTCGCTTGTTTTATAAACAATTTGTTTTTCTTGTGGATTAATAATTTTTGCAGTGGCTGTTGTTGTTTCCATAGTAGTTTGCCTCCCTATCCTAGCCTTAATATCTTTTCTGGAATTTATTTCGAATTAAAACAGCGATCGAATTCATGATAATTAACAACACAAGTAAAACAATAATACCTGCTGCAGCTAAAGCATGAAATTCAACTTGAGGACGACCTGTCCAATTGTAAATTTGTAAAGGTAATACGGTCATACTATCAAAAAATGTTTTTGGTAAAAACGCAAGGAATAAAGGCATTCCAAGGACAACAAGCGGTGCTGTTTCACCAATTGCACGGGAAAGAGCCAAAATTCCGCCAGTCAGAATTCCTGGAATAGCAGCAGGAAGAACAATTCGAACAATGGTCTGCCATTTAGTAGCACCTATTCCAAATGATGCCTCTCTTAATTGATTAGGCACTGCGCGAATAGCTTCTTGTGAAGCTACAATAATGACTGGTAAAACAAGTAGACTCATGGTAAGTCCTGCGGCCAGGACACTTGTCCCAAGTGCAAATGCACGTACGAATATTGTTAAACCGAGTAATCCGAAAACAATAGATGGGACACCAGCTAGATTGGAGATATTTACTTTAATAAAATTTGTTATCACATTGTCTTTTGCATATTCTTCGAGATAGATGGCAGTACCTACACCCAGTAATAATGAAACAGGTGCAACAACAGCCATAAGCCAAATGGTTCCAATTAAAGCAGCATAAACACCTGCATTTTCAGGTTTCCTTGAAGGAAGACTTTGCAAAAATTGCAAATCTAAATAGCCAAGTCCTTGAGAGAATATCCGATATAATAATACTCCTAATATTAATAACACAAACATGGTTAACGCAAAAAATGTCCATTTTGAAAATGAATTTTTAGATAATCTTGATTTCATCCGCTTTACAACGGATTCGTGATTAATTAAATTCATTAATATTCCTCCCTAAAACGACGGGTGATGTATTGAGCTAATAAATTCATCACCAACGTAAATACAAATAATGTCATACCAACTGCATAAATGCTATAGTAGATCGTCGTACCATAACCTGCATCACCTTGGCTGACTTGGACAATATATGCAGTCATCGTTTGAATCGATCCTGTCAAATTCCACTCTAGATTCGGTGTTGAACCACCAGCAACCGCTACAATCATTGTTTCGCCGATTGCTCGTGAGATACCTAAAACGATAGAGGCAATAATTCCTGAGACAGCAGCTGGCAGGACGACTTTAATGGCTACTTCAAATTTAGTCGACCCTAGTGCAAGTGCACCTTCACGCATCGCATTAGGAACTGAAGTCATCGCATCCTCGGATAGAGAAGCGATCATCGGTGTAATCATGATTCCAATCACAATACCAGGGCTTAACGCATTAAAAATTTCAAGAGATGGAATTATTTCACGTAATATAGGAGTAACAAAGGTTAGCGCAAAAAATCCATAAACAATTGTTGGGATTCCAGCTAAAACTTCTAATATCGGTTTAATAATTCTGCGAGCTCGATCTGATGCATACTCACTCAAATAAATGGCTGAAGCTAGTCCGATTGGAACAGCAACAATAGCAGCAATTACAGTTACCTTTAAAGTTCCCATTACTAACGGCAGAATACCGAATGATCCATTAGTTTCAGAAAAAGGATACCATTTTTTAGCGGTGAAGAATTCCTTAATCGATACTGCATCGAAAAATAAAAATGTCTCAAAAATGAGCGTAAGAACAATGCCAATCGTTGTCAAAACAGAAACGGCTGCTGCAAGGAATAAAATGTATGGCATGATTTTTTCAGTAATTCCTCCAGCGCTCTTCCTTTTTTTCTTCTCTTCAATCATTTTCTGAACAGAGAATGATTTAGTGTTTTGAGTGGCCAATCTGAAAACCCCCTTTATTCCAATGACAAGATGAGAAGCACATTTATCGTGCTTCTCACCTATAAAATTATTCTAAACTTTACTTAAGAGTTTCTAATGTTTCTAATTGCTTTGTATACTCTTCATCAGGAAGTTTTACATATCCAACATCTTCAGATAATGTTGCAGCATTTTCTAAAAGAAACTTCACGAAATCATACACTTCTTCTTGATCTTTAATAGCAGAGTTTTTCACATAAGTGAACAATGGACGTGATAATGGAGAATATTCTCCAGATTCAATAGTTTCATTAGTTGGCTCAACAGGACCGTCTCCGCCATCAATTGGAACGATTTTCAAAGTATCTTTGTTTTCTGCATAGTACGCATAACCAAAGTACCCTATAGCATTTTTATCACCTTGAACACCTTGAACTAGTGTATTGTCATCTTCAGAAAGAGTTGCTTTTTCAACAATAGGTTTTCCATCAAGAATTACTTCATCAAAGTAATCGAAAGTTCCTGAATCTGTTCCAGGAGAGTATAATTTAATTTCTTCATCTGGCCATTTTGGATTGACATCAGACCATTTTTTAGTTGTTCCGTCTTCAATCCAGATTTTCTGTAAGTCTTCGATTGTTAAGCTTTCTACCCAGTCATTGTCTTTATTTACTACGACTGAGAGTCCATCATACGCTAATTGAATTTCAGTATAATCAATGCCTTTTTCTTTAAGAGCTGCTGCTTCTTCATCTTTAATCGGACGAGAGGCGTTGCTTAGTTCAGTTTCACCTGCGATAAAAGCTTCAAAACCGCCGCCTGTTCCAGATGATCCAACAGGAACTTTAACATTAGGTTGAATCATTCCATATTCTTCAACCACGGCTTCCATGATTGGGAAAACTGTAGATGAACCGTCTATTTTAATTTCACCTTGAAGTTGCTTTACTTCTTCGCCAGCTTGTTCTTTGTTGCCTTCAGTTCCTTGTGCACCACAAGCTGCAGTAATAGCTAGCACACCAGTCATCATTGCTGTTAGTGCTAATTTCTTAAAGCTTTTCATTACTAAATTCCCCCTACGAAATTTGGATTGTTTAACGTGTTCGTTTTCCTTACAAGATTAATAATAAACTCCTTCTGTAAAGCTTGTTTTAATGAATTGTAAAGGTTTTGTAAATCTGTGTATGACTTTTGTAAATCATAAATAAAAATGTACTATTATTAACATGTTCTATTTTAAACAAAATATAAAAAAACCTGCCTCAGGTTATTGAGACAGGTTGGGGAAAACTATTGGTTGTTTTGTTGGGTATCTGTTGTTTCATTTGTATCTTCAGCATTCTCTACAGCGTCTTGGTTTTCCGTCGCAGGAGTCTGTTTCTTTAGATTAAAATAGGTATCCATTACCCTTTTCCCAATCATATTAGCTGTAGCTGGACCGCTGTTTCCCTGATATGCCCATGGAACTAAAACGGCCATGGCGACCTCTGGATTATCAAACGGTGCATAGCTTATAAGACTAAGATTCATCACTTCAGGCGGTATTTTCCCAAAGTTCTTTCGCTGAGGACCATCATAAAAAGCTTGGGCCGTCCCTGTTTTACCTGCAGGATTGTACTCCACACCCTTAAAGGTACTAACACCGGTACCATCCCCAACTTGCATAACCATTCTAAAGCCTTCCTGTACCCGATCAATCCATTCATCCTTACCATCAATGCGATTTAATATATTGGGTTCAATTTCTTGAATAATCGGACCAAGTTGGTTACTCTCAAGCACAGGTTCACGAATCTCCTTTACAATATGAGGCTGGACACGGTAGCCGCCGTTAGCAATGGTTGAAACATATTGTGCTAATTGCATAACCGTATAGGTATCATACTGGCCAATTGCTAAGTCAAGTAATAATCCAGGCTGCTTCAAAGGTCCAACATATCCAGTACTCTCATTTGGAAGGTCAATTCCGGTTTTGGTACCAAGACCAAACTGACTGAAAGATTGACGCATCGTGTCAAAAGCAGTTAAATCTAATGGAAGCGGCTTATTCGGTGAGTATGTTCCACCTGCCATCTCAATCACAGTCTTCCACATATAAACGTTTGATGATACTTGTAGTGCTCTTAGGTCATTAATAGAACCAAAGTTCTTCCAAGATGATTTAGGTGGTGTATTTTTTATTACTAAAGGTGAATCATACTGAATAGAACCTGGCCGAATTGCCCCTGTATTATATCCAGTTAAAATCGTCGCTCCTTTGACAACAGATCCAACTGCATATGAGGTCGTTATATTCCCAAGTGCAAAGTCACGCATTTCTTGTTTATTGGTCTCATCATTTTTAGCAATTTGCTTTCCGGCCATTGTTAATATTTCACCGGTATGTGGATTCATAAGAACAACAAAGGCACGGTCTAAAAGAGCCGATTTAGAATTTTGCTTTGCATTCCAAAGTTCCTCTTCAATAATCTTTTCTATTTCTAGTTGAAGATTCATATCAATCGTCAGAACAAGATCTTTTCCACGCTGCCCTTCAGAAACCTCTTCAGTAGATAGTATTTTCCCACCTTTATCAGTGACATTTTTAACTTTACCTTTTTGACCATGTAAAACATCTTCATATTGGAGCTCAATATAGCTTTTACCGACCCGATCATTTCGACTATAATCCCGAGCAAGATATTCCTCTAGTTTGTCCTTCGGTAAACCTTCACCAGAAGATGTTACATTTCCAAGTACAGTTTTTAATGTGTTCCCAAATGCATAATATCGTTCCCAATCCGTAGTAGTATCAACACCAGGCAGCTCTTCTAAATTTTCACTGACAACTGCAAATTCTTCAGGCGTTACATTTTCATTTTTTACGATTTGTTGGGTTAATGCATAACCACTATTAAATTCCCTAAAAATGGCCAGGGTTTCTAAGTCTTGTTGAGATAAACTTTTAAGGTCTTTTTCAGTAATTCTTTTTAGCTGAAGGTTATATAGTTCTTTATCATCTAGTTCGTCTTGGTCGTATAAGTCCCATTCTTTTTCAGTAATTTTTTCTTTTGCTTTTTCAGGATTCTTTAACAACCAGAAATCCTTTTTATCACGATCCCGAATTTTAGAGGTATCTTTATCAATCAGCTGTGCCAAACGTTCCGCGGTTTCAAGCATATCCTCTTGGCTTGAATCCTGAAATTTTGTGTAAGTAATAGCGTTTAACGGGGTATTATCAACAATAATTTTCCCGTTACGGTCAAACATTTTCCCCCGAGGCACTGGGTTATTTACGGTTATATCTTCTGTTCGCTCGATTTCACGTTTAAAATCTTCCCCATAAACGATTTGTACTAAACCTAAACGCAGAATTAGAACAGAAAACAGCATAAATACAACAAAGAAAAGCATGTTCAAGCGAAAAGTAACATGCTGTTTCTTCTTCTTTTTAATATTCAAGTTCTCCACTTCCTTGCCATCTCGACATTATAAGCCTTATTTTAGCGGAAAATCACCCTATTTACTACGAAAAACACTTACCAATTGACAACATTCAACAAACAATGGCAAAACCCTAATTAATAGGCTGTGTAAAGGTGAATATTGATTTTAGAACTCTGTTGATTTGTGCGGAAGGCGCGAGACTCCTCGAAAATGCTATCGCATTTTCTTCGTGCGTGGGCCGATTTGAGGATGTAATTCAATGTCCTGCAGGAGGACGGGACAGGGGAGACCCCTCTTATCTCTTAGCGCCGAGGAGTAGGAAAGGCGGAAGCGCCTTGTACAGCCCCAACAAGCGCTGGAGGGCCTGACGATGAAGTCGTTCTTTGACTTCATCGTTGGGACCGAAGCGACTCGAGGGGCTAGGCGCTGCAGCTAGACAGGCTTCCCGAACCGCCTGCGGAAAGCGAAGCGCCTCGGTACAGGCAGTCACCGCCTGTCCCTACGTGGATTATTCGAAGAAGCATTCCTTAGTGGAGCACAAATCAACAGCCAATTTAACACAGCCAAAAAAAAAAATACGATGAGTAATAAGGATTACTCATCGCATTACACTGTGGGTATTTGGACTTTTCTTACAAACAAATATATCAACGAATGTCCTGCCCCAATAAATAAAAGGAGGATTGGAATGCTTTTTTCAGCGTCAAACAAGGTTACGGCTGCTAAGAAAGACAAAATCGAAACAATTCTCCCCAAATTAATAAAAATCTCCCGAACAACAATATACTCTATTCTCATTTCTGCAGCTTTCCAAGCACTTCCAATAATATCATATGTAGTTGACATATAAGGGACAAGCAAAAGAGGATAAGCAACCGCTATCATGGCCGCATAAATTAATAGTTTTACATAATTAATATCCCAGACAATTAACAAAACAGCTAAATAAAGAATAATACCGCCAACTAGAATAGCCTTTTTCCGCTTGTTCTTCTTAATTAACCGGGATGCAGCATAATAGGCTATGAAGGAAATTCCGGAATTAATAAGTCCAAACGTCCCTAGAGCCAGCTCACTTCCGGTGGAAATATAGACGAATACGGAGATAATAAATAAAAACGTTCCTTCTCTAAGTCCTTGAAAAAAATTAGCATTAGTGATAAGCCGCCAATTTTCATTTTTCTTTCTTTCATCCAGAATTCGTTTAAAACAATACTTTCCATTGGCAGGTCGCGGCTTTAACGAAAAGCTCAAAAACACAGCAAGTGCAAATAGCGATAAGGAAATTCCAAAAACAATGGTATACCCTGTAAATTTTTCAAATCGTGTAATAATAAAGCCTGCAGCAATCGGTCCAATCATCCCGCCAGTCGAGGATAAGATTCCTAAAAAGCCATTAAAAAAATCTCTCGTTTCAGGCTCGGTTATTTCAAAAGTTAAAACATTGTAAGCAAGCCAATAAAACCCATATCCAATTCCAAGGAGACTTCCTAAAAGTAATAAATAGGTTGAAGCATTTTTGCCAGTTATTAAAACCATTAAGTAAAAAAGCGCTAAAAAACTAACCCCCACTCTTAACACTTTAACGCGATCAATTTTCTTTGCCCATCTGCCAGCTAGGATAAAGGTTAATGGCTGTAAAATGACAATCGAAAGGTTATATAGTGCAAGGTCAGAATATTCTCCTGTTTGTTTCCATAAATAAATATTCACAAAAGTATTTGATAGTGCAACACTTAAAGAATACGTGCCACCAATGAATAACAATAAGGATAAATCTTTTGTTAATTGTACGTCACCTAACAACTTAAATTTTTTCGCCATAAAAACTCCCCTTTGTGATAAGGGTTAGTCTTTAACAAGCCGGGGTCCTTTATACGAAAAAAACAAAAAGACAGCTGAAATCAGCTGTCTCCCTTAATACTTTTTTATTATTTCGCAGCGCTGTAACGCTTAGAAACTTCATCCCAGTTTACAACATTCCAGAAAGAAGAGATGTAATCAGGACGGCGGTTTTGGTAGTTTAAGTAATAAGCATGCTCCCAAACATCAAGACCTAAGATAGGTGTCTTACCTTCCATTAGAGGAGAGTCTTGGTTAGGTGTGCTAGACACTTCTAGTTCTCCATTGCTTACAGATAACCAAGCCCAGCCAGAGCCAAAACGAGTTGTAGCCGCTTTCGCGAATTCCTCTTTAAAGCTTTCCAAGCTGCCAAATTTATTATTGATTGCGTCTGCTAGTTCACCAGTTGGCGCGCCGCCTCCATTTGGAGAAAGGATTTGCCAGAAAAGTGCATGGTTCGCATGACCTCCGCCATTATTACGTACTGCTGTACGAACTGCTTCAGGAACCGCATCAAGGTTTGCAACTACCTCTTCAACAGATTTAGATAATAATTCCTCATTACCTTGTAGTGCATTATTTAAATTTGTCACATAGGTGTTGTGATGTTTAGTGTGATGGATATTCATTGTTTCTTTGTCGATGTGAGGCTCAAGTGCGTCATACGCATAAGGTAATTGTGGTAATTCAAATGCCATTGTTATTTCCTCCTATGTATAAAAAGTATTTTTCCAGCTTTAGTTGTGTCTAAAATCAAAACGATATTAGAATATTCCTAAAGCTTTGTAGCTTAAGATTATCAGAGATAGTCTATTGTTTCAAATAAAATGCTTTGTTCCTAACAAATATACAATCTCCTTCCCGGTAAAATTTTATACATTAATTTTTTAGGAATGAAAACAGTTATAATTACAAAGTTTTCGATAAATTGTCATGTTTCAACCGGTGATAGGTTGTAAATACATGATTTAATCAAATTGTAGGGATAAAAGGAGTGGGAAATATGCTTAAAAGCAGTTTTTCTATATATAGTTTGTTAGATCGATTCTTTGGAAAAGCAGAACAAATACAAAAGGTAAAAGCGGATACTGTACTTTTTCAGGAGAAGGATGCTGTTGAATATGTATATCTACTGCTTAGTGGAAGCGTTTCACTAGGGAGAGTTCACATGCGCGGCAAAGACTTTATTTTAAAAATAGTAAATAGCAGAGAATTAATAGTGGAATATCAAATATTTAAAGATACTCCACATTATCAGTTTTATGCAAAGACCCTTTCTGATTGTGAAATAATTGCAATAAAAAAAGACCATTTTGAAGAATTTATCATGAATGACCCTGATGCGATGAATGCTTTTGTGGCATGGTTAAGCACAAGCTACCTAAAGGCTCAAATGAAATGCCAGGACCTGATTATGAATGGAAAAAAGGGAGGTTTATACTCCATCCTTATCCGTCTTTGTAATACCTACGGGGTAAAGTCAGACGATGGAATTCTCATTGATATGCCATTAACCCACCAAGAGCTTGCCAACCTAACCTTTGGAACAAGAGAAGTTATTCAACGTGCATTAAAAGAATTGCGGGAAAAAGATGTGCTATCCTATGATCAGCAAAAATTCACAATAAAAAATCTTAGATATTTAAAACAAGAAGTAGACTGTCAAAACTGCCCATATGAAATTTGTGGTGTAAATTAAAAAAACTCCTGCTCACAATCATGAGCAGGAGTTTTTTTTGACTAAAGTACTACTAAGAAGAAATATACAATCATGAGGATTTGAATGATTGTTTTTGTAATGACGCTGCTGATAAATCCGACAACAGATCCAAAGCCAATCTTCAAACTACTTTTGAAATCCCTTTTATTTACTAACAGTTCTGCTCCCACCGCTCCGATAAATGGACCAAGCAATATTCCCAAGAACGGGATGACAAATGGACCAAGTATTAGACCTATCGTACTTCCCCAGACCCCAGCCTTCGAACCGCCATATTTTTGAATTCCAACCATATTGGCGATATAATCCGCAATAAACAAAAGAATGATAAAAAAACTTTGAATCAACCAAAAGAACCAGCCAAAAGGCTCAAAGGAAAAAAAGACACCATACAATATATATCCAGCTAATAAGAACAACACACTAGGGATGATGGGGTAAATGAGTCCAACAAACCCAATGATAAATAGAATGACGATAACTGACCAATAGACTATCTCCAATAATGTTCATTCCTTTAGAAAATTTATTTTAAGAAATATACGGATTCATTCCCTAATTGGTTTCATAATTCATCATTCTTGTTAATATCAGTTCCTACAGCTACAATAGAATGGTGAATCTTTATTAGGGTGGTAAGTTATGAATATTTTCAAACAATTTTATAAAAGTACTCATTCACCAAAGGACATTGCCTCTTTTCGCTTTCAGGGAATTGGAAAAACAATTTTATATGTATTTCTTCTCACATTACTCTCCATATTGCCTTCTATTTATTACATAAGTACAATGCTTACTGCTGGAATTGAAGGGACAAAATCCGTAATGAATGATGAACTCCCCTCCTTTACAATAGACAATGGGAGTTTATCTGCAGATACAGATGAACCTATTACCATCGAAAGAGGAGAATTTTCCATTATTTTCGATCCAACGGGAGTTATTTCAACCGATGATGTGGAAGATGAAGAGAATGCCTTCGCTTTACTTAAGAATGAAATTGCAGTATCAGCAGGAGGAAGAATCGATACCTATTCGTACTCCATGCTTGAAGGCTTAACACTTACGAAAGATGATTTTATTGACTTAGTCGATACAGTAGATGGAATGAAAGGAATTATTATTCCAGTCATTGCTTCTCTTATCTTCCTCTTTTCAAGTGCGATAAATTTCATTGAAGTGTCCATACTGGCTTTATTCGGCTTAGCATTAAAAAATCTGGCTGGCAGAAGTATTAGTTATCGCCACCTATGGAGAATGGCCGCTTACAGTGTAACACTGCCAACGGTATTCTTTACCATTATGAGTGCTATTAATACACCTGTACCAAATAGCTTCATGATCAATTGGTTTGTTGAAATAATCATCTTATACTTAGCAATTAAAGAAATTCCAAAAGAAAAAGCAACTATCGAGAACTAACGCATCCCTTGGGTGCGTTTTTTCGTTCTATATCGCATTGGACAAGCATAGGAATGTACAAACATTCCATTTTGGAGGCATGTCTCATGAAAAGAATTTTCCTTTTTCTATTTGGACTTCTAACCATTTATGTTATATATATTGATTTAACAGCCGGTACTCTACCTAAGGATGAATCCCTAGCACCTGAACAAGCAGTAGCGACAATGGCTGTCCCTGAAAATACGATTGCCGCATTCGAGGCCGAAGTTGAACCTGGTGAAACACTCATATCCATTGTCGAAGGTCATATTAATAAGCCTTTACCCGTCTCAATTGACGAATTAATTGGGGATTTCAAAAGCCTAAACCCAGGTCAATCTCCGGAGAAAATCCAAATTGGTGCCTCCTATCAATTTCCTGATTACTCAAAATAGGGAAACCAAGGCGTCAGTCTTGTCAAGATTAGTAAAGGACTGATAAAATAATAGGTGCGTGTTAAACTAAACTATTATTCGAATCCAATTTGAAGGAGCGAATTTCCCTTGAGTGAAATTATTCATCGTACAAAGACCCGTCCAATAAAAGTTGGCAATTTAACCATTGGCGGCAGTAACGAATTATTTATACAAAGCATGACAACTACTAAAACACATGATGTTGAAGCCACTGTTGCTGAAATAAAACGTCTTGAAGAGGCAGGCTGTCAAATTGTTCGGGTAGCGTGTCCCGACGAACGAGCAGCTAATGCCATTCCTGAAATAAAAAAAAGAATTAATATCCCATTAGTTGTCGATATCCATTTTGATTATAAATTGGCGCTTAAGGCTATTGAAGGCGGCGCTGATAAAATCCGGATTAATCCAGGAAATATTGGTAAGCGTGAGAAAGTTGAAGCTGTTGTTAAGGCTGCAAAGGAACGTGGAATACCAATTCGAATTGGTGTAAATGCTGGATCACTGGAAAAAAGGATACTTGAGAAATATGGGTATCCAACTGCCGATGGGATGGTTGAGAGTGCCCTACATCATATCAAAATCCTTGAAGACTTGGATTTCCATGATATCATCGTTTCCATGAAAGCATCCGATGTAAATCTTGCAATCGAAGCATACGAAAAAGCTTCCAAGGCATTTGATTATCCTTTACACTTAGGTATTACTGAGTCAGGAACTCTTTTTGCAGGTACCGTTAAAAGTGCTGCAGGATTGGGAGCAATTATTAGCAAAGGAATCGGGAATACTCTCCGCATTTCTTTAAGTGCCGATCCTGTTGAAGAAGTCAAAGTAGCCAGAGAGCTTTTAAAAGTATTTGGCCTTTCTTCCAATGCTGCAACGTTAATCTCGTGCCCAACCTGTGGAAGAATCGAAATCGATTTAATCAGTATTGCAAATGAAGTCGAAGAGTATATCTCGACAATAAAAGCGCCAATTAAAGTGGCTGTTTTGGGATGCGCTGTAAACGGTCCTGGTGAGGCAAGAGAAGCCGACATTGGAATTGCCGGTGCACGTGGTGAAGGCTTACTCTTCCGTAAAGGTGAGATTGTCCGTAAAGTACCAGAAGCTCAATTGGTCGATGAATTAAAGAAAGAAATCGATCAAATTGCAGAAGAGTATTTCCAGAAAAAGGCAGCTGAAGAAGCTGAGGTTACAAATTAAAAAAAACGAGCTTGAAGAAACCCGGCAAAAGCTGCCGGGTTTCTTTTTTTGCCCCTATATTTACAGGTTACCGTTTAAAAGAATGGGAGGATAAAGATACCAACAATAATTGATATGGCACCTATCCCGATTGCCCACGCTCCCAGACTCTCTGCTCCTCGACGTCTGGCAACGAACCCTAATACAATACCTGCTGCACCAAAAAGAATCGGCATGACAAACAGTGATAGTATGGATAGAACTAAAGCAGCCCATCCCATGCCTGTTCCCTCTCTTGCCCCTGTTCCTTCACCGGATTTTGATCTTTCCTGGAATGCAGGGCGAGCGATTGGAACAGGAGCTGCGATTTCTGCTGCTGTTTCCTCTCTATAATCAGAAGGGTAATCTGGACTATCTACATCAGTGTTTGGACTTGGGAGATACCCACGTATTTTCGTGTCATTTTTATCTTCCATCCGAATCCCTCACTTTCAGTAATAGGAGCATTTATTATTGTTTGTAACTTTCGTCATTTTAGTATGGTAAAATAAAGTTAAAAACTTGGCAATTGAAGGTGACTGCATATGAGGAAAAGATTTGGAATTGATATTGATGGAACAGTTACATGTCCATCTGCGCTTGTTCCCTTTATTAATGAGGGATTCGGGCTAAACCTAACACTCGCTGATGTAAAGGAATATGATTTGAATAAAGTTGTAAATGTCCCACAGGAAAAATTTTCAAAGTGGTTTGTTGAAAACGAACCGGTAATTTATGAAGAATCTCCACTTGCAGAGGGTGCAGAAACTATACTTAATACTTGGAAAAAAGAACATGAATTATTCTTCATAAGTGCAAGGGGCTCACACCTATTGGAAAATACAAAGAAATGGTTTAACAAAAAAGGATTGTCTTATAACCATATAGAATTAATTGGTTCACACGATAAGGTTGCATCAGCTAAACTCCATCAAGTGGATCTTTTTCTGGAAGATAAACACGACAATGCTGTCATGATTCACGAAGAATGTGATATTCCAGTTCTATTGTTTAATACCCCTTATAATCAGGACCCTATTCCTAAGGGTGTTGTTCGAGTTAATAATTGGTATGAGGCCAATACATGGGTAAAAAATTGGCTTCGATAAAAAAATGCAAAAACAGCATGGCTGCTGCCATGCTGTTTCTATTTAATGACACTCAGGACACCGTCCGTAAATTTCAAATTTATGCCCCGAAATATCATACCCTTTTAAATCCTCACTTAAGCTGTTCATTGGACAAGTTTCAATTTCTTTTGTCTTACCGCAATCCATACAGATGAAATGATGGTGATGCTGGTGGCGTGAACAGGAAAAGCGAAAATGCTTTTCGCCAGATAGTTCCGTCATTTCTAGAATTCCCATTTTAACAAAAAGAGAAAGATTCCGATAAATCGTATCAAAGCTTAACCCTGGATAGTCTTCCTTTAACTCATCTAAGACATCCTTTGCTGTTAAGTATTTATCACTGTCAGCAAATAGTTGAAGCATATCCTCTCTTTTTCCTGTTTGTTTAAATCCGTTTTCTTTTAAAAATTGAATGGCTTCATTAACATTCACCCTGCTGCCCCCCCTTGTGAAACATGATTTTTAATCATTACTTTTTTATAAATGATGGTAAACACTAATATGGCCACAGCTATCATGACAATCGTTCCACCAGGAGCAAGGTCTAAATAATAAGAGGCAAATAGTCCTCCAAGAACAGATATTTCCCCAAATATGATGGACAAAAAAATAGTTTGTTTAAAGCCTTTAGCAATGCGTATGCTCGCTGCAACCGGTAATGTCATCAATGAAGAAACAAGCATGATTCCTACTATTCGCATCGATGCCGCAATCACAAGGGCGACCATGATGATAAAAATAAAGTGAATGCTTTTTGCTGCTATTCCTGAGGCTTTTGCGTGCTCTTCATCAAAAGATAATAAAAATAGCTCTTTATATAATAAAATGATTGTCATAACGACACCGATACTAATAATAAAAATTACCCATAAATCTGTACGGCTGACTGCAGATACACTTCCAAATAAATAACTATACAAGTCCGTATTAAAACCATCCGCGAGTGAAATAAAGATTACCCCTAGACCTATACCGCCGGATAATATAATCGGGATAGCAAGCTCTTGGTAATGCTTATATACTCCTCGTAGTTTTTCAATGAACAACGAGCCTCCGACTGAAAAGACCATTCCTAAATAGAGTGGATTTAAACCGCTTAGCGTAACAAAGTATTTTTCAAGAAGAAGGCTGGCAGCAATTCCCGCTAACGTTACATGACTTAGGGCATCGGCAATTAAGGAAAGCCTCCTTACAACAATAAATACACCTAATAATGGTGCAAGAAAACCAATTAAGATCCCTGTTAGGAAGGCATTTTGTAAAAATTCATATTGAAAAATTCCTTGAATCATTTAAAAACGCCTCCGTGGTCATGTTGATGGGATATTAGCTGGACATCCGTACCATACAATTCAGACATCCCCTCACTTTGGTGCTTTTCAAATTCGCGTGTATCTCCATGGAAATGCAAGTGCTTATTCAGACAAGCTACATGGGTAACTTTATCTGAAATAGTTCCAACATCATGTGTAACTAATAGAAGTGTAATTCCCCGCTTTTTATTTAGATCAGCAAGCATTTGATAAAATGCATTCACATTTTCCGCGTCAACCCCGACGGTTGGTTCATCTAAAATCAATAGCCTAGGCTCACTTACAAGGGCACGGGCAATGAATACTCTTTGCTGCTGACCTCCTGAAAGCTCTCCGATATTTCGATTACTAAACTTTCTCATTCCCACAGATTCCAAAGCATCATATACTTTTTGGGAATCTTCCTTCTTAAAAAAGCGAAATAATCCCAGTTTCTTAGTTAATCCACTGGAAACAACTTCAAAAACTGTGGCTGGAAAACCTGTATTAAAGGAATTCGCTTTTTGGGATACATATCCGATTTGCTGCCAATCTTTAAATTTACTCATTTCCTGTCCAAATAAGCGAATTTCTCCTTTTTGTGGCTTTAATAGTCCCAATATTAACTTTAATAATGTTGATTTTCCTGAGCCATTTGGACCGACAATTGCCAGAAATGAGCCATTTGGTATGGCGAGGTTAATATTTTCAAGAACTGTATCCTTTTCATAGCGATAGGTAACTTGTTTTATTTCAATAATTGGATGTAATTTCATTCGCTCTCACCTTAATTTTAAGAATCATTCCGATTTAACTTAAAGTAGTATACAATAGGAACTTCCTAATGTAAAGCTTTTACCTTTACACGAAGTATTAATAAGTAGATGTTAGTCATTTTGTAACACTCTATTTTCACCTTTCATACAGTAGATGAAGGAGTGATGAGTGTGAAGATTTTTGAGAGCGTCATTAATCATAAGATTAATACCATTACTGGTGACGAACTATTCAAGTATGCGGAACAATTTAATATCCGAGTGAATAGGCAGCAAGCATACAAGGTTGCTCAATACTTAAGAGGGAAAAATGTAAATATTTTTGATGCCCGCGAACGAGCATTACTAATTAAAGAAATTGCAAAGATAGCTGGCCCTGAAGTAGCAAGAGAAGTAAATAAGCTATTTGTTCAATTCACAAAATGAACATCAAAAAGCTGTGCCCCTTGAGCACAGCTTTTTTCTTATGAAAGCATGATTTTGTCCAAAAGATTTTCGTTAAACTTCTTCTCTCTCAGCATTTCAATTTCAAATAAATACGGAGGCTTTTTATTATCTTTATCTTCACCAACATAGGGTGTCTCTAAAATCTTTGGTACATCTGTCAGCTGTGGATGGTGGACGATATAATTGATAGCATCAAAGCCGATATGACCAAAGCCGATATTTTCGTGACGGTCTTTTCTCATACCAACTGCATTTTTACTATCATTGATATGAAGAACCTTTAATTTATCTAAGCCGACAATTTTATCAAATTCATTTAATACACCATCAAAGTCTTCGACAATGTTATATCCCGCATCATGGGTATGACAGGTATCAAAACAAACAGAAAGCTTGTCGCTATAGTTTACACCATCGATAATCATCGCTAATTCTTCAAATGACTTCCCACATTCAGAGCCTTTGCCTGCCATTGTCTCTAAAGCAATTTGCAGCTGCTCTTTTCCCGTTAATACTTCATTCAAGCCTTCAATAATCCTTTTTATTCCCGCTTCCGTACCTGCACCAACATGTGCACCTGGATGCAGCACAATTTGTTTAGCGCCAATTGCCTCTGTTCTTTCAATTTCTGTACGGAGGAATCTTACACCTAATTCAAACGTATCTGGATTCGTGGTATTACCGATATTGATGATGTATGGTGCATGGACAACAATTTCAGAAATTCCGTTCTCCTCCATATGCCTTCTTCCTGCTTCAATGTTCAAATCCTCAATTTTTTTCCTTCTAGTGTTTTGCGGTGCTCCCGTATAGACCATGAATGTATTCGCACCATATGAAACGGCTTCCTCGCTCGCTGCCAGCAGCATTTTTTTACCGCTCATTGAGACATGTGATCCTATTTTCAACAAAACCTTCTCTCTCCCTTCAAAATCTTATTTCTTCTTTATTCTTCGTTGACGTTTTTTTATTTTGTCCATTTCCCACTGCATTTTCTTTTTATAGCCCGGTTTAACTTTTTGAGGTTTCTTGACCATTGACTTAGCAGTCTTATCTGCTTCATCCTCTTTTCTTACCCTTGTTTTTCTTTTATTGCGATCTTCTAATTCAACAAATTCCTCTTTTTTAAGATCGACGTATTTAAACTGAATCCCCATCTTTTCAATGCGGTTTAATGCATCTTCATCGGAGATATCATAAATGGTGAGGGCAATTCCCGAGTTTCCGGCTCTTGCAGTCCTTCCTACTCGGTGGATATAAAAGTCCAAATCAGTAGGTAATTCATAATTGATAATATGACTGATTCCTTCAATATCAATTCCTCTTGAAGCTAGGTCTGTCGCAACGATATATTGGTACTCTAAATCTTGAATTTGTTTCATCATTTTTTTTCGTTCACGGGGGTTAAGATCTCCATGGACACGAGCAACCTTTAGCCCTTTATTAATCAAAAAGTTGGCAACCTCTTCAGCCATCTTTTTTGTATTTGTAAAAACAATCGCTAAATATGGATTGTATTGAATAAGAGCATCGTGAACTAGCTGTTTTTTATTTCTGTGCCTAGAAGGCAATAGATAGTGTGTTAAATTCTCAGCACTTTTTCTCTTGGCATCAATTTGAATGGATTTCGGGTTTTCCATGTATTTTTTGAGAAACGGTTTAAGTTTTTCAGGAATTGTTGCCGAAAATACAAGCATTTGTAATTTCTCAGGCATTTTTGCAGCTACCTGATCTAGATCCTCGATAAAACCCATATCTAGCATCATATCTGCTTCATCAACAACAAGAACTTCTGAAGTATGGACAAATAGTGCTTGTTCAATCATCAGATCTTTAATTCTGCCTGGAGTTCCTACTACAATATGGGGCTGTACTTTTAGTTTATCAATGGTTCTTTGTTTGTCTGTACCGCCAATGTAGCATCTAGTCATGATGGCTTTGTCAGGACTGCAATGCTCTGTCACCTTTAAAATTTGATGATAGATTTGTGAAGCAAGCTCTCTAGTTGGTGCTGTGATGACAGCTTGTACCTCTTGTCGCTCTGGATTTATTTTTTCCAGAATGGGCAATACAAAGGCAAGTGTTTTACCTGTTCCAGTTTGTGATTGACCGATGGCACTTTCATTTTTCAGAACCAATGGTATCATTCGTTCCTGAATTTCAGTTGGTTCATGAAAACCTTGTTCCTTAATTGCTTCTATAATAAAAGGTTGAAAATTAAAACGTTCAAAACGATTTTCTTTCATGTTATTGCTCCTTATATATTAATATCTACCGTTTATGGAGTAGTTTCCTTACTTTAGCAAGAGCTTCCACTTTTATTTCCATCATATCATTATAGTAAAGATTCATCTAAATAACCAGTTATTATCATCTTTTACTTTTGGACCACTTTTAATCATTAAAATTTATAGTTTATCCTAGTGTTTATTCCTAAACCAAATTTAGGTAATTGCATACCTTAAATTATAAGGCTTTTTTGAGAGGAGGACTTACGTATGCAGCAGCCTAGACCGAGATATCCTATTTACGGGCATATGGGTCCAAACATGATGGGAAGAGGACCATATGGAGGTCAACAGCGCATGATGAATCCTTATGGCGGCAGTGGACAGATGATAGGACAAACGATGGGAAGAGGGCAAGGAAGAAGAAATGGCAGCGGCTTACTTTCAAAAATTCTGGGCGGGAAAAAGCAAGGTAATCAACGTGCAGGCCTTGGAGGTGCGCAGACAGCCGGTCGAGCTGCTTCCAGCGGAGGAGGAGTTGGTTCATTACTTAAAACACTAAGTAATCCGAACAGTCTGACTGGATTTATTAACAACACCCAACAGGTTTTGAATTCCGTTCAATCCATAACACCCATGATTCAGCAATATGGACCATTAGTCAAGAACATCCCTATGATGTGGCAATTGTATAAGGGTTTTAAAGACTTACCAACTGAGGAACAAAGTGAAGAAAACACGCCAGATACCCATATAATGGCAGAGGAGTCTGCTTCATCCCCTGCTGAACCCAAGAAAAGACCTAAAAAGGAAAGGGTTGTTCAATCTGAAAGAGTTGAAGAAAAACAACCAAATGGGCCATCTATCCCTAAACTATACATTTAAACAAATGGATGCTGAAAATCAGCATCTCTTTTTTGGTTATTTTCACAAGAAATTTTTACAGAAATTTCATAGGAAAAATGTATCTTTGTATTATTTCTATTAGTTTTATATAATAATTACATAGATTCAAAGTAAATGTTCTTTAGGAGGACTTTATAATATGCAAATCATTAAGATTTCACCGCGCGGATACTGTTATGGTGTCGTTGACGCCATGGTAATTGCAAGAAATGCCGCATTAGATAAATCATTACCACGCCCTATCTACATTTTAGGGATGATTGTTCATAATAAACACGTAACGGATGCTTTCGCAGAAGAAGGTATTATTACACTCGACGGAAAAAATCGCAAAGACATTCTAGACAAGGTAGATACAGGAACTGTCATTTTTACAGCTCATGGTATATCCCCTGAAGTAAGAGAGCTAGCAAAAAAGAAGGGACTTGTTACGATTGATGCTACATGTCCAGATGTAACAAGAACGCATGATTTGATAGAAGAGAAAACAAAGCAAGGCTACCAAGTCATTTATATTGGTAAAAAAGGACATCCTGAGCCTGAAGGTGCTGTTGGTGTAGCTCCTGATCTCGTACACCTTGTCGAAACACCAAGCGATGTAGAAGCCTTAAACATTCATAGTGATAAACTGATTGTTACCAATCAAACCACCATGAGCCAATGGGATGTTACTGATACCATGAAAAAGGTTCAGGAGAAATATCCTCATGCAGAAGCTTATAATGAGATATGCAACGCCACACAAGTGCGTCAGGAAGCAGTTGCTGGTCAAGCCACTGAGGCTGATGTAACGATTGTGGTTGGAGACCCGATGAGTAATAACTCCAATCGACTCGCGCAAGTCTCGGAAGAAATTGCTGGTACAAAGGCTTATCGAATTGCCGATATCTCTGAGTTAGATATTGAGTGGATTAAGGCTGCGAAGAACGTAGCCGTAACATCTGGTGCTTCTACTCCTACACCAATCACCAAGGAAGTCATAACCTTCTTAGAGCAATTTGATCCCAAAAACGAAGCAACTTGGGAACGTCAAAGAAATGTTCCATTAAATAAAATATTACCTAAAGTAAAAAAATAACCGGTCGCTTTCGACCGGTTTTTCTTGTCTAGCTACAGCACCTAAGGGCTTCCGCTTTTCTATACATATTGGAACGGATCCGTGTTCACATCCGAAGGGAAAATTTCAACTTCATAGCCAGATTCCTTACACATTTTTGAAAGTGTTGCTGTAAGTCCCTTTTTCATTATTTTTTCGACATTATGACCTGGATCTATCATGTTTAATCCCTGCATCATCGCATCATGAGCAGTATGATAATAAATATCTCCTGTAATATAGACATCTGCCCCCTTAAACTTTGCGCTCATGAAATACTTATTGCCATCTCCGCCTAATACAGCCACTTTCTTGACACGTGATGATAAATCACCAACTACCCTAACCTTATCAACCTCAAATGCTTCTTTTACCCTCTCAGCAAACTCTCCGAGTGTCATTTCTTTGACTTTGCCGATTCTGCCAAGCCCAAGAACTTCACCTTTATTTTCAACAGGATAAATATCATAAGCAACTTCTTCATATGGATGAGCTTTTACCATAGCTGTAACTGCTCTTTTTAACAGATGCTCAGGTACAATCGTTTCAATTCTTACTTCATCTACCGTTTCTAAACGACCTTGCTGGCCAATATGCGGGTTCGTATTTTCCCCTGGCAAAAACCTCCCAGTTCCATCACCTGAAAAGGAACAGTGGCTGTAATTACCGATATAGCCAGCACCAGTATCCCCAAGGACCTTTCTAATTTCCTCAGCATGACTTGCCGGTGTGAAGACAACTAGTTTCTTAAGTTTCGTTTCGTATGTAGGTACTAGGACTTCAGGGGTTTCCAATCCCAGTGCGTTCGCCAGAAGATCATTTACTCCTCCTTTAGCCACATCAAGGTTAGTATGGGCTGCATAGACCGCTATATCATGCTTTAATAGTTTTTCGATCATTCTTCCCTGTACAGTGTCTGTTAGGACATTCTTTAGAGGTCGAAAGATTGGCGGATGATGGGCAATGATTAGCTGAACATTCCTTTCAATGGCTTCATCAATCACCTCTTCTAGGACATCAAGGGCAATCATGACTTTATCTATTTTCTTATTCAACCGGCCAATTTGCAAACCTATCTTATCATCTTCCATCGCAAGACCCTTAGGAGAAAACTGTTCAAATAGTTGAATGATTTCATGTCCATTCGCTTTCTTCATTGTCCAATACCCCCTCTACTAGAGTAATTTTTTCTGAAACCTCTAGTTTTTTCTCTTCTGTTTCTGCAGAAGGTGCAGCACTTTCAAGCTGTTCATAAATACGCTTCCAGTTCTTTTTTTCTAGGCTCCATTTCTTCTTAAATGCACTTTCTTTTCTCTGAAGCAGAAAAGGTCCGACCAAAAGGCCAGTTTCTAAATTCATACCTCGATATGGCTTTAGAGGGTCTCCCCTTTCAGCAACTAAAATCTCGTATATTTTGCTATCCTCTTCAATGATTTCTTCTGCAATCAGTTCCCAATTGTTATCGATTAACCACTTTCGAATGGCAATTGCATTTAGATTAGGCTGCAGGACAAGCCGCTTAACTGTAGAAAGCTTTTCTTTGCCATTTTCTAAAATATTGGCAATAAGACTGCCGCCCATTCCGGCAATGGTAATACAATCCACATCCCCTGGCTGAATTACCTCCAAACCATCTCCCATTCTCACCGAAATCATGTCAGTAAGTCCTTCTGCCCTTACATTTTTTTCAGCCGACTGAAATGGGCCCTTTACAACCTCTCCAGCAATCCCAAAGGTTATCACACCGTTCTTAACAAGATAACTTGGTAAATATGCATGATCAGAACCAATATCTGCCAACTTTGAATCCTTTAGAACATATTTTGCTACCGTTTCTAACCGTACGGATAATTTATCTGTATTCAAATCATTCACCACTTTTTATGTATTATTTACAGTATAAAAAAGTCCTTTACATTAGCAAAGGACCTTTTCATTGTAATATTATTTAATATTTGCTAACCATTCAGCCATTGCATCGGCTTCCTCTGGTTTAACCATACCGGCTGGCATATTACCTTTACCATTAACTACAATATCCTTAATTTCGTCTTGGGAATACCTGTCACCAACACCAGTTAAAGCAGGCCCCATTCCCCCTTGGTACGCGTCACCGTGACAGCTGACACAAGAACCTGTGTAAATGTCTTCAGGTGCTCTTACAACCTGTTCTGTTTCAGCTCCGCCTTCTTTTTCCTTGGCAAGCTCATCCATATCCCCGAGGCCTTTGAAAGACAATAAGAACATTAGTCCGATTCCAAATACAAAGATTAGGATGTAAGGAATTACCGGATTTCGATTCATCATATAACCTCCCTTATGTACGTATAGCTGTAAATAAATAGTCTTCTACAAACAACTACTATTTTACTTTAAAAACTTAAGAAGGAAAAGCCCTAAACTTACTTTGTCACGATAATATTTATAAAAAAAACGAAACAAGCTGAATTACACAGGAAACGTCAGCCTGTTTATTCTTCCCTTTTATTCCTTTTAACAATCAATAAATCGTGCAATTGTGCAGTTAATACTCTTATAATAAAAAATCTTTTAATTAATTTTAGTTATTTTTGAATATGAATTTCCAACTATCAACATCAATTGTTTTGGGGAAAGAGCAAAGGAATACCCTTTCTTACAAAAATGAATTGTGATTAAAATCAAAATGTTTACTTTTACCTATTTGCAAAGTGTAAAACAATTCAGTAAAATAAATACAAATGAGGAAAGTGCTTTCATTTCCAATACTCAAAAAAATAGTTTACCTCTTAGTTAGAAGTAAACTACTTAATATTATTTAGTTATTTATTCTAAAAAGTCTTTTAGACGCTTACTGCGGCTAGGATGTCTTAATTTACGCAACGCCTTTGCTTCAATTTGGCGGATACGTTCACGGGTAACACCGAAAACCTTTCCTACCTCTTCTAGAGTGCGTGTGCGGCCGTCATCTAACCCAAAGCGTAAACGAAGGACGTTTTCTTCACGATCCGTTAATGTATCAAGGACATCTTCTAGCTGCTCCTTTAATAATTCATAGGCAGCATGCTCTGAAGGTGATGTAGCATCTTGGTCTTCAATGAAATCACCTAAGTGCGAATCATCCTCTTCGCCAATAGGCGTTTCAAGGGAGACAGGCTCTTGAGCAATCTTTAAAATTTCTCTAACTTTATCTGGTGTTAAGTCCATATCTTCGCCAATTTCTTCTGGTGTAGGTTCGCGACCTAGATCCTGAAGTAATTGTCTTTGGACACGGATAAGTTTATTAATGGTTTCTACCATATGAACAGGAATACGAATAGTCCTAGCTTGGTCAGCAATTGCTCTAGTGATAGCTTGACGTATCCACCAGGTAGCATAGGTACTGAACTTAAAGCCTTTTTGATAATCAAATTTTTCAACAGCCTTAATTAATCCCATATTGCCTTCCTGAATAAGATCAAGAAATAGCATACCACGTCCAACATAACGCTTTGCAATACTGACCACGAGCCGGAGGTTTGCTTCAGCTAGTCGTCGCTTCGCTTCTTCGTCACCTTTTTCTATACGAAGTGCCAACTCTTTTTCATCGTCGGCAGAAAGCAAATCAACACGGCCAATTTCTTTTAAATACATACGAACAGGATCATTTATCTTAACTCCAGGTGGAACACTAAGATCATTTAAATCAAACTCATCGTCATCCCCTTTTGCTAATTGCTTAGGGTTTGGATCTTCGTCTTCACTTTCACCGACTAATTCAATTCCCTGCTCAGTTAGGGATTCTAAAAAGTCATCCATCTGATCGGATTCTAAATCAAAATTTGCCATTCTTTCCGCAATATCATCATAGGCAAGGACGCCGGTTTTCTTTCCCAGTACCGTTAACTGGTCTTTTACTTGTTCAAAAGTCAATTCGTTCTCGGTCTCTTTTGAACGGGCTGATTTTTCAGCCATATGTCCCCCTCCTTCCAGAATCAAAGACATTAAAAATGGAATCTATAGCGATTTACGCAATTGAATAATTTCATTCCCAATTGCGGCAGCTTTACTAAAATCACTTTGTCGCTCAGCTTCTTTTTGTTCCACTTCTTTTTCTTTTATCTTTAACAATTTTTGATAATTCAACACCTGTTTGATATAATCAGTTAATTCTTGACTGCTTAATTCTTCATTAATCGACATCATCTCAATGTCAGCGACTATTCTTCTAAGATTATCATCTTGAATATAGGTTAAAAATGCACTAGAATCAGGATTCATATGCTCTTCATAAAAACCAATTAGATATGTTATTATTGCCTGATGTTCATCGATATTAAACGTATTACCCCGTAATAAATCCTGAACCCTATAAGCTGTGTCTCGATTTCTTAACATATGGGCAATTAACCGTCTTTCAGCAGTGTAATGAGCAGGCTTTAATTTCTTATCCTGTTTAGCCCTAACACTAGGCTTATTTATTGGCGGTGTTTGACCATGTGACTTCTTTTTTTCTGTGAAGAAAACTTGTTTCAACTGTTGCTGTAAGGCGTCAAGTGAAATGGAAAACTCAGAGGCAAGCTGCCGCAAATAATGATCTTTTTCAACAGCTTTTGTCAATTTACTTATTTCTTTAAGTATTGTTTCGATATAGGCTAGCCGATCTCCTTCTATTTGAAGATTTTTTCCTCTTCGAAAATAAAGAAATTTAAAAGCCATCCATGTATGGCTTGCACCTATGACCTCATTACGAAACTTTTCTGGACCATTCTTTTTTATATATTCATCTGGATCAAGTCCATCAGACATCATAGAAACTTTTATAGAACAGCCCGCATCGATGAGCATATTCCCAGCTCTAAAGGCAGCTTCAATTCCTGCTTTGTCTGAATCAAAACAAATCGTTATCGACTCAGTATTCTGCCGTATTAGGGTAATGTGCTCTTCTGTTAAAGAAGTACCCATTGTGGCGATACCATTTTCCACACCAGATTTATCAGCAGCAATGACATCAGCAAATCCTTCAAAAAGAACAGCCTGCTGCAATTTTCGAATATTAGGTTTGGCCAGATGAAAATTATATAAAATTTTACTTTTATTAAAGATTACCGTTTCGGGACTATTTAAATATTTGGGCTCATCCGCCCCTAATGATCTCCCCGAAAAAGCAATACAGTTTCCATTGCGGTCAAAAATTGGGAACATAATCCGATCTCGGAATCGATCAAAGTAAGTTCCATCCCTTTCTCGTTTGATAATCAATCCGGCCTTTTCCATTATTTCTGGTAAAAAATCCCTTTTCGCAAGAAATTTGTATACAAAATCCCATGAATTTAATGAATAACCAATTTGAAATTTATCAATCGATTCTCGGGTAAAGCCTCTGTTCAACAAATACTCTAAAGCATGTTGACCGTCTTTCGTATTAACCAATAAATGATGGTAGAATTTACGCAAAAGCTCATGCGCGTCCAGCATTGACTGAAGTTCTGGAGAGACACTCTTACCCTTCCCATTAACTGAGAAGTTTACTTGTAAGTCAACATTAGCCTTTTCAGCTAATTTAACGGCTGCTTCTAGAAATGAAATTCCTTCAAGCTCCATTAAAAATGAGAAAACATTTCCTCCCGCTCCGCAGCCAAAGCAATGATAAATTTGTTTATCGGTTGAAACGGAAAATGATGGGGAGTTTTCTCCATGGAAAGGACATAATCCGAAGTAATTTCGCCCTTGTTTTTTCAGTTGAACGTATTCGCTAATAATTTCAACAATATCAACAGACTGACGAATTTGATTAATTTTTTCTTCGGCAATCCGTTCTGCCATGAAAAACATCTCCATTTATACTTATTCTGCAAAGAAATCTAAATTCCTGCATATTTCGACAAAATTTTTGTTAATTCTTTCGTGAATTTTGAACGATCATCAGAATTATAAATTCCAATATCCTGTGTTACAGTAATATCCCCCTTTGCAGTATGATTCATAATGAATAAGTCCGCTGCTTCTTTTCTGGAATCAACTTTCTATGTAGCGTTAACATATGTAGTCGTATTGGTTCCATGTTGATCATAAGAAGCAATAAAATGGAAAAGGTAGAAGCAATTTCGACATTTTCCTCTTTTAACGGGCATGAATCTGCATCGACAAATTAGTTGGAATCCCATTTGTATAAGTATTAATTCTACATCTCTCAGCATATTCCTTCTTTAAGATGCTAACTTTTTTAGGAAACTCGCCAATTGGCAAGTCCAAAAGACCGGAGCATGAGGGTAGTTGTACTTATACATTCAGAATTTATAAATGTGAAATCTGAATAGCCCAAAAAGACTTATGTCGAATTTTTTTCTTTAGGTTCCCTTGACATCTAACAATAAATAGTTTATTCGTATACATGCAAGTCTAAACCTAAAAGATTCATTTTTATCACAATTTTTTATTATAGTACATTCTTTTCTACATTTCCATACTTTTTTTAGCCTTATATGAAAAACACATAATCTAAGATTATGTGTTAGGACCTTCTTTTATGAAAGTAATTTAGAATAACATTTGCTGTTTCTTCCACGGCTTTATTGGTAACATCAATAACGGGACAATTAATTCTATTTACTATTTTTTCAAAGAAGGTTAATTCATCACGAATTCGTTCAATATTTGCGTAGCTTGCCTGGTCATTTAATCCTAGTGAGATTAATCGTTCACGCCTAATATTATTTAGTTTTTGTGGACTTATTTTTAATCCAAAACATTTTTCAGCGGGCACTTTGTATAATTCCTCTGGAGGGTCCACTTCTGGAACTAGGGGTACATTGGCAACTTTCAAACGTTTTAAAGCTAAATATTGAGACAAAGGAGTTTTTGACGTCCTAGACACTCCAATTAAGACAATATCCGCTTTTAAGATTCCCCTTGGATCTCGTCCATCATCATATTTCACAGCAAACTCAATGGCTTCAACTTTTTTAAAATAGTCTTCATCCAGTTTTCTTACGAGTCCGGGTTCGCAAAGAGGGGCTTTCCCACTGAAAATTTGAATTTGATCCATGATTGGTCCCATTAAGTCAACAGCGTAAATTCCTGCTTCATCCGCTTTTTCCTTCATATAAACTCTCATATCAGGTTTTACAAGAGTAAATGCAATCATAGCGTGGTCCATTGTGACCAGCGAAATTACTTCATCAATATGTTCCTTGTCCTCCACATAAGGGAATCTCTTTAATGTCATTCCTGACCCATTAAACTGGCTGATTGCTGCTTTAGTAACTAATTCAGCTGTTTCCCCCACTGAATCAGATACTACATATATGACTGGTGTAATCATTCTTCCTCAACAGCTCCTCTGGAATTACTTTTATTATTTTTCTACGTCCGGGCCATAGGTTTTACGAATCACTCATCACCCAAGGCAACAAATGCTTTTGTGATATTTGTTTTTGTTATTCTGCCGATTACTTCATAACCATTTTCTGACTGCCTTACTACAGGCAACGCGTCAATTTGTTTATCAATTAGTAATTTAGCGACATCGATTAATGAGTCATCCATTTCACACATTGTAATATTAGGCATTCTAGTCATAATGATGTTTATTGGCAGTGCCGTAAGCTCCTGTTTGCCGATACTGGCTCTAAGCAAATCTTTTCTTGATAAAACCCCAACTAACAGAGCGTTTTGGTCTACAACAAATAATGTTCCCACATCCTCAAGGAACATTGTACAAATCGCATCATAAACCGAAACATTTTCCCTAACTATGACAGGGATTGAATTATAATCTCGTACAAGTATCTTCTGGAGGTTTTCCGTTAATAGCTGGGTTCCAGATTTCCCTGTATAAAAGTACCCTACACGAGGCCTTGCGTCCAAATATCCAGCCATTGTTAATATGGACAAATCCGGTCTTAATGTTGCTCTTGTTAGGTTTAGCTGTTCAGCGATGCTTTCCCCAGTTATCGGTCCATTATCCTTTACAATTTGAATAATAGTTTCTTGGCGTTTGGTCAGTTCTATTTTTCTCACCACCATATATAATCCATTATGTGAGGTGCGGTATAAACCACACCTCAAAATTTTTAAAAGTTAAAACAAAATCTTTTCTTGGATGAATGTGACTAGTTCTGCGATTGGGACACGGGTTTGCTCCATTGTGTCACGGTCTCTGATTGTTACCATTTTGTCTTCTTTTGAATCAAAATCAAAAGTGATACAGAAAGGCGTACCAATTTCGTCATGTCTGCGGTACCGTTTTCCGATTGAACCAGCTTCATCATAGTCTACGGAGAAATACTTTGCTAATGTTTCATAGACTTCTCTTGCTTCTTCAGAGAGTTTCTTTGACAATGGAAGAATCGCTGCCTTAAACGGTGCCAGTGCCGGGTGAAAGCGCATGACCGTTCTGGACGTTCCATCTTCGAGCTGTTCTTCGTCATAGGCATCAATTAAAAATGCTAATGTTACCCTGTCTGCCCCTAGAGAAGGCTCGATGCAATAAGGAATATATCTTTCATTTGTCTCTGGATCAATATAGTTAAAATCTTCACCTGAGAATTGCATATGCTGCTTTAAATCATAATCCGTCCGTGAAGCTACACCCCAAAGTTCTCCCCAGCCAAATGGGAATTTATATTCAAAGTCGGTAGTCGCATTACTATAATGTGAAAGTTCATCCTCTGAATGATCACGAAGTCTTAAATTTTCCTTATTTAACCCTAAAGAATGAAGCCATTGTTCTGCGAAGTTCTTCCAATAACCGAACCATTTCAAGTCCTCACCAGGCTTACAGAAAAACTCTAGCTCCATTTGTTCAAACTCACGAGTCCGGAAAGTAAAGTTTCCAGGTGTAATTTCATTACGGAAGCTTTTTCCGATTTGCGCAATCCCAAAAGGTAATTTCTTTCTCATCGTACGCTGAACATTTTTAAAATTAACGAATATCCCTTGTGCTGTTTCAGGACGCAGGAATATTTCATTCGTGCTAGATTCAGTTACCCCTTGAAAGGTTTTAAACATGAGGTTAAATTGGCGAATGCCGGTAAAATCATGACTGCCGCAATCAGGGCAAGCAATATTATGTTCTTTAACAAGCTCTTCCATTTTATCAAACGGAAGTCCATCAACGATCATCTCGACTCCCTTTTCATCAAGAGCATTTTCAATTAACTTATCAGCACGATGTCTGGCTTTACAGTTTTTACAATCAATCATTGGGTCATTAAAGTTACCGATATGCCCAGAAGCCTCCCAAGTCCTTGGATTCATTAAGATGCTTGCATCTAATCCGACATTGTATGGAGACTCTTGAACAAACTTTTTCCACCAAGCTTGTTTAATGTTATTCTTAAATTCAACACCTAATGGTCCATAATCCCATGTATTTGCAAGTCCTCCATAAATTTCGGACCCCGGAAAGATAAATCCTCTGTGCTTTGCATGAGAAACAATTTGCTCCATTGATACTTTCATTTTCTTTACTCCTCTTCGTTTTATAAAAAATTAAAAATAAAAAACTCCCGTCACTATGCTTTTTAAGCATAGGGACGAGAGTTACCCGCGGTTCCACCCTATTTGCTGCATGTTAAAAGCAGCCTCTTTAATGTGTGATGTCACACAAGATATGCTCAAGAACGCCTTCCTTAGGTCCCTATACCCTAGCTCACACCATCCTAGGTTCGCTTTTATAAAGATTGCTAAGTACTCTTTTCCTTCATAGCAACTATTTATTATTAAATCACATATTATCGAAAACTAAAATAAAAGTCAATAAGTCCTATAATTGATCACGAAATTTTTCCATGGATTGGAGGAATTTCTTTGTTTTTAGATAAAGACCTGAGTATTCTTCGTAGTAGGATGAAATAACTGTTTTTAACTCATCTTTTGTTTCCTGTTTTACTGAGATATTTCCTAATCTCGAAAGATCAATAAAATAAAATAATCGTAATAATTTTACAGATGATGGCGATAATTTATAATGGTACGGATCCTTATCTAAACAGCGGTGACAGATAAAGCCGCCTTCACGAATTGAAAAAGAAAAAAGTCCGTCTGTGCTGCCGCAAACGGAACATTGATTAAGTATTGGATATAATCCCAATACATTCAGCATTTTCATCTCGTAGATATTCATCAGAATATCTGAATCATATCCTTCGTTCAAATAATTAAGTGTTTGAAAGAGCAGTTCGAAATGAAATGGGTTTGGTTTCTTATCCTCCGTACACTTATCTGTTAATTCTACAATATAACTAGCATAGGCAGTAAGGAAAATATCCTCACCAATACTGCGAAAACTAGTAATCATTTCTCCCTGTTGTATGGTACCTAATCCAGATCCTCTTTGGACTAGAAAGTAACCGTGAGTAAAAAGCTGAGTAATAGAGGAAAGCCGGCTGTTTGGCTTTTTAGCACCTCTTGCCATAACACCAATCTTTCCCCATTCCCTGGTATATAAGGTAATAATTTTATTGGTTTCACCATAATCTGTAGTTCTAATGACGATGCCTTCACACTTTTGGAGCATATATGTCACCATCCCGATACATTAGACAAACTTATGAAACGGGAAAATCCATTTGCGCTAGATCTTCAGTCTGATTTCCGGGTATTTCTTGGTTTTCCTTCTCAAGCTCTTTAAAGAGAAGATATGTGTCAATATTACCTGTCTGTAGGAATACTTTCCACGTAAAATCCATCATCGAAAACCCCACCTTTCATGATTTAGACTAGCCTTTTAAAGAATCCCAAACCTTACAATTATCATAGCCTGCCTAAGCAAAAATCATAAGACGAAAATATTGTTAATGTTGTCCATGCATAATTCTATATAAGGGTTAATATTTTAGATAGGGTTAATTAGTTAGTATTAATATTCATCTTCGTTAAAGCCATAATCGCGAAGCTGGGACATTTTATTCCGCCAATCTTTTTGAACTTTAACCCAAAGCTCTAAGAAAACTTTTGACCCTAAAAGATTTTCAATATCCACTCGGGCACGTTTTCCTATTTCCTTCAGCATACTCCCTTGTTTCCCAATAATAATGCCCTTTTGAGAATCTCTCTCCACAATAACAGTAGCCATTACATGAATGATATCCTTACCTCCATGTTGCCGTTCCATCTTATCTAGAACAACAGCAAGGGAATGAGGAATTTCTTCACGTGTTAAGTGCAGCGCCTTCTCCCGAATTAATTCTGTGATAATAAATCTTTCTGGGTGATCAGTTACCTGATCGGCAGGATAGTACTGCGGTCCTTCAGGTAAATAGACTTTAATTTGTTCTAGTAAACGTTCCACATTATTTCCTTCAAGTGCTGAAATAGGTACAATTTCTTTAAAGGGATACTTTTCTTTATATGATTCAATTAGTGGCAGTAATTCATCTGGGTGTATTTGATCAATTTTATTTATAACAAGGAAGATAGGTGTGTTGACGGTTTCGAACTTTTCAAGAATAAATTCTTCCCCACGTCCAAACCCTTCCTCAGCATTTACCATAAATAGGATTAAATCAACTTCTTTTAATGTGTTTTGTGCAACCTTCATCATAAAGTCGCCTAGTTTATGCTTTGGTTTATGAATCCCTGGAGTGTCAATAAAGACCATTTGGGTATCATCTAAGGTTAATACACCCTGAATTTTATTTCGAGTTGTCTGTGGTTTATCGCTCATAATAGCAATTTTCTGACCAATAACTCGATTAAGAAATGTCGACTTACCTACATTTGGACGTCCAATAATTGAAATGAAACCTGATTTATAACCTTTATTATCATTACTTAGCATGTAAATCCTCCGGAGAAAAGGCACCTGGAAGTAACTCAGCTACAGTAATTTCTAAAGTATCACCTTTTAAGTTGGTAAGAACAACCTTCATGTCACTTGGACAAAGTTCCGAGATTACCTGCCGGCACGCCCCGCAAGGTGAGCACGGTCGATCAGTATCAGCCACTACTGCAAGCATTTTAAAGTCTCGATCACCTTCAGAATACGCTTTAAATAATGCAGTACGTTCAGCGCAATTGCACATGCTATAAGCGGCATTTTCAATATTACATCCATGATATACTTTTCCATCTGTTGTTAAAATGGCCGCTCCTACTTGAAAATTAGAGTAAGGAACATAGGCTTTTTCTCTTGCTTTCTTTGATTCTTCGATTAATTTCTCGGTGTTCAAAGTTCAATCTTCCCTTCCAGCAGTAATTATCTGCCGCTTTCTTTATTTTACCCTAAAAATGTCACAAAATCATCACTTGTAGCGAAAAAGTAATATAAAAATTTGAATTTTCATAAAAATCAGCTAATTCATCAATATTCGGATAAGCTGATAAGTTATTGTACCGAATTCGTAATTCCATTTCAAATCACATCAGAATAACCATCTAAAAAAATAGGGTATAAAGATAATAATCCCAATCGCAACCGCAATAACAGCATAAATAAAAACAGCTCCTGCAGCTAAATCCTTTGCTTGTTTAGCAAGTGGGTGGTACTCCGCTGTAATCAAATCAACGACACGCTCTATTGCACTATTCATCAATTCTAAGGAGAAGATTCCACCTATTGCTAAAATGACAAATAACCATTCTAATTTATTGATTGAAAAAAATATCGAACACCCAATTACCACAATAGAAACCAATAAATGGATGCGCATATTTCTTTCTGTCCTAAGAGCTGTCTGAATCCCCGATAAGGCATAATAAAATGATTTCCATAAAGGAATACGTTTATCTTGTAAGTCCATAATCGTCTAAAATTTCCTTTTGTCTCGAAAACATTTTTTCTTCCTCTGCCTTTTCCATGTGATCATATCCCAGGAGATGGAGAAAACCATGGACAGATAAAAAGCCTAGTTCGCGAATAAAAGAATGTCCATATTCCTTTGCCTGTTCTTCTGCCTTTGGTATAGAAATGATGATATCACCCAAGACACGCGGGAGCTCAGCCCCTATCAACTGTATTTCTCCTTCACCAAGCTCTTCCATTGCGAAGGAAATAACATCCGTGGGGGCATCTTTATCTCTAAATTCTTGATTAATTTCGTGAATTCTTTCATTGGATACAAATGTAACAGAAACCTCGCTATTGTCTTCAACATTTTCTTTACCAGCAGCAAAATTTAACAGTTTCTCGATTTGTTCCATTTGCTCGGCAGACAGTTGATTTGTTTCGTCCACTAAATCAATCATCAACTTGTTCATACTTGTACCACCTTCTTCGTCATTTCTGGATATTCGATTCTCGAGTGGAAAATTCCCTTTAACGTTTCACAAAACGAATGGGACACCGTTTCTAGTTCTTTTAATGTTAAATCACATTCATTTAATTGCCCATCCTGAAGCCTGTCTGAAACAATCTTCTTAACGAGCGATTCGATTGTTTCAGGCGTAGGCTGGTTAAGGGATCTAACTGCAGCCTCTACGCTGTCAGCAATACCCACAATAGCTGATTCTTTCGTTTGTGCCTTTGGACCAGGATAACGGTAATCTTCTTCCTTTACCTCTTGTTCGCCTTGTACAGCCTTATGGTAAAAGAACTTCAATAAAGTATTCCCATGATGCTGTTCAGCGATATGGATGATTTCTTTTGGCAGGTTATATTTTTTTAATATTGCCGCCCCATCTGTTACGTGTGAAATAATAATATTTGCACTTTTATCAGGCGGCAGCCGGTCATGCGGGTTTTCACGGTGCATCTGATTTTCTATAAAAAAGTTTGGACGTTTTGTTTTCCCAATATCATGGTAATAACAGCCTACCCTTGCAAGCAGACCATTAGCTCCAATAGCTTCACAGGCTGCGTCCGCTAAATTAGCAACCATAACACTATGGTGATAGGTCCCAGGTGCTTCCATTAAGATTTTCCTCAGAAGTGGATGATTAGGGTTTGAAAGCTCAATCAACTTCATTGTAGAGAGAATTCCGAAGCTGGTTTCAAATAATGGTAATAATCCCATCGTCAAAACAGCGGAACCGATACCTGAAAAAATGGCTGTTAAGATATAATACCCATATTCCAATCCTGAAAATTGTCCATTCGGTAAAAACATAAGTGCCCAAATGGTAAAAAGATTTACTGCTGCTGCAAAGGAACCTGCTTGCAGAATTTTAGAGCGCTGATTTTGGTCACTTAAAAAGAGCAAAGCTGCAAGGGAACTAAACATTATATAAATCCCCACAGAAAAATTTAGCGTTCCAGAAACCCCTTCATTGAATAAAAGACTGCCAAAAATAGAAAAGATGATCGAAGAAAGAATCGCAAGTTTTTCATCAATTAATATCTTAATTAACATCCCGCCCATAGCGGCAGGGAATAAATAGCCAATTCCTGAATAGTTAAAAATTTGAAGCATGCTGACAATTTTCAAAATAAAAAACGTCAGTATAAAAATAATCCCAAACAAGAGCAGGTTGGTATGTTTCTTTTCCGGCTGCTCCTTCAATTGATAGAAATAGTAATAAAGTGACGAAAGAATAATTGAAATTAAGATAAATAAACCAATGAATGGTTTATAAGACTGTTTGTTGTCTAATAATCCTACTAGTTCTAACTGTCGAAATTCTTCCTGACGGATTAATTTACCCTCTTCAATAATAATTTGTCCCTGTAGGATTTTAACAGGCTCAACAGACTCTGCTTGTTGTTTACGCAGCTCTTCTGTAGCCTCTGGATCATAAAATTCATTTTGAATGACTGCATATCTGCCTAATTCTATGGCAGCATTTTTTAAGTCACTATTCAGGGTCGTAAATTTTAATTCTTCTTCCAGGCTTTTTTTTGCATTTTCTACATCATCTGCAGAAATCCGCTTGTTCATAACATTGTTAATGGCTGTTACCGTTAAGTCTTTTGCAATCGCTAATTCATCATCGCTGGCTTGTACAAGTGCAGTAAAAACTCGCTCTGATAAATCCTTGATTACACGATCTGTTAATTTCGCCTTTAACATGGTTACTTCTTCTTCAATAGTTGGCTGCAGTACATCTATAGGTTCTTCCTCTGCCGCAATCTGTTTTTTCCTTTCATCCTCTATTTCTTCATTTACTTCTGTACCTGAGTCAAATATGGATGATATCAAATCTACTTGATTAGATGAATATTCTTTTTTTAATGTATATACATCTTGAACTTGGTCTAATGCCTCTTGACGTTTTTTTTCTGTACTAATTTTATCCTCTACCGTTGCTGGGGATCGAATTGTTTTCTCAGCTACTGTTAATAGGCTTATATCGAGTTTTTCAGGCTTTACATGTCCATACATAGAGGTAAATAGAATGATTCCTAAAACAACAAACACTAATACTCTGAAAAAGGTATAATCTAGAAGCTTTTTTATTTGAATTAAGTATTGCTGTATTTTTTTCAACTAACTCCCCCCAAAAGCACCAAAAATAACCGTAGACAAGTATGTAAACACGCTTTATGTAAAATGATAACAGTTTTTCCCTCAAGTTTCACCCTCTAATAAATGATGGGCTATTTTTGCAAGCTATTTGTTATGAATATATGGCAAAAGGGATAAACCATTAGACGGTTTATCCCTTTATCCTTTGCTTTAGCCTTACAGCGGCTTCTTTTCGTATGCCTCGACAATCCTGCCGACAAGCGGGTGACGAACAACATCGCTTTGATTTAAGAAAACAAAAGAGATTCCATTTACATCTTGCAAGATTTTTTCTGCTGCAATTAGCCCTGACTTTGCACCTTTAGGTAAATCGATTTGCGTTTGGTCACCAGTTATAACCATTTTTGAACCGAAACCAAGCCTTGTCAGGAACATCTTCATTTGAGCATGAGTGGTATTTTGAGCCTCATCTAATATAACAAAGGCATCATCTAATGTCCGGCCCCTCATATAGGCTAACGGCGCAATTTCAATGGTTCCACGTTCTATTAACCTTTGAGTATGTTCGGCACCTAAAACGTCATTCAGTGCATCATATAGAGGTCGTAAATACGGATCGACCTTTTCTTTTAAATCACCAGGTAAAAATCCAAGACTTTCACCAGCTTCTACCGCAGGTCTTGTTAGAATGATTTTATTTACCTGACCATTCTTCAATGCATTTACTGCCATTACTACAGCTAAATACGTTTTGCCGGTACCCGCTGGGCCAATTCCAAATACAAGATCATTTTGTCTGATAGCCATTATATATTGTCTTTGCCCTAGCGTCTTAATTCGAATACTCTTTCCTTTAACATTTTTTGCTATTTCCTCATCATAAAGATTGTCAAAGTAATCAAGTGTGCCTTTTTGAGCCATTTGGATGGCTGACAAAACATCCCTTTGGCTAATGGTTACACCCTTTCTAATAACAAAAATTAGCTTATCTAGAATCTGACTAGCAAGCATCACTCTTTCTTCATCTCCAGAAAGACTGACAGATTCTCCGCGTGTGACAATCGATACTTCAAGCTCTTCTTCGATTATTTTTAAATTTGCATCCGCATTGCCAATCAGGGCAATCGCTTCTGTTGGATTTTCTAATTGTACATTTATTGTTTTTAACTTTACTGTCATTCAGGAGTCTCCTTGGGTATTGGTTGTCCAACCGCAATATTTTCGATAATTTTAAAGTGGATATCTAGGATAACTTTACCATTTTTAAACTCTTTGTGTAAAATTTTTTCATCTTTTATTATAGCTTCCTCATCTAATCCACTTTTTATTTTATTTTTTGCTAAATCAATTGCATTTTTTTCGGCTTCTTTTTCCGTATACGTGCGGTTTGTTTCTTCTCGTGCTCTTAATGTTTCATTTCCAATCGAGATAGGCAGCTCCCATTTTAGGAAATGAATTTTATTCACATTCTTTTCCGCTTCAAATTCCTGAAAATCCGGCTCGCCAAATCCCCAAATAGGGATCTCTAGATTTCCTAAGATTAAAGAAAGTTTTTGCTTTTCCTGACCGTTGAATACAAAGAATTTTGTATCTAACGGCAATTCTACATGGCTTTTATACCACGTTTCCCCCCAAACCTCTCCAATTGCTGCAACTTGCTGCGTTTGACCTTCTTTTCCAATTATACCGGATACTAACAATTGTCCAGCTTCAACATGGTCATGTATATCAACCATTTTTTGTCCAGTTTCAACATACATAGAATCAATAACAGCCTTCTTTTTTGCAACCAGATTTCTTGGTGCAAGTTGTTCCGGCTTTTCGGGTTCCTTTTTCTCTACCACTTGAAGATGATAGGTTGTCCCCTTTAATTCCACACCTACCCAAGTAAGGTTACCAACATTATTAGTCAATTTCCTTTGAATCCCTTCTACGTTATCCACAAAAAATTGGACTTTACCAATTTTTACTCCCATCTTGTCCAATTCTTTGCGAATCTGATACTCCGTTGCAGGTTTAGCTCCCTTAATTTCAATTCCCCAAATGACATTTGATAAAAACATAATAATTACGAGGAAAAGAATAGCTCCACCAACAAACCCACTATTTTTCAATAATCGCTTAAATAAAAAAGGCATCCCTGCCCTCTTTAAGAATTTGATGGAGCATTCTTTTTCTCTTGCATAATGTCGGATTTTCAAAGCATCACTGAGCCTCATTGTAAAAGTAATCGTTTCAGTCCCATGTCGTTTTACATTCCAAATCATCAGGCCGTTCCTAGTAAGAACATTTAAAAATCTTTCTATTCCTCTTCCCGAAACTTTAACCGTTACTTTGCCAGAAAAAAATTCGATCCATTGGTTTTTCATTTTGCTCCTCCTGGATTTTCATTTATATAAATGACCTGATCAATTTTCCCCTCAAGTAAAATCTCTTCAGGCAATATGGTTTTAATCACGAAAGAATTCCCTTTTATTTGCAATTGACCCTGCTTTAACAACAGACGCAATTCTTTTTCTGTAAAAGTAATCAATCCTCTATGGTTCTCAATGTATATATGGATTTGCCCAATCATCGTAATCCGGGGTAAATCCATCATGACATCTTGAGGAAGATCCATTTTTTGTGCCATCCAGTTCCGGACACGCAGGCCCCATTTTTTTGCCATAAAAAAAGAACCCCCTTTCATCTCATAATATGAAATGAAAGGGGGTTCTAGCACACCTTTTTCTATTGAATAAGAAGGCTTTCAAAATGAATTTTTTAGCTTTTTCTCGGGAAGTATGGCTTTTTCGCTCGTGGTTCACCTAGAATCTCAGCCCAAATAATCCCATTGATAATCGTTTTTTCGTCTGGTTTTTCAAATGGGATGTCGTCAGATACCTCTTCGATTCTGACAACTTTACTTGGCTGTAGCTGCTTTACTTGGCTTTTCGTGACAACTGGATTCTGCTTTATCTCTTGATATTTCTCCTCCATACTTTGCAAATCCGTTACCTTATTCGCAGGCTGGCCAGTAGAGATTTGTCCTTTGTTTCTTGGAACGCCCATCATTTGTTGTTCAACCTTTGTACGAAAATCATCAAATCCTTTTGCAGGAAGGGATTTTGTTCTTCTTCCAGAATTACTTTTACCCTTCGCTTTACCAAAGATTGATGAGAGAATTCCAGCAATAATTAAAAATAAAATGGTTTCCATATCCACCCTCCTTCTTTAGGAAAAATTGGTGGTTTATTTGTCGTCTTTTTTATCACCAGTCATCTTGCCGATAGATCCGCGCATATCTGTATCAGCAGAAATATTTTTATAATTCATATATTCCATGACACTTATATTACCGGATTTTAATGCTTCTGCCATAGCCAGCGGCACCTCTGCCTCTGCCTCTACAACCTTTGCTCTCATTTCCTCTACTTTTGCCTTCATTTCCTGCTCAGTAGCGACAGCCATCGCCCTGCGCTCTTCTGCTTTTGCCTGAGCAATTTTCTTATCGGCTTCTGCCTGCTCCGTTTGCAGCTCAGCACCAATATTTCTGCCTAAATCAACATCGGCAATATCAATCGAAAGAATTTCAAAAGCGGTACCAGAATCTAATCCTTTTGCTAAGACTGTTTGCGAAATCAGTTCTGGACTCTCGAGCACTTTACTATGGTCGAGCGAGGAACCAATCGTCGATATGACCCCTTCACCTACACGTGCTACGACAGTATCTTCACCCGCGCCACCGACAAGACGGTCGATATTAGCACGTACGGTAATTCTCGCTTTTGCTTTTACTTCGATTCCGTTCATGGCAACACCTGCGATGAATGGGGTTTCGATTACTTTTGGATTTACACTCATCTGAACAGCTTCTAAGACATCACGCCCTGCAAGGTCAATTGCGGCACAACGTTCGAATGATAACTCAATGTTTGCACGGTGTGCAGCGATTAAAGCATTCACCACTCTATCTACATTTCCACCTGCCAGGTAGTGACTTTCGAGCTGATTTGTTGTTACGTTTAATCCTGCCTTATGCGCTTTAATAAGCGGATTGACTACTCTGCTTGGTGTAACCCGTCTAAGTCTCATCCCTACTAATGTAAAGATACTAATTCGAACTCCTGCAGCAAGAGCAGAAACCCAAAGCATTACCGGAACAAAGGATAATAATATTCCAAGAAAAATTAGAGCCACAACGATAATACCAATCATAAATAAAGTTCCACTTGTTAATTCCACAGCACTTACCCCCTTGTTAGTCTTTCATTATACTTTCCTAACTACAATACGTACCCCTTCAACCTTAATAACGGTGATTTTTGCATTCTGATCAATGAAGTCACCTTCAGTCACAACATCAATTCTTTCATTATTTATAACTGCTGTTCCTGATGGCCGTAATACTGTCAATGCGATTCCTTCTTTTCCTACTAAATCTGTACGGTTCACATTAGACACATAGCCATCCTCTTTTTTTGCAGAATCAAATAGTATCATTCGATTAAATAAAACCATTTTCTTGCCTAGGATCTTAATCATAAATAATAGGACAGCAATTGAAATACAAATAGCAATGAAAATGGATATTCCCATATTCAATGGATTTTCTCCTGCTATGAAAAGACTTGCGATTAATGCTGCCAATCCTAGTGTTCCTGAAATGGCCCCTGGAAGAAAAAATTCTAAGAAAATTAGCATGATTCCTACAGCAAATAACATGATCGTTCCAAAACCAGCAAGACCAGCTTGAAAATGTCCATAAAAGAAAAGAAGTAATGCAAATAAACCTATGAATCCTGATATTCCAAACTTTGACGAAAACAGCTCATAGACAATAGCTGCCCCTGCAATCGTTAATAGCAGCGTTACAACGACTGGGTTTGTTAAAAACTCAACCATAATTATCCTCCCTTCATGTCGACACTATGTATACGTTTTATATCCAAATAAGTTTCAAATTTCCAAAATGAAAAACCGCAAGCTATACGCTCGCGGCTTTGGTTGTCAGAATAATTATGAAAGGTGTTGTTGTACGTATTTATTTACAAGTGACCCGTCTGCTTTACCCTTTACTTTAGGCATAATCGCAGCCATCACTTTTCCCATATCCGCTTTTGATTTTGCACCGACTTCAGAGACTGTTTCTTTAACAATTTCTGACAACTCTTCTTCGGAAAGCTGCTTCGGTAAATACAGTTCGACGATAGCCAACTCTGCACGCAATTTATCAACAAGGTCTTGACGACCTGCTTTATCAAATTCATGGAGGGATTCTTTGCGTTGCTTCACTTCGCGAGAAAGGATAGTTAACTCTACTTCTTCGGAAAGGTCTTTTGTTCCAAGCTTAATCGCTTCATTTTGCAATGAAGCTTTTACCATCCGAATCGTTATGAGTTTGTCTTTTTCCTTATTTTTCATCGCTTGTTTCATGTCACTATTTAAACGCTCGAGAAGACTCATTAATTACACCCTCTCTTAGAACTTACGTTTTCTTGCTGCTTCAGACTTTTTCTTACGCTTTACACTTGGCTTTTCGTAGAATTCGCGCTTTCTTGCCTCTTGCAAAGTACCAGTTTTTGATACTGTACGTTTGAAGCGACGAAGAGCATCTTCAAGCGATTCGTTTTTCTTAACGACGGTTTTAGACATTCTCTTTCCCTCCCTCCGAAACACAACACACTTACATTCAATCCATGTACCTTGCAATTATAATATATCATAGAAATTAGGTCAACTGTATTTCCAGAGTTGAATCAAGCTTTTGATATTTTTATTCATAAATCCACAATTTATTGAACAACCCACCATAAATTTGGCATGTCCTCCTCCCTCAGGCATAGAATTAAGTGAGGGGTGAAGACATGCTATACCTAGTATTATTTATTTTATTTATCTTATTATTTATATTCGGCATGACTATAATAAGGTTTGGATTATTTAATTTATCGGGGAATAAGTTAAAAGGATGGCTGACAAAACTCACAAGTACACCACTAAAAGGTATGGTGACAGGCACCTTTGTTACTGCTTTATTACAGAGCAGTTCAGCCGTCATGGTCATAACGATTGGCTTAATTTCAGCAAAAATCATGACTTTTCCTCAATCTATTGGGATTATTTTGGGTACAAATATCGGTACAACCTTTAAAACAGAGCTAATTACTTTCAATCTTGATAAAATTCTTGTACCACTCGCTATAATTGGAGCCTTACTTACCTTTTTTAAACCTATAAAGATTAGAAGCATTGGTATGGTCACCTTTGGAATCGCCTCAGTATTTACATCAATGAAAGGTTTTGAGCTTCTGGCTCGTCCATTAACTGAACTCCCATTTATCAATAATTTTATCCTCTCCATTAACGACAATATCATTTTAAGTATTTTAACTGGAGCAGTTATAACTGCCATTATTCAATCTAGTACAGCTATGACCGGAATCACCATGGGTTTTTTAACTGCAGGGCTGCTTCATCTTGATGCAGGAATTGCGATTGTGTTTGGGGCCAATATCGGGACATGTATCACTGCAATGATTGCTTCGATTGGAGGCGGGAAAGAGTCAAGATTAGCTGCCTTTGCACACGTTTGGCTCAATGTAGCTGGCGTTTTACTCTTTACTCCTTTTATACCCGCTTTGTCCGAGAATGCGCATTTATTAGCGGATGAAAAAATGATTCAACTAGCACATATTAGTGTTATATTTAACGTCGTTTCATCCATTATGGTCCTGCCTTTTGCAACAAAATTTGGTGAAATGATCCTGAAGGTTCATGGTGAAAAAACAAAATAAAGCACAAAAAAGACGGCCATGGCCGTCTTTTTTAGTAATCCGAAGTAACCGTCAAGCCTTGAAGAATGGCAATTCCTGCACTTGCGCCAATTCTCGTTGCTCCTGCTTGAATCATTTTTTCGGTATCTGCTGTATTACGTACCCCTCCGGAGGCTTTAACTCCAATATCAGGTCCAACCGTTTCTCTCATCAGCTTAATATCTTCAACCGTAGCACCGCCTGTCGAGAACCCAGTCGATGTCTTAACATAGTCTGTTCCTGCCTTAACTGCAAGCTCGCAGGCGTGAATTTTTTCTTCCCTTGAAAGCAAGCTTGCTTCAATGATAACCTTTGTTAATGCTTTACCCTTTGCAGCTTCAACAACTGCCCGGATATCTTTTTCCACTAACTCATAATTATTATCCTTCAAAGCACCGATATTGATTACCATGTCAACTTCGTCCGCACCATTCTCTATTGCATTTTTTGTCTCAAATGCCTTGGTTTCCGGAGTTGTCGCACCGAGTGGAAACCCAATAACAGTACAAACCTTAACGCCACTTCCACTTAATAAATCTCTCGCAGTACTAACCCAAGTGGGATTTACACAAACGGAAAAAAATTTATGCTCCTTAGCTTCTTGGCAAAGGGTCTCAATTTGTTGACGTGTAGCGTCCGCTTTTAACAATGTATGGTCAATCATCGAAGCAACATTGGCAGTAGCCATTTTACTAGCCCCATTTCTATAAAGAATTTGATACTAACATTAGAATACCCAAATCAATAAAAAAAAAAGAACCTAAATAGGTCCTTAAATGGCAGCTTCTTCTTCCGTAAATACTTCAAGTTTTACTCGTTCATCTTCAACAATTCGGACAAATTGTCCCTCATTGTATGGATACCCAGCTTTTGAAATCTTCACTTTAACAAGTTTACCTATCATTTCTTCTGTTGCAGGGAATACCACTTTCAAATAATTATCTGTGTATCCTACATACAGTCCCTCTCTGAACTCTTCTTCGGGAATTACTTCTAATACATCATTTTCAAATTGTGATGCATATTCCTTAGCTAATTGATCAGAAAGGGCAATTAAGCGGTGAACTCGCTCATTTTTAACTTCTTCGTCCACTTGATCATCCATTCTGGCAGCAGGTGTTCCTGTACGCTTAGAATAAGGGAAGACATGTAGTTCAGAAAATTTATGTTCATTAATAAAATTATATGTTTCCATAAATTCTTCTTCAGTTTCACCAGGAAAACCGACAATTACGTCTGATGTAACAGCAAGACCAGGAAGTACTTCTTTTAGGCGGTCTAATCTTTCGCCAAAGAATTCCATCGTATATTTACGACGCATTCTTTTTAAGACTGTATTTGAACCGGATTGAATTGGGATATGCAAATGACGAACAATAATATTTGAGTGTTTAATTACTTCAATTACTTCATCACTGATTTGACTTGCTTCAATAGAAGAAATTCGGAGACGTGCAAGTCCCTTTACTTGGGCTTCTAAATCACGAAGCAGCAAGGCTAGGTTGTAATCCTTCATATCCTCGCCATATCCGCCTGTATGAATCCCGGTTAACACAATTTCTTTGTAACCCGCATCCACAAGCTGCTGTGCTTGACGAATGACTTCCTTTGGATCACGTGATCTCATTAGCCCGCGTGCCCATGGGATAATACAAAAAGTACAGAAGTTGTTACAACCTTCTTGTATTTTCAATGAAGCACGTGTACGATCGGTAAATGCAGGAACATCAAGCTCTTCATAGACACGATTTTTCATGATATTACCAACACCATTTATTGGCTGGCGTTCTGTCTTATACTGTTCAATATATTCAAGCATTTTCACTCGATCCTGAGTTCCAACTACGATATCAACACCAGGTATTGCCATAATTTCTGCAGGTGATGTTTGCGCATAACATCCTGTCACACAAATTACTGCATCGGGATTTTTGCGGACTGCACGGCGAATTACTTGGCGGCTTTTTTTATCGCCTGTATTTGTAACCGTACAAGTATTAATTATATATACATCAGAGATTGATTCAAAATCAACTCGATCATAGCCTTCTTGCTTGAACAATTGCCAGATAGCTTCAGTCTCATAGTGATTCACTTTACATCCAAGTGTATGAAAAGCGACTGTTGGCATTGTATTCATCTCCTCATTAATTCAAAATGGTAGGAAATCGCCGCTAAAGCATAGAGTGGCGCAGTTTCCGTTCTTAATATTCGCGGACCTAAGCCGCAAAGAGTAAAGTCATTTTCTTGTAAAACGTTAACTTCTTCTTCAGCTAGTCCACCCTCAGGACCAAATACCAAAAGCAGCGATTCCCCTGGCTTCATTTTTTGTAAGGTTGCAAAAAAAATAGATGTTTCCCCACTTCTACTTTCTTCTTCAAATGCAACTAATTTATAATGAAAATTTTTGCTTTTCTCAATCAAAGCTTTAAAATTCATTGGGCTGCTAATTTCAGGGACATATGCACGATGGGATTGCTCCGCTGCTTCTTTGGCAATTTTTTGCCATCTATCTACTTTTTTACCGGCTTTTTTATCATCCCATTTTACGACTGAACGACGGGCAGCAAAAGGAATAAATTCACCGGCACCAAGTTCCGTGCCTTTTTGAATAATCCATTCAAGTTTGTCCCCTTTTGGAAGTCCGCTAGCAATCGTAATTGAAATAGGAAGCTCTGACTTCTCATCTTTCCATTGTACAACGTCTGCAACGACTTGTTCATCGGTAATTTTTGCAATTTCACAAACTGCTGCATCCCCGTTTGGATCAACACAAATAATTTTGTCCCCGATTTCCATACGCATAACCTTTGTAATATGGTGACGGTCATCACCATCAATCACAAAACTATTTTCATTTGCTCGTTGTTTAACAAAGTATCGTTGCACACGATGCACCCCTCTAAAACATTTTACTCTTCATTGTACTGTATTAAATTTCACTTTTAAAGAAGTGAAATAGAAAAAAGGGGCATTATCCCCTTTTTTAAGCATTATACCCTCTTGGCAATAATCGCAACCCAATCTTCCATTAAGATGGTTTCCATGATCTCAAATCCGGACTGAATGAGTCCTTCTTTTACTTGATCTTTCTTCTGCTGAATAATACCTGAGGCAATAAAAGTCCCTCCAGGTTTAACAACACGTGCTACATCATCTGTAAAACGTAGAATAACTTCGGCTAAAATATTGGCAACGACAACGTCAGCACAGTTCTCTTCTACACCATCTAATAGATTATTTTGCGAAGTGGTTACTTTGCCGCTTACCTTATTAAGCTTTATGTTGAGTCGCGCTGAAGTGACAGCAACCTCATCTAAATCAAAGGCACGAACATCTTCTGCGCCTAACATGGCAGCAGCAATACTAAGAACTCCAGAGCCAGTACCGACATCAATTACCCTGTCACCCGGCGTGACAGACCTTTCTAATGCTTGGATACACATGACCGTAGTCGGATGCGTTCCAGTTCCGAAGGCCATTCCAGGATCTAGTTCAATGATTAATTCATCACTGCTGACTGGAGTGTATATCTCCCAAGTTGGAACGATCGTAAACTTCTCTGAAATTTTAACTGGATGATAATATTTCTTCCATGCTGTAGCCCATTCTTCTTCATTCACTTCACTAATGGTTACTTTATTTATTCCAATATCGATATTGTGGATGATCAGATTATTAATGGATTCTTTAATTGCATCTACAGTTTCACCTAGAAAGCTGTTAACTGGTAAATACGCTTTAACGATAACTCCTTCTTCAGGGTAATCATCTGGATTGAGTTGGTAGATTTCCCCGAACTGATCTTGCCTTTCCTTTGTTAGTTCAAAAGGATCTTCAATAACTACACCGCTGGCACCGGCCTCGTGTAAAATATGTGATATTGGTTCAATCGCTTCGTTCGTAGTGTGAATACTAAATTCAGACCACTTCATTCTACCAACTCCAATCATTACTCACCTTTAAAGGCTCGTTTTACTTTTGAGAAAAAACCCTCTTCATGTTCACCAATTGGTGAATTTCCACTAAGTTCAGCAAATTCCCGAAGAAGCTGCTTTTGTTTATCCGTTAACTTAGTCGGAGTAATAATACGGACGATTATGTGCTGATCCCCTGTTCCATATCCGCGTACATTCGGAATCCCCTTACCTTTGAGTCGGAATTTTGTTCCTGTCTGCGTACCAGATGGGACCTTAACTTTTACTTTGCCATGCAAGGTTGGGACTTCGATTTCATCTCCGAGCGATGCTTGAACAAAGGTGATAGGCATTTCACAATAAACATCGTCGCCATCTCTTTCAAAAAACTCATGCTCTCTTACGTGGAAAACAATGTAAAGATCACCTGATGGACCCCCGTTTATACCAGCCTCACCTTGTCCTGAAATCCTTAACTGTTGTCCATCGTCAATACCTGCAGGAATTTTCACATGAATCTTTTTGCGTTTCTTCACCTTACCATTACCGCCACAGGTTGCACATTTATGCTTAATTTCTTTTCCTGTGCCATTACAATGGTGACAAATACGGCGATTAACCACTCTGCCAAAAGGCGTATTTTGTTCAATATTTAACTGTCCTGTTCCATGACAGTGTTGACATGTTTCAGGCTTTGTTCCCTTTTTAGCACCCGACCCGCTGCATGTACTGCAGGTTTCTTCACGCGGAATTTCAATATCTGTTTCTTTTCCAAATGCTGCTTCCTCAAACGTAATTGTCATCGTGTACTGTAAGTCAGCACCTTGTCTAGGGGCATTAGGGTCGCGCCTGCGTGACCCGCCGCCGCCTCCAAAGAAAGTATTGAAAATATCCTCAAATCCTCCAAAACCGCCGCCAAAATCAGCGCCGCCTCCAAAGCCTTGATTTGGATCCGTATGACCGAATTGATCATAGTGTGCCTTTTTTTGATCATCGCTTAAAACCTCATAAGCTTCAGCGATTTCTTTAAATTTATCTGCAGCATCAGGCTCTTTGTTAATATCTGGATGATATTGTTTTGAGAGCTTTCGATATGCTTTTTTTATCTCATCCTTAGAAGCACTCTTACTAACACCAAGCACCTCATAGTAATCTCGTTTACTCATGATTACCACTCCCGAATCTTTCACATAAAGATTATTCTAACACAATAAAAACACAAATTACAAAGAAAAAGTCAAAGCCGATGCTGACTTTGACTTTTTCATCAGTTAGTAAGTCTATTATTGTCCAGCTCCAGCGCCTAGGAAAAATTGAACTGCAATTTCCCCTGAACAAGGCGCTTCCGCTTTTCGCTTTTACTTTTCGTCCTTAATTTCTTCGAATTCAGCGTCGACTACGTTGTCATCTTTAGGACCAGCGTTACCGCCTTCAGCACCTTGTGCTCCTTGTGCTTGTTGTGCAGCTTGTTCATATAGCTTAACCGTTAACGCCTGAACAATTTCTTGTAAAGCGTCTTTTTTAGCACGGATTTCTGCAAGATCGTTTTTCTCAATCGCTTCTTTTAATGCATCTTTTGCTTCGTTAGCTTTTGCAACTTCAGAAGCATCTACTTTATCTTCTAAGTCTTTTAATGTTTTTTCAGTTGTAAAAACTAGCTGGTCTGCTTCATTGCGAAGTTCCACTTCTTCTTTACGCTGTTTGTCAGCTTCAGCATTTTCTTCTGCTTCTCTGACCATTTTTTGAATTTCTTCATCAGAAAGACCTGTAGAAGACTTAATTGTAATTTGCTGCTCTTTATTTGTACCAAGATCTTTAGCACGTACATTAACGATACCGTTCTTATCGATATCAAAAGTTACTTCAACTTGTGGAATTCCACGTGGTGCTGGTGGAATATCAGATAATTGGAAGCGGCCTAATGTTTTATTTAGGTTCGCCATCGGACGTTCCCCTTGAAGAACATGGATATCAACAGCTGTTTGGTTATCAGCAGCAGTAGAGAATACTTGAGATTTAGACGTTGGAATGGTTGTATTACGGTCAATTAACTTTGTGAATACACCGCCCATTGTTTCAATACCAAGTGATAGTGGTGTAACGTCAAGTAATACTACATCTTTAACATCGCCTGTGATTACGCCGCCTTGAATTGCAGCACCCATTGCTACTACTTCATCTGGGTTAACTCCACGGTGTGGCTCTTGACCAGTTGCTTTTTTGATTGCTTCTTGAACAGCAGGAATACGAGTTGACCCACCAACAAGAATAACCTTATCAAGCTGTGATGGTGAAAGGCCAGCGTCACTTAATGCTTGGCGAGTTGGTCCCATTGTACGTTCAACAAGGTGAGCAGAAAGCTCATCGAATTTAGCACGTGTCATCGCTACTTCAAGGTGAAGTGGACCAGCTGCTCCAGCAGTGATAAACGGTAAGGAAATTTGTGTAGAAGTTACACCAGATAGATCCTTTTTTGCTTTTTCAGCTGCATCTTTTAAGCGTTGTAGTGCCATTTTATCTTTAGAAAGGTCAATTCCATTTTCTTTTTTGAATTGTTCTACTAAGTAATCAATAATTACTTGGTCAAAGTCATCGCCACCGAGACGATTATCACCAGCAGTAGATTTTACCTCAAATACTCCATCTCCAAGTTCAAGGATGGATACGTCAAAAGTACCGCCGCCAAGGTCGTAAACAAGAACAGTTTGGTCCTGATCTGTTTTATCTAGTCCGAATGCAAGTGCTGCAGCTGTCGGCTCATTGATAATACGCTCAACTTCTAATCCAGCAATTCTACCTGCATCCTTAGTTGCTTGACGTTCTGCATCATTAAAGTAAGCTGGTACGGTAATAACTGCCTTTGTGACAGGCTCTCCAAGATAATCTTCAGCATAAGATTTCAAATATTGAAGGATAATTGCTGACATTTCTTGAGGAGTATAGTTTTTACCTTCTGCTTCTACTTTGTAATCTGTTCCCATATGTCGTTTTATGGACATGATGGTATTTGGGTTGGTAACAGCCTGACGTTTAGCCACTTCCCCTATTTGGCGTTCGCCGTTTTTAAATGCTACAACAGATGGTGTTGTACGGTTTCCTTCTGGATTTGGGATAACCTTTGGTTCGCCGCCTTCAAGAACAGCGACACATGAGTTTGTTGTACCAAGGTCAATTCCGATAATTTTACTCATAACCTTTTTCCTCCTAGTTCGTAATATGTAAGGCTTACCTTATTGATTCACTTTAACCATTGATGGACGGATAACCCGATCCTTTAACATATAACCCTTTTGGAATTCCTCAATGACAATATTAGGGCCATAATTTTCATCCTCACCTGTCATAACCGCTTGATGGAAATTAGGATTAAATTCTTTTTCAACTGCTTCTATCGCTTCAACGCCTTCTTTTTTCAAAGCATCTAGTAACCCGCGATAGACCATTTCCATTCCCTGCAGCAACGATTTTGATTGCTCATTTTCTGCTTCTATTTTCAGAGCTCTCTCGAAATTGTCTAATGCAGGAAGCAAATCGATGGCTAATTTTTGCACTCTATATTTTTCACTGGCCTCGCTATCTAATCGAGTACGACGGCGGAAATTATCAAAATCAGCTTGAAGACGTAAATAACGATTATCTGCTTCTTCTAATTTACTGGTGAGGTTTTGAATCTCAGCAGCATAGTCTATATCCATTGAACCCTCTTCAGAATCCCCTGTTTCAGCAAATACAGTTTCAACTTCCTCTTCGGTAAGTTCAACTTGTTCATCCGTTTGAGAATCAATTTCCTCATTAATCGTGTTGTTCTTTTCTTTTGTCAACTTACTCACCTCCTTAAAGGATATTTAAACATTTATTGTAAAAGTTAATTTCATGAAAAGGAGGGCGAAAATAGAGTATTTCACCTAGGTGGAATACGCAGTAATTCACCCTTACTCAATATTTCCACCCCTAATATTTTTGATACAGGTTTGTTAATACTGAGGTTAAATCCTTACTTAAAAACTGCAGTAAGCTTATAACTCTGGAATATTCCATTCTCGTTGGACCAAGAATCGCAATGGTTCCCAATTTCTCAGTTCCAACCGAATAGGTTGCGGTAATAAGACTGCAATTTTCCATAGCGCTATTTTTGTTTTCTCTGCCGATTTTCACGTGAATACCAGCAGATTCATTTTTAATTAATGGGTAAATCCACTCTTCGTGATCAATCATTTGTAATAGTTCACGAATTTTACTGATATCATGAAACTCTGGCTGGCTTAACATATTTGTCTTTCCGCCAAAAAAGAGCTTTTCATTAGCCGGCATTTTTAGTGAATCAGCAATAGTATGCATCATTAAATCATAATTACGGATATGCTGCCTTAGCAGCATTGCTACTTCCTTGTAGATTTTATCATTTAAATCTTCAAGAGCTACACCCGTTAACCGTTCGTTTAAAATGTTAACCGTTTTTTCCAAATCACTCGCATCCACTGAAGGAGGCAAATAAAATGTTCGGTTTTCAACATGTCCCGAATCAGTAACAAAAATTGCCACGGCAGTTTCCTTGTTTAAAGGAATGATTTGAATTCGTTTGAGCTTATTAAAACTGGCAGCAGGACCTAAAACGATTGAAGTATAATTGGTTAGTTCAGATAAAATTTTCGCTGATTTTTGAATAATTGTTTCAAACTCAAAAATTTTCTCAGCAAAAATCGATTGAATAATCGAAATATCCTGCTTGTTTAATGCTTGAGGCGACAGCAAATGATCTACATAATACCGATATCCTTTTTCGGAAGGAACACGACCAGAAGAAGTATGCGTTTTTTCAATATAGCCTAGATCTTCAAGATCAGCCATTTCATTCCGAATAGTCGCCGAACTAAATGATATTTCATCCTTTTTCGACAAACTCCTTGAGCCGACAGGTTGTGCAGACCGAATAAAATCATCAACAATAACCTGAAGAATCAATAATTGACGATCTGTTAACACCTTTCATCACCTCTGTTAGCACTCATTGAAGTCGAGTGCTAATTCTATTAATAAATTATCAAAAATAGGGGGATGGTGTCAATCATTTGATATTAAGAAATTGCAAAGCTACCTAATCAGGGGTTAGTTTGTAACCCCTAAAAATGATTGAAAAACTTCATTTCCTAAAAGCCGCCCTGTTTTAGTTAAATATATATTGTCTTTTTTTACTTCTATCCATTTTTTTGCAATCAAATCAGAAATCTCATTTTCAAATAATTCCAGTGGGTCGATATCAAATTTTCCGATGAAATGAGATATAGATACTCCATCTGTTTTTCGCAGACCTAAAAACATTTCTTCTTCTATTTGTTCCGCTTTTGAAGTTTGGTGTTCCTGAAAGATAGGGAGGTTCCCGTTTTCAATTAGTTCCATATATTTTTTCAATGGTCCTGCATTCGAGCGTCTCCAGCCATCCACATAGCTGTGAGCACCTGCACCGAACCCATAATAGTAATCGTTATTCCAGTATGTTAGGTTATGTTTGCTTTCATAGCCAGACTTTGAAAAATTACTAATTTCATACTGATTAAATCCGTGCTTTTCCATTTGCTCCATAAGCAGTTCATACATTGCTGCTTCTGCATCCTCTCCCGGTGTAGGGAGTTTGCCTTTTTGCATAAGATTGTAAAAAACTGTCTTTGGTTCAATAATTAACGAATAGGCCGAATAATGTTGAATGTCTAGTGTAAAAGCTTGAGTCAATGACTCTTTAAAGTCAGTAATGGTTTGGGTCGGCAGGCTGAAGATTAAGTCAATGCTAATATTTTTGAAGCCAATAGATTTTGCATTCTCTACTGTTTGGTAAACATCTTTTGCACGATGGACACGACCAATTTTCTTTAATAATTCATCATTAAAGGTTTGAACGCCAAGACTAAGTCGGTTTACACCTGCATCTTTTAATATTTGTAACTTTTCTTTTGTTAAATCACCTGGATTTGCTTCAAAAGTAAATTCAACATTTCTACTCATCGGTAAGTTCCGGGTTATACTCTCACAAAACCGTTCAAGCTGCTTTTCATTTAGGGAGGTCGGTGTCCCACCGCCCACAAAAATGGTTTGCAGTTTGTCAGCTGGATATTTGTTCAATGTTAAGACCATTTCTTGCTCAAGTGCCTGCAAATATTCATCCACCGGCTGCCCTTTAAGAAATACTTTATTAAAATCACAGTAATGGCAAATATGCTCACAAAAGGGTATATGGAGATAAGCAGCTTCAATCATAATTTCACCTTCCTGGAAAAGCGGCAGCGCCTTCGGAACAAGCACAGCTTGTTCCTGCGGAGTTAATCTAAGGAGCTTTCCTTAGTGTCCAGGGGCGACAGGCATAAGACGAGCCGGCGGAAAGGTTGTTCTTTAACCTTTCTGACGGATTGACTTATGACCGAGGAAAAAGTGACCTTTCTTTTTCCCCCGAGCCCCTAGGCGCTGCAGCTAGACATTTTTTTCTAGTAAAAAAGAGGCTGGACTTTGCCTATTAATAGACTCATCCTACCCTCCCTTTTTCGTTTTTTATTTTTTTGTATTGTTATCATCCATTTTTAGGACAGCCATGAAGGCTTCTTGTGGGACCTCAACAGAACCAACCTGTTTCATCCGTTTTTTACCTTCTTTTTGTTTCTCGAGAAGCTTTCGTTTACGGGAGATATCTCCCCCATAACATTTAGCCAATACGTTTTTACCCATGGATTTAATGGTTGAACGAGCAACAATTTTTTGACCAATAGCGGCTTGGACAGGAACTTCGAATTGCTGCCTTGGGATTAATTCCTTTAGCTTCTCAACAATGACTTTGCCGCGTTCGTAGGCAAAATCTTTATGAACGATAAAGCTTAAGGCATCTACCTTTTCAGCGTTTAACAATATATCCATCTTAACCAAGCTAGACGGTTTATAGCCAATTAATTCATAATCAAATGACGCATAGCCTCGGGTGCTAGATTTAAGCTGATCAAAGAAATCATAAACAATTTCTGCTAACGGAATTTCATAGATGATGTTTACACGGTTTTCACCTTGGTATTGCATATTAATAAAAATACCACGCTTTTGCTGACACAGCTCCATTATCGCACCGACATATTCATTTGGAGCCATCATTGTTGCTTTTACGTATGGCTCTTCAACATGGTCAATTTTCTGTGGATCCGGAAGATTTGAAGGGTTATCCACTTTTATTTGAGTGCCATTTGTCATGTGTACATCATAGATAACACTTGGAGCTGTTGTAATCAAATCAATTTTGAATTCACGCTCAATCCGCTCTTGAATAATCTCCATATGAAGAAGTCCTAAGAACCCACAGCGAAAACCAAAGCCTAGGGCTTGAGAAGTTTCCGGCTCAAATTGAAGCGCAGAATCATTTAACTGCAGTTTCTCTAATGCTTCACGTAAATCATTAAATTTTGCAGTATCGATTGGGTACAAACCACAATACACCATTGGATTTAATTTACGGTAACCTGGAAGGGGTTCTGTTGAACCATTTTTTGCATTTGTAATGGTATCCCCAACCCTTGTATCCCCAACATTTTTAATTGAAGCTGAAAGGAATCCAACGTCCCCAACGGTTAGCTCATCGACCAGCGTCGATTTTGGTGTAAATACACCTACTTCATTTACTTCAAATTCAGCACCGGTTGCCATCATTTTAATTTTATCTCCTACTTTGACGCTGCCTTCAACAACTCGGATGTAGGCCACTACACCACGATAAGCATCATAAAGAGAATCAAAAATTAGTGCTTTTAATGGAGCATCAGGGTCACCAGTTGGAGCAGGGACAGTTTTTACCACCTGTTCGAGGATATCCTCAATCCCTATTCCCGCTTTGGCAGACGCTAAAACCGCTTCAGAGGCATCAAGTCCAATAACTTCTTCAATTTCATTACGGACTCTTTCAGGCTCAGCACTTGGTAAGTCAATTTTATTAATAACCGGTATAATTTCAAGGTTATTATCCAATGCAAGATAAACGTTCGCCAAGGTTTGTGCTTCAATCCCCTGTGCGGCGTCAACGACCAAAACAGCACCTTCACAAGCAGCAAGGCTTCGAGAAACCTCATAAGTAAAATCGACGTGCCCAGGTGTATCAATCAGATGGAAAGTATACTCTTCACCATCTTTTGCTTTGTATTTTAATTGGACAGCATTTAACTTTATCGTAATCCCGCGTTCTCTTTCTAAATCCATCGAATCTAAAAGTTGAGCCTTCATTTCACGGGAAGTTAATGCATTTGTTTTTTCTAGGATACGGTCTGCTAATGTTGATTTCCCATGGTCAATATGGGCTATAATCGAAAAATTTCTTATATTTGATTGTCTTTTGAGTTTTTCTTCTCTGTTCATGTATTTCACTCCTACTATAACTCGCACAATTACACTATTTTTGATTATATCAGTATGGGAAATAAGATTCAATTAAAACTGGATGGCGGGTTCTTATAATTAAAAATAGCGGTTTCCATGATAGGACACCGCTGGAAATATTATTTAGTTAAAAGATTGATAAGTTGTTCCGAAGCATTGGAAACACCTTCTGAAACCTTCTTACCCATCGAGGAAAAAATATTAAAGGCACTTATTTCCTCAAGCTTCTTTTTCTTTTCATCTATGTCATGACTCGATATTTCATTTCCCAAAAAAGTAGCTTTTACATGCTCACCATTGTCATTAATAGCAACAGCATTTTGAAAATTCGGATCGTCGTAGCCCTTCATTTTATGAATACCGTCATTCGCCAGCTGCATCCCAGCTAAAACCGATATAAACATAATGGCTAAGATACAAAAAAATTTCAGCATGAACATTTTCATTGGACATGCTCCTTTACTTCTATTGTTTATCCGTGGATTGCTCACCATCGGAATTAACTTTCTCTGCTTGCCAGAAATATTCACTAAAGACATCTGCAAGTGCGTCAGCTGAACGGTTTAACTCTTCGAAAGTATTATCCACACCGCCAAATTCCACTAAAATTACATTCTCAGACAAATTTTGATTATAGACACCGTTTTGCCCGGCACCCTGATTCATGTGAATTCCCCAGCTCAATCCCTTGTATTTCTCTTCAAGAAGATTATGCAAATCACGTGCTAACTTTTCATTTTTTTCATGATTTGGATTTTTCCCGCCAATAACAAAAGCCAACTGTGCATATGCCTTGCCATTTATCATAACCGTCGTTTTATCTTTACGGCGTGCATCTCTATGGACATCAATAAAGTATTCCAATTCACGATTTTGAGCCATTGCCGTTTGGACTAATTCACCAGATTTCTGGTAAGTACCAGCCATTTTCACGGATCCCATAATATCAGTCTTATCAATAGAAGTTCCAATGCCTCTAGCCTCTAAGCTTTCCTTCAACTGATCGCCAATCTTGGTGACATTCAATTGTGAATGATAGGCAAGATTCGGATCGGTCACCCCCTGTAAATAGGGAAGGTATGACTCACGATTATGAGTAAAGTAAAGATGGACCACCTTTTTATCACCTGTTGTAAGTGAGGGATTCGAAGGAATATCATCCTCGTTTCCTTTGTCAATACCTTCAATATTTTGCAATGACGCTTCTCGTTCTGCTTTCATTATTTCTAAAGGAGGTGAGGATTCAAATGGCATGTTCGTATAATTTGAACCTTGACCAGCTACGAGTATTTTCCCATCAAACTGAGCAAATCCTGGAAGCTCCCGGCCTAAAAGACTTCTTGGGTCATTTAAATTAATATTGCTTGATAGCTTGAAAATTAAGTTGGTTAATTTAGGGCTCGCTGTTAAATTATCTTCAATAGATAAGAAATGATGATTCTCCCAAGCCATAAGTTGGTAGAGCATTTTTCCATTTACTTGATTTGCAGCTGTATTAACAGAATTAGACATTGGTCTAAACTGGGGCTTTAATGATGTTAACAGCCCACTGATGGAAAACACCAAAAGCATAAACAACAAAATAAAAGAGGTTACTTTTATTAGATTCGTCCCTTGCACCGTCAAAAACAATCCAGAATTCCTAGTAGATTTCATGGTTCCACCTCTCAATTCGATTCTAGTAAATACTTATGACATTACTAGAATTGCTAGAACCATTATTCGCAATTGTGAGGTGGTCTCTTAAACATTATCTTGTGTAGTAACCTGCATTTCCCTGATCAACATTACTATGAAGCGATGCATTTAACCCACTCGCAATCAAGTTGGCCATATCTTCAATAAATACATCCACTTCCTTAGGGGTAACCATTAGATTATGACCTAAAGGGGAAAGTACCTCATATATTAATTTACGTTTTTCTTCCTCTTCTAAAGTTCCAATCATCCCTAGAAAGGTCTGACGGTGCTTTTCTTCTGGAAGATCATCATCGGTAAGTTTTTTTCGTTTCCCAAAAGTCATTCCCGCTGGTGCGAGGGCTCTTGAAGGACGATTTCCTTCCTTAAGCTCCTTGCCAAAATGCTTCAGGATATAATCAATCGTGTCACTTGTAATCGAAACAGCATCAACAACAGTCGGAACACCAATAGCGATGACTGGAACTCCTAGTGTTTCTTTACTTAATTCTTTTCTTTTATTTCCTACTCCAGATCCAGGGTGAATGCCTGTATCCGAAACTTGGATGGTAGAATTCACCCTATCAATCGATCTAGCTGCTAATGCGTCAATAGCTATGACAAAATCAGGTTTAGTTTTTTCGACTACTCCAAAGATTATGTCGCTCGTCTCAATTCCTGTTAATCCCATTACCCCTGGAACTAGGGAGCTAACCGGACGATAGCCTTCCTCAACATTTTCTGGCTGTAATTGAAACAAATGCCTGGTGATTAAGAGGTTCTCACAGACCATTGGACCAAGTGCATCTGGAGTAACATTCCAATTTCCTAAACCAACTACGAGACAAGAGGCATCTTTCTTAATCCCTGTTCCTTCTAGAAAGTGAGCAAATTCTTTGGCGAAAATTTCCTCCACCTTTTGTTGTAAAGGAGTGTCCTGCTGCCTAATCCCTTGTACTTCGAGGGTTAAATAGCGTCCTGCTTTTTTGCCAAGCTGTTGTGCTCCTGCATCTGTGATTTCTACTAAGGAGATTTTTATATCATCTATATCTTTTTCTTTAATAATGACTCCTTCAATTTGCGAGAGGTTCTCCCCCTGTTGAACTAAGCCTTCCCTATCAGCAATTACCATTTCTCTCGCTTCAATCGCTAAATCCGTTCGAATTGAATACTGGCTTAAGTCAATATTGGCATTCATGTTGTCCATAAATTATTTATCGCTCCCATCGATTATTTAAAACTAGAAACTTCTTCCTATTTTTGCCCCTTTTCCGCTAAAACATTCAAGTTTATTCTTATATGTAAATAATCTAGTATTGCAAAATAAGGTTTGGTTTGATAAAATATCACTTGTTCTGAATAATTGTGAATGAATGTAAAGTCGAGTTCATATAGTCTCGATTCTTTGTAGGAGGTGAAAGTAATGCCTAACATTAAATCTGCTATTAAGCGTGTAAAAACAAGCGAAGCTCGTAATGCTCAAAATACAACTGCTAAATCTGCAATGCGTACGGCTGTCAAGAAAGTAGAAGCTGCTGTAACTCTTAACGATGCTCCTGCAGCTAAAGAAGCATTCTCTACTGCTGCTAGCAAACTAGACAAGGCTGCTGCTAAAGGACTTATCCATAAAAATGCTGCTGCCCGTAAAAAATCACGTCTTGCTAAAAAAGCTAACACTCTATAATAAGAGAGCATAAAAAAACGATTCCTGATTGGAATCGTTTTTTTATGTCTACCTTTTTATTTTGAACAATAACAGCTCAATTAGTAGTGATTTATTCATGCCGCCCGTTTTCATCTGAAGGTCAGCATTCGCCAGCATGCTCATAAGGTTAGTTAATTCTTCATCTGTAAATTGATTAGCTTGTCCAGCAGCTAACTTTACCCGGAATGGATGAGCCTTTAAATAACCGGCCATTTGCTGTTGACCATAACCTCTCCTTGAGAGCTCCTTCACCTGATAAATAAGCCTGAATTGGCCCGCAAGCAGTGCTAAAATCTTAATCGGTTCCTCATTTTGCTTTAATAAATCGTAATATATTCTAAGTGCGTCTTCTGGTCTTCTTTGCACTACCTTCTCAATTAACGTAAAAATATTTTGCTCAAGGGATCTCGACACTAATTTTTCTACCATAGAAGCATTAATTTGTTTTTCGTCTGCAGCATACAAAGCTAATTTATCAACTTCACTTGTAATCATAAACATATTTGTACCCACAAGCGTAATCAGGAGTTCAAGTGCATCCGGGTCGAAAACAATTCCATTTTTTTTTGCTCTTTCCTTCACCCAATTTTTCAATTCGTACTCATTCAACTTCTTTGCTTCTACTGTAACTGCTGTCCTTTTTAGTTCTTTGGTAATTTTTTTTCGTTCATCGAGCTTTTCATAAGGCGCCGATATAACTAAGACTGTATAGGGGGCAGGTTCTTTTAAATACAACTCAAGCCGCGCTAGATTATGTTCCATTTTATCTTTTGTCTTCTCAGCGGTTAAAAACTTAGGATTATGTAAAAAGATGACTTTTTTCTCACCTAAAAAAGGAAAGGTTTCTGCGTCTTCTAGAGCAGTTTCAATAGGCGTTTCATCTAAATCATACGCAGTAAAGTTAAAATCCTTATCCTCTTCATCTAAAACCTGATTAAGCAGCAATTGCTTCGTTTCATTGATTAAATATGCCTCTGTACCATATAATAAATAAATGGGAGCAATTTCCCGCTGTTTAATTTGTTTCCAAATATCTAATACCATTTTCCAAGCTCCCCTTCGATTCACTTTCCATTATCTATCGTAATGAAGCTTGGACATTTTGACAAGTATTAAAAGGGAATTGACAGCTTTCTTAGAAAGCGCCAATTCCCGATCTATAATGAACGCCTGCAATTAAAGCCCTAGGATCTTTTAATTGCTTGGCGGAGTTACTTGTGTAAATTTAGTGTCACCTTTTTGCTTTAAAGTATTTGTGTCAACTCTTGTCAATATAGGAAGTAGATATTAAAAGCATGCTGGATTTTTTAAGTAAAAAAGCTTATACTATTATGTGAAATAGGAGGGGTATACTATGAATGAATTTGAAAAGAATGTGCAAACTAAACGCAACGACGCAATTGATTCTGGAGTAGGTTTTGTTGTTTCTTTTGGTGTTTTTGCTCTAATGTTTATTATTGCAACCGTTATTAAAGTTGTCGGATCCTAATCTAAATGCACTGCTACATAATTGTTCTTGGAGGCTGTAAACCTTACAGTCTCTTTTACGTTTTCTGATAGGTTATTGCTTTATCTTATGTAAAACCGAAGAAAAGGTTCCACTCTCCTGATAAAACCTATAGGTGATCGCACCATGGTCATCCGTCCTGTATACAGTTGTATTCCCAAGTTGTTCTAACACCTCGCTATGCGGATGACCATAACGATTATGCTCACCAACTGAAATCCATGAGATAGCAGGTTTTATCTTATTTATAAATACCTCACTTGTTGATGTTTTACTTCCATGGTGTCCTGCCTTCAGTACATCTATATGCAAATCAGGATATTTCTTTATTATCCTTTCCTCTCCCTCCTGATCAAGATCGCCGCCAAAAAACCAATTAAGCCCTCCAATTTCCGCCATAATTGCAATCGACCCACTATTCCGCTCACCTTGAAAATTTGCTTCAGGACTTAGAACATAGAATGTGCTCTTTTCATTTTCCCATTGGCTCCCATCAGCGACCATAACAACTTGAATACCTTTATTTTTTGCTTCCTGAATAATGGTTAACTTTGATTTTGATAATTCAGCAACTGATGGCATTAATATTTGTGTAACTTCTATTTCTTTTAAAAGTGCAAGAGTGCCGCCAATATGATCAGTATCACCATGTGTAAGAATAAGTTTATCTAATTTCCTTATCCCCTTTCCTTTCAAAAAAGGGACAACAACATCTCTCCCTACTTCAAATGGTTTTGCTGCCTTTTTCCATTCGTCCTCTTCGAATTGAATGGTTCCTCCCGTATCAATTAAATAGGTACCCTTACCAAATGGGTAATGGATTAAAATACTATCTCCCTGGCCAACATCAATCATTGTGACTTCCCCAAACGGATTGGCCCAATTCCAGATGGTCTGGAAGGTAATCAAGGTAAACGCTAAAAAAATGACAATGATTTTCCTCTTTTGCTGAAAACTCGCTTCCCATATTAGAAAAATGGCGAGGATGATTACCATATAAATTATGAAGAGAAGGATATTTGGTCTTCCGGTTACAAGTTGGGCAAAAGATAGGTCTGCAAGTTTTTCAATAAGGGCATTGGCTAAGGTAATAATTTTCATAAATAAGTTAATCAGAATTGAAGGAGTATCACCAAATATTATTTGAATGAAATACAAGATATATAATCCAGGGAGAAATACAAACGAGAAGAGAGGAATATAGAGAAGGTTAGCAACAATACTTATAAAAGAAATTTCGAAAAAATGATACAGTAAAATCGGCAAAGCTGCTAGTTGAGCAATAATGGAGGTGACAACCATTGCTGAAATACTTTCTTGATACCGCGGGAAAATATTAGTGACAGATAAAATAATGGCATAGCTAACTGAAAACGATAACTGAAAGCCTGCATCTAAAATAATCAAAGGAGAAAATAATACATAAATCAATAGGGTAAGGCTAATGGCATCGATTGGTGACAATTTTATTTGCTTCTTCCATCTTACAACCAATAAAACAAGGAAGATCATTAACACCGCACGAATAACCGAAGGTGAAGCACCTGTTAATATCGCATATATCGGCAACAGAACGAGAAGAAAATTCATCATAAACTGCCTAGTCAATCCGATTCTAATTCCTAAATAAAAAACCATTCCGATTAATAAGGAAACATGAAGACCCGATATTGCCAATAAATGAACAATGCCCGTTTTTTGATAATTTATCAGCACCTCAGGATCAAACATGCTTCTATCTCCAAATATTAATGCAGCTGATAGAGCGGCAATTTCTGAAGGGAAATTTTTTTCGAGGTATTTAATGCCAGTAAAACGTACTTCTTTAATCATGGTTAATGGAGTTGATTTAACTTCAGTACATTTATTAAGTGGGTGATCTTCTAATTCCACTATTTTATAAATCTGTTTTTCAGCTAAATATTTCCGGTAGTTAAAGGCGTTTGGATTTTTGGCAATAGAAGCTTCTGTTAATACTCCCGTTACATGACATAAACGTCCATAAAAATTCGTATCTTTTAGCGCCTTTTTCTCTGCCTCTGTTTTAATTTTATATCGTATTAAAAGCTTTTCTTTATTCTTTATATCCAATGCGATAACCTGGAGCAAATCGCCATCAACTTTGGTATTTTCCGTATATTGTAGATAAAAGGTTGTCAGTGAATCCGGCAGCCTAGTCTTATTATGGGTAATCGTATGGTGACCGGTGAGAAAAAAAGTAAGAAAGAGGCAGATGACAATAAACATTTGTTGTTTAGAATACTTCTTAAACGTATAAAGGAGATAAAAATAAATAATGGAGCAAAGTAAGAAAGGGAGATAAAAGAAAAGTGAGGTTAAAACTCCTAATATGGCCGCAATTGCAAAAAAGAAGCATTTACTATTCATGGTTTTCTCCAATTTGTTGGGGAGTATTTTAACGCCGGTTATACCGGCGTTATTATGGGGGATTATTGACTTATCTTACGAAAATCAATCACTGATTCTTTTAATTCTACCTTTTCGGTATTTACATTTGCTTGTTGGAATAACTCCACTGCATGAGGGTGATTCTTATAATCTTCTGCATAATAGACTGTCTTAATCCCAGCTTGGATTATGGCTTTACAACACTGCAGGCATGGAAAATGGGTAACATAAATTTCCGCTTCAGCTGTGGGGACACCAAATTTGGCACATTGCAGGAGGGCATTCATTTCGGCATGTATCGTCCTTACACAATGATTATCGATGACATAACAGCCTTTATCAATACAGTGGTCTCCACCAGCGATTGAACCGTTGTAACCACCGGCAATAATTCTCTTATCTCTAACAATTGTCGCGCCCACTGTCAGCCGCGTGCAGGTACTTCTTAACGCCAGCAAATGACTTTGAGCCATAAAATATTGATCCCACGAAATGCGTTCCACTTTCTCCAACTCCTCCAAATTTCGATATTTCTCTCTCTTAAGTGTAATATCTTAGACTTTAAATGGTCAATGAGTTTTCTTATTGGATTGTAATTAGATCCTTTAGCTTCTCAAAAGTTTTATCACCAATTCCGCTAATATTTTTCAAATCTTCAACGCTCTTAAACGGACCGCTTGTCTCTCTGTATTCCGTAATCGCTGCCGCTTTTGAAGGACCAATTCCCGGAAGGTTTTGCAACTGTGTTTCATCTGCTTTATTTACATTAACTTTTGCTTCTTTACCTGTACCGCCGCCAGTGTTCGAAGGATTAACAGTTGTTCCTGCAGGTACGTTAATTCCTGCCTCTCCCTTTGCGGGGATATAAATAACCATGGCATCCTGTACATGTTCAGCAAAATTCACCTGGCTCTCATCAGCGTTTTCAGTTAGCCCGCCAGCACGATGGATAACGTCTATTACCCTTTCGCCCTGACTTGTTGAATATACACCCGGCATGGTAACCTGCCCCTTCACATCAACCATAATCATTTCAGGTTCTTGAATTTCTTCTTGTACTTGGGGAATATCCTTCTCTTCCTTTATTTCTTGCGGGACAATATTTTCTACGTCACTTACAGAAGATTTACTTTCTTCTAAGAAATAGAAAATGGCAGCAAAAGCTATCATGACAGTAATGATCACATAAACTTTATGCTCATACATCCAGTCCTTCATAAGTAATCCATCCTTTCAATTGGTATATTTCACTATCATATTTCATATTGTTATTAGAGAATCTGCATGCGAAGGAGGGTCGGAATAATGAAAATTGGTATCATTGGTACCGGTAATATGGGGACTATTTTGGTTGAGGCTTTAATCGATGGAAAAGCAGTTTCCCCTTCTTCAATGGTTATTACAAATAGAACAAAAACAAAAGCGAAGCTGCTTAAAGATAAATATAAGGGAATAAGGGTTGGGGAAAATGCGGCTGAAGTGGCATCTCAATCCGATTTAGTGTTTATTTGTGTTAAACCCTTAGATGTCTATACCATTATTAATGAAATTAACCCACATTTAAATAATAGAAAATGTGTTATTTCCATTACAAGTCCTATTGATACAAGTCAACTTGAAGCAAAGACAGCCTGTTCAGTAATAAGGGTTATTCCAAGCATTACAAACCGTGCATTAGCGGGAGTTTCACTGATAACATACGGTGAACATTGCAGTGAAAATTGGAAAACAAAAGTGGAAAGTATGTTTGCGAAGATTTCGATTCCAGTAAGTATTGAGGAGAATATAACAAGAGTGGCTTCTGATATCGTTAGCTGTGGTCCAGCATTTTTCAGTTATCTATTGCAGCGTTTTATCCTTGCAGCTGTAAAAGAAACGGATATTGATCAAGAAAGAGCAACAGTAATGGCAAGTGAAATGATTGTCGGCCTGGGAGAGTTATTAAAACAAGGCCATTATACATTACCTTCGTTACAAGAAAAAGTTTGTGTTAAGGGTGGTATTACTGGTGAGGGCATTAAGGTAATGGAGGAAGAGCTTGGAGATCTCTTTGAACATATTTTCCAAGCCACACATACAAAATTTAATGAAGACATAGAAAAAGTTAACTTGCAGTTCTATAAGCATTAATTCGCCAAGGTTAGTCAAATTCCTTTATTTATTTTAAAAATAATTTTAAGAAGCCATCAATTTTAATATGATGGCTTTTTTCTTGCAATAAAAAATATTCTTTCTGAATGATCCTGCGGCTCAATATTCTCGAAATCTGCACAAATCTCGAGGATTTCAAAGCCTGCCTCTTTTAACCATTCAGAATACTGTTGAACAGGGTAGGTTCTTTGGTAATGAAGTTCATCAAAACGATCATATTTTCCAGACTGTTCATCTAATATGAAAAAACTCAGTTCATGTTCTACACTATTTGGAAATTCACCGGCAAAGCTATTCCAAATGTAGGATAAATGATCATCTGCTAATGTAAAGGTTTGATTGATAAAAAGCTCAGAAATTTTATAAGTAGAATGGACATCAAAGAAGAATATTCCGCTATTTTTCAGATGACTAAAAGCACTCGAAAAAGTATGTATCACGTCTTCATCAGATTTCAGGTAATTTAAGGAATCACAAAAAATCCCAATAATATTAAACTCTTCGTGTCCTTCTAAATATGCCATATCTTGCTCAAAAAAAGGAATATTCAATCCTTCTTCCTGTGCTTTTGCCTGTGCAACACTAAGCATATCGGCAGACAAATCTACACCAGTAACGGAAAAGCCCTCCTGAGCAAAACGAACGGAGAGCTCTCCAGTACCACATGCCAAATCAAGTAAATGGTTACCATTTACTTGATATTTATTCACTTTTTCTTTTACAAATCTAACCCATTCATCGTATGGAGCATCTTGCATGAGCTCGTCATATAAATAGGCAAACTGCTCATAACTCATGTTGTCAGCTCACTGCGAATATCCTCTAAAGGTGCATCGCCCCATAAGCGTTCTAACTTGTAGTAACTTCTTTCATCACGATGGAATACATGTGCAACCACATCACCAAGGTCAATTAAGATCCATGTGGCTTCATCAAAGCCTTCCATTCTTCTTACATTATATCCATTTTCTTCTGCCTTTTCTTTAATTCCTCTTGCAATTGCCTGTACTTGTTTGTCAGAGTTTCCGTGACAAATAATAAAATAATCGGCAATTAAGGAAATCCCCTGCATATTGAGAGCTAGAATATCTTCAGCTCTTTTATCATCCGCAGCCTTTACTGCAATTTTTAATAACTCTTGATTAGACATTAATCAATCCTCCGCTTCATTACGAGATCATTATATGTTTGAAAGCTTTCCGGATAAACCGGTTGATTCTTTCTCATTAAGAATAGTATTGTATTTTTAACTGCTTGTATTAATGCAGTGTCCAAATTTTCCTTGGCTAAGGCTCTGACTTCATCTACCCCTGGAAAATGGCGGCCAGGTTCAATATAATCTGCTAAATAAATTACTTTTTCCAGCAGAGTCATTCCTGGCCTTCCTGATGTATGGTAACGGATCGCATCCAGTACTTCCTTATCCTTTATCCCAGCTTCTTTTTCGACTAAGTAAGCCCCTGCTGGAGCATGCCACAACTCAGCATGATAGTGAAGTAAATCTTGAGGGAACTTTTGCGATAAAATAATTTGTTTCATTTCATCCTTAGGTCGAAATTTTGCATAGTCATGAAAGATTGCAGCCATTTCTGCTTTTTTTTCATCAGCACCATATTGTTCCGCCAAAGCAATAGCCGTTTCCATGACTCCTAAGGTATGTTGATATCTATGGTCTGTTAATTGGTCTTTAACAATTTTTAATGCCTCTTCACGTTCCATATAAATGATTCTCCCTAATAAAATCAATTACCGAGTCGGGTAATAAATAGCGTACCGTCATGCCTTGTTGTACTCTCTTTCTAATCATACTTGAAGAGACATCGATTGCAGGAACATCCACGTAGGTGATTGGATAATCCGTTTTTGAGCTGTATTCAGGTCTTTCAACACCAACAAATTGGACAAGTTCAATCAGTTCGTCAATTTTATGCCATTTAGGAAGGTACTCTATCATATCCGCACCGATGATAAAATAAAATTGATGATTTGGATACATTTCATTTAATATCCGCATGGTATCGACAGTAAATGAAGGACCCGATCTTTCGAACTCAATTTTTTCAATTTTAAATGCTTCATTCCCTTTGATTGAGAGCTCCAGCATTTGCAAGCGTTCTTGATTTTCAACTGATTCTGATTTCTTCTTATGAGGAGGCTCTTGGTTTGGCATAAACCATACTTCATCAAGATTAAGTTTGGAGAGTACCTCATTAGCGATTAACAAGTGGCCGTAATGAGGCGGGTCAAATGTTCCTCCCAATATCCCAACCTTCGGCATGACGAATCTCTCCTTATGGAAGTGTAATTTGTTTCTTTTCTACCGATTCTTTGTATAGGACAATGGTATTTCCAATAATTTGGACAATGTCTGCATCTGTTCCCTTAGCAAGCTGCTCTGCGACAACGTTTTTATCTTCTTCACAATTTTGCAAAACACTTATCTTAAAAAGTTCTCTTGCCTCTAGCGCTTCCGCCACTTGCTTAACCATATTTTCATTTACCCCGCCTTTTCCTACTTGAAAAATGGGATCTAAATGATGGGCTTTCGATCGTAGATATCTTTTTTGTTTTCCTGTTAACATTTCACGCCTCCAAGCTGTTGTAGTACATTTTCTCTCATTCTTTTTACATCTGGGAATATTCCTGTCCATTTCTCAAAAGCAAGCGCTCCTTGATAAACAAACATTTCAACTCCATTTTGAACAGTTGCTCCCTTTTGTCTTGCTTCCATTAAAAATTGGGTCTCTAACGGGTTGTAAATAATATCACAAACCAAGGATTGGGACTTTAAAAGTTTTAGGCTAATTGGCATTTCCGAAATTTTTGGGTACATCCCTATCATCGTCGTCTGAATCACCACATCATATTCATTCAAATAAAGTTCTGCCTCCTCTAAAGATAAGGCTTTTGAGCTTGATTCATATGGACATGCATCAAGGAGTTCTTGGGCTTTAAGGACAGTTCGATTCGCAATATCAATTGCCAAAGGCTTCATTTTCGCCATTGTAAAATAAATCGCTCTTGCCGCCCCTCCAGCACCAATAACCAATACTTTCTTGTCAGAAAAAGATGTCATATAAGGATTTAATCCCTTAATAAACCCATATCCATCTGTATTATAGCCGACCAATTTTCCGTTCTCATTTACAACCGTATTAACTGCCCCAATGCTTAAAGCTAATTCATCAATTTCATCTAAAAAAGGAATGATTGTGCTTTTATGAGGTATCGTTATATTAAAGCCTGATATACCAATCGCCTTTAGTCCCTTAACAACTGTTTCTAATTCATCTCTTCGAACATGAAAAGGATGATAATGAGCATCGATTTCATAATAGGATAAGATATCATTGAGCATAATTGGTGACATCGAGTGGCCAATTGGATCTCCCAAAACCGCAAAAAGTTTCTTCACCCTGTTTCTCCCCCATTTCCCTGTCTATTTAGATTAAAGATTTACGGGTTAAGGTTTGTACACCCTTAGGCACGTATGCTGCTACCTTTACTCCTGGTTCGTTTATGGTGATCCAGCCTAGACCTGAAAAGACTACATCTGTTTTGGCATCCTTAATCGTAAATTCTTGTTTCACTAATTCAGGAAATGATCCTAATTCATCTTTTCGAGGTGGAGCGAGCATTTCTCCAAGATGATTTTCATACAACTCATCTGCATTATCTGTTTTTGTCCGATGGATATTTATTTCATTTGAGATATGGCAGACAAATGAAGTCCTGCCTCCGCTAATATAATCGAATCGAGCTAATCCCCCAAAAAACAGGGTTTGTCCCTCATTTAATTGAAACACCTTTGGCTTAATTTCCTTTTTCGGTGTAATCACTTTTAAATCCTTTTTATCTACAAAGTGTGCCATTTGATGATGATTGATAATTCCAGGTGAATCAATCAATGCTTTGCCATCCTCAAGTGGAATTTTGATAATATCTAAAGTAGTTCCAGGGAAGTGTGAGGTGGTGATAATATCTCCCTCTCCGGTAACTTCTTTGATAATTCTATTAATAAATGTAGATTTCCCTACATTTGTACATCCTACCACATAGACATCTTTTCCATTCCGCATTTCATCTATGGCAGCCGCTGTTTCTCTAATGTACTTACCTTTTTCAGCACTGACTAAGAAAACTTCTTCAGGTCTTAGCCCAAGCTGTTTTGACTCTTGTTTCATCCAATTAATCAATTTGTTATGTTTCACTGATTTCGGCAATAGATCTACCTTATTGCCCACTAGCAGAATCTTGTTGTTTCCCACAAAACGGTGTAATCCTGGCAGCCAGCTTCCATTAAAATCAAAAATATCCACGATCATAACAATCAGGGCATCAGTCTGTCCAATGCCATTCAATATTTTCAAGAAGTCATCATCGGTTAAACTGACATCCTGAACTTCGTTGTAATGCTTTAGGCGAAAACAACGCTGACAAATAATACTATCCTTTTCGAGTGCTGATGCTGGTGCATAGCCTAATTCCTCGGGGTTTTCAGTCTGAACTTTTACTCCACAGCCCATACATAAATATTGCTCTTGTTCACTCACACTTTAATCCTCCCATTGAATCATCCCTTTTCTTCTAAACCAATTCAAAATTCTTCGCTCAGCAAAACGGTTAAATTTAGTAAAAAACCCATCCGTTTGCGCAACAGGGACCACTAGAATCGTATGAAATCCGCTTCGATTTCCACCTAAAACATCCGTTAATAACTGATCCCCAATGACAACTGCTTCTTCTTTTTTAATCCCCATTTGAGAAAGAGCCTTATTAAACGCTCGCACCATGGGTTTACGTGCTTGAAATATGAAAGGAATTTGTAATGGATCGGAGAATTCCTTTACTCGCATTTCATTATTATTAGAAACAATTGTAACAAGTATATTGTGCTTTTTTATTTGTTCAAACCATTTGACAAGTTCAGGAGTGGCATTTGGACGATCCCATTCCACAAGCGTATTATCCAAATCAGTAATGATCCCCTTAACCCCTCTTTTTTTCAAGTCTTCGGGATGAATATCTAATATGCTTTTTACATGCTCATCAGGCAAAAATTTCTTTAACACTCAGCTTACACCTCATTAATTCATCTGTTTATCTGTACCATCATAACCAATTTTACCCTTAGTATCAAAATATAACTATTATAGCTGTATGGGTTTATTATTTGTCAAACTCAAACATTTTTGCTGTAAATTACGAAATAAAAAATATTTTTCGACAAAATCCTATAATTTACACATCTGTGGATAAAGTTATTAACATTATACCCATTGTTTCAGTCACATTTTTATCCTTTATAAACAAATTAGTCACAAGTTATCCACTGTTAATTGTGAATAATTGGAAAGGTTGTCCAATTCAACTTAATTTGGTAGATTTAGGGTACACCAATTGAACCTACCATTTTATGCTTCATTACTATCTTTTAGTACCATTTATTTTTTATATGGAGGTGCTTCTCACTTGCGTAAACTGTCAGATGAGTTATTAATTGAATCTTATTATAAAGCAAGAGAATTAAATCTAAGTCCTGAGTTTATCCATCTTATCGAAACAGAAATTCATCGTCGTTCACTATTCAACAAAATGAAAATTTCATCTTAATATTTTACTTGCGACCCTTGAGGGTCTTTTCTTTTGCAAAAAAATCAACGGCACTAATTAGCGCCGCCATTTTGGGCTGCCATGACTCCAATCCTTTCGCCAATCCTAATGTCCTTTGGTGTATGAATAGTAGAATCTAGTATAAAGGTTTCTTTTTGGAATAATAATACAATAGTAGACCCAAAACTAAAGTAGGCCATTTCCTCGCCTTTTTGAAGCGTCATTCCTTTATGCGTTTTTTCAATGGAATTCACAAACATGGCCCCCACTTTCACGATAGCAACATGCCCGCTGGCTGTTTTCACTTCTGTAATCATTCGATAGTTTTTAGCCAACGTCCTAACACCATATTTAAGACCCATTTTATTAACAGGATATGACTTTGAGCCAAGCGTCCACTGTTTAACAATGGTACCCTCGATAGGGCTATGTATCCGATGGTAATGACTTGGACTTAAATATAGAATCATATAAGTACCATGTAAATATTTATTTACTGTCTCCTGGCTGCCTAACATTTCTTGTATGGAATAAGTCTTACCCTTGACAACCATTTCACTTGTTTGATTAATAGAACCGACATCCTCAATTACTGCATCTACAGGGCTAACCACCGTGTTTTCATTTGTGTCAATTTTTCGAACTTCTTTTCGCAGCGTCCTAATAAATAAATCATGAAGTGTGTGATACTCATGCAGAGACTTTTCCATTTCTTCCAGATTTAATTTATAAATCTTCGCGAACGAAGGGACAACAAATCTGCTGATTCTAGAACGGGCAAAGCGCTGTAAAATAACTGATGTCCACTTCCCATTGGTAAGTTCTATCATTAGTCGATAAACGTGCTTAAACATTACATGACCCCCAAAAAGTGTAAAAATACTCTTTACGAAACTTCTTAAAAAGCTTAATATTAAATATAATAGATAAACCCAAAAAAATTAAAGTTCTCTTCCGGCTTGTTGAAAAGGAGTGGTGGAGCAAAATGTTTTTATTAGACGTTTTTGATTCTACAATTAAGAAACTTAAGTCCCAAACTGCAAATGTTATTACCTTAACCAATTTATCTTTTGGTGGATTTGCCATTATTTTCGCCATGGAAGGAAATTTACGATTAAGCTTGTTATTAATTTTTATCGCCGCATTAGCCGATCGTTTTGATGGTATGGCTGCTAGAAAGTTTAATATTGAATCAGAGCTGGGCAAACAATTAGATTCCATGAGTGATATTATATCATTTGGAGTGGCGCCTGCACTATTACTATATCAAGGAATCTTAAATGAATTTGGGGGACCTGGATCCTTCTTCACTGTTTTCTATATCGGTTGTGGAGCCTTTAGATTGGCTCGGTTTAATATCACAGAAAGTAATGGCTATTTTACTGGTCTGCCGATTACAGCAGCAGGGTGCCTGGCAACATTGAGCTTTTTAGCCATCCCATACCTGCCCGCTCAGACTTTTTTATTCATCATCATCATTTTATCATTCCTAATGGTAAGCCCCTTTAAACTTAAAAAGATGTAACAAGGAAAAGCGGAAGCGCCTTGACAGGGAAAAATGCAGTTCAATTTTTCCTAGGGGCGACAGGCATAAGACGAGAGGCGAGAAGGTTGTTCTTTAACCTTCTTGACGGATTGACTTAGACCTGAGAGCCCATAGGCGCTAGAGCTAGACAAGTAAAGCCCAGCAGGTATCTGCTGGGCTTTACTTTTTATTTATTTTCAGTTAATTGAAGGAACTCCTCAATATCATCAATACAGATTTTTACTGCCTTTTCCCAGAAATCCTTTTGAACTAAATTCACTTGTAAATGTTTAGCTGCCAATTCCTCAACCGTCATGGAAGCAGTATCTCTTAATAAGGCAATATACTTTTCCTCATAGCCTTTACCTTCCTCAAGAGCCTGAGCATAAATGCCCAGTGAGAATAAATAACCAAAAGTATATGGGAAGTTATAAAATGGTACTCCAGTGATAAAGAAATGCAGCTTGGATGCCCAAAATAATGGATGATATTCGTCCAAAGCCTCACAATACGCTTCCTTCTGAGCTCCTTCCATCAGTTCATTTAAAGTTTCAACTGATACTGGACCGCGCTTTCTTTCCTCATAAAAACGAGTCTCAAATAAAAAGCGAGCGTGGATGTTCATTAACAGAGCAACCGTTCTTTGAATTTTATCATCTAGCAGGGCGAGCTTTTCCTCTTCATCCTTAGCATTTTTCACAGCTGCGTCAGCAACAATCATTTCTGCAAAGGTAGATGCAGTTTCTGCTACATTCATGGCATAACCGCGATTAAGATAATGTACTCCCCTCATTGCAAAGGAATGGAAGCCATGCCCTAATTCATGAGCAAGTGTGGAAACATTTGAAGGTGTACCTGAATAGGTCATGAAAATACGAGATTCTTCACTTTCAGGGAATCCAGTACAGAAACCGCCAGGTGCTTTTCCAGGACGGTCTTCGGCTTCAATCCATTGGTTCTCAAATGCCATTTTAGCAAAAGCGGACATTTTTTCACCGAAAAGAGCAAAGTTTTGCTCAATAAATTCAGCACCCTCCTGGTAAGAAACCTTTGACTCAGTTTTTCCATATGGAGCATCTAAATCAAACCAGCTTAATTTTTCAAGACCTAAGAGTTTCGCTTTACGATTCATATATTCAACAAGGGGCTGTTTATTATCAGAAATGACTGCCCACATGGTTTCTAATGTTTCTTTTTCCATTCGATTAATAGTTAATGGTTCTTTCAATACATCTTCCCAACCACGTTTTTTATAAACATTTAAACGGAATCCAGAGAGATGATTTAATGTTTTCGATAAGTAATCACTTTGTTCATTCCATGATTGTTCCCAGCTTTTAAATACAGCTTTACGTACTTCTCTGTCGGTGCTAGAAAATCTATTTGATGCCTGCCCAACAGAAAGCTGCCTTACCTCACCATTTTCCTCAACAGGAATCTTTATTTTACTAACAATAAGATCATACAATTGTCCCCAGCTATGGTAACCATCTACACCTAGTGAACTAATTAGGGCTTCTTCCTCAATCGAAAGCTTTTCTTTTGCTCGTACGCGGCGTTCAGTCAGTGAAAACGTCAATTCTTTTAGGAAATCATCTTCCAACACTAGTGTCCAAACATCATCATTGATGGATGATAATAAGTTGTCAAATGCACTAAGTGCAGATTGAAAAGTAGCACTAAGCCCTGTTACGGTTGATTCAAGTGTATAAGCCTTTTTATCTTCAGTATTTTGTGCTTGAAGGCATCCCACAAATGCAGCTGCCTGACGAAGCTTCTTACCAGCGCTTTCAAAGTCTGATAGTAACTCTTTTAAAAAAATCTTATCCTCAGCTGTATTGAAAGGGGACCAGTTTTTCACTTTGCTTTCAAATAGCTCAATTAATTCCTGTGTTACCTTTAAGTGGTCCGCTAGTTCAGCAGAATTGCTTCCGCCCTTAAAAAATACTTCAAGATTCCAAACATCTGAATATGTAGTTGCTGTCATCATGTTACCCCCTTATGTATGTACCCTTACATTATAAATTTATTTTTTGAAAAATTCTATTATGTGTGTTTATATAAAAAATTGCTTGCGCAACGAATGCACAAGCTTTTGAGGATTCAACAGCAAGTTGTATAATACCACCAGCCGCCAAAGATTAAGACTAGTATTAATAACACGATGAAGAGTGCGTACCATCCGCCTCCTCCAGTTGCATAAGGAACAGGATAAACTGGATAAGGGGCTGGGTAGCAGGGATTTGGATAACCATATGACATATAAATACCCCCTTTCCCTTTTAATACTAGGTTATGTGCCTGTATACTTTTATGTATAGGCACATGCCGTTTTAATTAAAAGGCCGTGTTAAATTAGGCTGTTGATTTGTGCTCCACTAAGGAAAGCTTCTTTGAATAATCACCGCAGTGACAGGCCGTCTCTGCCTGTCACGAGGCGCTTCGCTTTCCGCAGGCGGTTCGGGAAGCCTCCTCGGCGCTAAAGCACCTGCGGGGTCTCCCCTGTCCCGTCCTCCTGCAGGACATTGATTTACTTCCTCGAATCTGCCCACGCACGAAGAAAATGCGATAGCATTTTCGAGGAGTCTCGCGCCTTCCGCACAAATCAACAGGGTTCTAAAATCAATAGTTACCTTTAACACAGCCAATTAAAAAAAACAGAGGCGGATATGTTCCGGCTCTGTTGCTCAGTTCTTTTTCTTTCGTTCTTTTTCAGCACGATAAAATTCATGAAACATTTTCATTAGTGCGCGTTTTTCGATCCTTGAAACATAGCTTCTCGATATCCCCAATTCTTTCGCAATCTCTCGCTGGGTCTTTTCTTTTTGAAGGTCAAGGCCAAAACGGCCGACAATTACTTCTTTTTCTCTGTCGTCAAGGACATCGATATATTTCCGAATTTTTTCGAGTTCCATGTTCAACTGGATGGTATCAATAACGTCTTCTGATTCGGATTTGAGTACATCAATCAGTGAGATTTCATTACCTTCTTTATCCTGTCCAATTGGGTCATGCAAAGAGACATCTTTTTTCGTCTTCTTAAGTGCTCGAAGGTGCATGAGGATTTCGTTTTCAATACAACGTGCTGCATACGTGGCAAGCTTTGTTCCTTTCCCTTCGGAATAGCTCTCAATTGCTTTTATCAAACCAATCGTTCCTATTGAGATTAGATCCTCTGAATCCTCACCAGTATTTTCAAACTTTTTTACAATATGTGCTACAAGCCGTAAATTATGTTCAATTAACATATTACGAGCATGTGAGTCCCCTTCCGCCATCAACCGTAAATATTTCCTTTCATCTGCAGCAGATAGGGGCTGCGGAAAAGCATTGTTTTTAACATAAGAGACAAGAAATAAAAATTCCTTAATGAGATAACCAAGTGCTGTGAGAATCCCTGCCATGCACATCCACCCCCGTGCTTTTTTGGGCTTTGCCTATAACTAATTCCTATGTTATAAACAGGGTGATTGTGTCTGTCCAAAACATTTTATTTGAAAATAAAGGCTTTTATCACACTACAAAAAAAGCACTGACCTTTAAAAAGGTCAATGCTTCTTGTTATTCTACACTTAGCTCCGCTGTTATTACACAGCCAATTGCCGCAGTTATGACCAAAGCCATCACGATCATGAACATATTCTCCACCCCTTAAGATAGATCCTTTTATCTACTTCGAATTTATCACATTTTCACAGTATCTAACTTAAGGGGTTGTGAACATTTTGTTAACATACATTTATCGTTAATCATTTATTGTTATTTATGATTTCATTTTTTATTTTTCTTCTTTGCTTTCATGAAAAGAAACAATAAAAAGGTATGCACCGGCATTTTTCAACTACCTCCTTAATATCCTAACTAGGTGGTGTCTTTCATACTCCATAAGCTTGCACCGCGTTTTTGAATTAAATAAATCATTGTAAACCCACCTTTCTTTTTTTGTCATTTAAAGCCTTAATACATGCGATGAACGGATATCTGACGATCCTTCGTTGCTTCATATATTTTTTTAATTTGTTCTTGGTGTGCTGCTTCTTCGATACTCATCTCACGTTTATTGATGGTAATGGATAAGAATAAAATATTTAAGGTCATGACTTTCACCTCCCATTAAGGGTTTATTACATTAAATGATAAGCAGTAACTTGACGGTCTTTGTGCTGATCATATAACTTTTCAACCATTTCATTTCGCATTGCTTCTTGCAGACTTTCTTTACGTTTCTTAACTGTAATCGAAAAAAATAAAATATTAAGAGTCATTTAAATACACTTCCTTTTTTTAGGGTTAATTTATAGTAAATGATAAACCGACAATTGACGTTCCTTGTTTTGCTCAAAAAGTTTTTCTATCGTTTCATTCCGAGTTGCTTGTTGTAAACTTTCTTTGCGTTTTTTTAATGTAATCGAGATAAAAAATATATTTAGTGTCATAACTATCACCCCTTCCCTTTATAACCAAATTTGTTAATAATATCCATTAAACAGGCGCAAAAAGGCCGCAAGAAATTACTCCCTTGCGGCCTTAATTTTAGGCACAAAAATACCGCAGGGCAGCACTCTCCCTGCGGCATGGATATGTTAGGTAACTAAAAAATTAGTTAAGCAATCCATTCCTGTCGGTCGAATGCAAATTATTTACATATGCAGTTGTCATCCAAATAGTATTACCAGTGGCAGCAACCATTAATTTCATCATCATTTTCTTCGACCTCCTTCGGAATTTTTTACTAACTACGGTAATTATATCCAGCAACATAACCTTTGTAAACCACTTTTTTGAAATTTTTTTAAAAATAGTTAAATTGCCTGGTTTATTCCAAAAAAAATAAACGTCCCTGAGGAACGTTTACCTTTGCTTGCCATCTTCTATATCCATAAGTTTAAGCTGGCACTGTTTCGATTGAATAAAAAGTAAAATCGAAACCGCTAAAAAGGACATAGAGGAGATCATCATTATATTTATATCCATCTCACTCTTAGTATCTGATGGAATTATTACACCTAAAAAGAAAAATACACCGACAGCGAGTAATACGACAGCAAATTGTTTAAAATCAACCATTTTTTCATAAAGACTTTTTGTTTGTTTATCCACTGTTGGTCACCTGCTTTTCTTTAAATCTACTAAGCTACTTTAACATAAAAAACAGCATAAAAGAGTATGTAAATTTTAGAAAAACAAACAAAAATAAATCCGGCATATAAGCCGGACAAAGAATTTATTATTCTAAGGCCTGTTTTAAGTCGTCAATCAAATCTTCAACGTCTTCAAGACCTACTGAAATTCTGACTAGCCCATCGGAAATCCCTAACTCCGCACGCCGTTCTGCAGGAATGGAAGCATGAGTCATTCTGGCTGGGACAGAGATTAGACTTTCAACGGCACCCAGACTTTCAGCCAAAGTAAAATAATGAATTTTACTTAATAGTTTATCTGCATTTTCTGCACTTCCCACATCAAATGATACCATACCACCAAAACCTCTTACCTGTTTTTTAGCAATTGCATGATGTGGGTGTGTTTCCAATCCAGGATAAAATACTTTTTTTACTGCAGGGTGTTCATGTAAGAAGTGAACAATTGCAGCGGTATTTTTCTCCGTTTCCTCCATACGAATACCTAATGTCTTAATCCCTCGTATTAATAACCATGAGTCCTGTGGCCCTAATATGCCTCCAGTCGAGTTCTGGACAAAATGAAGGTCTTCAGCAAGCTTCTTGCTGTTAACTACAGCTAAGCCTGCTACGACATCACTATGACCTCCTAAATATTTTGTAGCACTATGAAGAACAATATCAGCACCAAGCTCAATAGGATTTTGCCAATAAGGTGTTGAGAACGTATTGTCAACAATTGTTAATAAACCATGTTCTTTCGCAAGATTTGCTACTGCTTCAATATCAGTAATCTTCAAAAGCGGGTTTGTGGGTGTTTCTAAATGAATTGCCCTAGTATTTGGTTTTATCGCACTGACAATCGTATTGAGATTACTGGTATCAACAAAAGTTGAATCAATACCTAAACGGTTTAATACTTTAGTCATGACACGAAAAGAGCCGCCATACACATCATCGGTTAAAATCACATGATCTCCACTGTTAAAAAGCATCATTACAGCAGTCATTGCAGCCATTCCGGAACCAAAGGCAAATCCTGCTTGACCACCCTCAAGATCCTTAATTAGCTCTTCAAGCGCAAATCGCGTTGGATTTCCTGTTCTTGAATATTCATAGCCTTTATGTCCGCCCACACCTTCTTGTTTATAGGTACTTACTTGATAAATGGGAAATGAAACTGCTCCTGTTGCCGGGTCGGTACTTATACCACCATGAATTAATTTTGTTTTTCTTTTCACCTAAATCCCCCCTTCAAAAATCTTCTTACTTAGATAGCGTTCACTTCCATCTGGGAATATAACGACAATATTCGCACCAACTTTGGCACTTTCTGCTTCCAACATGGCAGCCTTAAAGGCAGCACCGGATGAACTGCCAACCAATAATCCTTCTTTTGCTGCTAATTCCTTTACAAACCAAAATGCATCCTCGTCAGAAATTGTATGAATGACATCAAAATAGTCTGGGTCCATATAACCGGGAAGAAATTCCATACCAATTCCCTCAGTTTTATGGGGACCTGATTCACCACCATTTAAAATCGAGCCTTCTGGTTCGACAATAACAGTCTTTATGTCTATATTTTGGTCTTTTAAATAACGAGCTGTACCCATAAAGGTGCCGCCTGTACCTGCGCCTGCAACAAATGTATTTATTTTCCCATCCATTTGTTCCCATAGCTCAGGTCCCAATGTTTTATAATACGTTTCAGGATTTGCAGGATTTCCAAATTGCTGTGGACAATAAGATCCAGGAATTTCCTTTAGAAGAGCCTCTGCTTTCGCAATGGCTCCTTTCATTCCTTTTTCAGTAGGAGTATGAACAATTTTCGCTCCAAGAGCTTTCATTAATTCTTGTTTTTCTATACTAAATTTCTCAGGAACACATAAAATAACCTGTACCCCTTTGTTTAAAGCAGCAAGCGCTAATCCGATCCCTGTATTCCCGGCTGTCGGTTCAATAACCGTTCCTCCTTTTTGAAGCTTTCCACTCTCGAAAGCCTCCCGCAAAAGTTCTACACCGAGTCGATCCTTTACACTGCCGCCTGGATTCATGAATTCCAGCTTAGCAAAAATACGTACATCATTTGGGAGAGGAAACTGTGAAATTTCTACAATAGGTGTATGTCCTATTAATTCATGGACATTTTTAAATATTCTCATCATCCCACCAACCTTCTTGCTTACTACCCTAATGCTTCCACCATTTTCATAACTAGTGAAGCTGAGTGGGTTGCGGCCTGGTCAATAAATTGATCAAATGTTACTCCTGATTCTTTTCCTGCAATATCAGATAAGGAGCGAATAATCACAAAAGGCACCTCGAAACGATGTGCTACTTGCGCAATCGCAGCTGCTTCCATCTCAACCGCCTGTAATTTGTCAAACTTCGATCTTACAAACTTAACACGCTCTGGGTCTTCCATGAATGAATCACCTGTTACTATTAACCCTTTAACAACTTGGAATTTATCCAGTTCTTTAGCAGCATTCTCCGCAACTTCAACTAATTTTCCATCTGCTAAAAATGCTGCCGGAAGCTGTGGTACCTGCCCATATTCATAACCGAAGGCAGTTACATCCACATCATGATGGCGGACTTCTGTAGAAATGACGGCATCCCCTACATTTAACTCTGGGTTAAAACCTCCAGCTGATCCTGTATTGATAATGCAGTCTGGTTTATATTTTTCAAGTAAAATGGTTGTCGACATCGCCGCATTTACCTTTCCAATTCCTGAGCGAAGCAAAATCACTTCTGCTCCATTCATTTGTCCAAAGGTAAACTCACATCCGGCTACAGTTTCTTGTGTTTGCCCCTTAATATTGTCTCTTAGTAATTTTACTTCTTCTTCCATTGCTCCAATGATGGCAATTTTCATGTCTAAAACCTCTCTCTTATTGTTTTTCTGCTTCCATTAACCAGACAAAATTATTGCAGCGTTTAAACCTAACGATAAACCCACTATTTTCTAAAATAGTTCTTAAGTTAGGAATGGTTGTATAATATTCTGTTTCCAGATCTTTTGCAAGATTATGAAAGCCTTCTGCTTTTGCTTCTACGATTGCATTATTATAATCTTCTCCTGATTCAAACATCGTATCCGCAAACACTATTCTACCACCTTTCGAAAGCAGCTTTCCATATTTGGCAATTGCTTCATCTTTTTCCTCATCGGTGAGGTGATGGAATGCATATGTTGAGACAATAGTATCAATATTTATTATTTCAGGAAAATGAAGAAAGTCACCTTCAAGAATTTTCACATTTGTTCCAAGCTTTGCTTCTGCAATTCTCCTCATTGGAACAGACGGCTCAATTCCAGTTATATTCAATCCCTTTTCAAATAATTTTTTTGTCAGGTTACCGGTTCCAACACCAAACTCTACTACATGGCCCATTGAACGTTCTTTGACAGCTTCTAATATTTGCTCATATCCCGCAAAAACCTCTTTATATTCTCGATTATGTCCGCCAACACTATCATCATATGAATCAGCCCATTGTTCAAATATATCTAAAAATTCACGTCCCATACTGGAAACCTCCAGATCTCAAACATATAATTCCTATAAGCATACTATGAATTTATTTTAAAAATGTTATCGCATCTTCCATCTCTTATTGCTTTAAAAAAGAATAATTACTAAAATGTTCATAGGGGAAAGGGTGATAATGTTGAATTTTCAACTTGATTTTATTGAGGATAAAGTAGAATTCTTTGATGCAACAGATCTTAAAGTTTTGGAAAAGAAAATTGAAGTAAAAATTGAGGAAAATAAAGCAATTCTCTTAGGGGTACATTCAGTCTCTCATCAAATGTATGCAAATGACAAAGGTCAGACGTTTTATACTGCGGTCGTTCACTTTAAACGAAAAAAATAGGATGGACAGCCCATCCTATTTTTATTATTCAATGGCAGAAAGCTCTTCTACTTTAACTGGCTTCCAGCCTTCACCATCTACCCATTCAAGGTAGACATTGTATTTTTGTGTTTTATCCTTAGATGCAACGGTACTAAACGATCCAGTTCCAGATGCTTTATCCCGCCCTAACCAATATAAAGTCATATTACTTTCTTCCAACCCAGTTGCATAAGATATTGCCTTTCGCATTTCCTGCCAATCAACATGTGATTCATCATAAACCGGGGCATGTTCACCAGTTTGCACGGTACCTACAGGCTTCCAGGTAGGGTTCTCGATGGTTCTAACTACATTGGTAGTTCCATCTCCCTCGGTAATAACTGCCTGTGAGTCATCTTCCTGTTCAGGTGCTGAAGCTTCTTCACTCTCTTCATCAGCATTTTCCTCAGAATCTGTATCTCCCTCAGTTTCCCGGGCGGCGTCATTTTTTTCAGTATCTTTATCCTCTTTTTCTGAGGCTTGATTTTCTGTTGTTTTGGTTTCTTCCTTTTTGGGTGCTGCTTTATCGTCACCTGATAAGAAGATCGTATAGGCTACAAAGAAAATGAGTGCTAGCACAATGACAATCAGACTATTTAAGATAATGTTCGTTTTCTTCCTTTTAGCTCGATAACCAGAACGTGAACCAGATTGGAAATCGTTACTCATATTAAAATCCCTCCAAATAGAAAAGCGAAAGCGCCGCTAAACAATTATTATGGCTGTCAACATTCTAACATGAATCGAAAAGAACTTGAAGGATTTTCCCTTAAGTTAATACTTTTGTAATCCTTTGTCATATTCATATAACATTTTTACCATATCGGCAAATAATAAATTCACACCGCCTTCTGTATCCTGAACATCAAGATTAACGGCGACAAGCGCGTATTTAGGATTTTGATAGGGAAAATAGCCCGCAAACCACTTATTATGCAATTGTTTATCATTCTCGTATTTCCCTGTCTCCGCGGTTCCTGATTTCCCTGCAACCTCATAAGGTAGGTCTTGAAACCATTTTCCAGTTCCATTCGGATTTACAACAACCTCTCTTAATAATTTCTGAAGCTTCATTGCACTGTAAGGTGAAATGGTATCGCCAGATAATGCTTTATTATCGAAGGTAACCATCGTTGTACCATTTTTATACTCAATTTTCGAAGCAGTACGTACCATTTCTTTTTTACCGCCTCTTGCGATTGTGGCCATCATATTGGCTACAGCCAGCGGCGTTGCCCGAACCTCATGCTGACCAATCCCTGACATTGCTGCATAGTTTTGGTCCTTCTTAGCCTCTTCTGTTAAAAACACCCTGCCTTTATCTTCATCGACAAGCTGTTTAAAATTATCAGTATGATAAACTTCACCCTGCCAGCCGACCTTACCTGTTAACGACAATTTCTCAGCATAATCCTCCAACATATTTTTATCTATTTTTTGCAGTTCCTTTGCCAGTTCTCCAAAGGTCCGATTACAGCTTCTCGCAAAGCTATCCGTAAAAGAGAGCATTCCATAATTATATTTGAGTTCAGGATCACCATTAATTTTCTTGCTGCAATCAAATAACCTTGTTGGGTCATCCAGATTATTATCAATGGCAGCTGCTGCTACCACGGTTTTAAAGATGGAACCCATTATTTCTTGCTTTAGCATTCGATTCGTAATTCCAGAGCCGCTATAAGGATCACTTTGATTGATAGCTGGGCGTGAAACGGATGCTAGGACACTATTGCTTTGGATATCAAGGAGCACTAACCCGCCCTTATTTATTGCATGCTGGTCCACTAATTCCTCCGATTTCTGCTGTAAACTTTTATCAATCGTTGTTCTTACGTTTACTGGGTAAAAAGGGTTAGCAGGATCTACATACTTTACATTAATTCCGAACAACGGTGCCCCGTCACCATCAACGTGATAGACAAGTTTGGACTTTCCTTCTGGAAGTAAAAATTCATCAAAACTTTCTTCTAGACCTGAAACACCAATAAGTGTCTTCTCAGAGAGATCCTTATTTGAATAACGTTTTTTTAATTCTTCAGCGTTTTCTCCCGTTAACCCAATTAATTGCTCTGCGAGTATTTCGGTGCGTTCAAATTTCTTTTCAATGGCAAATACACCGGGTATTTCAAGCTTATTAATTTTTTCCATTTGTGAAGGTGTTAATTCCATTGGCTGTGGTTCTCCATATGCAAAAGGTTTATTTGCATCCTCTAAGGCGTTTTTTAAACTATTTTCTGAAATACCAGAAATAGTTGATACTGCTTCCATATCCCAATCCATATTTTTCAAAAAAGGGAAGAGGACAAGAACAGATACTTTCTTATGGGTAAGCAAATCTCCATTCCGGTCAAGAAAATTACCGCGCCCGTTATCGATGACTAATTCCTGTGTTCTTTGTTTCACACTTTCTTCCAATAGATTTACATTGTGCTTCGAAAAAGTCTCCGTTTGAACCAACTGAATCTGAATTAATCGCCCAGTGAGAATCAATAACCCAGCTACACAAAGGACGAGTAATCCTTTCATTCGTCTACGTATCATAAAAAACACCTCGTCAAAAGTTTTGACGAGGTGCTACTATTTCAAACATAAAGTTAAAAAAATCAATTACTTAATAGAGACGATACGGACGCTCATTTCACCGCCTGGTGTTTGAACGGATACTTGATCGCCTACTTTTTTGCCGATTAGACTTCTAGCTATTGGAGAATCGTTTGAAATTTTTCCTTCAAACGGATCTGCCTCTGCACTTCCAACGATGGTATAAGTTTCTTCATCACCATCAGGAAGTTCCATAAATGTAACTGACCTTCCTAAAGTAACTGAGTCAGTAACTGTGTCGCCTTCCACAATTATCTTTGCATTGCGAATCATATTTTCTAAAGTTGTTATACGACCTTCAACAAATGCTTGTTCTTCCTTCGCAGAATCGTATTCAGAGTTTTCAGATAAATCTCCGAAACTTCTTGCAATTTTAATTCTTTCTACAACTTCTTTTCGCTTTACCGATTTTAAATGTTCAAGCTCCTGGACTAGTTTGTCTTTACCCGCCTGTGTCATTGGAAATACTTTTTCGATCGCCAAAACTTCTCACTCCTTCTAGTCTTCACAATCCCCCATAGATTGTGTTTGATAATGTTATGTAGGTATCACATAAATACATAGGAGCGCGTCCTCTAAAAAGGGCGCGCAGCTTGTATTCATCCAATATGGATTCATTTCAACCTAATCTTTAGGCTATTGTTTCATAAAATTGACTTTTGTTCAAGAATTGTTTGAATTTTTGTGACCATTAAATCAATCGCCACATGATTTTGACCGCCTTCAGGGATAATGACATCCGCATATCTCTTAGTCGGTTCAATAAATTGATTGTGCATCGGACGAACCACATTCGTATATTGCTCAATAACTGAGTCCAATGTCCGCCCACGCTCTTTAATGTCACGTGACATCCTTCTGATAATTCGAATATCTGCATCTGTATCAACAAACAGCTTAATATCCATCAAATTACGTAACCGCTCATCTTCAAGAACAAGTATTCCTTCTAGTATAATAACATCTTTTGGTTCAACTTCAATGATTTCTTTCGAACGGGTATGAAGCGAATAATCATAAACTGGCTTGTCAATAGGCTCATAACGTAACAGCTTTTCAATATGTTCGATAAGCAAATCATTATCAAAAGCCAGTGGATGGTCATAATTCGTCTTTAAGCGTTCTTCAAAGGGTAAATCACTTTGGTCTTTATAATAATAATCCTGTTGAAGCATGGTTATGGAATGACCTTTAAAGCTTTCATAGATTGCCTTTGTTACACTTGTTTTCCCTGAGCCGGAACCTCCGGCAACACCAATAACAACCGGTTTGCGCATCAACCTAGTTCTCCTTTCGCATCATGTTGTTAGGGTAAACCGGTTTGTCCAATTTAAATTGTACAATTTGAAGCGGATGTCTTGCTGCATCCAGTTCATTACCTTTTTCATCCCAAATTTTATCAATCACATGTGTAAAGTTTTGAATTTCCGGACCGAAGAATTCAACTTCCTGACCCGGTTTAAAGTGGTTTCGTTGTTGAAGTGTAACCATTTGCGTTTCTTCGTTGTAATCCAACACAAGACCGACAAATTCAAACTTTGTCTTGTTGCTATGATTACCAAACATTTGCTCTTTATACCCCGGAACACCTTCAAAAAACGCCGGTGCTGTTTCACGATTCGCACATTTGTCCAGCTCTTCTATCCACTCACGCTTAATGACGAAGTTGTCAGGGTCTGCACAATAGGCGTCAATTACTTTTCGATATACACTTACCACCGTTGCAATATAGTGAATCGACTTCATTCGGCCTTCAATTTTCAAGCTGTCAATTCCAAGCTCAATCATTTGAGGAATCGCTTGAATCAGATTAAGGTCCTTTGGACTCATAGCAAATGGTGCATCATTCTCACCATAAAGAGGAACTTCAGTGCTGCTGCCTTCTAGTTGATATAAATCATAATCCCAACGGCAAGACTGACAGCAGCCGCCTCGGTTTGAATCCCTCGCGGTCATGTGATTACTTAATGTACAACGTCCAGAATAAGCAATACACATTGCTCCATGAATAAAGATTTCAATCTCAACATCGACTTTTTCTTTCATTTCTCTTATTTCTTCTGCACTCGTTTCACGTGCTAAAACGACGCGCTCTGCACCGCTTTCTTTCCAGAACTGAGCTGTCTTCCAGTTTGAAATGGATTGCTGCGTGCTGATGTGAATTTCAATTTCTGGTGCCAGTCTGCGGCAAGTTTCAATAATCAATGGGTCAGCAACAATTATCCCAGATATTCCGGTTTCCTTTAACCCAAGGATATAGTCTTCTAACCCAGCAATATTCTCGTTGTGAGCAAAAATATTGGTTGTTACGTATATTTTTGCTCCGAATTTTTTGGCGAATTCTACGCCGTCTTTCATTTCTTCAAATGTAAAGTTATCAGCGTTTGAACGTAAACCATATTCCTGACCGCCAATAAATACAGCATCAGCCCCATATTGAACAGCAATTTTTAATTTTTCAAGATTTCCTGCCGGCGCAAGGAGTTCCGGTTTTTTCACAATCACACGTTTTCCATCAATGATTTCAGAAACATTATCCTTAACTGTATTCATGAATGAACCCCTCCTAATTTTTGTCTAGCTGCAGCGCCTAGGGGCTCGGGGTGATAAGCCAATCCGTCAGAAAGGTTAAAGAACAACCATCCCGCCGACTCGTCTAATGCCTTTGCCCCTAGGAAAAATTGAATTGCATTTTTCCCTGTGCAAGGCGCTTCCGCTTTTCTTTTTAATAAACTGTTTCTTTGAAAAAGAATCCTGTATCCAGTTTGCGATTTTCTGGCTGCACAGCCTCAATAGCTTCTAAAAGCTCGTCTTTTTTATCGTCGTATTGATCTGAGTCTTCAAAAAATAAGTCAATCGCTTCACGATATGCCTTTGTTACTGCAATAAGATAGTCAGAAGACTTTAAAATTCCATCAATTTTAAAGGAATCTACACCGGCTTCAAGCAATTCCTGCAGCTCGTCAATGATACAAATATCATTAGGACTCATAATGTGAGTGCCATTCTCATCTTCAAAGATTGGATATTTATTTTCTCTTTCTTTATCATGTATGAACATGTTTTTTTCCATTTTACGGTTTTCGATTTCCATTACTTTTCCTTGGTACTCATAATAGTTTCCAAGAAGTGAACGTTTCGATTGGAACATGCAGCTCATGCCATGGACCTGTACTTCTACTTCAACCTCAGCGTTTTCTTTGATTTCTACAATTGAGTCCATATTAATTTCACGCGCTAGGACTGCTCTTTTTGCACCCTTTTTCCCCCAATAGTTACATGAAAACCAATTTGTCCCAAGAGTTTCCGTACTCCAATGAAGCTTCATATTAGGGGCTGCCTCACGTGCGGTCATCAAGACAGCAGGATCACCAAAAATAATTGCATCTGCATTTGCTTCTGCTGCAAATTTAATATAATCACTTAATTCATTCATTTTTTCATTATGAAAAATAGCATTCATGGCAACATAGACTTTTTTATCTTTTGAATGTGCTAATTCTATTGCCTGCTTTACCTGTTCTCGGTTAAATTCACCCGCCAAGCGTAGTCCATATCTTTGTTCACCCACAACAAACGCATCGGCACCTGCTTCTGCTAGTGGCAATATATCGTTAACTGACAGTGGAGTAACTAATAACTCCGTTCTTTTCATTTTAGTCACCTCTTCTTTTTACTAATAGCAATCCCATCACCAACAGGGAGAATGACTGTATGATAATCAGGGTGATTCATCAGCCAATGATTGAAGTTATCTATTTTCCTAACAAGATTACGAATCCTTTTTGATTCAATCTCTGATTGTGTAACAAGACCTTTAAATAAAACATTATCTGTTATGATGACACCATCAACACTAAGGTATTTGGAATACATCTCAAAGAATTTTTGATATTGACCTTTTGCAGCATCCACAAAAATGGTGTCGTATGGGGCTTGTTCACGTACAAGCTCCTCAACCTCAAGGGCATCACCTTTAATCAATATAATCTGTTCGCCATGCTTTGAACGACCTAGATATTCTTCTGCAGCCTGTATTCTTTCTAAATCTCTTTCTATCGTAACAATGCACGCATTTGGCAGCGCCTCGGCCATTCGTAAGGCAGAATAACCAATTGCAGTACCTACCTCAAGAATTTTTTTAGAGTTTTGAATTCTTAAAAATTGAAGCAATGCTTCAATTCCTACAAGCTCCATAATTGGTACCTTATTTTCTAATGCATAATTTTCCATTTCGATAAACAAGGGTTCACGTCCTGGAATCAGTTCCTCAATATAAGAATGCAGTTTATCATTCAACAAACTGCCATCACCTGCCTCTAGCTATTAAAAGCATTGTAACCAATATAATGCTGTTTAGACATGAAAAAATAGCGTTCAAAGAAACGCTATTGTCTGCTCATAAAACACTTGAACTATTTTAACATAATCAAGGAGGAAAGAAAACCATTTCCCCCTTGTGTTCTTATTAATTATTATTGGTAATGTGCTCTGCTTTTGCAGCGTTATGTTCCTCTAGAGTCTTTGTAAAAATAACATCCCCTCCTGCTGTAGCAAGGAAATATAAATACTTCGTTTCAGATGGATTTATTGCTGCCTCGATTGAATCTTTCCCTGCATTCGCAATAGGACCAGGAGGAAGTCCCTTATGTTTATAAGTATTATAAGGTGAATCTACTTCTAAATCCTCGTATAAGACTCTTTCCTTGTGTTTCCCTTGTGCATAAAGAACCGTTGGATCTGTTTGCAAAGGCATCTCTTGTTCTATTCGATTATAAAATACACTCGAGATATCTTTACGATCAGCTTTTTGCGTTGCCTCTTCTTCAATCAAGGAAGACATGGTCAACAACTGGTGTGCTGTAAACTCCTCTTCACTAAGTTCTGCTAAATATGGTGTAATCACTTTTCTTGTCTGTTCTAACATCGTAACAATCATTTCTTCTACAGTTGGATTTGGCTTGTAGAAAGGATAGGTTGCAGGAAACAAATAGCCCTCAAGAGGGTATTTAATATTTGGATTCAGTATATCTGTTGTTAATAAATCAGGAAATTTCGCCATCATTTTTTGAATAAATGTTCGATCATTTAATTGATTAAACACTTCTTCTTCCGGTATATTTACTGTCTTAGCAATGATTTGGGCGATTTCCTTTAACTGTTTACCTTCTGGTATGGTAAGCTGGAAAGCAGCCTTTTGCAATACTTTTCCGGTTTTCAAGCGATTAATAATTTCTGGTATCTCCATGGAAGGACTAAGTTCATATTCCCCAGCCATAAAACCAGCTTCATTTTTAAATTTCACATAGTATTTAAAGACTTTAGCATTTTTAATGATTCCGTTTGCTTCTAATTTCTCAGAAATCCCCGTTACGGATGACCCGATTGGGATTTCTACTTTTTTCTGAACTTTACTATCCTTGTCAACAGGCTGCAGTGCTGACTTGATGTAGAGATAACCCCCTCCGCCGATAAAGACGAGGATTAAAATTGCCACGATTGTAACAATTAAAACAATTCTACGAACAATTCTTGCTTCGCTTTGGTGCTCTAGCATTTTCTTTCGAATTACCTCTTTTTTCGAGTTTGTCTCTTCTGTTGACATCTAATTGTCCCTCCCATATAACCAGTGAAACATCTATCTTTCAAACTCTTTTTTTCTCAGTAAGAAATAGCGTATCAAATATTATTTCAGCATATTATGCGAAAAATGTCAATTTTTGATGAAGTTATGAAACGCTTTCACTACACATCAAAAAAAAAAGCGACCCCCTCATCAGGACCGCTTTCTAAAGTATTATTCTTCGTCTTCTTGTTCGTCGTAGAAGGTATTGAGCATTTCTTCTACCATGTCCCATTCTTCCTCGGTTTCAATTGGAATTAATTCACCTTCGCCATCCTCATCATTAGGATTGAAGGCATAGGCATGAATCTCAGGACCCTCTTCATCGTCTTCCACTCCACCTACTTGTTGAAACAATACATAAGACTTGCCAAAATCCTCTGATTCAAATGTAAAAAGTACTTCACATAGTTGTTCATTACCTTTTTCATCTACAATTGTAATTTGATTTTCACCGTGTTCCATATCTTCACCTCATTAATTTTTGCTATCAAGATAGCCTTGTAATATCATCATGGCTGCCATTTTATCAATAACTTTTTTTCGCTTTTTCCGGCTGACATCCGCTTCAAGCAAAACCCGTTCTGCTGCCATCGTCGTTAAACGCTCGTCCCATAAAATGGTTGAAACTGAAAATTGACTTTCAATTTCCTCTGCGTATCGCTTGCTGGCTTCACCACGAGGTCCAATGGAACCATTCATATTCTTTGGCAGCCCAATAACAACTTGACTGATTCCATACTCTTTTATTAATTGACCAATTTCATCAAAACCAAACTTATTTTTTTCTTCGTCGATTTTGAGGGTTTTGAGGCCCTGTGCAGTCCAGCCGAGCTCATCGCTAATAGCAATCCCAACTGTCTTAGAGCCAACATCTAATCCCATAATCCGCATTTTTTAACCCTCACGTCGTTGATTTAAATAGGATTTAACCAATTCCTCAATAATTTCATCCCGTTCAAGTTTACGAATGATATTCCTAGCATCCCGATGACGGGGAATATAGGCAGGATCCCCGGACAGTAAATATCCGACGATTTGATTAATTGGGTTATACCCTTTTTCCTGCAGGGCCTCATAAACTTGAAGAAGAACATCATTTACGTCATGTTCAAAAGGCTCTTCAGGAAAATTAAATCTCATCGTTTTATCAAATGAGCTCATCACTTGCACCTCGCATTTTTAGTAGAGGAGATAACTATACCGCGCCATGGCGCTGCCACTTTATAGTTTAGTGTCTAGCTACAGTGCCTAGGGGTTCGGGGTCATAAGCCAATCCGACAAGAAGGTTAAAGAACAACCTTCTCACCGGCTCGTCTTATGCCTGTCGCCCCGAGGAAAAAATGAACTTCTTTTTTCCCTGTGCAAGGCACTTCCGCTTTTCTAGTTACCACCATTTTACACTACTTTGTCTCATTATCAAATTGATTTCACCCATTCGTCTACGAATTGCAGGGCAGAGTCTAGTTTTTCTGGATCTTTTCCACCAGCTTGCGCCATATCAGGTCGACCGCCGCCTCCCCCGCCGCAGCGTGTGGCAACTTCTTTGATTAATTTACCCGCATGGTATCCTTTGTCAATTAAATCCTTTGTGACAGCAGCGATTAAATTAACTTTCCCTTCATTTACACTTCCGAGAAGGATGACAGCTGATCCGACTTTTTGCTTCAAATCATCCGCCATATTACGCAAATTGTTCATATCAGATGCTTGGACCTTAGCAGCCAATACTGTAACACCGTCAATTACTTTTGCTTTCGATACAAGGCTGCCAGCTTCAATATTTCCTAATTTAGCTGCAAGTGATTCATTTTCACGCTGAAGTTGTTTGATTTCAGACATTAAGACTTCAATTCGATTAACAACTTCTTTAGGATTGGTTTTCAACTTATCAGCTGCATCCTTTAATAACCCGATTTGATCATTCATCAATTGGTAAGCTGACTCACCTGTAACGGCCTCAATTCTCCTTGTTCCCGCACCGATTCCGCCTTCAGAAACGATTTTAAATAGACCAATCACAGATGTATTTGGGACATGACAGCCTCCGCAAAGCTCTAAGCTATAATCGCCTACTTTAACAACACGAACGATATCACCATACTTTTCACCGAAAAGAGCCATTGCACCCATTTCTTTTGCTTCAGCAATCGGTTTGAGACTAATATTTACTTCAATATTTCTCCAGATTTGCTCGTTAACAATTTTCTCAATTTCCTCGAGTTCTTCCGGCTTCACTTGACCAAAGTGCGAGAAATCAAATCGGAGACGATCTGGTTCCACGAGTGAACCTGCTTGGTTTACATGTGTTCCGAGTACATCCTTTAATGCTTGATGAAGCAAGTGGGTAGCCGTATGATTTTTGATAATTTGCACTCGATTAACTTGATTCACACTTGCTGTCACTTTTGCATTAGTTTTTAATATTCCTGACTCTACCACAGCTTTATGAAGATTTTGACCATTTGGCGCTTTTTGTACGTCCTTTACAGCAACGGCAACACCTTCTGCATAAATCATTCCACGGTCTGCAATCTGCCCGCCGCTCTCTGCGTAGAATGGTGTTACATCAAGAATTAATTGAATCTCGTCACCACTAAATGCTTCCTCAATCAATTCACCATTTTTAATGATTGCCACAACCGTAGAGTTTGTTTGAAGCTGGTCATATCCAACAAATTCACTTTCTACCTTAATGTCTCCTAGTACGCCGCCTTGAACCTGCATACTATCTACATCCTGGCGAGCCGCACGAGCACGTTCTCGTTGTAATTCCATTTCTATTTCAAAACCAGCGTGGTCTACCTTCATTCCCTCTTCTTCTGCATACTCCTCGGTTAATTCAACGGGAAAACCATAAGTGTCATACAGTCGGAAAATATCACTTCCAGAAATCGTATCGCTGCCTTTTTCCTTTTCTTTTTTGATTACATTGCCTAATATGGATAAGCCTTCATGCAAAGTTTCATGGAAGCGTTCTTCTTCATTTTTAATCACTTTCTGGATAAAATCTGTCTTGTCTTTTACCTCTGGATAGAAATCATGCATGATTTCCCCTACCACTGGAACAAGTTCATACATAAAAGGACGATTAATATTAATTTGTTTTGCATAGCGGACTGCCCGGCGAAGTAAACGTCGTAATACATATCCGCGTCCTTCATTTGATGGCAATGCTCCATCACCCACAGCAAAGGCAACTGTACGTATGTGGTCGGCAACTACTTTAAATGCAGTATCCTTTTCTTTATCCTCGCCATATTTCACACCGGAAATCTCTTCGGTTGCTCTGATAATAGGGATAAACAAATCAGTGTCAAAGTTAGTTGGTACATTTTGGACAACGGAAGCCATTCTTTCTAAGCCCATGCCAGTATCAATATTTTTCTTTGGCAGCGGTGTATACGTACCGTCCGGATTATGATTAAACTGAGAAAACACCAGATTCCAAACCTCTAAATAGCGCTCATTCTCGCCGCCTGGATATAATTCTGGATCTGTCGGGTCATCCCCATACTCTGGACCGCGGTCATAGAAGATTTCGGTATTCGGACCACTTGGGCCTTCACCAATATCCCAGAAATTCCCTTCAAGACGAATGATTCGTTCCTCTGGTATCCCAATTTTCTTATTCCAAAGCTCAAATGCTTCGTGGTCCTCTGGGTGAATCGTAACGGAAAGAAGTTCAGGATCCCAGCCGATCCATTTTTTATGTGTTAAAAACTCCCATGCCCACTCAATCGCTTCCTCTTTAAAATATTCTCCAATGGAAAAGTTGCCGAGCATTTCGAAAAACGTATGATGGCGTGCTGTTTTCCCAACGTTTTCGATATCATTGGTGCGGATTGATTTTTGAGCATTTGTAATTCTTGGATTCGCTGGAATAACACGGCCATCGAAGTATTTTTTTAATGTGGCTACACCACTATTAATCCATAATAATGTTGGATCTTCATGAGGAACAAGCGACGCACTAGGTTCAACAGTATGCCCTTTCTCCTGGAAAAAATCTAAAAACATTTTACGAATTTCTGAACCAGTCAAGTATTTCATATTTAGTAAACCTCCTTTAATTTGAAAGCATAAGCGCCTTGGTCAGCCCCGACAAGCAAAAGTTCTTCTGCAAGAAAAGTCCACTTTTTGACTTTTATTGTCGAAGTTTTTTTGACCTCGAGTGGCTGGGCGCTGACGCTAGATATAATTTAAAAAAGAACACAAAAAAGCCCTCATCCCTAACAGGGACGAGAGCTAACTCGCGGTACCACCCTGATTATGAACACAAAAACTTTGGTGTTCATCTCTCAAATAATGCCTTAACGCGGCAAGAACGGCAGTGGTTAGCTGCACTCCGGACTAGCTTCTGTTATCCTTCATCTAGAGCTTCTCACAGCCAAGGAAGCTCCTCTCTTAAAGATGGACTACAACATAATAAGGTCCTTCAACATGTTAATCCAAAATATTCTATAAAGGGATTATAGCCACACAAAAAACGTTTGTCAATCTGATGGCGCGGGTTCCTTTACTTTTTCGTGCATGAAATGATTTTTAGCATGAATTATGCTTACTTTAAGGACAACAAGAACAGGTACAGCAACAATCATTCCAAGGATTCCGCCTATTTCACCACCTGCCGTTAAAGCAATCATAATCATTAATGGGTGCATATGCAGACTTTTTCCCACAATATAGGGAGACAATATATTTCCTTCTAAAAATTGCAGTCCAAAAACGATGACGATGGTTATAAGCACTAATTTAACGGATCCCGTGGCAGCGATAATGACGGCTGGAACAGCTCCAATAATTGGACCAAAATACGGGATTACATTTGTGACCCCAATAATCATACCTAAAAGTAGAGGATATTTTAAATGGAAAATCCAAAATAAAATCGAGGAAAGACTTCCGATAATAAGACAAACAAAAAGCTGTCCTCTAATGTAGCTACCTAGTGATTCATCGATATCCTTAAGAAATCGTGTTCCTTTTCTGCGCCATTTTTTAGGTGTTATATACCATACTGCTCTTTTTATGAGACCGAAATCCTTTAACATATAAAAAGCAATAAAAGGGATAAGCATGATGGCAAAAGCAAAGTTCAAGAAGTTCAGCAGGGAATCAACGATAACGTTTAGTAGTGAATCTAATCTTTTTTCAAAACCAATGATCCCTTCATTGATTTGTTCTTGAAGCCCATCTGGCCATTCACGTGTATGCGATTGAAGTTCCTTTATCCAGTTTCGATATTGCTCTGCTAAGATGGGAGCACTTTCTGCAAGATCTCTAACTTGTGAAATAAATGCAGGAATTCCTTTGTAGAGAGTTAAACCAATACCACCAAAAAACAGAAAATAAATCAGAAAAATCGCAATCCCGCGATGTAAGCCTTTTTCATGGAGTTTTTCAACAATAGGGTGGAGCAAATATGTAATAAATCCACCAATAAAAAAAGGCAGGATAATCACTATCGCCACTCTTACAATCGGTAACCAGACAAATCGAATTTTCAAAAATACGTAAAGGGCAATGAGTAAAAGAAGTAAAAAACCGATCCTATAAAACCATTTAACCCGAATTTCCACCGATACCAATGCCTCCTTATTACCATTATTCTTAGAGACAAATACCGGATTTATACATGTAGCAAAAATCCCCCTCTACATAGAGGGGGATTCATTTTAGAATAAAGCTCGTTTAACCTTTCTTGACATTCGTTTCATTTGACGGCCAGACATCATGTTGTTTCTCTGTGCAAGATTATAGGCTGCCATTCCAACTCCAAATGCAACAACGGAAGTCATCACTTTATTCATACGTCTCACCTCTTCTGTAGTTTGACAGTGCTCTTTTGTTTTGTGCTTACTGTCTACCTTCAGTACCTCAGTGTTTCCACTTTATATGGTGTAACGACGCTCTTCCTCTTCAAACAAGTCATCTAAGGAGCTGAGTGTACCATCTTCTTCGACTTGATGGGTATTGATAATACCTTTGGCAAGAGACAATTCAATAAAACAGCTCCAGCAATAATATTGGTTTATTCCGATTTTGCCGATATCCTTGCTCTGACAATTGGGACATTTGAACATGAAAAGAACACCTCACGTATGATTAACGTCTACGATGATGGCATCCTTTCCGATCGCAGGGGGCTTCTCGGAATGTATAATCTGTTTCCCATCTGTGATATCCGAAAAGAAACCATCCGTAATTTCGTACCCTACGATTGTGCCCAATTCTTCATGAAAATATACATCCTGTAACAATCCTAGTGACTCTCCGCTCTTAGAAATCATCATTTTTCCGTTTAGAGAGTGTTGATGGTTAAGGGTATATTCTGGAGTTGTTTTTAGTCTTTCAAGGCTGTCATCATCTTCAATCATGACCCCATCCCAGCCAAAAGATGCTACATCTCGAATGTCCAGAAAATAGGTTTGTTTGAAGAAAGCGCCTTTCTTGACCATAAGGCCTTTTACCACCCCTTCGTTTGTGATACACAAATCAGTAACTTCACCAATTTTTGCTCCTGTGCTGCATTCAAAGACTGGCTGTCCTTTTAATAAAGAAAATGTTCGCAGAGTGTCCCACCTCCTGTGAACATTTATAGTTTTAGTCATTTACCATGAAATCATAAGGTGTAAGGTTTTCCATGCCAATCATTGGGTTGACCTGCATTAATCTTTCTTCTGCTGATAGTCCTGGTTCATCTACAGTTTCTTCAACTTCCGGAGAATCCTTGACTGATATCATCTCCTGAAGCTTTTGGGATAATGTGGTTTGTCTGCTTAGTTCATCCGCTCTTTCCACACCCATCCTTAATGCTTCCTCTTCACCACAAAGGATTAGGGACTGTTTACTTCGAGTTATCGCTGTATAGATAAGATTCCTGCGTAACATTCGAAAATAGCTTCTTGTAATAGGAAGGATAACAATCGGGAATTCGCTTCCCTGAGATTTATGTACCGAACAACAATAAGCATGAGTAATTTGATTCAAGTCCTGTCTTGTATATTCAACTTCATTTCCTTCAAAGGAAACGTATACCATATCTTGTTTTTCTGTATTTTCTTTTGCATAGATAATAGATATAATTTCTCCAATATCTCCGTTAAAAACGTTGCTTTCTGGTTGATTTACAAGCTGAAGGACCTTATCACCGATGCGGTATTTCACTTCTCCAAATGCTATTTCCTTTCGAGTTCCATCAGGGTTTGGATTAAAGATCTCTTGTAACAAGACATTTAGTCTATCAATCCCTGCAGGACCTCTGTACATGGGTGCCAGGATTTGGATATCCCTGGCTGAATAACCCTTACTTTTGGCATTTAGAGCAACCTTTTCAATTACTTGAGGAATCTGAGCCGTCGAACACTTAATAAACGAACGGTCAGGCTGCTTCATAGTAACATTCGCTGGTAAGTAACCCTTCTTGATATCATGAGCCAATTCAATAATTGAGGATCCTTCTGCCTGTCGATAAATATCTGTTAATCTAACGGTTGGGACTACCTCAGATCTCAATAAATCTTTTAGCACTTGACCTGGCCCCACAGAAGGCAGCTGATCTTCATCCCCTACTAGAATAACCTGAATGGTATCCGGCAGTGCTTTAAACAATTGATTTGCTAACCAGATATCAAGCATCGAGGTCTCATCAACAATCAGAATTTTCCCTTCAAGTTCAGGAACATCATCACGATCCATTCCTTCTGATCCATTAAAACCAAGTAAACGGTGAATCGTCACAGCCGGCAGACCGGTGGATTCACTCATTCTTTTTGCTGCCCTTCCTGTCGGTGCTGCTAGTAAAAATGGAAAGGGTTCGCCCTTTTTATGATAATCTTTCGGCTCTAATGAGCAGCCATGCAATTCCGCATAAAGCTCAACAATCCCCTTAATGACAGTGGTTTTACCTGTTCCAGGACCCCCTGTTAAAATTAACATCGGAGACATTAAGGCCGTTTGAATCGCTTCTCTTTGGGTGGGTGCATACTGTACCTTTAGCCTTTCCTCAAGATTTCCTAATGCCAGCAAGAATTCCGATTCAGGAAATTGCTCCTTGTACTGTGTTTGTTCAAGGATTGTTTTTATATTTGTTACGAGTCCTTTTTCAGCAAAATACAACGAAGGCAAATAAACGCGCTTTTCCTCACCAACTAATTTTCCCTCTTCTTCGAGTTTCAAAATCTCTGTTGAAATATCGGTGTATTCAATTTGATCTCGTTTATTATCTTCGAGTAGATTTTTAACCTGTATTAACAAGTCCTCAACATGAACATACACATGGCCTGCCTGCATACTTTCGTTTTCAAGTGAGTATAGACAGGCAGCTTTAATCCTGTCGGGGTGATTCCCTGAAATTCCCAGTTGATAACCTAACTCGTCTGCCCGTCCAAAACCAATTCCCTCGATATCCTCAACAAGCTTATAAGGGTTCTTTTGAATAATATCGAGTGTTTCATCCTTATAGGTTTGATACATTCTCATGGAAAGCTGCGGGCCAAAGCCATATTGATTTAAAGCGACCATCACTTGCTCAAGACCCTGGTGCTCCATCAACGTATCATATAGCATTTTCGCCTTATCAGGAGGAAGCTTTGGGACAGAATCAAGTAAGGAGGGCTGATTTAAGATTTTTGAAATCGCGTCTTCTCCTAATGTTTCAACGATGTTTTCTGCTGTTTTCTTCCCAATCCCTTTGAACATTTCACTTGATAAATATGCCGCCACGCCTTGCTTGGTTTGCGGAATATCCTTTCTAAAATGCTTTGTTTGGAATTGCATGCCAAACTTCGGATGATCCTTAAACTCACCAAAGAATATATAGGTTTCCTGCTCGTGAATCTTTGGAAAATAACCGGTAATTACCGCTTCCTTGTCATCATATTCATGATTCGTTTCTTCTACACGAATTCTTAAAACGGTGTAAAGATTTTGCTCATTATGAAAGATGGTCACAAGGTGTTTTCCTTTTACGAACTTTCCTTGCTCGGCAAATAAATCAAGTGAGCTTTGCTTATCCATGGGGCTTCCTCCTTTCTATTTTTTTATCGATTTATCTTGCTGATTCAATCAACTTTTTCGCGTGTCCTGCTAACAGATGGTCCGGCTGAATCTCAAGGGCTTTATCGAACATGGCCAGCGCTTTGTCTGCTTTCTCTTTAAAAGCATAAGACACACCTAGGTTATAAAGAGCGTCCGTATGTTCAGCATCTAATTCAATGCATCTTTCGAGTTGAACAATGGCCTCATCAATTAATTCTAGCTGTGCAAGACATAAACCATATTGGAATCTTGCTTCCGCGTCCTCTTCATTTAGTTCGACACTTCTTTGTAAATAGGGCAGTGCAAATTTCCCCTGATCAAGCTGCACAAGGGTCAAACCGAGCATGAAATAATTATCGCTGGTATGAAGCCCTTTTTTCATAGCGGTTTCAAACATCTTTTTAGCTTGTTCAAATTTGTCGTTACTAAAATATATTGTACCAGCACTATAGTAAGCGGCTGCAGTATTTTCATCTAATTGAATGGCCTTTTGGTAAAATTTCAACGCTTTCTCATCATCGCCAACAGCGGAAAGCACATTACCAAAATTTATGTAGGCAATCGGATCTTGCGGGTTTTCTTCGATGACCTCATTAAAAATCTTTGCTGCCTCTTCCCACTTGCCTTCTTGCATGTATTGAACACCTAATTGGTTTTTATCCATGTAAATATCACTCCGTTCTAATTTTAGAGTATACCATAAAACTATATATTTTCCGTATGTTTAGCGATATAGAGGACGATACCCTATATGGTGTTTAGCTGGAATATTTTGTCTAATAGTACAAAACTCCATGAAAAAAGTCCAAAAGCAATGAAAAATAGTCCATAACCCTATGAAAAAGTACAAAACTCAAAACCATTGAAAATTTACCTAGTATTTATCATCAAAAAACCCCGATTCCAGCTGGAATCAGGGGGTTTTTTATCCTACATATGTTAAACGTTGTCCATCTTTATAAACTTTATCAATGGTACCGCCGCCTAAACATTCATCACCATTGTAAAAAACAACAGCCTGTCCAGGGGTTACTGCACGGATCGGTTCATCAAAAATCACTCTGACTTTATTATCGTCCATAAGCTGTACCGTCACTTTACTGTCTTCCTGACGGTACCTGAATTTAGCAGTACATGTAAATTCTGCAGGCTTTTCGCGATTAGATACCCAGCTTACGTTATCAGCGATAATCGATTCAGAATACAGTTTTTCATTATGAAATCCTTGTCCGACGTAAAGGATATTTCTTTTTAAATCTTTGCCAATTGCAAACCAAGGCTCACCTGAACCGCCGATTCCTAAGCCATGACGCTGTCCGATTGTATGGTACATCAAGCCTTCATGTTTCCCCTTAACCTCTCCATCCATTGTTTCCATGTTTCCTGGCTGAGCTGGAAGGTACTGACCAAGGAACTCCTTAAAGTTACGTTCTCCAATAAAGCAGATTCCTGTGCTATCTTTTTTCGTCGCAGTTGCTAGATTTGCTTCTTTAGCAATTTCACGAACTCTTGGCTTATCCAAATTACCTATTGGAAACATAACTTTACTTAGCTGCTCTTGATTCAATTGATTTAAGAAATACGTTTGGTCTTTATTTTCATCTTTACCGCGGAGCATTTTGTACTCTCCGTCTCGATATTCAACTTGAGAGTAATGACCCGTTGCCAGATAATCAGCACCTAAGTTCACTGCATGCTCAAGAAAGGCTTTAAATTTAATTTCTTTATTACACATAACATCCGGGTTTGGCGTTCTTCCCGCCTTATATTCTTCTAGGAAATAGGTGAATACCTTGTCCCAGTATTGTTTTTCAAAATTTACACCGTAATAAGGAATACCGATTTGATTGCAAACACGAATGACATCGTTGTAATCCTCCGTTGCTGTGCAGAATCCAGTGTCGTCGGTATCATCCCAGTTTTTCATAAAGATTCCGATGACATCATAGCCTTGCTGTTTTAACAACAATGCTGCGACTGAGGAGTCAACGCCTCCCGACATACCGACCACCACTCGAATATCCTTTGGTTCTCTTTTTTCCATTGTTCTCACCTCTCATTACCTTAAAATATCACCTATCTATTTTTTCAGACGTGACACAATTCTTGCCGTTTCTTCAGCTGCCTTGATGATTTGCTCTTCTGTTGTGTTAAAACCAAAGCTAAAACGGATAGAATTGATTAATACATCTGATTCTTTACCAAACATGGCAACCAGGACATGTGAAGGTTCAACAGAACCCGCAGTGCAGGCAGAACCACTTGATACAGCTATCCCAGCTAAATCAAGATTCACCAGCATCGCCTCCACGTTCGTTCCCGGAAAGCTTAAGTTTAATACATGAGGCAGGGAAGTTTCAAGCAATCCGTTTATGGAAAACTTTACATTATGTTCAGCCAAGTGTTCTATAAAGGTTTTTTTAAATTCTTGATACTTTTCTCGTTTCGCAGAGCGTTCTTGTGCTGCGACTATTGCCGCTTCTTGAAAACCGACAATGGCTGCAACATTTTCCGTTCCAGCTCGTCTTTTTCGTTCCTGTTCACCGCCATAAGCACGAGGAACCAACTTTACCTTGTCACGTACAAAAAGAAACCCCGTTCCCTTCGGACCATTAATCTTATGGGCGGAAACAGACAATAAATCTACATTGAGATCATCCACATTAATTTCTTCTATTCCATACGCCTGGACAGCATCTGTGTGAAACAATGCCTGATGAGATTTGAGAAGTTCTCCAATTTCCTTTATAGGCTGTAGTGATCCCACTTCATTATTTCCGTACATGATTGACACCAATATGGTATCTTCCCTTAATGCCTTTTTAAGGTCATCAAGTGAGATAATCCCAGTTTCATCAACTGGCAGATAGGTTACCTCAATGCCCATTTTTTCTAATCGATGGCATGCATGCAGTACTGCATGGTGTTCAATTTGAGTCGTGATAATGTGCTTCCCTTTTTGCTGATAGCTTTCAGCAACACCAAATAAAGCCATATTATCAGCTTCTGTCCCGCCGCTTGTAAAAATAATCTCATTTTCTTTTGCGCCAATACTCTTAGCCAAGGTTTCTCGTGCTGAGTCTATATAATGTCGTGCTTCTCTTCCGAAAGAATGAATACTTGATGGATTACCAAAGTTATGGCTCATAACTTCCATCATCTTTTCAATTACCCTTGGGTGCATCGGAGTGGTAGCAGCATGGTCGAGATAGATTCTTTCCATCATTCCACCTTCAATCAAAATAATTCTCTATTCTACTTTTAACATTAAATATAAAACATATAACCATCTGTATCCTCATCGTTACTATGGCTTGCTAAATCTTCAAGTGTAGTATTGTCGAGAACAGATTTAATGGCATCACGAATACGGATCCAAAGCTCACGCTGAGCCGGCTCCTCATCTTCGATTCCTTCCACAAGTGTAATGGGTCCTTCAAGTACACGAATGACATCACCAGCAGTAATTTTAGAAGGAACATCAGCGAGAATATATCCACCATAAGCACCTCGGATGCTTTTTACTAATCCTGCATTTCTAAGTGGAGCAATAAGCTGTTCTAGATAATGTTCAGATAATTGGTTTGCTTGAGCAATTGATTTAAGAGAAGTTGGCCCCTCTCCTTGATTTTTCGCTAGTTCTATCATTATTGTCAATCCATATCGCCCTTTTGTTGAAATTCTCATTTAATACACCTCTATTATTTTATTCATTATTAAATACACAGTAATTTGATAGGCATTAGCAATTATATCATATTGTACTTTATTATGCTTTTCCATCCCGAAAATGGTAGAGTTAAAGGGAACTCATTTATTTAGTTGGAGAGATGGATTATGCAGCAAAAGCCGCTAGCATTTCGAATGCGCCCTAGAACAATTGAAGAAGTCGTTGGACAGCAGCATCTAGTGGCAGATAATAAAATTATTGCCAGAATGGTGAAGGCTAAACAGCTGACATCGATGATTTTATATGGACCGCCAGGAATAGGTAAAACCTCCATTGCCAGTGCGATTGCCGGCAGTACCAAATATGCCTTCCGTACTCTTAACGCTGTCACCAGCAATAAAAAGGACATGGAAATCGTCGCAGCAGAGGCAAAAATGTCTGGAAAAGTCATCCTGCTTCTGGATGAAGTCCACAGACTTGATAAAGGAAAACAGGATTTCCTATTACCATTTTTAGAAAATGGTATGATAACACTTATTGGTGCAACTACAAGTAATCCTTATCATGCTATTAATCCTGCGATTCGCAGCAGATGTCAAATTTTCGAACTCAAACCCTTAACCCCAGATGAGGTGAAACTTGCCTTAATACGTGCAATTGAGGACGAAGAACGCGGTTTCGGAAAGCTGCAGATAGATATTACGGAAGAAGCCTTAACTCATTTTGCCACCGCATCCAATGGAGATGTCCGCAGCTCCCTGAATGCCCTAGAATTAGCTGTTCTATCAACCGACAAGGATGACGAGGAAGCTATCCATATCGATTTAAAAAGTGCAGAAGAATGCATGCAAAAGAAAAGCTATGGCTCGGATAAAGACGGAGATGGGCACTATGATGTGCTTTCGGCATTCCAGAAATCAATTCGCGGAAGTGATGTAAATGCAGCTTTGCATTACCTTGGGAGATTAATTGAAGCCGGAGATCTGCAAAGTATTAGCAGAAGATTACTGGTTATTGCCTACGAAGATGTTGGTCTAGCAAGTCCACAGGCAGGTGCACGCACATTGGCCGCCATAGAAACCTCTGAAAGAATTGGTTTTCCCGAAGCTAGAATCCCCCTGGCTAACGCTGTCATTGAATTATGTTTGTCGCCTAAATCCAATTCAGCCGTGATTGCAATTAGTGAGGCCCTTGCTGATATCCAAAAAGGAAACATCGGGGAAGTGCCAGATCATTTACGTGACGCTCACTATAAAGGCGCAAAAGAGCTGGGAAGAGGAATTGGCTACTTATATCCACATGACTATGAATCTGGCTGGGTTCCGCAGCAATACCTGCCGAACAGATTAAAAAACAAACAATACTACCACCCCAAGAAAACCGGGAAATTTGAACAAGCAATGGCAATGGTATATGAAAAATTATTACGAAAAAAATAACCTCTGGGGGATTCCCAGAGGTTTTGTATTTTAAGCAGCAACATCTCTCTTATTGAATACATAAAAAGCCAAAAATTGAAAAATCACGAAGTAGATAATAAGCATGATAATCGAGAATGACATCGTCATCCCCTCAAGCAGCGGGGTTCCCTCGATATACTGCATTAGATTGGTATTGGCAAAGAGAATGTATTTTGCCCAATCAAACTTCATTGAAATAAGAGCGGTGAATTGACTGCCCGTAAACATTAGAAATAATGATAATCCAATAGCAAGCGAACTGTTTCGGAAGACAGATGAAATCATGAAGGCCATTGTAGTCAACATAATCATATCAATCGAGCCTAATCCATAGTAAATGATTAAGTAAACGATAATGTGCTGCTCGGTTACTTTACCATTGAAATAATTCAAATACGGCAATGTTTGTTCTGGGAATCCGAAAAGAATAGCGCCCAGAATGGCTGAAAAACCAAATAAGATTCCAATCATCAACAAAGCAAACAACAAGACAGTTAGATATTTCGACAGTAATATTTTACTTCGATTGATTGGCCGAATTAGCAGCAGCTTAATCGTTCCCCAATTAAATTCACTTGCAACAATTCCTGCGGACACTACTATCGTAAACAAACCGGCTAAAAGAATAAGCTCTGAACTGTCTTTTACAAAAGACCAGACATTATACTTTTCTCTAAAAGGAATATCATGCGCTAACCTGTATTCATTGATAGCAATTTGTTTCTTATAGTAATCCTGCTCCAATTTTATTAGACTAGATTCTAGTTGGCTTTTCAATGCTTCATTTTCCTGTTGCAGTACTGGTTTCCAATCTTCCGTGACATTAGGTTCTTCTTCAACTAGGTTATACTTCATAAAGACACCTGTGATAGAGACAATCACTACTAGTATCCCAATCATTACATAGGTTCCTGGTCTTCTAAAAATTTTCATTAATTCATTACGAATTAAATTAATCATGATCGATAGCCCCCTTATCTGCTGTCACTTCAAGGAAGCGGTCCTCTAATGTTTTGGAAACTTCTCTAATCCCAAACACTTGAATTTCTTCTTCAACGAACACCTTTACCATTGCTGGTACTTCATTTTTTGCTAGTTCCATGGTAATACCGTTCCGTGAATGAGTTACTGAGATAGTAGGGAAGTTAGTATTCATAAAGGTTAATGCTTTTTCACTAGGAATAACCTCAAATTCAAAACTTGCACTAGTTCCATGTACAAATTCCTGTATCAATTGAACATCAATGAGACTACCATTTTGAATAATACCAATGCGGTCACACATCATTTCCATTTCTGAAAGAATATGGCTCGATACTATCACCGCCATATTTCTCTCCCTTGCAAGGCGGCGTATGTAATCACGGATTTCTCTTATGCCTGCAGGATCCAGTCCGTTTGTCGGTTCATCCAAAATCAATACTTTAGGATCATGCAAAAGACATTGAGCCAAACCTAATCGCTGCCGCATGCCCAGGGAATAGGTCTTCACTTTATCATGAATTCTATCCGATAAGCCCACAAGCTTTACAGTTTCATTAATTTTTTCCTTGGATATCCCTTTCACCATCCGCGCATAATGAATAAGGTTTTGGTAGCCGCTTAGAAACTTGTACATTTCCGGATTTTCAACAATGGCTCCAACATGTCTTACCGCATCTTCAAACTTTGATTTGATACTATAACCATCGATTGTGATATCACCTGAGGTAATATCCATTAATCCGACAATCATTCGAATCGTGGTTGTTTTACCCGCTCCATTGGGGCCAAGAAATCCGAAGACTTCTCCTTTATTTACTTCGAAGCTGATATTATCTATTATCGTTCGTCCTTTAATTACTTTGGTAACATCTTTTAATACTACAATTGATTCCAAAAGACCTCCCCCTCTCTTTATCAAGTTTAACGCATAATAGATAAATTTAACATTTTTATAAAAAAATAGCCCCGACCTTTTACGATTCGGGGCTGCTTATTATTTTTCGTCAGATACTCTTGTAATTTTGATGTCGGCTAACAGCTCTCGAACCACATAGCTTGCCATAATCAACCCGCAAGCAGAAGGAACGAAGGCATTTGAGGATGGCGGCATTTGTGCCTTACGGATTGGAGCATTTTCATTCCCAACCTCTTTTTTAACATCCTCACGAATAACAATCGGGCTTTCATCCGAAAAGACCACTGGAATGCCCTTGTGGATTCTTTCCTTGCGGAGTTTCGTGCGGATTACCTTAGCGATTGGATCTGTATGTGTTTTAGAAATATCAGCAATTTTGAAGCGAGTTGGGTCCATTTTATTGGCCGCTCCCATGCTCGAGATGATCGGAATATTTCTTTTTAAGCATTCTTTCATCAAATGAATTTTATAAACAATGGTATCAGAAGCGTCAACGACAAAATCCAGACCATGCTTAAAAAATTCTTCATATGTCTCTTCTGTATAAAACATTTTTAAGGCGATGACTTCACAATCAGGATTAATATCTTTAATACGCTCTTTCATAAGTTCAGCTTTCTCTTGTCCAACCGTTGATAGCAAGGCGATGAGCTGACGGTTGACATTGGTAATATCAACTGTATCCTTATCGACTAGTATCAGCTTTCCAACTCCAGAACGAGCAAGTGCTTCAGCAGCAAATGAGCCGACACCGCCAATCCCTAGCACAGCAACAGTACTGTTTTTCATAATATCTAGGCCTTCTTTGCCAATAGCAAGTTCATTACGAGAAAATTGATGCAGCATGTGAATCCTCCAGAATTCAAATTAGACTTATCTATATCTTTAACACTAAAAAAATATAACATACTCCTCTATAAATTCAAGTATTTCTATAGGAATTCGAAAATGAAAAGTGATTGTTACCCAAATTTTTATAGCACCGCCCTTTTGGGCACAATCGATGTGCTTTTCCTCAGCAAAAATAAAAATAGCCCCCTGCTTATGCAGGAGACTATTTTTATAAGGGTCCCAATGGTGCCGTCGCGCTTGTTCCTTCTTTTGATCCCGCCACTCTCGCAGGTGGGTGTCTTATTCCAAGTTTATGTAAGTCCCTTTAACCGTATAGGTTGAGGCTTTTACGCTGCTTGAAGACTTCAGACTCCCGAAGAAATAATGTTGGTCAAAAGTTAGGTAATACAACGAACATTTCAGGACACTTATTTGATTGACTTTATAATACCATAGATTAAAAAACCATTCAAGGGATTATGAAAGCGTTTTATTCATTTTATTGGTAACATTTAGTGATAAGTGAAGTTCTTTTAATTGGGCTTCTGAAACTTCACCTGGTGCATTGGTCAACAAGTCTGCGGCGCTTGCCGTTTTTGGAAAAGCAATGGTATCACGCAGGTTCGTACTGCCTGACAGCAGCATAACCAAACGGTCCAAACCAAGAGCAATCCCGCCATGTGGCGGCGTACCGTATTCGAAAGCATTTAACAAGAAACCAAATTGTTCTTGAGACTCTTCAGAAGTAAAACCAAGAACTTTAAACATTTTTTCTTGAACAGAACGCTCAAAAATTCTCAGTGAACCGCCTCCGAGCTCATAACCATTCAATACAAGGTCATAGGCCTGTGCACGAACTCTAGCCGGGTCTGTATCTAAGTAAGGCAAGTCTTCTCTTACCGGCATCGTGAATGGATGATGGGCCGCATAGTAACGTCCTTCTTCTTCACCATACTCAAGAAGCGGCCAATCTGTAATCCATAAAAAGTTAAACTTACTCTGGTCGATTAACCCTAATTCTTTTCCAAGCTTAGAGCGGAGTGCACCTAAAGCGTCAGCAACGACATTTTTCTTGTCGGCAACGAATAATAGTAAGTCTCCCTCTTTAGCATTTAAAACCGTTGTTAACGCTTGGGAATCCTCTTCAGCAAAGAACTTTGCAATCGGACCTTTTAATCCCTCTGCGTCTACTTTCAGCCAAGCTAGACCTTTTGCACCATAAACCCCTACAAATTCTGTTAGGGCATCAATATCCTTACGTGAGTATTTCTCAGCCCCGCCTTTCACATTAATGGCTTTTACTTGACCGCCATTAGCAACAGCAGCTGCAAATACTTTAAAACCTGAATCTTTAACAACCTCAGAAAGATCAACTAGTTCAAGGCCAAAACGAGTATCTGGTTTATCTGAACCAAAACGGCTCATCGCTTCATCATAGGTCATTCGTGGAAACGGAGCAGGAATTTCAAGTCCTTTTACTTCCTTCATCAGCCCAGTCATCATTTTTTCCATTAAGCCCAAGATATCCTCTTGACCAAGGAAACTTGTTTCAATATCAATTTGTGTAAACTCCGGCTGACGGTCAGCACGTAAGTCTTCATCACGGAAACAGCGTGCGATTTGATAATAACGCTCAATCCCGCCAAGCATTAATAGCTGCTTGAATAACTGTGGTGATTGTGGAAGTGCATAGAACTCACCAGGATGTACACGGCTTGGAACGAGATAGTCACGTGCACCCTCAGGAGTACTTTTTGTTAAAATCGGTGTTTCAATATCTAGGAATCCTTCAGAGTCAAGGAAATCTCTGATTTGCTTTGTCACTTGATGACGCATTTTTAATGTTTCAAAAATCACCGGACGACGGAAATCTAAATAGCGGTATTTAAGACGAATATCCTCTGATGCATCCGTTTTATCTGTAATGGTAAACGGCGGTGTTTTCGCTTCGTTAATAATCGTTACCATTTCAGCTTGAACTTCAATTTTGCCAGTTTTTAAATTTGGGTTAATCGTTCCTTCCTCACGGGCAATTATCGTCCCCTGTATATCTAGAACATACTCACTACGAATCTTTTCCGCAGTTTGCAGTGCTTCTTTCGATAAATCCGGATTGAAAACAACTTGGACAATACCTGTACGATCGCGTAAATCAATAAAAATTAATCCACCTAGGTCCCGGCGTTTTGCTACCCAGCCTTTAAGTGTTACTTTCTCACCAATTGCAGACTCTGGTACATCGCCACAAAAATACGTTCTCCCATACATGAAGATCCTCTCCTCTATCTCTTAAGTTCTTGAAAATATTCCACAAATCGTGTTAACTCGATTTCTTCTTGCTCGCCTGTAGCCATATTTTTAAGGTTAATTTTATTGTTCGTAAGCTCGTCGTCACCGAGAACGGCAACATATTTTGCATTCAGTCGGTCAGCTGCTTTAAATTGTGCTTTGATTTTTCGATTTAAATAATCTCTTTCTGCGGAAACACCTGCAAGGCGCAGTTTCTGTAGAAGCCCTACTGTATAATCCTTGGCTTCTTCACCAAGGGAAGCGATATAGCAATCAATACCTTGATTGATTTCAAGCTCAATTCCTTCAGCATTTAGTGCTGCTAGAAAGCGTTCAATACTCATGGCAAAACCGATTCCAGGGGTTTCTGGTCCGCCCATTTCTTCGGCCAATCCGTTATACCGACCGCCGCCGCATAAAGTGGTAATGGCTCCAAAGCCTTCTGCGTCACTCATTATTTCAAAAGCAGTGTGATTATAATAATCCAAACCGCGAACTAGGTTCGGATCGACTACAAACGCAATATCCAATTGTGTTAAATACTTCTGTAACTTTTCAAAATATGCCTTCGATTCATCATTTAGATAATCAATAATCGACGGTGCAGATTTCATTAATTCATGATTGTGATCCTGTTTGCAATCGAGAATCCGCAATGGATTTTTCTCCAGACGGTTTTGACAATCGTGGCAAAACTCCCCGATTCTCGGCTGAAAGTGATTCACTAACGCATTGCGGTGAGCGGTTCTGCTCTCCTTATCTCCAAGACTATTGATCACAAGCTTTAGCTTTTTCAAGCCCATTTCCATGTATAAATTGATTGCTAGTGAAATGACTTCTGCATCAATTGCAGGATCGTTACTGCCTAATGCTTCGATACCAAATTGAACAAACTGACGGAAGCGTCCTGCCTGTGGGCGTTCGTATCGAAACATGGGTCCCATATAATAAAGCTTAACGGGCTGATTTGGATAACCAAACATTTTTTTCTCAACAAATGCCCTTACCACTGCTGCTGTTCCTTCTGGTCTTAACGTAAGGCTGCGGCCGCCGCGATCATCAAATGAGTACATTTCTTTCTGTACAATATCAGTGGTATCACCTACACCTCTTGCAAATAGATCTGTATGTTCAAAGATTGGAGTCCGAATTTCTTGATATTGATATTTCTCACAAAGCTCTCTCGCTTTTGCTTCAATCAGCTGCCACTTTTCTACCTCTCCAGGCAGAATATCCTGTGTGCCTCTTGGAATGCTAATAGACATAGCATATTCCTCCTTACCGTTTCTAATTTATGTAAAACCTTTATAAAAACAAAAAACTCCCGTCCCTTGTATAAATAAATACAAGGGACGAGAGTTATAATCCCGCGGTGCCACCCTAGTTGAAGGCATAAACAATCTATGCACATCCTCTTTTACAGTTAACGCCTGCATACGTTCTTCTCCTACTAAGGGCGGAATTTAATCCGACTAAAGGAACCCTTTTCAGAGAGAAGCCTAAGGAGTGTTCATTCATTAAGAATCATGTAGAAATGCTTTCAGCCCAGGGCATTTCCTCTCTTGTCATGTTTAACCTTAATTACTATGCTCCATCATTGGTTATCGCCATGTTTATTATTTATATAATAATACGGAGCATTGAATCCAATGTCAAGAAGGATTTAGGATCTCTCCAAATGTTTTTTCAACTTTCTAACATCGCCAATCGTTAGTCCAAATTCGGAGGCAAGCTCAAACGTAGTATTATTTTGTTCTCTTTGAATAAAATCATGAAAATCCACTCCAAAAAGCCTGCTGTCAACTGATTGGATACTATTTGACTTATCGCTCGATCTCATCCCTCAATCACCTCTTTATCATCACTATAGTTTCTATTATTTCCATTCATATAAAAAACTTACGTGAAAGACAAGATTTTCGGAAAAAGGAGAAATTTAGCAAATAAGGAATGATTTTCACTCTGCTTTACGATAAAATTATAGATATTGTGAAGGGAGAGAGAGGATGATAAAGAGATTTATACTGTTAGTAGTATGTTTCACATTAGTTTTTGCTGTATTCCTCCCGCAGGAGATAGGTGTGGCAGCAAACGGGACGGTCACCATTGCTGAGAGTACTGTTAACATCCGTAATGGTCCAGGCCTAAGCTATCAGCTGGTGAAGCAAGTAAAAAAGGGCGAAAAATTTACGATTATTAAAGAAAAAGATGATTGGATCCAAATTCAGCTTTCAACTGCGAAGACAGGCTGGGTTGCCAACTGGGTTATAACTAAATCCTCTAATGGAACAACCACTAGCAGCTCTAGTAATTCAAAAAATATGAGTGCTACAGCTAATACCAATCAATTACGAGTGCGCTCCGGCCCTGGAACCAGTTTCCGTATCACAGGCTATTTAAATAAAGGACAAGCTGTCAGCGTTCTTGATGAGAATGAAAACTGGTTAAAAATCTCTGCATCATTTGGTGAAGGCTGGGTTGCAAGAGAATTCATGGATTTAAAAAGTAATAGCACTAATTCTAAAGAAGATAATAATAATAATAATAATAAATCCATCGACAAAGGTATTGTTACAGATACATTGAATATTCGAGATGAGCCTTCTACCAAAGGAAGTATTATTGGCAAATTATCAAAGGGGACAACAGTTAGTATTTATTCAAAAAAGAGTAATTGGCTGGAAATTAAGTACTCTGGCCAAAGTGCATGGGTAAGTAGTGAATTTGTTCAAATAGGGACTCAAAGTCTGCCATCTAAAACTACTGGAATAATTGGGAAGGTAACAGCCAGCTCTCTTAGTGTCCGTGACGGATCTTCCTTAAATTCAAAGATTATTGGCTCCGTTTCAAAAGGACAAGAGTTTGCCATTCTTGATGAGGTAAATAATTGGATCCAAATCGAATATAAATCAGGAAAAACTGGCTGGGCAGCAGGATGGTATTTTAATAAAGATAAAGAAAAATCGAGCCAAATTGCCAAAGATAGCAAAGTAACAATCCTACATAATGGTACCAATATCAGAAAGGATCCCACCGTACAATCGACTGTTCTACAACGAGTTAATGAAGGTGAGTCCTTTCACATAATAAGTGTCGAAAATGATTGGTATGAAATTAAATTGTCGAATGATAGTAATGGATATATTGCCGGCTGGCTTGTGACTACCAATGGCACAGGTCCGGGTATTGATAAACAAGGGGCAGAAGGTTATCTAAAGTACAAAACCATTGTCATTGATCCCGGTCATGGCGGAGTTGACAATGGGGCAACAGGATCGAGTGGAACCCTTGAGAAAGAATTAACACTAAGGACTGCCCAACTTTTATCTGATAAGTTAAAAGCGGCTGGCGCAAATGTATTTCTTACAAGAAGTAACGATTCGTATCTTCCGCTGCCATCAAGGGTAAGACTCGCGAGTATCCATCAGGCAGATGCCTTTCTCAGCTTACATTATGATAGTAACCTGGATCGAAGCGTCCGGGGAATGACAGGCTACTACTATCATTCCTATCAAAAAAAACTCGCAGAATATGTTTATAACTCAACCAATTCGCTAACAAAATTAAAAAGCCGCGGGGTCCGCTCGGGTGATTATCATGTCGTTCGTGAAAATCAAAGACAAGCAGTCCTTATGGAGCTGGGGTACCTAAGTAATTCAGCAGAAGAAATGACGCTGACCTCTGGTCAATTCCAAGAAAATGCAGCCACCGGTATTTATAACGGATTAGCTAGATATTTTAAAGAAAATTAGAAAAGCGGAAGCGCCTTGCCCAGGGAAAAATGCAGTTCGATTTTTCCTAGGGGCGACAGGCATAAGACGATCCGGCGAGAAGGTTGGTCTTTACCTTCTTGACGGTTCGTCTTATGACCCCGAGCCTCTAGGCGCTGTAGCTAGACAATTAAAAAATGCTTGGCAGCTATTAAAGTGCCAAGCATTTTTTATCCTTTACTCTCAACAATTAGTGTAACGGGGCCGTCATTGATTAATTCAACATCCATCATCGCTCCAAAGATTCCTGTTTCAACCTTGATACCTTTTTCACGTAATAAACCATTGAATACTTCATAGAGCTGAATCGCCTGTTCCGGTCTTGCAGCTTCCATGAAATTAGGTCGTCTTCCTTTGCGGCAATCCCCATACAAAGTGAATTGAGAGACAGAAAGGATTTCACCGCCAACTTCTAATAAAGATAAATTCATCTTTCCAGCGTCATCTTCAAAAATCCGTAGATTAACGATTTTTTCCGCTAAGAAGGCAGCGTCCTCCTCTTTATCTTGATGTGTGACACCTACAAGGAGGACAAGTCCTTTAGAAATCTGACCTGTTATTTCTCCATCTACAGTTACCTTTGCATTTTTACTGCGCTGCACCACTACTCGCATTTCAAAAAACTCCTTAATTCATAATCCGGCGAACGGAATAGATATCTGGTATCTGTTTGATTCGCTCAACAACCCGTTGCAAATGGCTGACATTATGAATGGCAATAGACATGATAATCGTTGCCATCTTATTGCGGTCAGATCGGCCAGAAACAGCTGAAATATTGGTTTTTGTCTCGTTTACCGCCTGCAGGACCTCATTCAAAAGACCACGGCGGTCATAACCACTAATTTCAATATCAACATTATACTCTTTCCGGTCATTTAAGGAGGATTCCCACTCAACAGGTATTAACCTGGTTTGCGCATCATTAGAGTCAATATTGGTACAATCAGCTCGGTGAACAGAAACACCGCGGCCCTTCGTAATGAAGCCGACAATTTCGTCACCTGGGACAGGATTGCAGCATCTTGACAAACGGATTAACAAATTATCAATCCCAGCAACACGAACACCGGATTCCCTCTTTTTTGTTGAAGGGAAAGCCTTCATATCAGATATGGCATTGGTAATGGTTGCCGATTGCTCTTGATCTCGCTTTTTTCGCCATTTTTCAGTTAAGCGGTTAGCTACCTGCAATGCGGTTACACCATTATAGCCGACAGCTGCATACATATCGTCTTCATTGGCAAAATTAAACTTTTCGGCGACCTTCTTCAAATTATCTGCCGTTAAGATCTCTTTTAAATCAAATTCCATCCCGCGAATTTCTTTTTCAACAAGCTCTTTTCCCTTATCGACATTTTCATCCCGACGCTGCTTCTTAAAGAATGCACGAATCTTATTTTTAGCCTGTGATGTTTGCGCAAGCTTTAACCAGTCTTGGCTTGGTCCATAAGAGTGCTTAGAGGTAAGAATTTCGATAATGTCACCTGTCTTAAGCCGATAGTCCAGCGTAACCATTTTACCGTTTACTTTTGCCCCAATCGTCTTATTGCCAATTTCAGAATGAATCCGATAAGCAAAATCAATCGGAACAGAACCAGACGGTAATTCGATTACATCACCTTTTGGAGTGAACACAAATACCATATCGGAGAATAAATCAATTTTTAGTGACTCCATAAATTCTTCTGCATTGGCAGTGTCATTTTGGAATTCAAGGATTTCTCTAAACCATGTTAATTTTTGTTCGTAAGAAGTTGTATCACTAAGTGCTTTCCCTTCTTTATACGCCCAGTGGGCTGCAATACCGAATTCTGCAATTCGGTGCATTTCAGACGTGCGAATTTGAACCTCTAGTGGATCGCCTTTAGGACCAATGACCGTTGTGTGAAGAGATTGATACATATTCGGCTTCGGCATAGCAATATAGTCCTTAAAACGCCCAGGCATTGGCTTCCAGCACGTGTGAATGATTCCTAGCACGGCGTAGCAATCCTTAATACTATTCACTACAATTCGAACGGCAAGTAAATCATAGATTTCACTAAACTGTTTATTTTGCTGAACCATTTTCCGGTAAATGCTGTAGATATGTTTAGGTCTTCCATTAAGCTCCGCATTAATGGACACTTCTTTCATTCTGTCACGAACCTCGTCCATTACATCGACTAAGTATTGCTCCCGTTCTGCCCGCTTCTTTTTCATCAAGTTAACGATACGGTAATATTGTTGTGGATTTAAGTATCTTAAGGCAGTATCTTCCAACTCCCACTTAATCTTAGAAATACCAAGACGATGGGCCAAAGGTGCAAAGATTTCAAGTGTTTCATTTGAAATCCGACGCTGCTTCTCAACAGGTAGGTGCTTAAGCGTCCTCATATTATGCAAACGATCAGCAAGCTTAATCAAAATAACGCGGATATCCTGGGCCATTGCCACAAACATTTTTCTGTGGTTCTCTGCCTGTTGTTCCTCGTGTGATTTATATTTAATTTTCCCTAATTTCGTAACCCCGTCGACAAGCATGGCCACTTCGTCATTAAATTCATTCTCGATGTCCAATAAGGTGACATCAGTGTCTTCAACAACGTCATGAAGAAAACCAGCAGCAACCGTTTCAGGATCCATCTCCAGGTCCGCAAGAATTCCAGCAACCTGAATAGGATGGATAATGTAAGGCTCTCCCGACTTTCTATATTGTTCACGATGAGAATGTTTTGCGAATTCGTACGCTCTTTTTACAAATTCACAATGCTCCTCGTTTAAATATGCCCTCGTCTTGTCGATGACTTGTTCGGCAGTTAGCACTTGATCGTTCGCCATAAAATCACCTTATTTTTCGTCTCATTTTTTATTATTAAATGTTTTACTATCTTAACTAGTTACTAATGAATGTTACTATTATCGAAAAAAAATACACAGATGTAAAGGGTTTGATACCTATTTTACTGTATTTTGCGAAAAAAGTGTCGAAATATGATAAAAATAATATTTCTCCTCTTATAACAAGAGAGCACTCAGTTACGAGTGCCCTCATTACTATTAATAATTCATCAATGTCATGATGTCATACCCTTCAAGCTTTTTACGGCCTTCGAGGTAGGTTAATTCTACAAGAAAAGCAATTCCAGCAACCACACCGCCAAGCTGCTCAACTAATTGAATGGTTGCATCAATCGTTCCACCTGTCGCTAACAGATCATCCGTAATCAAAACTCGTTGCCCAGGCTGAATCGCGTCCTTATGAATGGTTAGAACATCACTTCCATATTCCAATCCATAGCTAACTTTCACTGTATCACGCGGAAGTTTGCCTTCCTTACGAACAGGTGCAAAGCCAATACCAAGGGCATAGGATACTGGACAGCCAATAATAAACCCTCTTGCCTCTGGACCAACGATTAAATCAATTTGTTTATCTTTTGCATATTCAACAATTTGGTCCGTTGCATACTTATATGCTTCTCCATCGTTCATTAATGGAGTAATATCTTTGAAGGTAATTCCTGGTTTCGGATAATCCGGTACGATTGCGATAAATTGCTTTAAGTCCATTACTTTATTGCCTCCTCAATTTGAACTGATTCCTCAATAACCTCATCAAACCAGCTTTTCAATGCTTGAAAGGATGAAAATAATAAATCTCTTTCAAGTCCATATTGAGACTGTTTCATTTGGTAGGTAATCGAGTCAGTTAGGTCACGCTTTTGTGATTGTTTATTCAAAGTAATAAATCCATTGTTTATTGTAACAAAATCTAGTTCAGAAAACACCTTTGACATAAAGGTTATCGTTTCTGTCGACCAGCCGCGGTGCTTGGCAATTTCATCCCCATGACGGCCTAAATCAATCGGACCCTTTTTTAATAGCAAACCATAAAACCATTTAAAATGGTCTCTTGTTGGCAGAGTACTGAAGAAATCACTCGATTCTTTATGGAAATAGGCATAAATCCGCGCAGGCTGCCTTCCATTAAATAAGTGACAAAGAATGTCCTTTGATGGCGGCAGGTCAACGAGTACAACATTGGCTTGATGGGAATCGAAGGCTTTCGCATCGGCCTCATTTTGAATCAGTATTGCCTCACTCGTTAAAGCCGGATCCATTTTATCAAGCTGTTCTTTATTAAAAATAATAAATGTCCGTTTTTCCTTCGGGATGGTATTCACCATCGAGTGAATCCGTTTGACCCCGCGATGATCGAATAATTGCCAGGATTCAACGGCAACATCCTGAATAAAAATTTGTGGTTTACGGATATTATTCCACTCATTGATAGCTAATTCACCAATAATCGAAATTTTTGAAGCTGGTGAAATATGGTCCACTAACTGTCCGAGTCCGAACCCAATCCCATCTAGGTTAGCACCATTATCATTTACCAATACTTTCAAATGATTTTGTTCAGAACCAATCTTTCTCATCGTGGATATTTGGACATTACTAATTAAGACCTTTGGCTTCGGATTGTCCATTCCAAATGGAGCAAGAAGATTTAATTCATCTAATGAGGATAAGTTAATTTCTTCCACATTTATTTGATGATCGAGTAAAGTAATTGGAACAAAATCTTCTTTTGTTAACTGCTCATCCGCCAAAAGATTTAATCTTTGACGAAGATCTGAAACATCCTCTAGCTTTAGCGTCATTCCAGCAGCCATAGGATGTCCGCCAAAATGCGGAAGGATATCACGGCATGTCGACAGATTTTTAAATAAATCAAAACCTGCAATACTTCGGGCTGAACCCTTGGCCAAACCTTTTTCAGGGTCAAAACTAAGGACAATTGTTGGACGGTAGTACTTTTCAACTAATCTAGAAGCAACGATGCCAATCACACCAGCATTCCAGCCTTCTTTACCAATCACGAGTACTGAATTCGATTCAATAGGATAGTTTCTTTCAACCTCTTCAATGGCTTCAAGTGTAATAGAGTTGACAATTGACTGCCTTGTTTTATTTAATTCGTCCATTTCTTGTGCTAAGTTTTCTGCTTCAATAGGGTCATCTGTAAGCAAAAGGTCTACAGCCATATCGGCATTTTCTAATCTGCCAACAGCATTGATTCTTGGCGCTAGCGTAAATCCGATTGTTTCTTCGTTAATGTTCTGTTGATCTACACCTGCTACTTTTAAAATAGCTTTTAGACCTTTATTTTTGGTAACTTTAAGCTTTTCCAAACCTTTTTTGACAATAAGACGATTTTCGTCTTTTAACGAAACCAAATCTGCGATGGTACCAATAACAGCAATTTCAAGTAAATGTTCTGGAAGTTCTCCATAAAGGGCATGAGCTAATTTAAAGGCCACACCTACCCCAGCAAGTTCACGAAAAGGATAAATACTATCTGGAAGTTTAGGATGAATAATCGCCAATGCTTCCGGTAAAACAGGACCAGGTTCATGGTGATCCGTGATAATTAAGTCGAGACCAAGTTCCTTTGCAATACCTGCTTCGTGTATAGCAGAAATACCTGTATCTACAGTAATAATTAATTTTATTCCAGATTCAGCTGCACTCCGAAAGGCTGGTTCATTCGGACCATATCCTTCTGTAAAACGATTGGGTATATAAAATTGGACATTAGCCCCCAGATCCTTGAGCGTAAGCATTAATACGGTCGTACTGCTCACACCATCTGCATCATAATCTCCAAATATTAATATAGGTTCTTGATTTTCTATTGCCTGCCGAATTCTGTTTACGGCTGTATCCATGCCTTTTAATAGATAAGGGTCATGAAATTGCTCTTTTCCATATAAAAAATACCGTGCAGAATCAACGGTATTTAATCCGCGGTTGATAAGCAGCGACGCAACAAGTGGCGTAATTTTTAATTCATTTTCGAGAGTTTCTACTAGTTGTTGATCAGATTTACGAACAATCCATCTAGTTTTCGACTTTAACATGCGTTCACCCCTCAGACTTTACTATTATACAGGAGCAATGTTTAGCTTTCAATCATTGATATTTTCCACTTGAAATTAAAAATAAACCGCAGAGTTATCTGCGGTTCATTTGTTACACTTGTGGCTCGTCAGAGTATTTTCTCTTTTCTTTTACTGTCTTAATGGTACCTTTCTTCTTAAGTTCTCTTGCTTTAAGAACTACCCAAAGGTTGGTTGCAATAAAAATGGAAGAGTAAACTCCAGTGATTAATCCAACTAGTAATGCGATATTGAAATTACGGATCGATTCACTGCCAAAGATTATCATTGCCACAACTGTGATTAAAACGGTTAAAACTGTATTAACTGAACGAGTTAATGTTTGTCGAACACTTACATTTACAACATCCGCTATATCCTCAAAGGTTTTAAGTCGTTTCTTCTTCGTTAAGTTTTCACGCATCCTGTCGAAGGTAACAATCGTATCATTAATAGAATAACCGATAATTGTTAAGACAGCGGCGATAAAGGTTAAATCTACTTCTAAGCGCGTAATACTGAAAAAGGCAACCATAAAGAATGCATCGTGAAGCAGCGAAGCAATTGCTGCAACTGCCATTGCAAATTCAAAACGGACTGTAACATAGATAATGATTCCGATTGAGGCAATGATTAAGGCGATAATTCCATTTTTCGCCAACTCCTTACCTACCGTCGGAGAAACCGTACTAACACTTGGATCAGTACCAAATTCATCATGAAAAGCAGATTTCAACTTTGCGATTTCATCCTTCGATAAAACTCCGATCATTCGCGCAGATACAACTTCATTGTTTTCTCCTGAAAGAGTCATATCATCGATTTTGATACCCTGCTTGTCAAAAGCAGCTTCAACCATTTCCGTTGTTAATGGTTTATTAGATAAGACCTCAATCCGTGTTCCACTCGAAAAATCGATAGATAGATGCAGACGGAAAACAAGAATTAACACTAGGCCTAGAGAAATAAGAACCCCGGAAACAATGAAAAATAATTTTCTTACCTTTACAAAATCGTAACGGTCCCATCTAGTTGGGAGATCAAGCGTATCAAAGTTTTCACTTATATCCTTGATAGCAGATTTTTTTACACCGAACCAGCTTGCCCTTTTGTTTAAGAAACCGCTGTTCACCCACAAACCTAATAGTAAACGAGAACCAAACACTGCGGTAATAAAGCTCAGCAATATACTCACCAATAGCATGGTGGCAAAACCTTTTATGGAACTTGTCCCATAATAGAATAGGACCGCTGCAGTTAAAATCGTCGTTAAGTTAGAGTCAAGAATGGAAGTAAAAGCACCCTTACTACCTGCTTGGAAGGCTGATTTGATTGTTTTACCTACCTTAATCTCTTCTCTAATTCGTTCATTGGTGATAATGTTGGCATCAACAGCCATCCCGACCCCTAAAATAAGGGCGGCAATTCCCGGTAAGGTTAGAACCCCATTCATCCAATCAAAAACTAATAAAACAAGATAAATATAGACCGATAGTGTAACGGTTGCGATGAACCCAGGAAAACGATAATAAACTAACATAAATAAATAAATGATAGCGATCCCAATTATACCAGCTAGTATGGTTTCGTTTAACGCCTGTTCACCGAATTTAGCTCCAACAGATGTGGAGTATACTTCGGTTAACTTTACAGGAAGTGCTCCAGCATTTAATAGTGATGCAAGCTCTTGTGCTTCCTCAGCTGTAAAGCTTCCCACAATTGAAACTGTATTTTGGTTGAAAATTTCTCTTACGGTTGGAGCGGATAAAAACTTTGGATCTTCTTTTGTGATTTCTGTTTTAAAGGAATCTTTTCCTTCTTCAAAATCAAGCCAAATGACTAGATAATTATTCGGTGTCATTTTTACAATTTCTTCAGTAACTTTTTTGAATGTATCAGCACTCTTTAACTTCAATGAAACGCTCGGTGCTCCATTTTCATCAAAAGTCTGGCTCGCACCATTCTCCGCTAAATCCGCTCCGTCCATCATCACGCGGTCATTAGCATCACGGAAAGTAAGATTCGCTTGTGTAGATAGAATCTCCCGCGCTTCATTTTGATCGGTTACTCCAGCAAGCTGGACACGAATCCGATTTTCTCCTTCAATTTGAATATTCGGTTCACTAACACCAAGGACATTAATTCGTCTATCTAGTGCCTCAGCCGTACTAGCTAACGTTTCTTTGTTAATCTCCTGACCCTTCTTTGCTGGTGTAACTTCATATAAAACCTCGAAACCGCCTTGAAGGTCCAAACCTAGTTTAATGTCTTTTAAAATACCTGTTGCTGTTACACCCATTGTACTTCCTAATAGTATAACTACTAATAGGAAAGCGATAATTCTACTGCGCTTAACCATTACGTTTTGTTCCTCCTTAGGGCTTAAAGCCAAAGCACTGCAACGAAAAGCCTTATGTAAAAATAATAAAAAATCATTGCTTTCATTATGAAATAGTTTATAAATAGTGTCAATTTAAACTAGATAAGTCACGCAAAAAAAGCGAGTGTTTTTATTTTAATAATTCTTTCATTTCATTTTCATCTTCTAGATTAAAATCATGGTTCTTATACGTTTGAATAGTCGTAAAGCTGATGTAATCACTTACCTTAACCGAAAGGATATCATCAATAATTTCATAAATTCTAATTTCCTCTTTAATCTTCTTCCATTTCTTTCTTGTTAGATAATCCCAAAGTCCACTATTTGAAACTTCTTTGTAACCTAGCAGGCGAAATTCTTCCAGCTTGCTTATTAATGCTGGTTCAACCTGAGTGCGAAAATGATTGTAAGCGTGGTTTTTCTCCAATGATGTTGCCCCCTCTGGACATTTAAGTCTCTATCTTTATCTAAGAAATAGTGGCTGTGTTAAATTTGCCTGTTGATTTGTGGTCCAGGCGCTTCGCTTTCCGCACAAATCAACATAGCTTTAACATCAACATTTTCCGTTAACACAGCCAAAATAAAAAACACCTTGTCATGCTTTGTCCACCCTTATGCATATAGATTAATTGTATATGAATTCTTCTTTTTTGAGAAGGTGGGAAGTAGTATGTCGAAGTTTTTAAAAGGGACCTTTATCCTATTAATAGCGGGATTAATTACGAGAGTGCTTGGATTTATTAACAGAATTGTCATAGCTCGAAGTATTGGTGAAGAAGGGGTCGGCCTCTATATGATGGCTTTTCCCACCTTTATCCTTGTTGTGACCTTAACACAAATGGGACTGCCTGTCGCCATATCAAAAAATATTGCTGAAGCAGAAGCAAGAGGAAATCACCAAGAAATTAAAAAAATCCTTGTGGTTTCTCTGGCCATAACTATCTCGCTTTCGCTTATCTTTACACCAGCTCTCATTTTGTTAGCACCGATTCTGTCTACTACACTCTTTACGGATCCAAGAACGTTTTATCCTTTAATCGCGATTGCACCCGTTGTACCTGTTATCGCCGTCTCCTCTGTTTTAAGAGGGTATTTCCAGGGCAGACAAAACATGCGTCCTTCAGCAATATCACAGATTTTAGAGCAGCTTGTGAGAATTACCTTAATTGCCGTTATGACTAAAGCATTTCTGCCTTACGGGATTGAATATGCTGCAGCAGCGGCAATGGTAGCTGCCATCGTTGGTGAAGTGGCATCATTAATCTATCTCTTGACTACCTTTAAATTAAAGAAACGATTTAAGCTAAGAAAGAATTTTTTCCAATTCGTCCATTCCGGAAAGAAAACCTTCAAAGATTTGATGGAAATCGCATTACCGACAATGGGAAGCAGAATGATTGGATCAGTATCGTGGTTTTTTGAACCGATAGTAGTTGCCCATAGCCTAGCACTTGCTGGTGTTATGGCAATTGAAGCTACAAAACAATACGGATCTCTGACTGGTTTTGCCATGCCATTATTAATGCTGCCTTCGTTTGTTACTTATTCATTAGCCACCTCTCTTGTCCCAGCTATTAGCGAAGCCAATTCACAAAATAACCATCAGTTGATTGAACATCGCCTGCAGCAGGCATTACGTTTTGCTTTTTTAAGCGGCGGTTTGTCCGTTATTGTCCTTTATGTGCTGGCAGACCCATTGATGGAGCTCATGTATGGTTCAACAAAAGGTTCTTACTTTATTCGCATCATGGCACCATTCTTTTTATTTTATTATTATCAGGGTCCTCTTCAGGCAGTATTACAAGCACTTAACCTGGCAAGAGCAGCAATGATCAATAGTTTAATTGGAGCTGTTATAAAAACAGCTGTCATCTTTCTACTCGCTTCACAGCCTGCCTTCGGGATAACTGGAGTGGCATTGGGTATTATTGTGGGTTTCGTGTTAGTAACCATGCTGCATTTTGCCACTGTTCTAAAGAAAATTTCTTTTAGCTTTCACATACGAGATTACCTAAAAGGAGCCATCATTATGGGCATCTCTGCTTGGATTGGCTATTGGTTATTTAATCACATTCTTCTTGGTGAGCATTTAGCCATAAGAGTATTGTCGGCTACTTTTGGAATGAGCTTCATCTACATTTTCCTATTAATACTCGCTGGCCTAATTAAAAAAGAAGAACTCAGAAGAATACCAATCATTCGTAATTTAATTCCGATTTGATAGGGAATGGAAAAGACACGCAGATAGCGTGTCTTCCTACTCTTCGTCCATAATATCAACAAAGAACTTGCCATTTTCAAAACTGCAAAAGGATATTTTTCTAACATCTCGATATCCCATCTTCTTTAATTCCTGGCGAAGCCATAGATTGGTTTTATTAATGCGGGTTAAATTTTCTTCTTCAATATTGCCATCAATGATTAATGGAATGGTAATATCCCCATCCTTAGGCTTTCCATCACTATTATTCATTCTTTCAATAACGGATAAACTACCAGAAGATTCCAAAATGGCAAACTCAACGTCTGCAATGCTCCTGATGTCCTTTTCCCTTAGCTGGGTAAGCAAATCATCAAAGTTGTAGCGCTGTTTCCTCATTGCTTCTTCATCAATTTTTCCACGATTTATGATAATGGTTGGCTTACCGTCGACAAGATCACGAAATTTTTTACTTTTTAAAGAAAGTGTTGCCAATACAATTTGTATAAGCATTAATAAAACCATCGGAATCGAAGAATGAATCAACGATTTATTCGGATTATCAATTGCGACAATAGCTAACTCACCAATCATGATAAAAACGACTAGGTCGAGAATACTTAACTCCCCAATTTCCCTTTTACCCATTAAGCGAAAAATAACAAGAATAAGTATGTAAAAAAATATGGTTCGAAATATAATTGATAAGTAATGTTCCACTACTGTCGCCCCTTTTTTTGCAATCTCCTATATTGTTAGCTATTTCGACTTAAACATTTAAGGAATAATCTCCCATTAGCATTAAAACTGTAAAAATATTTATTCTACTTTTTAAGTAGGCGAATATGCTTGTACTAGGTAAGAATCTGTTTTTCTTGATTCTAAGAAAAGTAACATGAAGGGGGAGAGTCAAATCGAATCAAAAAGCTTTGGTACAGCTATTTTGTACGGGTTGATTTTTATTTTCTTATTTGCGATTGTCAGCAGCCTCATTTTCGCATCTATTCTCAGATTTACGTCTGTTCGGGAAGTCTCACTTCAATACATTGTAACCGCCGTTTCCTTTATTGGACTATTTGGAGGAGGTTTTCTCTCTGGTGGAAAGCGGAAGCAAAAGGGCTGGCTAATCGGTGGGTTAACAGGCTTAATTTACAGCTTTATTGTCTTTTTGTTCCAATATTTAGGATTTGACCGCCTGTTTGATGTTGAACAGGTTATCTACCATGTTTGCTATACGTTAATTGCCATGATGGGTGGAATACTAGGGGTAAATATAGCAACAAACAACTCGAGAACAGCATAGAAAAAGGAAGCCAAAATGGCTTCCTTTTTTCTATCTTACTTCTCTAAAGAAACTTCTGCTGTTGTAGAAGTTTTTGCAGATTCCGTTACTTCACGAATTGCATTACGGTCATATGTTAGACGGCTGCCGTCTCCACATTTGATCACGACTTTGCTTTCATCGATTGAATCGACAAAACCATGTAAACCGCCAATCGTGACAATTTTATCACCTTTTTTCAATTCGTTTTGCATTTGAGCAACTGCTTTAGTACGTTTTTGCTGCGGACGAATTAGTAGGAAATAAAATAATACAAACATTAATATTAATGGAATGATTGAACCAAGTCCTTGCATGTTGTTTCCCTCCTTTCACTCTAGCATCTATTAGAAATTTTTCGCGTTCGGTTTGTTAAAACCATAACGTTCAAAAAACTCTTCTCGGAAATCACCAAGCCGGTCCTCTCGGATAGCTTGTCTGACCTTCTCCATCAATCTTAACAGAAAATATAGGTTATGATAAGATGTTAATCTAATTCCGAAGGTTTCATCACATTTAATTAAGTGGCGAATATATGCCCTGCTGTAATTTCGGCATGTGTAGCAATCACAATCTGGATCAAGTGGACCGAAATCCTTTGCAAATTTAGCGTTTTTCACCACTAGCCGACCAGTGCTCGTCATCAATGTTCCATTTCTTGCTATTCGTGTTGGCAGGACACAGTCAAACATATCAATCCCACGAATCGCTCCATCAATCAAGGAATCCGGTGACCCCACGCCCATAAGGTAACGTGGTTTGTCTGAAGGTAATAATGGTGTAGTGAATTCAAGTACGCGATTCATAACGTCTTTAGGTTCACCAACAGAAAGTCCACCAACTGCGTATCCAGGAAAATCAAGCGAAACTAAGTCTTTAGCACTCTGCTTCCTGAGCTCCTCAAACTCTCCACCTTGAACAATTCCAAAAAGGCCTTGATCATTTGGTCTTTGATGAGCATTTAAACAGCGCTCAGCCCAACGAGAGGTTCTCTCTACTGATTTTTGCATGTATTCATAGGTGGCTGGGAACGGCGGACATTCATCAAATGCCATCATAATATCAGAACCAAGGTCATTTTGAATTTCCATTGCTTTTTCCGGTGATAAAAATAATTTTTCACCGCTCATATGGTTACGGAAATGAACACCTTCTTCTTCAATTTTTCGGAATTCACTCAAACTGAAAACCTGAAAGCCGCCAGAATCTGTTAAAATAGCCCGGTCCCAGTTCATAAACTTATGAAGACCGCCAGCTTCCTTAATAATTTCATTCCCCGGACGAAGCCATAAGTGATAGGTATTACTTAAAATAATACCGGCACCCATTTCCTTTAGATCCTCTGGAGACATCGTTTTTACGGTTGCAAGTGTTCCTACCGGCATAAATGCAGGAGTGTCAAAAGAACCATGCGGTGTATGTACCCTTCCTAAACGGGCACCCGTTTGCTTACATGTTTTGATAAATTCATATCTTATTGCAGTCAAATATATTTCTCCTTCCTTTCGGGTTAATCAAAATGATTAACCTAGATGATGAGCATTGCGTCGCCAAAGCTGAAAAAGCGATAGCGTTCATTTACAGCAGTTGTATAGGCATGCAATATATTTTCTCTCCCCGCTAACGCACTAACAAGCATGATCAACGTTGATTTTGGCAAGTGGAAATTCGTAATCATTCCATCAATAGCCTTAAATTCGTACCCAGGATAGATAAAAATATTTGTCCATCCGCTGCTTTCAATAAAGGAACCATTGTTCTCGGAAGCGATGGTTTCAAGTGTCCGGGTCGATGTGGTTCCAACGGTAATAATTCTCCCGCCATTTTGACGCACTTCATTGAGCAATCGTGCTGTTCCTTCCGTAATCATATAAAATTCGGAGTGCATATCATGCTCTAGGACATCATCAACACTTACAGGTCTGAACGTCCCAAGTCCAACATGAAGCGTAATAAACGCAACATGAACCCCTTTTTCTCTCACTTCATTCAGCAGCTCTTCCGTAAAATGAAGCCCAGCTGTTGGGGCAGCGGCAGAACCCGGTTCACGTGCAAACACCGTTTGATACCGGTCTCTGTCTTCAAGCTGTTCTTTAATATAAGGCGGTAATGGCATTTCTCCTAATTGATTCAAAATCTCGTAAAAAATACCTTCATAATGAAACTCCAATACCCGCCCGCCATGCTCAGAGCTTCGTGTACAAACCGCGGTAAGTAATCCATCACCAAAATCAATTTCTGTACCTTCTTTAATACGCTTGGCTGGCTTCACAAGTGTCTCCCATTGATCGCCCTCAAGCTGCTTTAGCAGTAATACTTCAATTTTGGCCCCAGTATCCTTTTTCACACCAAAAAGGCGTGCAGGAAGTACCTTTGTATCGTTTAAGACAAGGCAATCCTCTTCACGCAAATATTCACTAATATTTTTAAAAATTTCATGCTTTATAACGCCTGTTTCCTTATTCACTACCATTAACCTGCTATCCGTCCGGTTTTGAAGCGGAACTTGTGCAATCAGTTCTTCAGGCAAATGAAAATCAAATAAATCTACCTTCATAAAATACATCCCTACTTATCAAAAATTACTGTTTTGGCGGCTCCATGCCGAAATGGCGATAGACTAATTCTGTTACCATTCTACCTCTTGGTGTCCTTTGTAAAAAGCCAATTTGCAGTAAATACGGTTCATAAACATCTTCAATCGTTTCAGATTCTTCTCCTATAGATGCTGCAATCGTATCAAGCCCCACAGGTCCACCTCGGAATCTTTCAATAATTCCTTTAAGGAGCTTATGGTCAATATGGTCTAGGCCGAGTTTGTCTACCTGCAAAAGCTCTAATGACTCCCGAGCCAAGTCGATATCAATTTCACCATTACCTTTTACCTGCGCAAAGTCTCTTACCCTGCGAAGTAAACGGTTGGCAATCCTAGGGGTTCCCCTCGCTCTTCTGGCAATCTCGGAAGCAGACTGTTCGTCTATTTTCGTTTCAAATAAATCTGCTGTTCGTAAAACAATATTTTTCAACTGGTCTTCCTTATAATACTCGAGTCTGCTTAAAACTCCAAATCGATCGCGAAGCGGAGCGGATAAAGAGCCAGCCCTCGTTGTAGCACCGACAAGCGTAAACGGCGGAAGATCCAGTCGTACTGAACGGGCACTTGGTCCTTTTCCAATGACGATATCCAGACAAAAATCCTCCATAGCCGGATAAAGCACCTCTTCAATCTGTCTTGGCAGCCGGTGGATTTCATCAATAAACAAAACGTCACCGGGTTCGAGTGCGGTAAGAATCGCGGCTAAATCACCAGGTCTTTCTATGGCAGGACCTGAGGTTGTCCGGATGTTTACACCCATTTCATTGGCAATAATAACGGCAAGAGTCGTCTTCCCTAATCCAGGAGGCCCGTAAAGCAGAACATGGTCCAATGTTTCCTTGCGGAGTCTTGCCGCCTCAATGAAAATCTCTAGACTTTTTTTCACTTGATCTTGACCAATGTATTGTTTTAACGTTTGCGGCCTGAGGCTTTGCTCTAAGGAGATTTCGCTCTGGTCTGCTTCACTAGAAATAATTCTCTCATTCATGAATAATCACCTTATTTTAAAAGCCGCTGCAGGGCTTTTTTAATATACTGGTCGGTTGACAGCTGTTCTTTTCTTAACTCTGGTGAAATCTTTTTCACTTCTTTGTCAGAGTAGCCAAGGGCTTTTAACGCAAGAACTGCCTCTTCAAAAGCGGTATTAGTCGATTGTTGTGTTGCGAATTTATCGGCATTAAATAAATTCGGGAAATAATCCGGAACAATATCCTGTAATTTTCCTTTTAAATCAAGGATCATTTGTCTTGCTGTTTTCTTGCCGACCCCTGGGAACTTGACTAAGAAGCTCTCATCTTCATTTTCGATAGCTGAAACGACCTGCTGGACCTCACCCGAAGCCAAGATGGCCAGCGCACCCTTTGGTCCAATCCCTGAAACATTTAATAATTTCGTAAACAGCTTTTTTTCTTCTCTAGACTCGAAACCATATAAAGCCATTAGATCCTCACGGACGTAGTGATATGTATAGACAGTAACATTAGTATTCATTTTACCAGAATAAATAAACGGATTCGGCGTTGAAATTTGGAAGCCTATTCCATTATTCTCGATTACAATATACTCAGGACCTACAAACTCAACGGTTCCTTTAATAAATTCGTACACTCGCTTTCTCTCCCTCAGCGTTTCATGTATTCTCCATTCTATCATATAAATTTAAAGGAACAGAAAAAGAAGTCTACGAAGGAAAGAATAAAAATATTCTGTATTTTATCACTCCACTATTTGATTCTTAACTGCAAAAAGAGCCGCTTGGGTTCGGTCTGCTAATTCCAGTTTGGATAAAAGATTAGAAACGTGAGTTTTCACAGTTTTTTCCGTAATGAATAGGGAGGAGGCGATTTCCTTATTGCTCTTTCCTCTAGCAATTTCTCTAAGAACATCCATTTCTCTCTTTGTTAATTCAGAAATTAACTTGTTATCATCTTTCTTGTCTTTATTCGATAAATTGGCAAGCAAATGTGAAGTGGCTTTTGGATGAAGCTGATTTTCACCATTGATGATTTTTTTAATACAGAGGATCAATTCATCAGGCTCGATGTCTTTTAACTGGTAGCCGGAGGCACCTGCTTCTAAGGCTGGAATAACATGATCCTGGTCAGAAAAACTAGTCAGCATCATAATTTTTATTTCCGGCATTTCTGTTTTAATTATTTTCGTTGCTTGTATTCCATCCATCTCCGGCATAATCAGATCCATAAGGATAAGGTCCGGTTTTAATGTTCTTGCTAATTCAACCGCTTCTTTACCATTGCCCGCTTCGCCTATAATTTCAATATCACATTGTGTTTTTAAAAAAAATGCTAATCCCCTTCTGACCACATTATGGTCATCTGCAATCATAATCCGAATCCCCATTGTTACTCCTCCCTAGATTGGAATTTTTATTTTAATCTCCGTTCCGCTTCCCGGTTTACTATTTATTTGAAACGTACCATTTAACGCCTCTGCTCGTGCCTTCATATTCTTTAATCCAAACGATGGCAGTTCAAAACTCTCATCGTAAAAGAAACCACAACCCTGATCTTGAATTTTCATTGTTACAGAATCACTGCTTCTATTTAAATCTAAAGAAACATGTGTTGATTGTGAATGCTTCTTACAATTGCCCAGCGCTTCCTGGCCAATTCTCCACAAAGCTTCCTCTATTTTCTCAGGAAAGCTTGAGATTCCTGTTAGTTTTGCGTAAATACTTAACCCGAGCATCTCAGCATAGCTTTTTAATGCACTAATGATTCCATTTTCAAGTCCCTGCGGTTTTAACTGCCAAATGAGCGCTCTCATTTCACCAAGTGCTTCCTGAGAGAGATCTTGAATATAGGCAAAGGTTTGTTTAACCTCTTCGTTTTCAGTCATTTCTCTTCCTGCCCTTGCAGTCAAACTTAGTGAAAATAGTAATTGGTTAACGGAGTCATGCAAATCCCGTGCGAGTCGATTCCGCTCGGAAATGAGAGCTGTCTCCTGCTCTCTTTGCGTTAAGTTTATTCTTTTTAGAGAGGTTCCTATTTGAAAGGCAACAGCCTCAAGAAGTGCTAGTTCATCTTTTTGAAAATGTGTTTTATAAGGAGACCCGACATTTAATAATCCAAATCGTTCATTCCCAGCTCTTAACGGGACAGTAGCATGATGGGTCAGACCTCCTGTTTCTCCAGCTTTTTCGAAGATTACATTCTCAATTCGCTGACATTCTATAATGTTAACCGCCTTGTTCAATTTACCGTTGTTATACCGACTGACACACCAGCAATCACCCTTACACATTCTTTGATTATCTTGTTGTGCCAATGGTTCAGGTAAAGACTCTTTGGCGGCCAGTTGATGCTGCCCTTTTTCATCTATTAGAAAAATCCATCCTGTTTGCAGTCCGGTTAGGTGTAGAAGTTTTCTTAATACCCCTGCTAAAACAGTCTTGGAATCTACGCCTTCGTTCAAAAGTTCAGCTATTTCCTTTAAAATGCCGATTTCTTCATTTCTAGACATGCTTTCACCCCGCACAATCTCTTAATCTATTGATTAAATCATAGTCGTATAACAAGCATCGTGGCAAGCAAGAAACAGGGAGAAAGCTGATAAATTAATGGTCAGCTTTCTCCCTAATCTGTAAAAATTCAATTATCTCATTGTCAGGCCCTTCATAAAAAACGGTTTCCCAGCCGTTGTTTAGCTTGTAGGGACCTTCTAATGCTGAAATAGCATATTCGTTAAATTTCCTGATTATCTCTTGCAGATTTTCGACTTCTAAACAGATGTGAATACCCTGAGAGGCCTTTTGTTGTCCTCCAGAAATCAGTTCAAGCCTGAATTCATTATTTGCTAAAAAAACAATATTCTCTTCATTAAAGTAAAGTCGATCCGTTTCATGGAGACCCAGATACTTTCGATAGAAAGTTATTGATGTCTCCAAGTCCTTTACTTCAATTGCAAAATGGTGAAAACGCATGGCCAGCCCCCATTATAATATTAGATTCATATCTCCAAACTCATGCCATAGGTATTGCTGTTCAATTGCTTCTTCATAAGCACTCCATAACATATCCTGAGGAACGAACGCAGTAAGCATGTCAAGGTGACTAGCCTTTGGTTCATGGAAACCTGTAATAATTCCATCAACCATTTTCAGTGGGAAACTTTGATTAATATAAAGATTGGTCACACCATTGAGCTCGCCAGTGACTCCTGCACTCTCTAGTGCTCTCACCACGGTTGTTCCCACTGCAATTACCCTTCCACCGGCAGCTTTTGTCATGTGGATTTTTTCAATCGTTTTTTCAGACAGATGATATTCTTCGTAATTATCAGTTGGTGATGGTTCATAATCGTCATCTAATAAATAGCTTAGTCCGGTATGAAGCTGAATAAAATCAAGCTCTATTCCCTTCCGCTGAAGGTTGAATAACAACTCCCAGCTGAAGGCTCTTCCCGCTGATGGCATTTCAACGGAACCAGGCTGGCTTGCAAAAACCGTTTGATAATAATCCAGCTCCCATTTCTTATGGATATATTCGTAGCGAACTGGTTCCCCAAGTGCATAAATACTATTAAATAGGTCTGTTCCTTTTTTTGAGAAAAGAATTGTCTTTAATGGTGATTCTTTTCTTATATCGATGACAACTGCGGTCAGATCTGGCGAAAAATGCAGGATATCACCCAAATTAACCTCATCTGTCACAATTAACACATCCCAAATCTCCTCATTACGCCGTCTTGCCAGCCTAATTTCAACTTCTGAATGGATTTGCTTTGTACTTCTAATCAAACCGGCTTGTAGTATTGCAGGAACAGTTCTACTGTTGTTCATGACAACTAGGTCACCCGGCTTAAGATAATCAGCAAGTTTGAAAAATTGGTCATGCCTAACATTGCCAGTTTGCTTATTTAAAACCATCATTTTCACATGATCTCTTCTTATGCCACGTCTTTCGGGGGGATGTGTAGCATTTAACTCTGAAGGTAAATAGAAATCAAATGCGGTTGCTGCCATTATAATCCCTCCCCTGTAAACTCTTGAGCCTCAAATCTCTGCCCTGTAGTTCCAACTGACTTATCAGAAGCTAAATACAAGAACACGTTGACGACGTCTTCAGGCATTGCAAGTGGATAATCACAGTCAGGAACCGCTAATTGATGCATATCAGTATCCATTTCACCAGGATCAACCATGTTTACCCTAAGGTTCGTTTCGCTAAGCTCATCTGCCCAGGTTTCGGTGAGTCCCTCAACAGCAAATTTAGAAATACCGTATGCGCCCCAGCCTGCATATCCAACATGGCCCGCTTCAGAGGTAACATTAATGATGGAGCCTTGATTACGCTGCAGCATTCCTGGAATCACTCTTCTTGTTACGAGGAATGGCGAGATGGAATTGACCCGTAAGACTTCAGCAAAATCCTCTTCAGGATAGTCGAGCAACAGCGGCATTGGACTTGGCCCGATAATCGAAGCATTGTTTATGAGAACATCAATTTGACCAAATGCTTCCTCCGTCATTGCGACAAACCGTTCCACATCCCTTGTTAGTGAAATATCTGCAGTAACCGCGAGCACCTCCGCACCCAGTGATTCAGCTTCATTTTTCACTTCAATTAACCCTTTCGATGATCGAGCACAGATAGCAAGTCGAGCTCCTTCCTTTGCAAACGCAAGAGATAATGCCCTTCCTAAACCTTTTGATGCACCTGTAATCATAACCACTTTATTTTTCATTATTAATCTCTCCTTTAAGTGTTTAACTTGATGTCTTAAGCTTAAAGGATTTTGGTAATTCCTCCCTCAGAAAAAAGCTTGAACTTTATCTACAACTTTAGGATGAGAAAATTCGTGATGCGGGGTTTCATGAAGTCCAAAATCTTTTGAGGACATGCGAAAACGAGCCTCATGATGCGTTCATGAAGCCCAAATTCTTTCCGGACATGCGAAAATGAGCCTCATAGAGCATTCATGAAGCCCAAAATCGTTTATGACATGGAAGAATAGTCCTCATGACCACTTCCTAATCCAGTTATATAATTATTCTTGCTTCGAATATGGTTTAAAGGTTTCTAGAACTTCTACATACCGGTCTTTTGTTTTTATCGGAATGCCGTGAATTAGCTCTTCTTGTTTTCTGCTTTCAAGCTTCTTTACATCTATCTGAAAAAAGGATTGGATGATTCGTGATCGGTCAGGACGGCCATTAAAAATGGTTAACACGCCATCCTCGGTAATGCCGAAATAACCATTCGCTTTAAGTAATGGCGAAATGTCATCCATTTGTTTTCTAAAAACCATGGTTGTTGCATCCATTTCAACTAACTGCCATTGGTCATACTTAGCCCAAAAGTTTTCAATGGACCAGTAAGAATCATGGACTACTTCCTCACTTATTTCTCCATCAAGATAGATTCTTTCCAAAATAATCGTCAACTGCTGAGGTTCCGTCTTTTGCTGATCTTGATGGTTTTCCACTTTTTCGGCAGAGCCAGTTAACATCATTCCTGGCAGCTTTCCGATAGACATGAAGAGAACAACCGCAACAAAGGCTAAACCAAGCCGATACTGTGTTACCCAATTGAACCTCATGCATAATCACCTCTTAATATTAGAGATTTAATTGAATTTCACTACTAGTTTAGCCTTAATTTCCCTTTTTATCCTTTTTAGAAAAAATCAAAAGAGGCAAAGCCAATTTCCAGCTTTGCCTCTCTTACAACTATCAATTATGCTTACGGCTATTAGGTTCTAATCGCTGGGAATCATTGTTTCTGTTACCATCACGACCAAGTGCTCCATCATCTATTATAACTTGAACTGATTTGCCGTCGACCATAGGCTTAACTGCGTTTTGTATAGCTCTTTTTGTTTCTTCAGCTCGTTTGTTATTGTTTAATTTAACAGAAACCATAACAGAATTACCATACAGAACGGAGCGGATCTCACGAACATTTTCAATGTTGGCTACCTTACTTTTAATTCTTTCAGTTATTCGGTCTTGAGTTTCAGGTTTCGTTGTTGTTTTTGTGTTTCCAAGTCTTTGGTTCGTATGACCATGATAATTCACATCACTGGTGCTAAACTCATTGTCTCTTTGAAAGAAATTATGGTCATGGTTTGCGAGCGGTTTTGTCGGGTTTGGTGGATTTCCGTTTTCATCTCTATCCCGAAACTGCTTTCTGCGCTCTTCATTATTTGCTTGATTTTCAATTCCAAGATTATGGTCCATTAATTCAGTGAACGGACCATCATTATCCCCAGGCATTCCATTGGAGCCATTTTTATGATTTTCATCCGAATAGTATCCCACTGGCTGCCCCATATTTTTGTGATCTTTGTCCATAGCAGCACGGTCATCATTTGCGCAACCTGACAGCCCAACAGCCAGCAGGGCGGACAGAGGAATTATCCACTGTTTCAAATTATACAAACGAAAAACCCCCTCTACGATGCGTGAGCATAAAGAATATGCTCACGGTTAGGTTGTGTGTTTATAGGGGGTTTCATTCTGCCATAATCGACCATGAAAGTTATTTTGTCAGCATTTTTAATGTATCAATGAATTTTTTACGCGCGTAGTACTGACCAACCGTTAAATTCATAATTTGATTATACTTATGTTGTTCTCGATATGACCCTTCACGAATGAGCCGGTTCCATTCACGGAAAATATCTGCAGGATAAGCTAATGCGTACAAAAATGCTTTCTCGTTCAGTAAGGGTTGAAATTGTGAAAAATGAGAAAGTCGTTCAAATGACCAATCTAGACTGGGAAGAATTCGATTAGCATATTGTAAATAATCCAGTGAGGGTGGGCCAATACTAATTAAATCAAAATCAATGAGATGTAATAAACCTTTTGAATCACGTAAGAAATTATGATGGGCAACATCCCCATGAAGAATACAAAAAGGTTCATTAACAAACAGGGAGCGGTCCGTTTCCATCCCATTTAGTGACCAATTTGCCCAATCCACCAGTTCTGCTAAGATTTTGTCATTAATAAAGTATTTTAAAGTTGTTAAATTTGAGGAAAAAATTGTTTCTCTATCTCTCCATTTTTCAATAATGACCCCTTTAGCTATTAACGTTCGATATCGAGTTTCAAAAGACGACGTTACCAGATGGAATTGTTCTAGAAGTTCAAGTCCCTCCTGCCGGTTTTTTTGTGATTGAAAGGAAAAAGGCGTTTTATTCGGTGGAATGTATTCCATACACCCAAAGTATGTCCCCTCGAAAAATAATGGATCTTTGATTTCAGGATGGACAAAAAGATAGGTTTTTGCAAATCCTTCTTTTTTAAGGGTTGAGGTAAAAGCCTCTTGGAGCCGAAGCCGTTTATTCGTATGAAAACCTTTAAGCATATAGGTATTTTTTTCAGTTTTTATTAAGATAACACTTTTTCTAAAAGGCACCATTTCAACGATAGGTTCTTTAAATTGGGAGCGTAAATAAGAGAGGAGACGAATGAAATAATCATCGTCTCCTTTTTGTTTAAAAGTCATACTCATTGCTTTCATCATCGTATCGCATCATTCCGTCCATTGGCCCCATTCCATAAGGGTTCATATACGGAGGCTGCGCTGCATTTGCTGGACCTGTATATGGTGCGCTATAAATAGGAGGTGTTGGCGGCACAAATGGTTGCTGCGGCATTACAAGTGGTTTTGGTCCACCACAGCCACAATCACCACCTGCTCCCATTGGTAATCCCCCTTGAGCAGGATATTGCTGCTGCATCGCTGGCATTTGACCGCCGGCAAAAGGCATTCCCATATCTGGTGATTCAAAATCTTGAGCTCCCATTACTTGAGGTGATGAACCCATTTGTGGGTAACCGTAAGGCATTTGACCATATGGTGCACCCATTCCTGGTTGACCGAAATCTGGCCCCATTGGTCCTCCCATTCCTGGTTGGCCGAAGCCTTGACCCATTGGTCCTCCCATTCCTGGTTGGCCGAAGCCTGGTCCCATTGGTCCTCCCATTCCTGGTTGGCCGAAGTCCTGACCCATTGGTCCTCCCATTCCTGGTTGGCCGAAGCCTTGACCCATTGGTCCTCCCATTCCTGGTTGGCCGAAGCCTTGACCCATTGGTCCTCCCATTCCTTGTTGGCCGAAGCCTTGACCCATTGGTCCTCCCATTCCTGGTTGGCCGAAGCCTTGACCCATTGGTCCTCCCATTCCTGGTTGGCCGAAGCCTTGACCCATTGGTCCTCCCATTCCTGGTTGGCCGAAGCCTGGTCCCATTGGCCCTCCCATTCCTGGTTGGCCGAAGCCCTGACCCATTGGTCCTCCCATTCCTGGTTGGCCGAAGCCTGGTCCCATTGGCCCTCCCATTCCTGGTTGGCCGAAGCCCTGACCCATTGGTCCTCCCATTCCTGGTTGGCCGAAGCCCTGACCCATTGGTCCTCCCATTCCTGGTTGGCCGAAGCCCTGACCTATTGGTCCTCCCATTCCTGGTTGGCCGAAGCCCTGACCCATTGGTCCTCCCATTCCTGGTTGGCCAAAGTCTTGACCCATTGGTCCTCCCATTCCTGGTTGGCCGAAGCCCTGACTTGCTGGAATGTCAGAACTTTCGTCAAACGAAGGCATTTGATCGTCTGCTGGGAATTGATCGAACCCTCCCATTTGACCACCCATTGGCATCTGGTCCATTCCTGGCATTTGACCGCCCATTGGCATTTGGCCCATTCCCGGCATTTGTCCGCCCATTGGCATTTGGCCCATTCCCGGCATTTGTCCGCCCATTGGCATTTGACTCATTCCCGGCATTTGACCGCCCATTGGCATTTGACCCATTCCACTAGGCATTTGACCATAGCCTCCTTGCATTGGGTTTGTCATCGGTAATTGCGGCATAAAAGATGAAGACTCATCATCAAATCCTTGTGGCATATATTGCGCACCCGCAACACCTTGCATTGGTACCATTTGATTAGGTAACATATTAGGTACCTGTGGCATTGCCACTCCTTGAACTTGTGGATATGGCATAAATGAAAATGGTGGACAAGGAGGCGGCGGACACCATTTTGGTGGTGGCGGGCAAAATCCTGATCCTGGCAATACTGGTGTTACAGGTACACAATAATCTTGAGGAATTTGCATCTGCGGCTGCATTTGCGGCTGCTCGAACATTGGAGATTCCTCAGGCATGACTGGGTTTTCTTTTTGTGGTACTTTAACTTCTGGAAGTATGTTTGTTGGTTTAGGAGGCAGCTGAGGCTGTTTTACCTCCATATTGGTCATGTTGTTCAGATAATAGTTATTAATATCGATTTCTGGGATGATTTGCAGGGGCATTTTTGGAGTATAAGGTGTTTTTGGTGCTTCTTTTATTGGTGCTTCTTTAATCGGTGCTTTTATTGGTGCTTCTTTAATCGGTGCTTTAATTGGTGCCTCTTTAATCGGTGCTTTTATTGGTGCTTCTTTAATCTGTGCTTTAATTGGTGCTTCTTTAATCGGTGCTTTAATAGGTGCTTCTTTAATCGGTGCTTTAATAGGTGCTTCTTTAATCGGTGCTTTTATTGGTGCTTCTTTAATTGGTACTTCTTTAATCGGTGCTTTAATTGGTGCTTCCTTTATTGGAACCTCCTTCTTTGGAGCGGTTTTAATCGGCATTTCTTTTGGTTTCTCTTTGGTAAACGGTTGCCCAGCAATCGGCATTTCTTTCTTGGCGCCTAAGTTGATTGTGGCCCCCGGCTTTGTTCCCATAGGCGCTTCTTTTTTTATATTTCCACCTGAAGTTGGGACTTTTATTTTCATACCGGGCATAATCATATCAGGGTTGCTGAGCTGTGAATTCATCTTTTTCAGCTCTTCAAAATTCACGCCGTACTTCTTGGCGATTTTCCAAAGAGTATCCCCTTTCTGTACGATATGGATCTTCACTCTGATTTCCCTCCTATGCATAAGTCCATATATTCTATGTGATGATAGGCAAAGTGCTAACATTCTTCAGAAAAACTTATGCTTTTTTTCCGCAAAATATGAATCAACCCTTCAAATATAAAAATAGATGCAATTTTTAAAAATTGCATCTACCTTATCATTATGCGTTTTGTAACATACGATCAAGCGCTAATTTTGCATTTTCGGCAATTTCCGGAGCTACTTTAATCGTGTTATTTGTATTTTCAAGTGTATCTAAGCTCCAGACTAAATGCGGCAAGTCGATTCGATTCATGGTTAAACAAGGACACATTTGCGGATTTAGGGAGATAATTTTCTTATCAGGATGATTGTTAATTAGACGATTGACGAGATTCATCTCGGTTCCAATCGCCCACTCAGAACCTGACTCCGCTTTTTCAATCGCATGAATAATATAACTTGTTGAACCAGCCATATCAGATAATTCCACGACTTCACGACGGCACTCAGGATGAACAATAATCGTCATGTTCGGATATTGACTGCGTGTATCATGGATATTCCGAACCGTAAAGTTTTCATGGACCGAACAATGCCCTTTCCAAAGAATAACTTTTATTTTTGAAGTATCTCCTTCGTATTCAAGTTTATTGGTAATTGGATTCCAAACAGCCATCTCATCTAAACCAATACCCAAGTCATAAGCGGTATTTCGACCTAAGTGCTGATCCGGTAAAAATAAAATCCGTTCTTTTTGGGTGAACGCCCACTTTACCATTGTCTCTGCATTAGAAGAGGTTACGCACGCACCGCCATGAGCGCCAACAAATGATTTAATCGCAGCCGTAGAGTTAACATAAGTTAATGGAAGAATACTATCACCAAAGACTCCCTGAAGGATTTCCCATGCTTTTTCAGTCTGCTCAAGGTCTGCCATGTCTGCCATTGAGCAGCCTGCACGCATATCTGGGAGAATAACCTTTTGGTTTTCATCTGTTAGAATATCTGCCGTTTCCGCCATGAAATGCACGCCGCAGAAAACAATAAATTCTGCGTCTTTATTTTCAGCTGATAATTGAGCAAGTTTTAAAGAATCACCTGTTGCATCAGCAAACTGGATGACTTCATCTTTTTGATAATGATGTCCTGGAATAAAAAGTTTTGAGCCTAATTTGTTTTTCACTTCGATTACTCTAGCTTCTAACTCTTCCTTTGACATTTGTTTGTATTTTTCAGGAATCATCTTATTTTTTTGCATGGCCGCTAAAATACTCATCTTAATTCCTCCCCTTTGCTCCAGAGAACTTTGACGCTTATATCAAGTGCTTTATAGGAATGTGTTAAGGCTCCTAATGAAATATAGTCAACCCCTGTATCACGATAACCAGCTAAATTGGACAATTGAATACCCCCAGAAGCTTCTGTAATGAAACCTGCTGGAACTAACTTAATTAGTTCTTTAATTTCATCTGGAGTACGATTATCAAACATAATCACATCGGCACCCGCACTGACAGCTTCCTTAACCTGAGCTTCCGTTTCAACTTCGACTTCCACCTTCACCATATGACCAGCTTTTGCACGTACCGTTTCAACTGCATGTGAAATAGAGCCGGCAAAAGAAATATGATTATCTTTAATCATGATTCCATCGTATAAGCCGAAACGATGATTGTAGCCCCCACCCTTGGTAACGGCATACTTTTCAAGCATTCTTAAACCGGGTGTCGTTTTACGGGTATCACATATTTTGGTATGACCACTGTCAAGTGTTGAAACAGCTTCTCGGGTCAGCGTAGCAATTCCACTCATTCTTTGGATTAGGTTAAGAACCACTCTTTCCCCTTTTAGCAAATCAGATATTCTCCCAGAGGCTGTTGCAAGCTTTTGGCCGTATTCAATGTTCTGGCCATCTTTTACAAAGACCTTTGTTTCAATATCATTATTTAAAAGCTTAAAACCCGTTTTAATAATCTCTTCTCCGCAGAATATTCCATTATCCTTTGAAAGAAAAACAATTTCCCCTTTTGTATCATCGGCAAAAATTAAATCGGATGTAATATCCTGTTCCCCAATATCTTCAATAAAAAATTGCTCAAGTAGCGAGCGCAGTTTCAATATGTTCATGGTTTCTCTCCATTTCCTGGCTATTTGTATGAGTAATGGTCCTATTTAACCAATGTAGGTTATCTTCCACTGGGTAATCACTTCGATAATGACCGCCACGGCTTTCTGTTCGCTTCAAAGCAGATTCAGTAATTAAATTCGCTGTGATAAGCATGAAAATCTTTGTCATCTCTTCAAAAGAATAGGCGTCAAGATTATCGATTTGGAGGACATTAAAACGATTTAACCAAGCTTTTTGTTTTTGAAGATTAACAGCTACTCGAACAATTCCAACCCGCTCCATCATACAATCCTTTATTTGCTGGATGTCTGGTAAGATAACTTTTTCTTTTGGAATAAAAGGAGCAGTGTGTACTTTACCATGGACTTCTTCGGATGCTGACTCATTTAACCATGTGGATAACTTTTCTCCCATATATAAACCTTCTAATAAAGAATTACTTGCCAGACGGTTAGCACCGTGCAAACCTGTACAGGCAGCTTCACCGATCGCGTATAATCCATTTATTGAAGTTCGTCCTGTTAAATCTGTTTTGACTCCACCCATTAAAAAATGACTGCCGGGTGCCACCGGAATTCTTCCCTCTGATAACTGAAGTCCATTTTCCTCGCAAATGGAGGTAATCGAAGGAAAACGTTCCTTAAAGTTTTCTATATTACTAATATCTAAATATACATTGCAGCCATTATTAAGATATTCATAGATTTTCTGCGAAACAACATGCCTTGGTGCAAGGTCTTTAAGCGGATGTACACCTTCCATGATTGGGCTGCCGTCATCGGTAACAAGGATGGCACCTTCGCCGCGAACCGCTTCTGAAATTAACCCTTTTGTTTCACCATTAAGATATAGTAGTGTTGGATGGAATTGAATAAACTCCATATCAACAATCTCAGCTCCTGCTCGATAGGCCATTGCGATTCCATCGCCGTTGACTGTTGGGGCATTTGAAGTATAGGTGAATAATTGTCCACAACCGCCCGTTGCTAGAATGGTATTAGTGCTGTAGTAGTACTTTATTGTGCCATCTTGTTCCTTTGCTTTTACACCAATGCAGCGATTCTTGGAATCCATCAATAATTCATATGCAAATACATCCTCATCAATGGTGACATTATCCTTCAGCCTGCTGATAAGAAACTCAACCACGTTTTTACCTGTCGCGTCTCCGCCGCCATGAACAATTCGCTTTTCGCTATGTGCCCCTTCCATCCCTAAAAGCAATTCACCGTTTGGATTTTTATCAAAAACAGATTCTTGTTCAGAAATGAACTTAATTAGCCCAGGTGCAGCATGAATGATTTGTTCGACTGCTCCTTGATGATTGTGATAACTTCCCGCTTCAAGCGTATCAGCAATATGTTTAGCAGGATGATCATGCTCGCCAATAGCCGCAGCAATACCGCCTTGAGCCAGATAAGAATTCGCTGTTCTAACTTTTCCCTTTGTGAGTATCCTCACATTTAAATCCTTATTTAAAAGCGAGGCTAACTGCAGGGCAGCAATCCCACTTCCTAAAATTAATACATCATTATTTGTCATCATATTGCCTCCTGGATTAACAGGTGTCTTGACATCTATATTTACATAGAATTAAACTAAATACAAGAAATTTTTTTAGCGTCAGCTATCCATATTCAAAAATACTAATATTGGAGATTACTATGATATATTTTGATTTTGCTGCCACCACTCCGTTAGAACCTGAAGCTGCAGAGGTGTTTGTACAGGCTTCAACTGAGTATTTTGGGAATTCCAGCTCTCTCCATGATATCGGAGGACAGTCACAGGACTTACTAGAGAATTGCCGTGAAGAACTGGCAAATCTTTTAGGTATTAATAAAAAAGGGCTGTACTTTACAAGTGGTGGTTCTGAGGGGAATTTCCTAGCCATTGAGGCGTTATTATCGGCTCCTAAAAAAACTGGAAAGCACATTATTGCTGGATTGGCTGAGCACTCTTCTATCCATGGAGTTCTCAACAGGCTAGATGGTTACAATATTACCTTTTTACCCCTTAATTCTTCCGGTCTTATTGATGTTGAAGAATTGGAGCGCATCATTACTCCGGAAACCATTTTAGTGACCGTACAGCATGTTAATTCGGAGATTGGAACCATTCAGCCAATTGAAGAAATAGGGCGAATTTGTCTGGAGCATGACATCCATTTTCACAGCGATTTTGTTCAATCTTTTGGTAAAATTAATTTGCGAAATATTCCCCAGCTCGTTAGCAGTTTTTCGTTCTCTGGCCATAAAATTTATGGTCCAAAAGGGGTTGGCGCTGTTTATGTAGACCCAGCTATTTCCTGGAAAGCATTTTTTCCAGGCGGCTCACATGAAAAAGGATTTAGACCAGGAACTTTGAATGTCCCGGGAATTGCAGCGATGACGGCGGCGGCTCAAAAAATAAATGACCAGATGGGGAAGAATCATGATAAATATTTAGAGCTACGAGCTGCTTTTATGGATTCGCTTAAGCCTATTAAGGACTATGTACATGTCCATCAGGCGGAGTCTGTGTCACAATTACCTTCAATAATAGGTTTGCGGATTTCTGGGATAGAGGGCCAATGGATGATGTTAGAATGTAATCGATATGGGTACGCGATTTCAACCGGAAGTGCCTGTCAAATTGGCATGCAGTCTCCAGCTAAAGTGACACAAGCATTAGGATTAAGCCCACAAGAGGCAAAGGAATTTATCCGAATTTCGTTTGGAACTTCAACCAAGAGGGAAGATGTAATTAAGCTTGGAGAAACTATTGTAGGTATCGTAAATAAATTTAAACTATAGAAACTGTGCTAGAATATAGAAATAGGAACACCTAGGAGGTAAATATGGCTGAGCAAAAAAAAATATTAGGCGATGAAAGGAGAGCTTTCATTTTAGAGCTGCTTAAGGACAGTCCTGTGCCGCTTAAAGGAAGTGAGTTAGCAACAAGAACAAATGTAAGCAGACAGGTCATTGTCGGGGATATTACGCTCCTGAAAGCAAAAGAGGAGCCGATCATCGCAACAAGCCAAGGCTATTTGTATTTTAAGCAAAACACAGGCGCACCATTATTCGAACGGACCATCGCCTGCAGGCACATACCAGACGACACGGAAAAAGAGCTGAATTTACTCGTCGATCATGGTGTATTGGTAAAGGATGTAAAAGTTGAACATGCTGTCTACGGAGATTTAACTGCGTCTATTATGGTATCCAATCGCCAAGAGGTCAAACAATTTATGGCTAACATCCAAACGACAAAGGCCTCGTTACTTTCGGAGTTAACAGGAGGCATTCACCTCCATACAATTGCGGCATCCACGGTGCAAACCTTGGACAAAGCTGAAGTTGCTTTGAAAGAAGCTGGCTTTTTAATTGAATACTAAATACGAAAAAGTACCGAGCATATGCCCGGTACTTTAGTTTAATTCAACCATTTTAGATGGGTAGCTTCCTAGTAATGTAACCCCGCAGCCTAGTGCTTCAAGCTCTGCCATTGCGCCTGGTATCAATACCTCGTCCAGCTTCATTTCCAAATCAATAATGAAAAAATAATTACCTATTCCAGTTTTCATCGGTCTTGATTCAATCTTAGACAGGTTTATTTTTCTCCAAGCAAAAGCAGATAGAACCATATGCAGCGTTCCGGCTTTATCGGTTGGAAGTGTGACCATCAGGGTTGTTTTGTAATGGGATGAACCGCTAAGCTCCTCAAAATCCAGCCCCTTTTCTGATAAAACGAAAAAGCGGGTATGGTTATGATCAAAGTCATGAATATTACGTTGTACAATCGACAATCCATATTCTTCTGCAGCCAATTCATTTGCTATGGCGGCAACATTCAATTCAGGGTGGTCCATCACCATTTTCGCTGCAGCAGCCGTGGAACTGATGCTCTCATGAGGAGTGCCGTGAAACTGAGTATGTAAAAATTTATGGCATTGGGCAATCGCATGTGAGTGACTGTACACCTTCTGAACATTCTGCCAATTTTCTCGATTATCAGGGTGCACCATTAAATGTTGCTTGATCGGAATGGTAATTTCTCCAACAATCGGCAATTGAACCACATGGGTTAAGTAATCTATTGTTATATTTACTGTTCCTTCGAGGGTATTTTCAATTGGAACAACCGCAAGGTCTACTTTTTCACTGACAACTGCATCCATGGATTCAGGAATCGTTCGATACGGTTCAAGTTCAAATCCACGAAAAACCTTCTTCACTGCTAATTCAGTGAAAGTTGCCTTTGGTCCTAAAAAACCAATTTTCATGATTTCTCACACTCCCTAACAAAAATCTCTCTTGAGCTGCTATTCTTTATGCACCTGTTCCAAGCACTTCTACTTTTTCTACAAATTCAAGCTTGCGTAATTCCGAGAGCAGCTCATCTATATCCGTAGAAATATCGGTGGTGTTTAGCGAAAGTGTAACATTTGCTCTTCCTTGCAGCGGTATAGTTTGATGGATCGTCAACACATTGCAGCCAGAAGAAGCAACTACACCCAGCAGCTTAGACAATGTTCCTGAACGATCTTCGAGATGGAAAAACAGTGTTACTAATCGTTCCTTTACCACTGTTGAAAAAGGAAATACAGTATCCCTGTATTTGTAATAGGCACTTCTGCTTAAGTCCACCTGTTGAACCGCATCCCAAATAGACTCTGCCTTGCCCCTCTCCAGCATTTCTTTTACATCAAGTGTTTTCTTCATGGCTTCAGGCAAGACGTCTTCTCTTATTAAATAAAATTTCTTATCAAATTTTTCATTTTTCATCTCTATACCCCACCTGATCCAAAAGCCTAAGCGCCCATTTGAGACGTACCTGGGCGCTTCAGCTAGAATTCCCCAAATTCCTTTTATTCCCTATTCAACAAATTCAAATTCGAATTCTAATAATTTAACAGTATCCCCATCTTTTGCACCTTTTTTCCTTAAGGCCTCGTCTACCCCTAGACCACGAAGCTGTCTTGAAAAACGGCGAACAGATTCTTCTGTTTGGAAATTGGTCATCTTAAACAGTTTTTCAACTTTTTCACCTGAAATTACAAACGCTCCATCTGGTTCTCTTGTAATATAGAAGGCCTCAGGATCTGCCTCATGCTTGTAAAGAACTCGATTAACACCTGTATCTTCTTCTTCATGATCAAGAGGAAATTCTGGAGTTTGCTCGATTTTGTCTGCAATTGCAAATAATAGCTCTCTCAAGCCTTTTCTTGAAAGCGCAGAGATCGGGAAGATCGGGAAATCCTCTTCAAGCTGCTCTTTAAACTTTTTCAGATTCTCTTCCGCATCCGGCATGTCCATTTTATTGGCAACAATAATTTGTGGACGCTCGGTTAAGCGGAGATTATATTCTTCTAACTCTTTATTGATGGTTAGATAATCCTCATAAGGATCGCGGCCTTCTATTGCAGCCATATCAATGACATGAACGATTACTCGTGTCCGTTCTATATGCCTTAAGAATTGATGGCCAAGTCCAACACCTTCACTTGCACCTTCAATCAGCCCTGGAAGGTCTGCCATTACAAAACTTCTGTTATCTTCTGTTTCAACCATTCCTAGGTTTGGAACAATCGTAGTGAAATGATACTCAGCGATTTTTGGCTTTGCTGAAGAAACGACTGATAATAAAGTTGATTTTCCAACACTAGGGAATCCAACAAGTCCAACGTCAGCAAGCAGCTTTAATTCCAGAATAACATCTCGTTCTTGGCCTGGTTCGCCATTTTCAGCAAGCTCTGGCGCAGGATTTGAAGGTGTCGCGAAACGGGAATTTCCTCTTCCACCTCGTCCACCTTTAGCAATAACGGCACGTTGACCATTCTCAACAAGATCGGCAATGACCTCTTTTGTTTCTGCATCCATAACGACTGTGCCTGGTGGTACCTTAACAATCATATCCTTCGCATTTTTACCGTGCTGATTTTTGGACATGCCATGCTCACCACGCGGGGCTTTCCAATGGCGTTGATAACGGAAATCCATTAACGTACGCAAACCCTCATTTACTTCAAAAACAACATTGGCACCTTTACCACCGTCTCCGCCAGCAGGTCCGCCCATTGGTACATATTTTTCACGGCGAAACGCGACCATTCCATTACCGCCGTCTCCACCTTTTACGTATATCTTCGTTTGATCGACAAACATGTGAATCCTCCTGATTTGACTGATAAACGAATGGAATACAAGCTTATACCATCGACATAAAGACTTCTAAACCCAATTCGTTTTCTGAGAATTCCTTAACTACACACTGTATTTCAGAGGAGTTCAGGAATTGTTCAATCAGTTCTTTTTTTATTATTATTCCGCTAAAATCAAAAAAGAAACGAACTCCTTCTGATTGCGGTTGAATTGTTATTGATAAATGATTTTCCTGAAATGCCTCAATCGCTTGATCTAAGCAAATAAAGAAGGACTTTGTCCAATTTGACAGAATTTCATCATTTGTTTTCACAGCTTGAAAGTCAGTAAGGACCTCATATTCTAGCTGAAACAAATGATTTTCCCAATTTGATTTTAAGAGCAAGGAAGAAAACCTTGGCAAGTGAAAATTAGAGAGGTTTGACTCATGCTGTGCCTCAATTACAATTTCATTTATATATGCTTTTGCCCGGTCAATTCTATTTAAATCCAAGTTGCCTTTGATTAACTGCAGCCTATTCAGCCAATCATGCCGTGAGTGCCGCAGCACTTCAACGATATCCCATTCTTTGTCCATAATCGCACTCCTAGCTAGGGTCTCGTAAAACTATTTGATGTTAGTATATCAAAAAAGTTCACATGAGTAAGCAATTTTGCGTGAATGTTTTCCAATTGAGGTATTATGAGGCTTTTCCTTGGAGGTCAAATTAGAGTTTATTATTGGATATTTTTTCCTATATAGTTAAAAAAGAAAACTCTAACCAATCAGGTTAGAGTTTTCGCTGAAAGCTTACGCTTCTTGAGCTACTGGATAAACGCTCACTTTTTTACGGTCACGACCAAAACGTTCGAATTTCACAACGCCGTCGATTTTTGCAAAAAGAGTGTCGTCTCCGCCACGGCCTACGTTTTCACCTGGGTAAATCTTTGTACCGCGTTGACGGTAAAGGATTGAACCACCAGATACGAATTGACCATCTGCACGCTTAGCGCCAAGGCGTTTTGCTTGAGAGTCACGACCGTTTCTAGTCGAACCTACTCCCTTTTTAGATGCAAACAACTGAAGATCTAATTTTAATAACATTTATTCCACCTCCTACTTTTTGAAGGTAATTTTTATGTGCTTCCCGTACTCTTCTTCAATCGTCCGTAGTGAAACGATCATACCTTCTAGAAGGAGTTGTACTTTCTCATTTATGTCTTCCGTAAGTTTTTCTGGAACAACACAGCGGAGAAAGCCATCTCCATGCTCAATCTCTGGAGTGACACCAGTTAAGGCGTGCACCGCATTGATTGCGCCGACGGATACTGCGGATGCGCCTGCACAGACGATATCCTTTCCCCGGTCAGCGAAAAATGCATGACCACTTATCTCAAATGATTGAATCGATTCGGATTCAGTACGATTAATTGTAATAGATATCATCTATTGACCAACACCTTACGCGTTGATTGCTTCAATCACAACTTTAGTGTATGGCTGACGATGACCTTGCTTTTTACGGTTGTTTTTCTTCGCTTTGTATTTGAAAACGATGATTTTCTTAGCGCGACCTTGTTTTTCAACTTTAGCTGTAACAGTAGCACCTGCCACTAATGGGCTTCCTACTTTTACATTTTCACCGCCAACAAAAAGAACCTTATCAAATGTAACTGTTGATCCTGCTTCAGCGTTAAGCTTTTCAATGTAGATAGCTTGACCAGCTTCAACTTTGATTTGCTTACCACCTGTTTCGATAATTGCGTACATAACTGCACCTCCTTATAAACTCAGACTCGCCATATACAGGCGCAAATGCATAAGCATCCAGCTTAATACCTGTCCTGTGCGGTTGTAGCACGGGTGCTACAAACATAACATTGAAAATTTTATCATGATATAGGCGTTAGTGTCAATAGGGTTCGCCAGCTTTTTGTGCTATCTCGGCATGATTCCCAAATTGTTTTACTACATAGTAATGAGAGACAGATGACTGGATTAAAAAATACACTTTGAATTTCAGCCATACTTCTAACATATCAAGATGTGGTGCAAGTTCATCTTTTACAGCTTGTGTTGTTTCAACTAATACCGCTTCAGCATCTGAATTGCGGTTTTCTAATAACTCACGTTCTAGGCGGAATGCTATCGTCTCTGCACTTAAGATTCTTCCTGTCCCAACGCAAACAGGACATTTTTCCTGAAGGGCTTCTGAAAGTGAGACCTTAGTTTTCTTCCTGGTCAGCTGCAGGATTCCAAGCGTTGTAAAACCAATTATCTTAGTCCTAGTACTGTCCTTCTGAAATTCTTTCTCTATCGTTTCTTGGATGTAACGTTTTTCTTTTTCATTTTGCATATTAATAAAGTCTATCAGGACAATCCCGCCGATATCGCGTAGCTTTAGCTGGCGGGCAATTTCGATGGCCGCAAGTGTATTTGTTTTTACCACAGTATCCTGATAATCGTTTTTACCGGAAAACTTCCCCGTATTGACGTCAATAATCGTTAAGGCTTCCGTCTCGTCAAAAATTAAATAGGCTCCATTGTCGAGCCAGACAATTCTCTTAAGTGCTTTGTCAATTTCATGCTCAATTCGATGGTGTGCGAATATATTTTCTTTTCCATTATAATAGGTAATTCTTAGATTAGGATTTCTTGATTGTATTAATTTTTTTAAGGAAAGATCATCAATAATTACTTCACCAGATGCCATCCCAGTAATCGAATCAAGAACTAGTTGTGTAAAGGTATCTTTTTGAAATAGTACCCCAGGCTTTTTAAGAGATGCAGCTTTTTCCAATAGTTCTGTATACTGTCTTCGTAAGCTGTTTAGTTCATTCTCCATTTGCTCTTGGGTTGCGGAAGTACTGGTTGTTCGAAAAATTAGTCCTTCATCTTCCCTCTTTAATTTCATGCCAACACTACGGAGATTTTCCTTTTCATCTACAATTTTTTTAGAAACTGCCACATAGCGTCCTTGTGGCATATAAATAAGGTTGTCTCCAGTTAGCTCAATAATCCCTGTGACTCTTGCCCCTTTAACTCCAGTCGCATCCTTATCCACTTGCACTATTAACTTTTCTCCCTGATGCACAAAGGATGATACACTTTTCTTCTCTTTATCGATACTGCGTTCAGGGGATAATACAAATGAAGCAAGTACATCGCGATGCAAATAGGCATTTTTCTCCTCGCCAATATCGATAAATGCCGCGTTCATACCCTTCAGAACCTTGGTTACGGTCCCATAATAAATATTACCGACCAAAGATCGCTGCTCTGGTCGGTCAAAAATAATCTCTTCAACTGTATTATCATGAACAAAAGCAAATCTCTTTTCTCTCGACACTGCATTTACAATTAACTTTTCCAAACCAACATCCTCACTTTTCTTGCTAATTGACTCTATTATACCTAATTAGTAAGAAAAGAGAAGGTCACTAATTTTATCAGTTAACCGTTTTTCAGTAAAATAGGCATGTAGTAGTTCATTTTCGTCTAACATCCCTTTTTCTTTACCATCACTCTCGATGATAATCGGGTGCTTGCAGCCTCGTTGAAATTTTTCCAAAACATCTATTAGCAAGTCTTGCTCATCGGCCTGAATTGGTTTCAGAGCTTGGAGATCACTCTTTTTCCCATAGTAACGCTCGAGTAAAAACCTCATAAAAATATATCGGCGCTGTTTCCACTCATGGTATAGAGAAAACAGTAAAAATCCTACGATTATCCAGACATTTATTTGCTTCGGAGCGGCTAGGAGTGTCACCACCGAAAAGATTCCAACGCTAAAAAAAGAAATAATTAGTGTTAACCGGTGTGCTATGGGAAACGATTTTTTCAAGGAAAGAAGCATAAAAATAAGCTTTCCGCCATCTAGCGGCCAGACTGGAAACATATTGAAGATAAAGATCATAATGTTGTAGTTGATAAATAATTGAAACAAATCCCCAGACATTAAATCAAAGGAAAATAGTGCGTAAGCTACTGCTACCATCCAGATGTGCTGAATAGGACCTGCAAGCACGACTATAGCCTCTTCCTTTAATGGCCGATTACCGTGCTCCTCCATTTCAGCGACCCCTCCAAAGGGGAGGAGGGTGATTTTTTTAATTCTCCAAGAAAAAAAAGAAGCCGCAGCAGCATGCCCCATTTCGTGAACAAAAATGATGGCGATTAACAGGCAGAGCTCGAGGAAATGTGCTGTGGCAATTGATATCGCGATGACAATCCATAACAAGGGATGGATATATACATGTTGTAATAAATAGATGACTCTATTCAAAGCGTATCACCTGTATCGGGTCGATAAAATCATCGCCTTTTTTTATAGAAAAATAATACCTTCCCTTCGTTTTGTCTTCACCCGTAGATTCTGAGGCTGTTCCCACGACAGTTTCTGTTTCAATAAACTCGTATAAACTAACCTTAATGTCATCGAGATTACCATAGGTGGACTGCGTTTGGTCTGCATGCTGGATAATGACCGTTTTACCCGTATCTTCCTTCACACCCGCAAACATGACATTTCCCTCTTTCATCGCTTCAACGGTAGCGCCTTTTGTTGTTTCAATCATAATACCCTGTCCATTTTTCTCGAAATTTTCAAGGACTTTCCCTGAGAATACAGGTATATCTTGATCTTTCTCAACTACGTTTTTCCCCTCTTCTTTTCCTTCCTCCGAGAAAGGCAGCAGTGCTAATGGTTTTCCGAATTGATCTTCGTACCATTTTGATACTGTGGCAAATTTAAAATCCTGCTCCATTGTCTTCATCACAAAATCCTTCGCAGGAGCAAAGGTTGCTGTGTTTTCTCGAAACATTATGGCAATCACGAGAAATAAAACAGCGGAAGCCAAGATCTTAAAGATGAAAACTTCCTTTTTAAATAAAGGATGTATGGCATCATCCTTACCTGGGTCATAGGAGGAAAAATTGTTAAATCCATATTTTTCATCGTCCCCCGGCCAACTTATTTCTCTTTCAGGACCTTTTCCTGATGAACCACCATTTTCTCTTTTTCGCTTTGCGATTCGTCGTCGTATTTCTTCAGGAGTAGACCGCATCATACCCACCAACCTTTAGACAGCTTTTTGTACAATTCTATGTGGTTGTCCTACAGAGTATGACTTTTGGGGAAACTTTTAAAAGATTTTGGCTTTATAGATTTGTGGATAAGCCACACACTTTAATTGCTTATCCATATAATGGCTGTAAGTTAATAAATAGAGGTGAATAATTTTGTCAACCAGTGACAAACATGAGACTTTTCGTGGTGATGTTTACGATCTAATTGAGTTACAGCAATTATTAATGGGACCTCACAAAATAATTTTTGAGGGGAAAAGTCCATACCAGGACGTGCTCTTGATAGAAACGAAAAATATACGTTTATACTGGAATGAGGAATTGGTTTGGAATAGCTTGGATGAACGGATTTATCATGAAGCTCTTGTGCATCCGGCCATGTTATTGTCAGACAAACACAAACGGGTATTAATTATCGGTGATGAATGCGGAATGGCATTGCGCGAAGCCCTCAAATATCCAGAAGTCAGCCACGTTAGTTTAGTACCCCTATCAGGCGAAACCCTTATAGCTGCCCAGAAAACTCATGAAATTTCTGAGATTAACGAAGGTGCTTTTTCCGATAAACGCGTTCATATCTTCCAGAACAGCATTCATGATTTCCTCAGGACAGAAAATCACAAGTTTGATGTCATCATCGCCAACTTTCTTGAGCCGGAAACCAAGGAACTAAGCACGATGTTTACAAGAGAATTTTTCAAAAAATTGTCCAACCTTCTAACCAATGACGGAATATTGGTTACCAATTCCGCTTCACCTAAAGATACTCCATTGGTTTTCTGGAGTATCGATAAAACCATTAATAGTGCATCCCTTCATACCCTCAACTATCATGTTATTGTCCCGTGGTTTGGAGATTGTGGATTTCATATTGCCGGAAAAAAACACTTAATATGGAATAGCCAGAAAAAGATAGATGTCCATAACCGATCACTCCCTGAAAATCTAAAAAAATGGTTTACTTTTTCGCAGCAGGTGAAGTCGGTTAAGAATCAAGCCGTTATCAACACAGTAAATTCGATGCGCCTATATGAAATCCTAAAAAATAAAGAGCAAGACTCGGATGACATAAAAGAACTTCGACATCTGCTCTCCAATTCTCACCGTTTACTTTATGATGGAGGAAAACGAGGGGATACTGTAAAAGTTTTGGAGACATGCGATGTGCGGCTATATTTAGATAAGCAGCTTCAATTTAGTTCGTTAGATGAACAATTCTACCATGAGGCTCTTGTTCATCCAGCCCTTTCCATGGTTCAAAAAAGAGACCGAGTCCTAATTGCAGGTGGTGGGGATGGGTTTGCCATTCGTGAGGTTCTTAAATACCCTGATGTGAAGCATATAGACTTAGTCGACCTCGACCCATTGATGAATCATATAGCACGAAATATACACAAGGTATCTTCCTTAAACAAACGCGCTCTCCATGATAAGCGAGTATCCTTGCACCAAAAGGATATCCAGGTATTTCAAAAAGAACAAAAGGAACTCTTTGATGTTATCATTGTGGACTTGCCAGATCCAGGCGATAAAATGTTGAGCCGATTGTATACGGTAGAATTCTTTAGCCAATTATCCAATCTTCTAAGTGAAGACGGCATTCTAGTCTGTCAATCTCATTCACCAGAGTATGCACCCTTCTTATACTGGAGCATCGGATTATCACTTAAAGGGACTGGGATGAATATCAGGAGTTACCATATCGATGTTCCTTCATTCGGGGATTGGGGATTTCACCTGGCATCAAAGAAACACCTGCAAATGATGCACAAAAAGGTTTCCGTCCCATATCAAACACTTCCTGAAGACCTATCAGAGTTATTTGTCTTTCCATCTAAGTACCGATCAGTCCGGGAAAATTCACACATGAATACCTTGTCTAATCTTAAATTACATGAAATTTATAATTATGAACTCCGATGGTGATTTTCTAAAAGGGCTCTACTCCGTTCAAGGAGTAAAGCCCCTTTGGATATTATGAATATATTAATTTATAGAAAACTAGGACAACCGTACAATTTATTTTTTGTTAATCCCATACCATAATTTACAAAGGAAAACGGAGGGGAATGATGCAACTTTGACGAAAGAAGGAAAACATATTATCATCGATGCTTTTGAGTGCAATTCTACCCATTTAAATGACATCAATTTTTTAGAAGAAATGTGTAAAAAAGCCGCTCTTGATGCAGATATGGAGATTTTATACTCTTACTTCCACCAATTTCATCCACAAGGTGTAACAGGGGTGCTGGTTTTATCTACTTCTCATCTATCGATTCATACTTGGCCGGAAGAAAGGTACGTGTCATTAGATTTTTATACTTGCGGCACGCTAGAACTAACACCCCAAATCGAATTTCTTATTAAAGAATTGTCATCAAAGCAAGCCATGGTCTACTCCATTTCTCGAGGCGTATCATATCCTCAATCGATCAATTGTGAAGAATTAGGCAGTTGATATTGCCTATTTAACCAAGGTGGAAATATATGAGAACCAAAAACGTAAAGCCATTTACCTATGGATCATTATATAAACAAGACACCCCTGATGGTAAAATTATTCCTCTTACGACTGGGAACCTAATAGATTTTACAATAGCAGGGCCCTACCAAAATACTAGACCAGATATTGCCGCGAATTCAATTACAGTTTACAAGTCAGGTGTATATCAAATCACAGCAGATGTATCCGTTATTCTGGAAGAAGACCAATCGGTGGTGCTCAACATTATCCGTCTACCTGATGGTTCCGACCCACTGATTGGTTCTACCTTTGAGGCAAACGGGATAAGCACCGTCACAGGAATAAATGTGCAGGCTTACTTGTATGCCGGGGAAGCAATTGGAATATTTATTGCTGATACGTATGCTCCTAGAGGTAGACTGCCACGATATAATAGAGCCGCACTTACTGTACATTTACTTGGATAATAAAAGATTCACGTGGAGAACTTACAGATGATAAAAAAGCTCGTCCACTTGCTATTTGGACGTTTTTCATGAGGTTATGGACCTTTTTCATGTGGTTTTGGACTATTTCCAAGAGGTTTTGGACCTTTTTCATAATGGTTTGGACTATTTTTATAAGGTTTTGGACAATTAGACATATATTACCAAATTACCACATAAAAAAGCCTATCCACACCAGAGTGGATAGGCTTTTTTATTATCTAACACCAAAGAACTGTTTAATTTTTCCAAAAACACTCTTGTTTTTATCTTCTAACGGCTGCAATGGAATGGATTCCCCTAGAATACGTCTAGCAATATTTCGGTAAGCGATGGACGCTTTACTATTCGGATTCAAGGCAATCGGTTCGCCGTGGTTAGATGCTTTTATGACTTCTTCGTCATCTGCGACGATTCCAATTAACTCAATGGATAAATGTGTGGTAATTTCATCTACATCCAGCATATCGCCGCTCTTCATCATATGATTTCTGATCCGGTTAATCACTAATTTAGGTGCCTCAACGGTTTTAGCCTTTTCAAGAAGTCCAATGATTCTATCAGCATCTCGGACAGCTGATACTTCAGGTGTGGTAACAACAATCGCACGATCTGCACCGGCAATGGCGTTTTGGAAGCCTTGCTCAATTCCTGCAGGGCAATCAATAATGATATAGTCATAGTCTTGCTTAAGTTCATTAATTAGTTTGTGCATCTGTTCTGGCTTAACAGCTGACTTATCAACGGTTTGCGCTGCTGGCAGCAAATACAATAAATCTTCAAATCTCTTATCCTTTACGAGAGCTTGGTGGATTTTACATCTACCTTCTACTACATCCACAAGATCGTAAATAATTCGATTTTCCAGCCCCATTACGACATCTAAATTGCGAAGGCCAATATCTGTATCTACTAAACAAACTTTTTTTCCTTGAAGGGCCAATGCTGTACCTATATTAGCAGAAGTCGTGGTTTTTCCGACGCCGCCCTTACCGGATGTAATTACTATTGCCTCTCCCACATTAATGTCCCCCTTCTAATCTCGTTAAATTAGGCCTTAAATTTATTAAAACTTGCAATCTATCTACGATGATTTGATGGTTATCGTCGATGTACGCACATTCCATTTCACGTTTTTCATTATTTTTAGCGTTATCAGGGGCTCGGTTTAGACAATCACTAATCCTTAGCTGTGATGGCTGCATGCTAGATGCGGTAATAACCGCTTGATCATTACCAAAAACACCTGCATGGGCTATCCCTTTTAATGAACCCATGATAAAGATATTTCCGCCTGCTATCACGGTTCCACCTGGATTTACATCGCCAATAAGCAGTAAATCTCCTGGAACTTCTAAAACTTGTCCAGAGCGGATGATGCGAGCAACGGTAACGACTTCGTTTTCCGCTTTAAGCTTATCTACTTCTGCTCGTGTGACGACATTTGATTCAATTTTATCAACCACTAAATTCTTTTTCTGACGGATAAGGTCTCTTATTTCTTCAAGCTGAGCGTCTGTCAAATACCTGTTACCCACATCCACTTTAACAGGTGTTAATTGACTCTCAGCTTGAGTTCTTTGATTTTCAGATAGTTTTTCATCGAGCTCTTTTTTCAGCTCATAATAGGAACAGCTATCGTCAAGATGAAGGACAATTCCATCCTTCGTACCTTTAATCGTAACATTTTGTCGCTTTTTCATGGAGAAAACTCACCTCAAATAATAAGAAACACATGCGTGCCAAAGAATGTATCCAAAGACACACTTCTATTATACAATTCGACACGCTTTGTGTATTCTCCTTTTTTAAAAAGAAATACAAAAATCATTCATCTCGTAGGCTTTCCGCAAAACTTTCAAAATGACGCTTGAAGGGGTACGCCGCGATCAAGAGAAAGACTGCATTTAGAATGAGGGAAGGATAAAAACGCATCTCAATAAAACTCATAAATTCAAGAGTGGTGATATGGATTAAAAAGTCCATTTCATAAACTCCTAATTCAAGTAAGGCGATCCCTACTAAAGATACTAAAAATGCGACAATAATATTGGTCTGCAGCACATGCATAATTTTTGAAATAAGGTACGCAATGAATGGAAATAGAAATAAATAAATACCAATAATCTCGATCCAGACAATATCAAATAGCAGACCAAAAATGGCTGCATAAATGATTCCATATTTTCTGCTTGTATAAATGGTTAGAAACAATATTCCTGCGAATAGAAAGTGAGGCGCTAAAATGTAGTTGTGCCCGAAAACCTCTGGCGGGATATATTGGACGAATAAGCTCTCTAATAAGAAAAGGAATAGAAACAAAAGAGGAAGTAGGAATTTCTTCACAAATCCTCCTCCTTCCCTTCGCCTTCGCCCATATCCGTTACATTAGGCTGAGCCATTGATCGTGTAATCACGATGATATTTTCCAAATCATAAAAGTCCGCACCCGGTTCGACTAACGCTGTTTGATTTAATCCATATTGGTCTGGCTTAACCTCAATGACTTTCCCGATTTGCAAGCCCTGCGGAAAGACTCCGCCTAAACCGGAGGTGATGACATTTTGCCCTTTTTTAATTTCAACTCCAGAAGGAATCGCTTTGATTAACAACGCTTTTTTCTCTTTGTCGTAGCCTTCAACGAGTCCAAATACATTCGTCTCGCCTTGCACGATTGCCGAAATCCGATTCTTTGGATCCATTGCACTTAACAATTGGACTGTTGAACTAAATTGATTGACTGTTTTTACCTTACCAATCAAACCGTGGGAAGTAACAACGGCCATATTTTTCTTAATTCCATTTGTTTTTCCTTTATTGATAATAATCATTTCATGCCAACGATCAGGGTTTCTACCTATTACGGTTGCCTGTAAAGGTTCAAAATCTCTCAGGGTTTCTTCTTCACCAAGAATATCACGCAGCTCATTATTATCCTTATCAAGCTCATGTACCTGTGCTTCGAGGCTAACAAGCTTCTCCAGCCGTGACTTTAATTCTTTATTCTCTTCATATGTATTTTGCAAATCCTGAAGATTTTCAAAGAAACCTGCAACTAAATGAGCAGGCTTTGAAACCAGGGATTGAACCAAGCCGGCAGTATCCTTTAAGAACTGCTCCGGCCAGGATAGTTTGCTTCTCTCCCTTAACGAAAACCCAATCAATGCCACGAGAACAATAATGCTTACCAGCAAAACGATCAATCGTTTATTCAAAAAGAACTGTGGCATGATTATACACCTCTATTTATTTACTTTTATCTAGATTCTTTTGCTTTATTTTTAAATAACTGAATATGGTCGAGGGCTTTTCCAGTACCGATAGCCACACAATCAAGTGGATTTTCTGCAATTAGAACAGGCATATTGGTTTCTTCACTAATTACCTTGTCCAGATTTCGAAGTAATGCTCCTCCGCCTGTTAAAACAATTCCACGGTCCATAATATCTGCAGCAAGCTCTGGAGGTGTTTTTTCTAATGTATTTTTTACAGCCTCTACAATTGCGTAGACTGTATCTTTTAAAGCAACTCCAATTTCTTTCGCTGTGATTTCAATGGTTTTCGGCAAACCAGTTAATAAGTCACGGCCTCGGATTTCCATATTTTCGATACCTTCAGGGTCACCTGCAGATCCAACTTCCATTTTAATGGCTTCCGCTGTACGCTCCCCAATCATCAAGTTATAATTTTTTCGGATAAAAGTAACGATTGATTCGTCCATTTCATCCCCAGCCACACGAATCGATATGCTCGTAACGATACCGCCTAAAGAAATAATCGCTACTTCAGTTGTACCACCGCCAATATCGACCACCATACTGCCCGTTGGCTCCCATACAGGAAGGTTTGCTCCAATGGCCGCAGCAAATGGCTCCTCAATCGTATAGGCATCCTTAGCACCTGCTTGACGTGTTGCATCTATTACAGCTCTTTCCTCTACAGCCGTTATCCCTGATGGTACACAAACCATTACATAAGGCTTACCTGAGAAAATGCTCTTACTTTTTAACGCCATCCGGATATGGTGTTTCATCATCGCTGCTGTAATTTCAAAGTCCGCGATGACACCATCCTTCATTGGTCTCATTGCGACCACATTTCCTGGTGTACGTCCAATCATGTTCTTGGCATCATTACCAACTGCCACAATCGACTTCGTGTCTGTCTGCATAGCCACAACAGATGGCTCTCTTAATACAATTCCTTTACCTTTTACATAAACAAGGGTATTTGCGGTTCCCAAGTCAATCCCAAGGTCTCTTGTCCCAATTCCAAACATAGTTGTATCTCCCTTTCTGATACGAAAATTGCTAAAGGTAAGTGAATATACCTTCAAATCATGTATTTTTCTAGTAAAATTTATATAGTAATCACGAAAGATGTCCTAAAAAATCATAAACATTATTATATCCCAACGTCCCAAAAAATCATAGTATTATAAATATCCTTTTTCCTTGAGAGAGACAAATTTATTTTCGCCAATGATGAGGTGGTCGAGGACGTCGATGCCTATCATTTTTCCGCATTCCACAAGCCTCTTTGTGACCTCGATATCCTCACGGCTCGGCGCCGGGTCGCCTGAAGGGTGATTATGGAGGCATATGATGGAGGCAGCTGATCGTTTTAGGGCCTCGCGAAAAACCTCTCTAGGGTGTACGATCGAGGCATTTAAGCTTCCGATAAAGATAGTTTGTTTATGGAGCACTTGATTTTTTGTATTTAAATATAAGCAAACAAAATGCTCTTGTGATAAAAAGCGCATGTCGTTCATCACATAGTTGGCACCATCTTCAGGTGAGCGTATCACATAGCGATCTGTATAATTAAGGTTGGCAATCCTTCTGCCAATCTCAACAGCAGCTAAAACTTGAATGGCCTTTGCCTGACCGATTCCCTTTATTTCAGTCATTTCTTCTAATGTGGCCGCCTTTAAAAGCCGTAAGCCTTCAAAATTTGTAAGCAGCCGGTTGGATAATTCTAAGACACTTTCATCCTTTGTACCCGTTCTAAGCAAAATTGCAATAAGTTCGTGGTTGGATAAACTCTCAGGACCATTTTGTATAAAACGTTCTCTAGGTCTTTCATCTTGAGGAAAATCACGGATCATTAATGAATTAGTCGACATTCTATTTCCTCCCTATTTTAGGGAGTTAATGAACTATCTAGTTGTTACGACAACTGGTAGCCTAGCCTTTTCAACTCACGATAGGTCTTTGAGACAGGCAGGCCGACAACCGCAAAATAGTCTCCATTAATTTTTTTGACAAGCATGCTTCCCAGCTGCTGAATACCATATGCACCTGCTTTATCAAGCGGCTCACCACTTTGTACATAGAAATTGATTTCTTCGTCCGTTAACTCCCAAAACCAAACTTCTGTTCTTTCGAAAAATCGAGCGGTTCCATTTGGAGACAAAATGGATACACCAGTGTAAACATCATGCTTTTTTCCGGAAAGCATTTTTAACATTTTTCTTGCGTCTGCTTCGTCAGTCGGCTTTCCTAAAACCTGACCATCTGCTACGACAATCGTGTCGGAACCAATAACAAAAGCATTCGGGTTTGCCTTAAATATAACCTGTGCTTTTCGCTCGGCAAGATCCATCACTACATCCTCTGGAGAAAGCGTTGGATCAAAGCTTTCATCTACTTCACTGCTTGAGATTGTGAATGTTAATCGGAGGTTTTCTAGAAGTTCTTTTCGCCGTGGAGAAGAAGAGGCTAAAATGAGGTTCTGCATACAATCACCTTACCTTTTGCATCAATTAGGGAGATACATGTTAATCCTATCAGAATTTGTTGAAGCAAACAATTTTTATATCATTAAAGTTCGAAGAATTATGTCAGATTATGCAAATTATTATTTCGAGTTTAAATTCGGAATATTTTGGTTTTAACAGAAAAAGCCTGTCCAGATTAGACAGGCTTACTTTCTTAAAATAATTTCCCGGAAAATATCAGCTTTTGTCGACTACAGTGAATAATAAATACTTAAAAAGTTTAATAAATGCTGTTGTGCCTCAATTAAACTATCTTTGTTCTTCTTTTCTTGAAAGGCTTCGACTTTATCAAGGGCACTTGATAATTCCGTGTTTAAATTCTTTACCTTTTCATTTTTAAGGTCTGCGGATTGACTCAATTGATCACCTAAACTCGTGACTTCTTTACTACCTTCAGATGATATACTTCCAGAAACAATTGCATTTGAAGTGACCTTTGAGAGCTGTTGATAGATGGCTGGCACTGCCTCTAAAAAACCTTTTTCACCTTCATTTATATCCGATACTGTCTTTTCAGCAATAGGGATTTGCTTTGACAGGACATCATCAAAGCCATTTGCTTCATAATGACTTTCCATTTGTTTTGCTGTTTCAATCGAGTCTGCCACACCTAAAAACATAAATTCTTTATCATTCATAGTTAGAGTTTGGGCTGGTGCACCCTTGTCTTTTGCCTCGTTTGCTGCTCCTGAAGCTGCATCTTTAGATGAGAAGGCACCACCTTGAACAATAAACGCAGTTTGAGCACCGATGACAATAGAACTACTCTTCCCTCCGGTTGCTTCCGACCCTTTATCCGGCCCCTTTTCTTCAACTGCAGGTTCAGTTACTGCTGGTTTACTATTTTCTGAAATAACTAACTTAAGCATAAGGACCCCAAAGCTTGTTCCAATCAAGATAGCAAAAACTGCCGTTACTAAGATGGATTTGAACACTCCACCATTCCGCTTAGGTGAAAAAGTTGAAAACGAAACAGGCTTCTTTTTCCCACCTTTTTTCGGATTCAGGCTGCTGACAACTTTATATTCCTTGATGTCATTATCTGAGGATTCAGGAATAATCCAATCAAAGCTTTCATCAATCGACTCCTTGGCGGCAGCAGTCTCTAGGAAACCATCCTGCCCGTCACTATCCTCGTCCATCGTTATCACTTTCGTAAAAGAATCTTTACTAGATTCTTGTTCCTTCTTAATGGGCTCATCTGAAAAGGCTTGAGTCTCTCCATTTAACTTTATTTTGATGGTATTGCCACGATTCGGCTTGTCCACTAACTTGTACTCCTTCCTCTACCAATAGCAATTTCTACCATCCTATCATAAAGACAAAAAAAAATAACAAGACTTTTGTCGTCTTGTTATACAATGCTTTCGCCAAATTATTTGCAATTTTGCGGTGTTGTTAATTAGATTTTGTAGTATCTGCAAAAGAGCTTAATGGATTATCCTTATTTGCAGGTGCAGGAGCATCGATTTTTGGAAGATCGGCAATTAGATCATTGAGTTCTGGCATATAATAAGCAGATATTGTAAGTGAGTAGGATAAAGGCTCATTTACTTGCTCAAGAGAAGTAATTTCTTCACCACCAGAATAATTAATCGATTCAACCACAACAATACGAGTAAATGATTCCAGTGTAGAAATAAACATTTCCAAGTCCTCATAGGTTGGGGATTCTACACTTAAACTTACTGTAAGTTTTTTTAATCCATTAGTGTTTGCCTGTCCGGGTTGCTGTTCAGTCACCGTTGCATCACTACTGGTTCCAGAATCTTCAGTAGTAGTGCCAGTATTATTTTCCGTCGTTTCAGCAGTGGTGGCTTCCACATTTTTTGTGAAGCTCATCGACTTAATTTTACTATTTGAAACATTCTCCGCCTTTTCTAGGTCTAAAATGAACTGCTCTTGGAGGGGTTTGACAGGAACTTTCTTTTGCAATTCCCTTGTTTCTTCTCTCACCTGTTTCGTATCATCGACGTTTTTCTGACTAATCACATCTAAAAGCTTCTCTTCTGACTTCAATGTCTGTTCTTTAATCTCAAGGTCAGATTTTAACGGAGTGAGTAAAAAGAATTGAGCATAAATAATAAATAAAACAAGGAAAAGAATAGCAAACCCTATAATAAGTTTGCCCCACTTAGAGAAATCAAGCATCATGACTCGGGCACTCCTTCCTCATCAGTCCCGCTTTTAGAAATAAGCCTTTTAATTGTCTCTTTATTTAAAGAAATCTCAAATTGTCCAATATATCTTGGCAGAATTACACTAAGCTCTTTTTTAGAATTAAGCTTAGATGTATCTGACTCATTATCAACATTGTCGACGTTTGGATTGACTGGAGTAATAATAAAACTGTTTGGATTATTTGGATCCGTGGTAATGATGACAGAATTATTATTTCCTGTAGTAGAATTTGCATTTTCATCACTACCACTTTCTGAGGTAGTGGTTTGGTTAGTGGACTCAGTTGATGTCTCCTTTGATTCCTCATCTTCAGCATTTAACGAACTCAGACTCGCCTCTTCAATCCATTCAGATTCAAGTAAGCTATTTAGGAAGTAAGCAGCCTCTCTTGAACTGTCAAATTGGACAGTAAGTGTTACTGTTCCCGTTTCTGTATATCCAAAAGATTGAATAAAGCCTCGTTCTGGCAATAATGATGTTAGGTGCTGCATAACCGGGATGGTTTGAATAGGGTACGTTTTTGCCCACTCAACTGCATTCTTTAAAAGACCAACAGACATAGATGAAGTATCCGTACTTTCATTGTTTCCTTCAGCCTCTGCGATTTTTTGAGTCGTTTCAATTTGTTTATCAATAATGGCAATCTCACTTTTAACTGACTGAATTTGCCAAAAATATAAGCCACCTAGCAGTAAAAATAAAGCTAACATTGCTAATACAATAAAAAGTATACCTTTTTTTCTATGTTCCTTTTGGGGGAGCAGGTTAATTTCTACTAACATCATTGCACCTCTTTTAACGCAAGACCTAAAGATAAAAATAGTTTAGCAGGAGTGCTTCCACCTTTATCCTTTGCCCCCAACTCTAGGGAAATCATCTCGACAGGAACTTCTAATCTTTCTTTCATTTCATCAAGTATTGCTTGTAATAAAGGATGATCTCCATTTATGAGGAACTTTGATACAGCCCTTTTTTCTTTACTAAGTGAATACCGATAATAATCTGAAAGCTTATTAATCTCTTTAAGTATATCTTCAAACTGATAGACTAGATCCTCCGTGTCACCGATATATTTAAAGTGTACAGTTCCAGTATCGTCCCGTTTCATCTCCCATTTATCGATATCAAAGGATAAAGGAAATTGTCGCATGACAAGTGGTACAGTACCTTCAAATATGCTCATATTTACACTAGTTAAATCAAATTGGGCAGAGAATAAGACTTCATTTTTAGCAGGTTGGTTCAGTTGATGATATAAACGATATAGTGCTAATGGTGAAATGTCAGCCACCACAGGTGTTAATTTTAAAGTTGAAAATAAATTTGCATATTCCATGACGTATTGTTCTGGTGCAGCAAATAAGAGAAGATCCCTATTCTTACCATTTTTCTCTAGCATGTAAAAATCAAAGACTGGTTCTTCAAATGGCAAATGAATCGTAGAGCCCAGTTCTAAGTAGAGATATCCCTTTATTTCATCGTCCTGAATATCTGAAGGAACTGACACTTTTCGAATGATTACCAAGGGATCAGGAATAATAAAGCGAACCTGACGTCTTCCAATTTTCCATTCATCGATACATTCTTCGAGGATGTTTGTCAGTGAATCTATATCAGTAATTTTCCCTTCCGTGATAATCCCTGGAGGCAGGAAGCGTTCATTCCATTTTTGGGCAATAGGGGGATCCACTTGCTTCAATTCAACAAAACGGATGGAATGGTCATTTAATACCAGGTTGATGATTCTGTTTTTATTCGAAAAGATAGAAAATGCCACAGTGTACCCCCTTATTTATAAACCTTGATGTAGAAATCGAATATATAAATCGATTATTTCCGCTCCCCAATAATAAGCAACTATGGTACCAAAAGCAATGAAGGGTCCGAACGGAATTGGCTGTCGTCTTTTTACGATTTTAAATAACAAAGCTAAACCGCCAATAACAGCTCCAAATAATGTTGAAAAAAAGAATGATAAAAGAACTAGTTTAAAGCCTAGCACAAAACCAAGTAAAGCATAAAGCTTTACATCTCCAAACCCCATTCCACCTTTACTAACAATGGCAATTATAAGAAGTAGTAAAAAGCCTACAACAGCCCCTAGTAGGCTGTCCCACCATGGCGTTAACGGCCAAATGATTCGTTCAACTAAAAAAATCCCTGCAAACCAGATTAATATCTTATCAGGGATGAGCATATAATGTATATCTGAAACGATGATAATCATGAACATGGAGATTAACGTTAAAGCAACCACTAGTTCTCCTGACCACCCAATTACAAGTGGTGCAGTTGCAAATAAGAGACCTGTCAATAATTCAAAAAATGGATAAATAGGAGAAATCCGCGACTCACAGCCGCGGCATTTTCCTTTTTGTAAAAGGTAAGATACAACTGGAATAAGTTCATAAGGTGTTAATTGATGACCACATGTTCCACAAGTCGACCGAGGGGTAACAATAGACCTCTTTATTGGTACCCTTAAACCTACTACATTATAAAAAGAGCCAAAAAGAAGACCAAGCAACAATAAATAAATATATAATATTATCATTTATTGAGTAACTGCAGTAATACTTCCTCTTGTAATATGGCTAATTTTAAATGCTTCAGCAGGTGAATTAGTTGCTACTTCTCCTGCTGATTTTCCATCTTCTAATAATGTCATTTTATTGTTCTTTAACCGAACTGCTGTTACTTTGCCACTTTCGATTTTAACATAAGAACTTTCTGGGGCAGTATTACTAGTAACAAGTTCATTAGTTGAAGATACATATCCTGAACCCTGTGTATCATCCAATTTTTCTACGTAATTTTGTGTTTCAAGGTAACCTAGAGTTAAGAAATGAGTATCTTTTTGTAGTATATCATTAGAAGCTACAGCCATTTTTGCGGAACTAACCAACTGTTTTGCATTTGCAATATGAGCATCTTTTTTCGTATTATCAATTAGACCCAGAATAGATGGAACTGCAATAGCTGCAAGAATACCCAAAATAACTATAACTGCTAGTAATTCAATCAAGGTAAAGCCTTTTTGTTCTTTAAGCTTATTTTTTAACATTTGTCGCATGTGTTGTTCTCTCCTTAAATAGTTCTATTAACCTATATATCTAGGTCTCTTGTATTATACATTATTGGATTGGCTAGAAAATAGAGGTTTTTTTGGTTTATTGTCACTTTTGTTCATTTTATTTGTTTTTTTGTAACTTTTTCAAATTTCGTCACTGAATATGATTAAACATGTCAAACATTGGCACCATAATCGACATAACAATTAGACCAACTAGCCCTGCTAGTATTACAATCATAATTGGTTCAATCAATGCTTTAAGTCTGTCCGTACTTGTCTCTACTTCTTTCTCATAGAATTCTGCGATTTTAGAAAGCATTGCATCCAATGCACCTGTTTCTTCACCAATCGAAATCATCTGAGTGACTAAGGGTGGAAATGCCCAATGACTTTTCATCGGTTCTGTCATGGAGCGACCCTTTTCAAGAGAATCCCGAGACTCCCGAATTACTTTGGCAATGACTTCATTTTCAACCACTTTTTCTACTATCGCCATTGCCTGTAGGATAGGAACTGAACTTGAAAATAATGAACTTAACGTTCGAGTCATTCTTGCCAACGCTGCCTTCTGCAGCATATTTCCAAAGACCGGTACCTTTAACATAAACAAGTCCAAATAATATTTTGTATTTCTATTTTTCTTCAAATAAACGATTAGCCCTACAAATACGAGGATCAAAAGCACAATAAGCCACCAGTAAGACTGCATAAATTCACTTGCAGCAAGTACAAACCTTGTTATGGCTGGAAGTTCTGCTCCAAGGTCAGCAAACATAGTTACAAAAGTTGGAACAATGGATACTAGTAAAAATATAACTACTGCAATCGCAATAACACCAATAACAGCTGGATACATTAAGGCTGATGTAATTTTCTGTTTCGTATAGTGCTGCTTTTCGAAATGCTCCGCCAAATTTTCAAGTGCACCGTCCATGTTACCACTAACTTCTCCTGCTTTAACCATGTTAATAAACATCGAATTGAAAATCTTCTTATGCTTTGAAACAGCATCAGAATAAGGATTTCCTTCACGCAAGTCCAATTCCACATCCAAAAGTGCCTTTTTCAAGGCTTTACTCTCAGTCTGTGCAGCAAGGATGCCAGTCGAATCAACAACCGTTACTCCAGCTTTGAGTAATGTGGCGAATTGACGCAAGTAAATAACAAAATGCTGTAGCTTTACTGGGTTACCTATTGAAATATCCTTTGTCATTAAAGTCTCTGGAACTTCCGTTATTTCAATAACCCTTATACCATCTTCCTTTAACTTGAACATCGCTTCTCTCCTTGAAGCCGCGTTCATCATTCCCTGCTTTTTTCCTCGTTTATCACGGCCTTCGTATTTAAATCTAGCCATCCAGCATCGCCTTCTCTTGTAAATATTTCGCTGCTGCTTCTTTTTGGATTAGGTTTCTATCCAGCAGGTCTCTTATACTCATTTCAAGTGTATGCATTCCTTGGGCACGGGAGGTTTGCATGGTACTTTGAATTTGATGAATCTTTTCATTTCGAATGAGATTGGCTATGGCCGGATTATTAACCATAATTTCAGTTGCCGCTTTTCTGCCTTTTTTATCAACGGTTGGAAATAAACGCTGAGATATAACACCAACCAATACAGAAGCGAGTTGAACACGTATTTGCGGCTGTTGCGCTGGCGGAAATACATCAATGATCCTGTTGATGGTTGAAGGTGCACTTGAAGTGTGGAGTGTTCCTAGTACCAAGTGACCCGTTTCTGCAGCCGTTATCGCAATCCCCATTGTTTCTAAATCACGCATTTCTCCGACAAGAATCACGTCCGGGTCCTGTCTAAGAGCTGACTTTAAACCATTTGCATAGGACTGTGTATCAAACCCAACTTCACGTTGGTCAATAATAGAGTTTCCATGGCGATGGAGATATTCTATTGGGTCTTCAAGAGTAACAATATGTTTCCTCATTGTTCGGTTCATGTAATCAATCATTGAAGCAAGTGTAGTAGATTTACCACTTCCTGTCGGACCCGTAACTAAAATAAGACCTTGTGGCTTTTCAACTAGCTTTGGGACAATGGCCGGTAAATCCAAATCCTGAATCGATGGTACGGTTGAGGAAACCACCCTCAATGCCATGGCGACACTTTTACGTTGATGATAGGCATTTACACGAAATCGAGAACTACCATGGACACCATAGGAGAAATCAAGTTCACCTTTTTCAACAAAAAGATCCCACATGTTCTCAGGAATTATCGCTCTTGCCATTTCTTCTGTGTCAGCGGGCATTAGTTTTTCCTGGCCATAGCGTTTTAATTCTCCGTTTATACGAACGACTGGAGGAACACCAACCGTAATATGAATATCTGATGCTTTGAATTCAACTGCTGCACGTAAAATATTATCAATTCTTTCTTTCACCATGATTCCCCTATTCAAGCATAGCCACACGCAGTACTTCTTCTGTGGTGGTTAATCCTTGTTTTACTTTTAATAAGCCATCATCAATTAAGAAAATTGTTTTACTTTTTATCGCATTTTCCTTAAGCTTTTGAAAAGAGTCTTCATTCATAATAATTCGTCGCATATCATCGTTAAGGACTAGCACCTCATGTAGGGCAATCCTTCCTTTATAACCAGTCATATTACAGGAAGAACAGCCTTTGCCACGGGTTATTTTATCAATCTTCATCCCCCGTTTTGCAAAAATTTCAATCTCCCGCTTTGAAGCTTCTTGGACCTCACCACAATCACGACACACCTTACGAACTAAGCGTTGTGCGACAATACCGCTTAGTGAGGAAGCAAGTAAAAATGGTTCGACACCCATATCAATTAAACGTGTTACGGTTCCTAAAGAATCATTGGTATGAAGTGTACTTAAAACTAAATGCCCTGTCAGGGAAGCACGAATAGCCGTTTCAGCCGTCTCTTTATCGCGGATTTCTCCCACCATAATAATGTTTGGATCTTGACGGAGAATGGAACGAAGTCCAGCTGCAAAGGTCATCCCGACATTTGGGTTAACCTGAATTTGATTAATTCCTTCTAGCTGATACTCAACCGGATCCTCGATTGTAATAATATTTACCTGTTCACTGTTTAGCTTATTGAGTGCAGCATACAAGGTAGAGGACTTACCTGATCCAGTAGGACCAGTAATCAAAACAATGCCTGTCGGCTGTTCAATCATTTCAGAAAAGCGCTTGAAATTAAGTGAATTAAAGCCAATTTTACTGATATCATTCAAAGTCGCGCCCATATCGAGAATTCGCATAACGATTTTCTCACCATAAACAGTCGGTAAGGTTGAGATCCGCAAATCAACTGGGTGAAAATCAAGATTCATTTTTATCCGTCCATCTTGCGGAACCCGGTGTTCAGTGATATCAAGATTAGCCATAATCTTAATTCTTGCTGTTAATACACTTTGCATATGCCGGGGTAAAACACGTTCTACACGTAAGACACCATCAACTCGATACCTGATTACTACCTTAGTTTCCTGTGGATCAATATGGATATCACTCGCTCTTTGGATGACAGCATTGGTGAGTAGCTGATTAACAAGTTTCACGATAGGTGAATCTTGGTTGGTTACATTATTCTCCTGACCACGCTCATTTATGGGCAGGTCATCAAATAGCTCTTCTAGTCCTTCGTCAGCATTGTAATACTTATTAATTGCCCGTAATATATCGTCTTTCGTAGCTATCGCAGTCTCAATTTGAAATCCAGTTGAAAGGCGTAGATCATCAATAACAATGAAATCCATCGGATCAACCATTGCAATAAAGAGTTTATTGCCTTCCTTTTTTAAGGGCATAATCAAGTTTCTTCTTGCGGTTTCCTTTGAAATTAACGAAAAAAGATTGGTATCAAACGGGTATTGGAACAGACTGATGTGCGGAATACCCAGCTGAGATTCTAATACTTCAGCTAACTGCTGATCGGTAATATATCCCCTTTGTAACAGTGCCTCACCAATTTTTTGGTTAGGTGCTTTCTCCTCCAAAGTAGATTTAAGCTGTTCTTGCGTAATTAAGCCTTCCTCTAATAGCAAATCTCCCAGTCTTCTTCGATTCATCTGTTGTCCCTGCCTATGAGAATATTATTTTGATTCTTCATTTGGTTTCCCCCAAAGGCCATCAACAGGTTGTTGTTGATCCGTTTCGGATGTAGACGGAGTAAGATTTCCACTTGATTTAGGTTCAATGGTTAGCTTATTTTCGCTCGTTTGTGTTTGTTCTGTTCCTTTTAGTCCATGTACTTCAATTCGATAGAAAGGCGGATAATAGTCCTCTGAAATTAACTCACTCTTTAAAAGTTGGCTACCCTGATAAATATCACGAAATACTTTAATAATTACTCCATTTTTCCCTGGTTTTTGCACTTTTGTATCGCCTGAATCTAGCAAGGGGCTATATTGAACAATCGTTTTAGCTTTTATTTGTTGTTCATCTTTTTTACTAATCACATAATCATAAAATAACGATTCTCCTATAAGAGAGACCTTGAACTTCCCATTTTCTAATTGGAGTGCAAGATTATATTTTGTTTTATTTGGATTTCTTATAACCAAATCGGCACCATTTTCATAATTAACCATCGCTTCGTAACCAACTTCTGCATATACTGGAAGTTCACTGCTGATATTTCTTTCAGCTATGATGAAATCGGTTGGTAAAATAGCTTGATAAATGCCTGTTGCAATAATGTTAAGTGAAGAAGAAGTTTCAATTTTTTGCTCTTTAGCCAATTCCAATAGCGAAAAAATAGTTTCTTCGCCAATTGCAATGCTAGGATTGTTTGAAATAATCGTTTCTAAATCAGTAGGAATGATTTTCAGCTCAATCACTGCTTCACTAATTACTACGTCTTTATTCACTGCTGTTAATAGGTAGTCACGAGTTAAATTGAAAGTAAAAGAACCCTTTTCAAATTGGGAAGCTCTATTATTTATATCTGCTGTAAGTTTTGTTAATTCTAATTCCCTCGTATCTATTTCTGGAAATATAATCTGGAGTTGTTCCTCTAACTGCAACATGTCTATCTCGATTATTGCGGGATTCTTCTTTCCACCTTTTATGGAAGCAACCGTTTTAGATGCGTCTAAATGAAGAAAGTTAAGATCAAGGGGGACCATTTTTTCACTGTATTCTAACCCCATCTTTGTATTTTGTACCCATTCAATGTACGACTCTTCCAATAAAGCAATCGCTTCACTATCTGTTTTTCCTGAAATGTCTAAAAAACCAATCATTGTTCCACCGGAAATGTTCCCATCATTTGTCATACCTTCAAATGCTTTGGCACCAAAATGTGAAAAACTAAAGATAAAGGCAGTACTGAGAAATAGAACTACAAATAATTTTATAAATTGTTGATTGTTATTCAATTCTGATTGCCCCCTTTCCTAACTATTTACCTTCTCCAATTCAATTTTCTCTTTTCCAGATGCAACTTCTTTAATGGGAAGATATAATTCATTTAGAAAATAATCATTCACTTTATTTTCAGATTTAGCTTCTGGATGCACAGGCTCAAGAATCCCAACCGTTTCTTCTAGTAATAAACTTTCAATTTCTGATAGATAACCACTATCTAACTCAATCTTGGTTTTTATTTCTTCTTCCTCCACATCATTGCTAATGTTCCGATCTTGTAGAAACGCTATATCCTCATCATTAGTACTCACATTTCCAATTTCAGAATTGAAAGATAAATCCGTAATGATTTTTATTCTTTCTTCCCTATTTTGTGAAGGAAAAATTCTTGTTTCAAAATCCTGTAAATCAAGAATATCTATTTCTGAATCTTTTTCTACCGGTATAGTTGTGAAGGGGATATCAGATACTTCTATGTCATTTTCCTCATCCAATTGTGGTGTATGATAAAAGAATCCACTCAATCGGTTATTCAATATATAAGCAGCAAAGAAGGTTAGGGCGAGAATAAATAGAAAGGTTTGCCATAATGGGAAGGTAGCAGAAGCCGCTATTCCTCCAAGAGCCAACAAAAAACCTAGAAACACTACAAGAAGCTTCCCTTTCTTAGTGAATCCTAGCGGTAAAACGGATATAATCAACAAGAGTAACACCATAGAACTAAAGGCCCAAATAATCAATTCCATTACTTCACTCTCCCTCAAACACTTACTATAAATCTACTATTTTTCTCAGAAATTATTATTTATTTATACAAAAAACAACAAATTTCGTCTACTCCTCATTGTATTATACTTTTAACTTGTTTTAAAGAAGCTGGAAAACATTTATAGGTACTTCTTACTGATTATTGTTAGTATTTGTCTAAAATTTTGATAAGATGTATCTATAATATTTGCCTAGAAGGAATGGAATGAATGAAATTTTTTCAAGAGGAAAAAGGGTTAACACTTTTAGAAGTACTTTTAGCAATATCTATACTATCAATTATTTTTATTTCATTTCTAAGTTTTTTTCCACAAATGGGTTTCATAAATAAGGAAAATGAAAATAAAGCTCAAGCGATTAATACTGCGAAAGAAGTTCTACTTGAATGGCAAAACTCACAAGAACTTAAAAACTATATCAAGACACCATCTAACAATCCACCAGCAGGTTATGTATCAAAGGACTCTACCTTTTATTATTTCAAAGATGTAAAGGTAGGTTTTGATGTAGATATTAAAATTAAAATTGCTACTGATATTAAATCTACACCTACAAAAACACACCTGATACAAATTGAACTTAAGAACAAACGAAATAACGTCGTTAGTGACACATATGGATATATTATTATTGAATAGGGGTGGCCTTAGTGTACAAAAATCAACGTGGTTTTACCCTTATCGAACTACTAACTACTATGACTATTCTATCTATTATAGGTGTTATAATATGGAGTATTTTCTTTCAAGGATTTAATTTTTCACAAAAATCGATGTCAAAAAATACAATTCATCAAGAGTCTAATCTTGTTATTACGAACCTCACTCGAATACATCAAACATCCAATGAATATGAGATTAGTATGTCCTCCTGTAAAATTATTGTTATTGCTACAAAACAAGATACTACAACTAAAACCTATGAATTTGAGCATCCACGATTATGTTTTTCAATAAACCAAGTAGGGATATTTGATCCAAGCACTCAGGATGTCGATATAAAACTAACTATTTATGAACGAATAGAACCTAGTAATGTGGTAGATGTCGATACCATTTTATATCGTCTTAAGGATGGTGGATATTAATGATGAAAGCTAAGAATGAACAGGGCTATGCCCTACTCAGCGTTTTACTAATTCTGACCATTTTTATGATTCTTTTTCTATCTTTTATTGGTCAAGCATTCAGCAGTGTGAAACAAAACCGGTTGATAGAAAAAAACTCTCAATCCGTTGCACTAGCTGAGATGGGAATCAAACATTATCAAGTAGCTGTCCAAAATATTTATGCAGCGAACTTATCAAGAATTAGCAATGAAGTAAAACAACAAATTACAACAGATCGCCTGCCAGGTGGTACTCAGAAATCTGAAGCTGTCTACGTCGAGCTTGCAGTATCAAAAATGAAGCAAGCAATAAAGACAGGTTTAGCAAACGAAGTTTCACTAGTTGGAATTAATGGAAAAGCAAATGCCTCTTTTTCACTTCATAGTATTGATTATTTTGAGTCTACGAAAGAGGATAAAATACTCATAAAGGTTGAAGGGAATGAAAACGGTAAAAAAACTATTCTTAGTTCGGAGATGAGCTTTGCACCAATAATAAGTGGGTTAGTAACTTCAGGCGGATCTCTATACATTCCACCAACGTTTACTACCATAAGTGAGCCAAACCCAAATGTACCCATTTATTGTAAAGACCCTGCTTCTATTGGATCTTGTACATCGATATTAGTTACAAGTGCCACAAAAACTTTTTATGATAAACTTAATAATACAAGTAATAAAACCATATATTCCAGAGGGGATTTAACCTTAGATGCACCAGCAAATGCGAATAACATGTCCTATGTGACCATACATTCAGATAAATCCTTAACCATTGGCGGAAATGTACAAAATGCCTCGAAAGTTACAATCGAAACCATAGGCAATTTAAATATAATAGGGCACTTCAGACTCCTTTCAGGCTCAACTGTACACGTTAAAGGCAACGTTGATATTACTAAGAATTTGAGGCTTGACCCTGGTTCAAAGATGTGTGTAAACGGAACTTTAGATGCCAAAAAGGTTCAAATGAAAGGCGGTATCCTAGTAATAAAAAGTAATGTGACTGAAACGGAATGGGGAAAACAATGTGGTAAATCACCAACCCTAACCGTTGAATGGGGAGACAAGGTTTATAATAATGTGAATTATGAATATTAATTACTAAAAAAAGAGTGGCTAAGGTTAAGAAACAACCCTAGCCACTCTTTCTTATTTTTAACAAGTTGAATACTCCGCCACCCGATTCCTACCAGCCCTCTTCGCACCAACATACAATGCCCGGTCCGCATGTCGCATCAACGCCAGTGGATCTTCCGCCTCTTCAGGAGCCGTTGCAATACCAATAGAAGCAGTTACTTTTACTTGTTGCTGCCTTAAATCTAGCGATTGTTGTAAGATGAATGGCCAATTGGCAATCGCTTGTCTTATCATCTCAGCCAGTTGATAGGCATCGTCTTTATTCATATCTGGCAGTAAGACGACGAATTCTTCTCCCCCATATCGGGCTACGGTGCCGCGTTGTCCAACTAAATTATCAAGTCTACTAGCAAGTTCGCAAAGGATTTCGTTTCCACTTTGATGGCCATATGTGTCATTTACAGTTTTAAAATGATCGATATCCAAGATAATGAGTGATAACTTAGATCTTTCTAATTGAACTAACTTCTCGAATTCCTCAGTCAATATTTTTTCAAAGTAACGATAATTATATAATTTCGTTAGAGCACAGCGTTCACTCTGGGCTTTTGCAACCTCATAATGCTTAGCATTATCCATTGCCACAGCAAAATAAGAGCAAAGAATATCAACAATCATAAGTTGGGATTTTTCATAAGCTCTCTTTCGCTTTGAAGCAAGCAAAAGTACACCAATCACTTTTTTACTTCGTACAATGGGAACAGCTAAAACACTCTCTACATCCGCTGGGATATACCCTTTTGCTAGCGGCTTCCATTCTTTCCTTGTAGAATATAACAAGCCTTTATTTTTTTTCCAAACTAACCCGCAAATGCCTTCATTTTCTTTTATTATTGGCATTTCACTTGCCTCCGCATGGCCGCCTTCTATTCGTCGTTTCAATTGGAGCCCGTCCTCATTAATGACTTCAAAGATATAGGCATAGTCGACTGGGAGCATTTCGCTTAGTTTTTGTATGAACAAATCAATAACTGCGTTGACCTCAAGGCGCTCAGCCATTTGATGACCAATTTCTGCTGCCTTTTGCAAATGTTCATTAATTTTTTCACTAGAATAATATAACTTAAAGATGATAGATAAACTGACAAACGGAACTCCTACTAACAAAAGAGGCAAAAGTCCAACTTGGTAATAGAACATGTACAGTACAAAACCGAGTGGAAGAGTAATAACTGTTGTTATGGTTTCAACAATGAAATCCTTACCGAAATAAGACTCCTTACTTTTATAAATCAAATAAAGGTAAAATGAGATGATAATTTGATTTAAAAAGTAATTTACGACACCATATAGCGCTGCCAGCCACAGGGAACGTGGATCATTTAATAAGTTAGGACCCGTTTCTCCTCCGAAGGAATAATAGACCATACCACTTACCAGGGAAACAAGAAAGAACATATTTAAGTTCAATGGTATTCTAAAGAATTGATCCTTTTGGATTCTTAATTTAAGAAGTAACACAATCACTGCTACTTGCGCAAAAACCATTTCAATAAATAATCCAAAGGATAAAAATGATGCAAGAGACACCCACTGAATTAAAAAAATGGGGGTGTTATTGATAACCATTGGCATGGCAGCAACAACTGATGTCAAAATCAAAAAGGCGATTATATCTAACCATTGACCAGAGAATTGGGGAGGATATGTTATAAAAGTAAACCACATTCCTGCTGGAACCAGCAAAATCCAGATAAGAAATATAGCTTTTTTCTTTTTTGCTTCAACTTCCATTCCTCTCCCCCTCCAGTATTATGTTTATTTTGAAATCAAGATGTATTTATTTTATCAAAAATCCTTTACCATGTCATAGAGAAACAATATTATTTTTCAAAAATTCACTTAAGTATGGCTTCGCCTCGGAAATAAAGTATAAAGAACCCGTAACAACCAGCATGGAATCCTGCTGAAGGCTTTGGATACATTTGCCGAGATGGGAACTCCAATTCTCACCGATTACCTTATTTTTCGACTGACTTAATGAATACAAATCAATGGCTTCAGCTGCACGAGGAAAATCGAACGATACAAAGGAGATTTCATCCGAAGCCTGGTCCAATTGAGCAATCATATGGTCCAGCTTTTTATCCTTTAATGCTGCAAATACAATATGAATATTATAGTTAGAATAGCGATTAGATAGTTCATGGACAAGTGCCGAAATACCCTCGTCATTATGTGCGCCGTCAATAATAACAAGTGGATTATGTGATAAGACTTCAAACCTTCCTGGCCAATAAGCTTTCTTTAAGCCAGTCCTAATAGCGAACTCAGAGATTGTGAATTCTTCATGATGATTGATAGACTGAGCAGCCATAACTGCTAATGAAGCATTCTCTGTTTGATGCTTGCCAATCATGCTGATTTCTAATTGTTCTAATGTCAGATTGCCATACTTTAATGTAAATACCTCGCCACTTGCTTGCGGGCTGTGAGAAGTAATGGTGATCTCCTGATTCAGCCTATAGAGCGGTGCATGCCTTATTTCAGCCTGTTCTTCTATTACTTTAAGTGCATTTGTGTTTTTAACAGCAGTAAAAGTAGGAATTCCTTCTTTTATTATCCCTGCTTTTTCAAAAGCAATTTCCTCATAGGAATGTCCTAAGATATTTGTATGATCAAGTCCAATATTTGTTATGACAGAAGCAATTGGTTGAATAATATTGGTTGAATCAAACCTTCCTCCTAAGCCCACTTCATATATGACAATGTCCACCTGATTTACATTCGCAAAATAATAGAAAGACATTGCAGTGATAACTTCAAACTCTGTTGGTCCGCCAAGCTCGGTTTCTTCTAATTCATTTGCAAGAGGTGCAATTACATTGGTCAATTCCAATATTTCTGCATCACTGATTGGCTTCCCATTTACTGAAATCCGCTCATTGAATTGTTCAATGTATGGTGAGGTAAATGTACCAACGGAGTAACCACCCGCTTCAAGAATCGAACGGAGAAAGGTTACAGTTGAACCTTTGCCATTTGTACCGCCAATATGAACAGTTTTCATTTTCAATTCTGGATGGCCCAGTTTCTCCATCATCCATTCCATACGGGCAAGGCCTGGTTTAATACCGAGCCTTAATCTTGCATGAATCCAGTCAAGGGCTTCACTATAAGTCGTAAACATCCTGACACCCCTTATCATTTTCTAAAAGAAGACGAATCCTAGAGCAGGACTCGTCTTAACTTACTTATCTTATTATAAACCTTTTAGCTCATTTAAACGTGCTTCCACTAACGCCCTTTTCTCGCGATAATCTTTTTCTTTTGCACGCTCTTCAGCAACAACACTTTCAGGGGCCTTTTTCATAAAGCCTGGGTTGTTGAGTTTCTTTTCAACTCTTTCTACTTCTTTTGTAAATTTATCATATTCCTTTGTAAGGCGGGCAATCTCTTCATCAATGTTAATCAATCCTTCTAGTGGAAGAATGATTTCCAACCCAGTGATCACAGCTGTCATAGCCTTTTCAGGTGTTTCAAGATTAATTCCAATTTGTAATTCTTCTGGGTTACAGAATTTTTCGATATAGGCACGATTCTTTTCAATTGCGTTAAGAATGGTATCATCCTTCGCTTTAACAAGCATTTTTATTTTCTTGCTCATTGGTGTGTTAACTTCAGCACGGATGTTTCGAACCGAACGAATCATTTCCATTAACATCTTCATTTCTTGTGCCGCTGTTTCATCTGAATAACCTGGATTTACCTCTGGCCACTTAGCGGTTGTAATCGATTCACCATTATGTGGAAGGTTCTGCCAGATTTCCTCGGTAATGAACGGCATGAATGGATGTAACAAACGCATCGTCTGGTCGAGAACATGTGCAAGAATCGAACGAGTGGTTTTCTTTGCAGCTTCATCGTCACCATATAATGGAAGCTTTGCCATCTCAATATACCAATCACAGAAATCATCCCAGATAAAGTTGTATAATGCACGGCCCGCTTCTCCGAATTCATACCGCTCAGAAAGCTTTGTAACTGTTTCAATGGTTTCATTTAATTGCGTTAGGATCCATTTATCTGCAACAGACTTTTCTCCGCTAAAATCGATTTCTTCATAGGTCATGCCATCCATATTCATTAAGGCAAAACGTGAGGCATTCCAAATCTTATTAGCAAAGTTCCAAGTGGATTCAACTTTTTCAAAGCTAAAGCGTAAATCCTGACCAGGCGAGCTTCCTGTGGATAGGAAGTACCGTAAGGCATCCGCACCGTATTTATCGATGACATCCATTGGGTCAACACCGTTACCTAGCGATTTACTCATTTTACGACCTTGTTCATCGCGAACCAAACCATGGATAAGAACATCCTTAAATGGTCGTTCACCTGTAAATTCTAGACTTTGGAAAATCATCCGGGATACCCAGAAGAAGATGATATCATAACCAGTTACGAGTACATCTGTTGTGAAGAAACGCTTGAAGTCCTCAGCCTCAACATTTGGCCAGCCCATTGTTGAAAACGGCCATAGTGCTGAACTAAACCACGTATCCAATACGTCCTTATCCTGTTCCCAATTTTCACTATCTGCAGGTGCTTCGTGACCAACAAATACTTCACCAGTTTGTTTGTGATACCAAGCAGGAATACGATGACCCCACCAAAGCTGTCTAGAGATACACCAGTCACGAATATTTTCCATCCAGTGCAGGTACGTTTTTTCAAAACGCTCTGGAACAAAGTTAACTTTATTTTCTTTATTTTGCAGGGCAATCGCTTCATTCGCAAGTGGCTGCATTTTAACAAACCATTGTGTAGAAAGGTAAGGCTCAACTACTGCCCCGCTGCGCTCTGAATGACCAACTGAGTGCAAGTGCTCTTCGATTTTGAACAGAATACCTTGTTCTTGAAGATCTTTAACTATTTGCTTGCGGCATTCGAAACGATCCATGCCTTTATACTTGCCAGCTCTATCATTCATCGAGCCATCTTCGTTCATAACAAGAACACGCTCTAGATTATGACGATTGCCAATTTCGAAATCGTTCGGGTCATGTGCTGGTGTAATTTTTACCGCCCCAGAACCGAATTCCATATCTACATAGTCATCGCCAACAATTTGGATTTCACGGCCAACGATTGGAAGGATTACCGTTTTACCAATTAGGTGCTTATAGCGCTCATCCTCTGGATGAACGGCAACGGCTGTATCACCCAACATGGTTTCTGGACGAGTAGTCGCAACTTCAATATGTCCTGAACCGTCTGCTAACGGATATTTCATATGATAGAATGCACCTTGAACATCTTTGTAGATAACCTCGATGTCCGATAATGCTGTCTTTGTAGATGGATCCCAGTTGATGATGTACTCGCCGCGATAAATAAGGCCTTTTTTATACAGAGTGACAAACACTTCACGTACAGCTGCTGATAAGCCTTCATCCAAAGTGAAACGCTCACGGCTGTAATCTAATCCTAAACCTAACTTTGACCACTGCTGGCGGATATGAGAAGCGTATTCTTCCTTCCACTTCCATGTTTCCTCAACGAACTTTTCACGACCTAAATCATAACGGCTTTTGCCTTCACTACGGAGCTTTTCTTCTACCTTCGCTTGTGTCGCGATACCGGCGTGGTCCATCCCAGGAAGCCAAAGAACATCGTAGCCCTGCATTCGCTTCATCCGGGTAAGGATATCCTGTAATGTTGTATCCCAAGCATGCCCTAAATGGAGCTTCCCAGTTACGTTTGGCGGTGGAATAACGATGGTATAAGGCTTTTTCCCCTCATCGTTCTGTGCTTCAAAAAACTTTCCTTTTAACCACCACTCATATCGTCCTTGCTCAATCGACTGTGGATCATACTTCGTCGGCATGGTAATTTCCTTTGTTTCCATTTGACCATCTCCTTTATTTCTCTTTTAAGTCCAAACAAAAAACCCCATTCGTCATAAAAGGACGAATGGAGTTTGCTTCGCGGTACCACCTTTTTTCCAATCATTAAGAAAATGATTGGCTCTTAAACGGATAACGGATTTGATCCGTCTTCAACTAGTGGGATTAAAATCCGTTCGCTGAAGAAGCTCTAGGGCGACCTTCCGAGTGTCTGCTTAGGAAACCTTCCAGCTAGTGGCTTCCCTCTCTTTAAGCAGGTGAACATCGTACTCTTCCCTGTCTATGCTTATGTTTTTTATTATATAGTTTATACTACCCAAAAAGTGTTCTAGACGTCAATAATGATTGCCAATTTTTTTATATTATATACCCTTTTGAAAAAAACGTTAAGAAATTAGGAGAATTACCTATGTAGTAAGAATATACATAAAAGAAATGCCATTTTGGAGAGGAAGGATGTTATGAAGCGGAGAAAGTTTATCACCAAATACTCCTATACTCCCTGGTATCGAACCTGCAGGAGAGTATGTGAGCAGCTGATTTTACCGTTTACGATTTTTCAATTAATCCGGACACTGTTTATACCCACTGTCTTCGACGTCTTATTACTAAGTATTTTTATTGCAATTGCTGTATCTATCTATTTTGAAATCGTTTAAGAGCCCAGAAAGCAATCGTTATTGCTGCTGGGCTCCTTCTTTTGCCTGCCTCGCTTGTTCATCAATTTCAGTCATTCGCATCACAACATATTCGGAATTCTTTAAATGCCAGTATTTGCGCTGAAGCATTCGCACAAATTTCAGTTCATTTTTGGGCTGTTCTTTTTTATAATACCGTTCGACCACCTGGATAATCGGAATAGGATAAGCTAAATAACTGAAGAAAAGAAGTTTTTCGTCGGTTTTAAAGGGAAAAAATTTAAAGTAATGATATACCCAGTCGATAGCCTCATCATTACGCGTTGGCTGTGTATTAAAGGAACGTGACAGGTATGGTAAGAGATCATGAATCGGTGAGCCGTAACGGGCATTTTCAAAGTTTATAAAATAACCGTAACCCTTATCGTCGTAAAGGAAATGCTCGGATGATAATTTCCCATGGGTAATCACCATTCGTGCTTTTTCTGCTTCCTTTGTCTTTTCATACCATTCTTCGAATTTTGTTTTTGAAAAACGAAGCGCCTGGCTTATTTCGTTATAGTACAAGCAAAACAAAAGTTCAAAAGGAGACATGTAGGTCTTTTTTTCACATTCATCGATAAACCCATCCAGAAACTCCTGATTTTTATCGAGCAGCGCAATAGTTTTCTCATAATGTTCTTCCCGTTCTTCTTTATTCACAGCGATCTCTTTTGCAGACAATGTGTGGAGCCTGGCTAATTCACGAAATAGCTGCTGGTGTTTATGAGTACGGTCTTCCTTTATTTCATTGGACATCCAAGGCATTAAGTAATATAGGTTTTTATCATGGAGGACTGCATACCTTCCGTCCATAGTCGGATAAATAGGCACAATCCGATTGTAGCCCTTTTGGTAAAGAAGATGGACATGGCGAATAAAATCTGTCCCCGTAGTTGGAACGATTTTCTTCAATGCAAATGTCCCTTTATCGGAATAGATTTTTTTAATATTGCCGTGTTCCTCAATGAAATAGGGCATTACTTGATAGTTATTTAATATGGGTATAAGTGGTTCCACCTGGTTCGAATCACTCATCGACATTCAACTGCCTTTCGCTCATGGAAAGTCCTTAAAAGGATGTGAGCAGGTTTTGAAACCCGCTCACACTGCTTTTGGTTCATTATTTTTTTGCAAAGGCAACAGGTACATATAATACTTGACCCTCATACACATCTTGATTGAGTTCAAGATTATTGTAACGCAGCAGATTTGGTACAGAAACGTCATAACGGTCAGAAAGACTATCGAGCGTATCGCCCTTTTGAACAATACACACCTTTAATCTAGCTTGATCGGAGCTGTCTTCCTTACGGGCAAAGAACTCCGTTAGTGTCATGGTTTTCTTCTTGGTATTCTTCTTTTTCGCTTGTTTCGGCGGTGCTTCTGGTGACGATGAACTCTCTTCTAGAACTGGCTCTTTTGGTTCTGCTGGGACTTCTATTTCTTGTTGAATTGGTTCCGCTGGAGGTTCCTCTACGATTTCTTCCATCTCATCGACGGGCTCAGTAACTTCACTTCTGGCATGCTCGAAGACTAAAGGTCGCTGAGGTACTACTTCAATCTCTTCCTCTTCATCTTCCTCTGGCTCTTGATACGAAAAGGTTGGGAATTTCGGAAAAGCTTCAACCTTTTCCTCTTCTGGCTGCTTTCTTGCTTCAGCCTCAAACAAGAAAGTATCCTCAAATTGATTTTCTTCTTGGTGTATTTCTTCTGGTTCTTCTACTCTTGGAACTTCAACCTGATAACGGTGGAGTACTTCATACTCTTCCTCTTTCTCAACCACTTCTTCTTCTTGCTGAGTCGAATCATACAAGCCGCTAATGGTTAGTTCTGCGGATAGTTTTAGACAGCTGCGTTCCGGAATGGAGTAATCGAAGGACTCCACAATGACATCGATATCATAAATGCTCTGAATTCGATTGTTGGGAATGGTAATATCAACTGGAAAACGATGTGAAAATTCACAAATTCCTTCCTCCTGTGGATCTACTCTTTCCACATACTTCTGGTTAGGTACATTGTCTTCCTCTTCCACTGCACTTTCTTCGTCATTTCTATATTCGCCTGTTAATTCCAGCGAACCACGTATGGTTACGTATTGATCATTTTCCTGGATGGTAATATCCGGGTCTAGAGAAATCGACACAAGTTCAGCTACTTCCTGTCCCTTTCTAAACCACAAAGATTCCTCCAAGGAAAATCGCAGGCACGATTGATTCTCCTGAGACAAAGCGACTCCTCCTTTCGTTTCCTTTTACGCAAAAAATCACTATGTCACTTACACAATATGAACCATAGCCTTTAAATATGATAAAAAAGCCTTCCTACGCGAAAAAGTTTAAGATATGGAGGGTTCTTTGAATTGGAATAGGAAGGAATCACGCGGAGTTTTGAGAACCGGCAAAAGTAAAATAGGCGGAGATTTTCCGTTTAAATGCATAATGGAACTCGTTTCGGGGTAAATAAGCGGAGGTTTTCCGCTTAATCAAAGAAATATCTCCCATTTTCGAGTTTTTCAAGTCAATAGGCGGAATCTCTCCGTCTATTTAAGCCAATTTTAATAACAATTATGAATTAAGCGGAAATTTTCCGTCTATTTATCAACTCGGGTTTTAAGTGCAGAATTTTTAATTTATGTTCCATAATATAGTTCAAATCCATAAAAAAACACTCACCTATTGAAGGTGAGTGCATGAAAAGGGTGTTATTTTAGTTTTGAAAAAGCTATTTCTACTGCTTTAATGGTCTTTTCGATGTCTTCATCTGTATGAGCAGTTGATAAGAACAATCCTTCGAATTGAGATGGCGGCAGGAATACTCCTTGTTCAGCCATTTCGCGATAATACTGAGCAAAAAATTCTAAGTTAGAGGTTTTTGCTGTTTCATAGTTAATTACATTTTCTTTAGTAAAGAAGAAACCAATCATGGAACCTGCACGGTTGAAGGTTACCGGAATATCGTATTTTTCAGCCGCTGCTACAATTCCTTTTTCAAGTAAATCTCCCAAGCGTTTGAACTCTTCATAATGCTCTGGTGTTAACTGACTTAATGTCTCATAACCAGCAGTCATCGCGAGTGGATTTCCGGAAAGTGTTCCTGCTTGATAGATAGGTCCGGCTGGAGCAATTTGACGCATGATTTCGGCTTTCCCGCCGTAAGCACCAACTGGCAGCCCGCCGCCAATTACTTTTCCAAGACAAGTGATATCAGGCATGATATTGAAATAGCCTTGTGCGCAATTGTAACCGACTCGGAAACCAGTCATCACTTCATCAAAAATCAGCAATGCTCCGTTATCAGTCGTAATCTCACGAAGACCTTCTAAGAATCCAGGAAGCGGCGGTACAAGTCCCATGTTCCCTGCAACCGGTTCAACGATAATACAAGCAATATCATCACCAAATTGTTCGAACGCGTATTTAACGCCTTCCAGGTCATTATAGGCTACTGTAATCGTGTTCTTAGCCACTCCTTCAGGCACACCAGGGCTGTCTGGTAATCCAAGTGTCGCAACACCAGATCCTGCTTTAATCAATAAGGAATCACCATGTCCATGGTAACAGCCTTCAAATTTTAAAATCATATTACGGCCTGTGTAGCCGCGTGCTAAGCGGAGCGCACTCATAGTCGCTTCTGTTCCGGATGATACCATCCTTACCACTTCAATCGATGGCACACGTTCAATCACAAGCTTAGCCAGTTCATTTTCCATTAAGGTCGGTGCCCCGTAGCTTGTACCAAGCTCAGCCACCTTTTTAATTCCCTCAACGACTCTGTCATTTGTATGGCCAAGGATGAGAGGTCCCCAAGATAAGACGTAATCAATATACTCATTGCCATCAATATCATAGATTTTTGAACCTTTTCCTCTTTCCATGAAAATCGGATCCATATTGACTGATTTAAACGCACGTACCGGGCTGTTAACGCCGCCAGGCATCATGTTCTGAGCTTCTTTAAATGCTTCTACTGATTTTGTATATGAGCGCATTTTGAGTTCCTCTTTTCGAGTTGTAATTATTTGTCTTCTTTTAACCAGCGGCATGCGTCTTTAGCAGCATAAGTAATAATAAGGTCTGCGCCTGCACGTTTGAAGGCGATTAACATTTCCATAACGGTTTGTTTCTCGTCAATCCAGCCGTTTGCTGCTGCTGCTTTAATCATCGAATATTCACCGCTTACGTTATAGGCAACAACAGGAAGATTGTAGTTATTTTTAACATCACGAACAATATCAAGGTAAGGCATACCTGGTTTCACGATTAAGAAATCTGCCCCTTCTGCTACATCGGATTCTGCTTCTCTGAAAGCCTCCATCCGGTTGGCAGGGTCCATTTGATAGGTTTTGCGGTCACCGAATTGTGGTGCACCTTCAGCAGCCTCACGGAAAGGTCCGTAAAAGGCAGAAGCATATTTAACTGCATAAGACATAATTGGTATTTCCTTAAAACCAGCTTCATCTAATCCTGCACGAATGGCTGCCACAAAGCCGTCCATCATATTCGATGGAGCAATAATATCAGCACCAGCTTCGGCTTGAGCGATTGCTGTTTTTACCAATAATTCAAGAGATGGATCATTTAAGATTTGATCGCCTTCCACCATTCCGCAGTGGCCATGGCTGGTATATTCGCACAAGCAAGTATCCGCGACAACAATCATTTCTGGGTAATGCTCTTTTATGTAACGAGTGGCCACTTGGATAATGCCGTGGTCATGAAACGCTTGTGTACCACATTCGTCTTTTGTGGCTGGTATTCCGAATAATAAAACGGATTTAATTCCATGTTCAACGATATCATCCATTTCAGCTTTTAGATTGTCCATTGAAACTTGGAATACACCTGGCATAGAAGATACTTCTCTGCGGATGTTTTCACCTTCATAAATAAATAATGGATAGATGAAATCCTCTGGTCGTAAGTGGTTTTCTCGGACAAGTGCACGCATATTCACACTTGAACGTAATCGGCGATGACGTGAAAATTGAAGTTCCATTTCTTTTTACCCCCAAATTTTTTTCATAGGTTGCTGTGTAATCATAGTCTGTTGATTTCCACTCCAGGCACTTCGCTTTCCGCGGGCGTTGCGGCGAGCCTCCTCGGCGCTAGCGCCTGTGGGGTCTCACCTGCTCCGTACTCCCGCAGGAGTCTTCGTGCCTTCCGTTCCAATCAACGAGTTCACAAGCACAGACTTTTCTCCACTTAGAAAATCTCATTTTTCTAAGTATTCAATTGTACTTTTTACCATTTCTTTTACGGTGTATTCTGTTGGTGAGACGTGGACTGGCAATCCAAAGGCTCGTAGTTTTTTCTCTGTAACTGGACCAATACAGCTTATCACACATCTTTCAATATGTTTCTCAAGTTGGTACTCTTTCACGACACTCATAAAATGATTAACCGTGGACGGACTAGTAAACATTAAGATATCAATTTCATCTTCAGCAAGCACTTTAGCCAGTTTCATCCTGCTATCCTCTGGCATGTAAGTTTCATAAATAACGATTTCATCGACGAGGACGCCATGGTTACTGAGAGATGCAGAGATATACTCTCGAGCCAGATTTCCCTTTGGAATCAGTACTTTCGACCCACTAGGAACAATCGGTAAAAACTCGTCTGTAAATACCTCCGTCACATAAGCCGACGGTACAAACTCTGCTTTTAACCCTTTTTCCTGCAATACCTCTTCCGTTTTCTTTCCTATCACAGCAATTCTCGGAAATGATTTATACTCTTCCTTTTTATAAAAAGAGAAGAAAGTTTCCACAGTGACATTGCTAGTAAAAACAATCCAGTCATATGTATCAATCTCATTCATAGCATTTTGCAGCCGCTGAGTGAGTTCAATAGGGCGAAATGCAATAAGAGGGATTTCGATTGAAATCCCTCCATACTTTTCGACAAGTTGTGAAAAGGATTTTGCCTGGCCTGCTCCGCGGGGAACAAGGACCTTTTTGTCTAACAAACCTAATGGTTCTAGCATTGACCTTCGAGCTCCCGTTTAACCCGATCAATCAGGTCCTTAGCTCCTTTTTCGATTAATAGGTCAGCTGCTTGAATACCAAGCTCTTCTGGGTTCGTTCCTCTAACTTCCTCTTTGAAGATTTCTTGGCCTTCTGGAGAACCAACTAAAACGGTTAGAACAATTTCATCATTATCAGCAGCAGTAGCGAATCCAGCAATCGGCACCTGACAGCCGCCTTCCATTTTATGAAGGAAAGCACGTTCCGCTTTAACCGCTCTTTCTGTCTTTTTACAAGTGAATTTTTCAAACAGTTCAAGAAGCTCTTTATCATCTTCACGGCATTCAATCGATAATGCCCCTTGGCCAACGGCAGGTACACAAATGTCTGCATCGATAAATTCAGTGACAGTGTCCGTTGTCCAGCCAAGACGAGAAAGTCCTGCTGCCGCTAGGATGATAGCGTCATATTCTTCATCTTGAAGCTTTTGTAATCTCGTATCAACATTTCCGCGAATCCATTTAATTTCTAAATCAGGGCGCTCCGCTAAAATCTGGGCGCTCCGGCGAAGACTGCTCGTCCCGATAATCGCACCTGGCTTTAAATCCTTTAATTTAACATGGTCTCTTGAAATCAAGGCATCACGGTGGTCCTCACGGAAAGGAATACAGCCGATTGTAAGTCCCTCTGGAAGAATAGCTGGCATGTCCTTCATACTATGTACCGCCATATCAATTTCTTTATCCAGCATGGCTTGCTCAATTTCCTTAACAAACAAACCTTTTCCGCCGACTTTTGAAAGGGTTACATCTTGAATCTTATCCCCTTTGGTTACAATTTCTTTTACTTCAAATTCAAAAGGTCCTCCGAGCTTCTTAAGCTGTTCGATTACCCAATTTGTCTGTGTTAGTGCCAATTTGCTTCGTCTAGAACCTACGATAATTTTACGCATGATTGCCTCCTGTTAAGAATACCAAAAATGAAATGATGATAATTGTCCAAATAGGAAAAAGTTAATTAATACAACTAAAAAAGAACCGACATTCCAAAGGGCTAATTGTCTGCCTGACATGTTTTTAACGATACGCAGGTACAAATAGATGCTGTATCCGGTTAATAGAAGAAATGAACCAATAATTTTCATGTCGTACCATGGCATTCCTGGAACCTTTAAAATGGCCCATTGTAAGCCAAGGATTAAACTTAATAACAGCATAGGAACCCCAATAACTACTAAAATATAAGAGGTTTGTTCCAGCTTGCTTAAATCTGCTAGTCTCAAAAGTCTTTTGCCCCACTTTTTCCTTTTCAACAAATCATATTGAATGAGATAGAGTAGTGAAAGGACAAAGGACAAGGAGAATGCCCCATAAGATAGAATGGCCATTGTAATATGTATAAGCAGGAGCTCGGACATAAGCTGATTGCTTATGACATGCGAATCATATTGAATCGGAGCAAAAGTATGAATCGCGATAACAATAAAGCCAAGTATATTTGTAAAGAAGACGATAAAATCGACCTTAAGCAGCCGATTTATTCCAAGCGACAGGGTTACCAATACCCAGGCATAAAAATATAAGCCTTCAAATATCGTTAACGCTGGAAACCTCCCTGTTTTTAACATATAGGAAGTTAAGAATATCGTTTGTAAAACCCATACAAACGCAAGTAACCAGAAGGCGATTCGGTTTGCCTTCCGGTTATGGTGAATGAAATCGAAAAAATATAACAACACACTGAAGGCATATAGGACTACTGTCAATTCTTGCAGCCTCGTCATATGGAAGTCAAACATAATTAGTACCTCTTATGACTGAAAGGAAGCCTGCGGTACATGAACCATTGCATCTTTGGTTTCGGCTGCTTTCGTTTGTTTTTCAACAAGCTCTTCAATCCTAAATATTTTCATAAATAAGTCCAAAGCCTCATCAGCATCTGGACGAGCAGCCAATTCTTTTGCTTGTAAGATAGGATCTTTTAATAGCTGGTTGATAATACTCTTGGTATGTTTATTTAATACTTTTCGATCACGATCTGATAAATTAGGGAGCTTGCGTTCAATACTTACCATTGTTTCAGCTTGAATGGCAAGCGCCTTATCTCTAAGAGCCGAGATAACAGGAACAACACCCAATAGTCCTAGCCATTGCTTGAAATCAACGATTTCCTTTTCAATCATCAGCATAATGACTTGTGCCGCTTTCTTACGCTCCTGAAGGTTTGCCTCAACAATTCCCTCTAAATCATCGATATCATATAAAAATACACTTTCAAGCTCAGCAATTCTTGGATCCAAGTCACGTGGAACGGCAATATCCACCATAAATAATGGCTTACCCTTACGCTTTTTCTCGACTTTTTCCATCATTGTTTTGGTAATGACAAAATCCTTTGCACCTGTAGAGCTGATAAGGATATCTGCATCAATCAATGATTTTTGTAGTTCTTCAACTGTTTTAGCCTCGCCGGTAAATCGGTTTGCAAGAACTTTAGCTTTTTCATACGTACGATTAATCACGGTAACTTTCCTAACACCATTACCATGGAGATTTTGGGCTGCCAGCTCGCCCATTTTCCCTGCACCAAAAATTAAAACATGCTTACTCTCAAGGGAACCGAAGATTTTCTTTGCTAGTTCCACTGCAGCATAGCTGACAGAGACCGCATTTGCGCCAATATCCGTTTCAGCATGTCCACGCTTCGCTAAAGTAATGGCCTGTTTAAATAGTTGGTTGAAGACTGTACCCGTTGTGCCTAGTTCTTGAGCTAACATAAAGCTCGTACGAACCTGCCCTAATATTTGAGTTTCCCCTAAAACCATGGAATGAAGACCGCAAGCCACCTTAAATAAATGCTCAATGGCACCATCTTCCTCATAAACAAATAGAAAAGGTGAAAACTCAGATTGTTCAATTCCGAACCATTCAGATAAAAATTCTTTAATATAATAGCGGCCAGTATGCAACTGATCTACAACCGCATAAATTTCTGTACGATTGCAAGTGGATACGATTATATTTTCTAGGATGCTTTTTTTCGTGTTTAATTTTTTGATCGCATCCCCTAGGTCGGATTCGTTAAATGTCAACCGCTCACGGATTTCCACAGGGGCAGTTTTATAGTTTAATCCTATCACTACAATATGCATTTTGTAACAACACCCCCAATAAGTAATACAAGAACTACTAATACATTATTAACTAGTCTGATTATAACACGGGTTTTTTCAACATTTACCCGAAAAATGTGAACAGAAAACGAAACTATATGTTAATATAAAAAGCGGAAGCGCCTAGCGCTAGGCTAGCCTAATAAATAGGAAAAAAGTTAAGTAATAAATAAATATATCATCTTATGTACAGTACCAAAAAAAAGAAAGTTATTCAAGTATACCTTACTGGAAGTGGTGTTAAAATGAAGAATCAGCGCATTTTCCCAGGAATCATTCTTATAGGCTTTGGAGCCTATCTTTTCCTGCAACAGTCTGGATTTACGGCTCTACAGACATTGTATTCATGGCCGACACTTCTTATTATCGTTGGCGTGGCTTTTTTAGGACAGGGATATTCTGCAAAGGATCATGAAGCCCTTCTACCAGGAGTCATCCTTTTAGGTTTCGGCCTTCATTATCATTTTGCTGGCAAGATTTTATTCTGGCCCAACAACACCATAGGGATGCTTGTATTGTTTATTTCAATTGGCTTCTTTCTTCGTTTTCAAAAAACAAATAATGGTTTGTTTCAAGCCTTTCTCTTTTTAGTATTGGCATTATTGCTATTATTTTACGATAAAGTTTCAGAATATCTCGGATTACTTCAAAACGGCCTAGGTTTTGTGTGGAAATTTTGGCCTGGCATTATTATTCTGGTTGGAATCTACTTTCTTTTTAGGAAGAAAAAATAAACGTCAGGCAGCAAGCCTGACGTTTATTCTTACATAAAACTCTGCAAAATGGACCATGCTTTATCTTTTCCTTCACCTGTTTCCGATGAGAAAAGAATGATTTGGTCATTTTCATCTAAATCCAGTGTTTCTTTTGTGACCTTTAAATACTTCTGCCACTTTCCTCTTGGAATTTTATCTGCTTTCGTCGCAATGACAACGCACGGGATATCATAATGCTTGAGGAAATTATACATCATAATATCATCCTGTGTTGGCGGATGGCGTAAGTCGACGATTAAAACTACCGCTCTTAATTGCTCACGCGATGTAATATACGTTTCAATCATTTTCCCCCAAGCTGCCCGCTCCGATTTGGATACTTTCGCATATCCATAACCAGGAACATCGACAAAGTGAAGGATTTCGTTAATAAGGTAAAAATTCAGGGTTTGCGTTTTACCAGGCTTAGAAGAAATTCTAGCTAACCCTTTTCGGTTAAGCATTTTATTGATAAAGGAAGACTTACCCACATTAGAGCGTCCTGCTAATGCGAATTCTGGCAAGTCTGTTTCTGGGTACTGCGCTGGCCTTACGGCACTGATGACGATATCGGAACTAACTACTTTCATTTCAATCCACCTTCTACGAGTGCATGCCTTAATACTTCATCGACATGCGAAACAAGCACAAACTCTATTTCATTTCTAACACTTTCAGGGATGTCATCGATATCCATTTCATTATCCTTCGGAAGGATGACCTTTGTTAACCCTGCTCTATGGGCACTTAGTGTTTTTTCTTTTAAACCGCCAATTGGAAGTACGCGTCCTCTTAGCGTAATTTCTCCTGTCATTCCCACTTCTCGGCGAATTGCTCTGCCTGTTAGCGCAGATACAAGTGCAGTCGCCATTGTAATTCCTGCAGATGGACCATCCTTCGGTACAGCACCTTCTGGAACATGAATGTGAACATCATATTTTTCATGGAAATCTTCTTCAATTCCAAGCTCACCGGCTTTAGAACGGATATAACTAAAAGCAGCCTGAGCGGATTCTTTCATCACGTCGCCTAGTTTTCCTGTTAACACCAGTCTTCCTTTACCAGGAGATAAAGAAACTTCGATTTGAAGTGTATCTCCACCGACAGTTGTATAGGCTAGTCCAGTGGCCACCCCAACTTGATCCTCTGTCTCCGCTTGACCATAGCGGAATTTTGGTTTGCCTAGGAACTCCTCGACATTCTTTTCCGTTACGATGACTCGCTTTTTCTCACCTGAAACCACGATTTTCGCTGTCTTTCGGCAGATGGTGGCCATTTGCCGTTCAAGGCTCCGGACCCCTGCTTCACGGGTATAATACCTGACTGCCTTAAGAATCGCATCATCACGGACTTGAAGGATTCCTTTTGTAAGTCCATTTTCTTTTATTTGCTTCGGCAGCAAATGATCTCTTGTGATATGAACTTTTTCGATTTCCGTATAACCAGCAATGGTGATAATTTCCATTCTGTCTAATAGCGGACCTGGAATTGTTGATAGGTTATTAGCAGTTGCTATAAACATGACTTTGGAAAGGTCATAAGTCTCTTCGATATAATGATCACTGAAATTATGGTTTTGTTCCGGATCCAATACCTCGAGCATCGCGGAGGATGGATCGCCCCGGAAGTCGCTTGACATCTTATCAATCTCATCTAACAAAAAGACTGGATTAATCGTGCCAGCTTTTTTCATTCCCTGGATAATTCGACCAGGCATCGCTCCTACATATGTTCTACGATGACCGCGAATTTCAGACTCATCACGAACCCCGCCTAGGGACACACGGACAAAGTTACGATTTAATGAATTGGCAATGGAGCGTGCTAAGCTTGTTTTACCAACTCCTGGAGGTCCAGCAAGACAAAGGATTGGACCTTTTAAGGAATTCGTCAGTTTTTGAACGGATAAAAACTCCAAGACACGTTCCTTCACTTTTTCAAGTCCAAAATGGTCCTGATTGAGAATTTTTTCGGCACGAAGAATATCAATATCATCATTTGTCTTCTTCGACCACGGAATCGTAATCAGCCATTCAATATAGTTTCGAATCACTGCACTTTCAGCTGAACTTGACGGTACTTTTTCATAGCGGTCAAGTTCTTTCATTGCCGTCTTCAGTACATGCTCAGGCATTCCCGCTTTGTTTATTTTTTCCGTAAGTTCGGCGATTTCACCTGTCTTTCCTTCTTTATCGCCTAATTCCTTCTGAATTGCCTTCATTTGCTCACGCAGGTAATATTCCTTTTGCGTTCTTTCCATGGAACGTTTTACACGCTGCCCAATCTTCTTTTCAAGATTTAGCACTTCTTTTTCATTCTGAATCGTATCGATAACCATATTCATACGGGCCTTTACATCGATTGTTTCAAGAATTTCTTGTTTTTCCTTCAGCTTGATTGGTAAATGGGAAGAGATGATATCTGCCATTCTTCCTGGTTCTTCAATATCTACAACTGAGGCATAGGTTTCAGCTGAGATTTTTTTAGATAACTTTATGTATTGCTCGAAATACTCAAGCATTGTTCTCATTAATGCCTGATCTTCAACATCCTTCGTTGTAGACTCCTCATATGTCACAATGCTGACAGCATAATATTCTTCCTCATCATGAAAGGATTCAATTCTTGCTCGGTTCAGCCCCTCAACCAATACCCTGATGGTGCCATTCGGGAGCTTTAGCATTTGTTTAACCTTTGTTAAGGTCCCAATTTGGTATAAATCCTCTTCAGAGGGATCGTCTATTGCAATATCCTTTTGTGTGGTTAAAAAAATTAAATGGTCATCTACCATCGCTTTTTCAAGAGCTTCAACCGATCTTTCACGTCCAACATCTAAATGAAGGACCATAGTCGGATATACAAGCAACCCTCGAAGCGGCAGGAGGGGGACGATCAATTCTCTATCTTTCGCCATTAAATTGCACCTCCACATGCATAAATCAATCTTTCCCGCTTTAATAGCAGAAATCGTCTTTGTACAATTCTATCTCATTTGCAAATATGTGTCTAATATTACGGAAGTGACAGAAATAAGTTTGTCAATATATTATTAATTTTCCCCAAGGAGGAGGATTTCTTTCGTCCTTTGCTAATAAAAAACACTTCGGTTAGGACAACCGAAGTGTTATCTGTTAAATAGATTCCTTTTTAGAAAGTTCTATGGAAGCTGGTATAACCTCTTTATGTGCGAGATCGCTGACGAGAGCAATGTCAAAAACTTCACTTAAATGGGTAACAGGAACAATTCGGATTCCCTTTATTTCATTTAATATTGATTGCATATTCTCTTCTGGGATGATAACGGTTGTTGCTCCCGCTTTTTGGGCTGCCTTTACCTTAGGATACACTCCGCCGATTGGCTTCACATTGCCATGAATACTTATTTCTCCCGTCATCGCTACTTTGTTATCAATTGGGGTTTTGTAGATGGCAGAATAAATTCCCGTTGCCATTGCTATACCTGCTGATGGACCATCAATTGGAACCCCGCCTGGGAAATTAACATGAATATCAAAATCCCCTGCTGGAACACCCATTGACCGCAGGACGGTAATTACATTTTCAATTGATCCGCGTGCCATACTTTTACGGCGGATGGATTTACCTTGTCCGCCAATGCTTTCTTCATCAACGATTCCGGTAATATTTATGGTTCCTTTATCCTTCGCGGGTATAACCGTTACCTCAATTTCAAGCAATGCCCCTGTATTTGGTCCATACACAGCTAGTCCATTTACAAGACCAATCCTGGAATCGTCATTGATTTTTCTTTCCATTCTAGGTGACAGTTGACTGGAATGAGCGACCCATTCTAAATCATCGTCTTTGATAAACTCGCGCTCATCGGTAATCGCAAGCCCTGCAGAAATTTGAATCATATTAACAGCTTCACGACCATTTCTTGCATATGTAGATAAAATATCTAATCCAGCTTCACTAATGTCTAGTTTCACTTTTTCAGCCGCTTTTTTTCCAACTTGAATGATTTCTTCTTGGGTTAAATCTCTAAAAAACACTTCCATACAGCGTGAACGAATCGCTGGCGGTATTTCACTTGGAGTCCTTGTTGTTGCACCAATTAAGCGGAAGTCTGCTGGCAGTCCATTTTTAAAAATATCATGGATATGAGTCGGAATTTGTGTGTTTTCCTCATGATAATAGGCACTTTCAAGAAAAACCTTCCGATCCTCAAGTACCTTCAATAGCTTGTTCATTTGAATCGGATGCAGCTCGCCAATCTCATCAATAAACAGGACGCCGCCATGGGCATTCGTTACTGCACCTTGTTTCGGCTGGGGAATTCCCGCCTGGCCCATTGCACCTGCCCCCTGATAAATCGGATCATGAACAGACCCAATTAAGGGGTCGGCAATGCCTCTTTCATCAAATCGAGCGGTGGTTGCGTCCAGTTCAATAAATACTGAGTTTTGTTTAAATGGTGATTTTTGAACTTTTTTGGCTTCCTCTAAAACTAAACGAGCGGCAGCTGTTTTCCCTACCCCTGGCGGTCCATATATAATCACATGCTGAGGATTTGGACCACATAATGCTGCTTTTAATGACTTTATACCATCCTCTTGTCCAACAATATCTTCAAAGCTTGTAGGGCGTACTTTTTCAGCTAATGGTTCTGTTAATGAAATCGATCTCATTTTTCGAAGCTGTTCCATTTCCTTACGGGATTCCCGATCAATGGAAACCTTTTGTGTCCGCTGGTTCCTTAGCAAATTCCAGAAATACAGCCCAATGATGATTCCAAAAAACAGCTGTACAAATAAGGCAATCCCCGTCCAACTCATACTTTTCCCTCCTGCTACAAGTATACTCAATAGATATTAATAAGTATTTCCTGCATAGAGGTGGAATAAACCACTAATTGTAAGAAACTGTTTAGATTGGAATGTATAATTTACATAAAAAAGATTAAGAAATTTCCGGTGTATGGAAATTCTAATTGGAAAATAAGGTAAAATTTATCTATTCTTTGTGAGAAAATTCTATATAATAGATTTATGCGGAGCACTCCAGTGTATCGGTGCTCCATTTTTATTAGATAAAAAAGATGGGGGCGAAACATATAATGTCTAATGAAAATGAGGTTTTATTAGATAAAGGAAAACAAAATGATTCAAGAAAAATGAAAGTAGAAAGGAAAGAGGGAGAACCGACTCCAGCTTTCATAGGGGCTTCCTGGGCAGCGCTATTAGTAGGTGTCTCGGCTTATTTCATAGGCTTGTTTAACGCAGCGATGCAATTGAACGAAAAAGGATATTACTTTGCCGTTTTAGTATTTGGACTTTATGCTTCGGTATCTTTACAAAAAGCCGTAAGAGATAAAGATGAGGGAATACCAGTTACGAATATTTATTATGGTATTAGTTGGATTGCACTTATTGTCTCTATTTCATTAATGGGTATCGGTTTATACAATGCAGGAAGTATTGATCTAAGCGAAAAAGGTTTTTATGGTATGTCATTTGTCCTTAGCTTATTTGCTGCGATAACAGTTCAAAAAAATATTAGAGATACACAGCGGGCAAGAGAAAGAAATTAAGTTTTTTCCTTAGGCTGTGTTACAGGGAAATAGTGATTTAAGAACTCTGTTGATTTGTGCGGAAGGCGCGAGACTCCTCGAAAATGCTATCGCATTTTCTTCGTGCGTGGGCAGATTCGAGGATGTAAATCAATGTCCTGCAGGAGGACGGGACAGGGGAGACCCCGCTCATCTCTTAGCGCCGAGGAGGCTTCCCGAACCGCCTGCGGAAAGCGAAGCGCCTGGAGCACAAATCAACAGCCCAATTTAACACAGCCTTTCCGTAATATCTGATTAATCCTAAACGACAGTGATCTGTCGTTTTTTTTCGAATTAAGAATTCTAAATTGCTGAAGCACAACAAAAAAGCAGAGATAACTCAAATTTGAATTATCTCTGCTAAGGTAGCTTTTATAACGATGGGTCTCATGTGTTACTTTGATTAAGCAGATTTCTCTTCTGCTACAACGGTTCCGTCCTTTAGGACAAGCTTCGGAAGACTATTGTCGATCACCGTATCTTTGGTAATGATACATTTCTGGATATCATCACGAGAAGGTAGATCAAACATAACATCCAGCATGATTCCTTCAATAATAGAACGTAATCCGCGGGCACCTGTTTTACGTTCAATCGCTTTCTTCGCGATTTCGCTAAGTGCACCTTCCTCAAATTCCAATTCTACCTCATCAATTTCAAGCATTTTTTGATATTGCTTAACTAATGCATTCTTAGGCTTCGTTAAGATTTCAATCAATGCTGACTCATCTAACTGCTCAAGACTTGCAATAACAGGCAGACGGCCGATGAATTCAGGAATTAATCCGAAGCGGAGTAAATCCTCAGGTAATACTTTAGAAAGAAGCTCTTTCTGAGTAATTTCCAGCTGCTTCATTTCCGAACCAAACCCAATCACCTTTTGGCCTAAGCGGCGCTTAATAATCGGTTCGATTCCATCAAATGCTCCACCGCAAATAAATAAGATATTGGTTGTATCGATTTGAATAAATTCTTGGTGAGGATGTTTACGTCCGCCTTGAGGTGGAACGCTCGCAACCGTACCTTCTAGAATTTTTAACAATGCTTGCTGTACACCTTCACCAGACACATCTCTCGTGATGGAAGGATTTTCTGATTTACGGGCAATTTTATCAATTTCATCAATATAAATAATACCCTTTTCAGCTTTTTCCACATCGTAATCAGCAGCTTGAATCAATTTTAAAAGAATATTTTCAACGTCTTCCCCAACATAACCAGCTTCCGTTAGAGACGTTGCATCTGCGATCGCGAACGGCACATTCAGAATACGTGCTAATGTCTGAGCTAATAAAGTTTTACCACTTCCAGTTGGTCCAATCATAGCGATATTACTTTTTGAAAGCTCTACGTCATCAATTTTACTATTCGAATTGATTCGTTTGTAGTGATTATAAACCGCTACTGACAGCGATTTCTTTGCTTGGTCTTGACCAATGACGTAATCATCAAGAATCTCACAAATTTCTTTTGGCTTAGGAACGTCTTTAAATTCTACTTCCTCTTCTGTTCCAAGCTCTTCTTCAACGATCTCTGTGCAAAGCTCGATACATTCGTCACATATATAGACACCTGGTCCGGCGACCAATTTACGAACTTGGTCTTGTGTCTTTCCACAGAATGAACACTTTAATTGGCCTTTTTCATCATTAAATTTAAACAATTCTTTCACCCCTTGAGAACGTGTTATAACCCTATTTAAAGTTGCGTAACACAAACAAAAATCCGTTTTTTTTCGAAACTATTCAGTGGTATGTATTGCATTGTAACACATGGACCTAACGGACTGGTAATAAAAAGCTTTTCAACTATGTTTATTATGGAAGCGCATTTTTGTTTGGACACCCTTTAAATGATTCCTATGTACCCATTAAGCATAACCACTTTTTAATAAAATCAATCTTTCTTGAAGCGTGTTTTACTTAATTCGATATGTAAATCTGTTTTTCCTGCCTATGTTTTTTGTTCTTCTTGCTTGTTAATAGAAAAGCATAAGCGCCTTGTCCAGGGGCGACCAGCGTAAGACGAGCCGGCAGGAAGGTTGTTCTTTAACCTTCTTGACGGATTGGCTTATGACTCGAGCCCCTAGGCGCTGTCGCTAGACATTAAAAGGTTTCCCTGTCTTTATTATAATATGTAATTGAAAAAATGTATAAAAACAGGCACGATATAATCGTGCCATGTTTTTACAATTAATATTATTTTTTATTTTCGATTAAGAATTCAACCGCTTTTTGCTTCTGAAGATCGCCTTTGATGCCTTCAAGGCCGCCAAGTGCTTGTTTAATGTTTTCAACTGTCATGTTGTACATGCCAGCCATTTTTTCAAGCTCAGCATTAACATCTTCGTCAGAAGCTTCAATGTTTTCAGCTTTTGCAATTGCTTCAAGTGTTAAAGCAACGCGAACGCGGTTTACAGCTTCTTCTTTCATTTGCTCACGTAGAGCATTCTCATCTTGACCTGAGAATTGGAAGTAAAGCTCAAGGTTCATACCTTGCATTTGTAAACGTTGTTCAAATTCTTGAAGCATACGGTTTACTTCGCTTGTAACCATAACTTCTGGAATTTCAACTTGTGCATTTTCAGCAGCTTTTTCAACTAAAGAATCACGTAAGTGGTGCTCAGCTTCGTGCTTCTTGCTATCTTCTAAACGAGTTCTGATTTTTTCTTTTAATGCGTCTAATGTTTCAACTTCATCATCCACATCTTTAGCAAACTCATCATCTAATGCAGGAAGTTCTTTTCCTTTAATTTCATGAATAGTTACTTTAAATACCGCTGGCTTACCAGCAAGTTCAGCTGCATGGTACTCTTCAGGGAAAGATACTTCTACGTCTTTAGATTCGCCAGTAGCTAATCCTACTAACTGCTCTTCAAATCCTGGAATGAATGAGCCAGAACCTAATTCAAGTGAATGATTTTCAGCTTTTCCGCCTTCGAATGCTTCACCATCAACGAATCCTTCAAAGTCAAGAACAACAGTATCGCCAAGTTCAGCAGTACCTTCTTCTTTCACTACAAGCTCAGCTTGACGGTTTTGAAGAGTTTCTAATTCTTTTGCTACATCTTCGTCTGTTACAGTTGCATCGAACTCTTCTACTTCTAAACCTTTGTAGTCGCCTAATGTTACTTCAGGCTTAACTTGTACAGTCGCTTTGAAGATAAGTTCTTTACCTTTTTCCATTTGCTCGATATCGATATCAGGACGGTCGATTGGGTCGATGCCTGCTTCGTCAATCGCATTACCGTATGCTTCTGGAAGAAGAATATCTAATGCATCTTGATAAAGTGATTCTACGCCAAAACGCTTTTCAAACATTGGACGAGGCATTTTTCCTTTACGGAAGCCAGGTACATTTACTGTCTTAACAACTTTATTAAAAGCTGCAGTTAATCCTTCATTTACTTTTTCTGCGCTTACTTCAACAGTAAGGACACCGGTGTTTCCTTCTAACTTTTCCCATTTTACTGTCATACTATTTTCCCTCCAACAATCTATTATCATTTCATTCGTAACGAAATTGACAGGATAATGAATTCATCCTCTTTTTTTATGTAAAAGATAGTTTTTACACAATGCAACCCTTACATTATAACACAGGATTTTTTTCTTTCAACAGAGTTACCTATATATTGGGATAAGAAATTTCTTCTAATTCTCTTATTTTTACAAGTGCCTGCTCTATTTTTTCTGGTGAAATCTCGTATTCATTTGATATATCACTTAAATCCGAATCCATTCCGAGATAATCTAGCGCTAACAGGTGAAATGCACCTGCCCAGGCTTCAGTCTCTTCAGGCGTGAACTCAAATGGATAGCTGATGAAAAAAATCCGTTCTACCATCCCTTTAATATTTTCAAAAAGATATGGGTCACTATTTTCTAATCTTTTTTCTAGTAAATATTCTATTTCTTTCATTCTTGGCTGTGATTGGATATCTGGAAGTTCTGTAGGTACAACGCTTTGATCCTCACTAAACTTTTTAACCATAATTTTCTTATCATATTCCTGTTCTTTTAATAGAGACAGAAGCATGGTTTTTAGAAATGGGTGGCCAGTGTCTGAGGTAAGATATTCTTTGATTTCGTCCATGTATGGACGAATATTCTTTTCCGCCAAACTCGAAATCGCGAGCATTTGCTCATTTAGATTTTTTAGTAATGAAAGTTTGAGTTCTTTTGGATGGGTACCTTCTTTTGATTCTGGTTCCTCTAACGGCTCCTGTTGACTGTCGTTATCTGCCATTCGTCTGCTGAATTGGAGGATGGTCAGGAAATGATCATGCCTCTCTGGTGGAATTTCCTTTTCGTCAAATAAGGCTTCAATCGTAGAGACAATTTCTTGATATTCGTGGAGCTGTATTAATATGGTGAGGTATAGGTCAACCATATGAAAATAATCGCCAATTCCCTTTAGCAGCATTTCGTTAGCCAGTTCTCTGGCTTTTATATAGGCTCCCGCTTCAAAGTATGCGAGCACAAGACCTATTAAAATATCACTATTTTCTGGGTCATGCTCCTTTGCTTCCTCAAGCAAGGTGATAGCTTCTTGATACCTTTTATTTTGCAGGCTCTCAAGGCCCTTATCCGTCAATCTCTTTTCGAGTCCGGGAAGGAATATAATATTGTCTTTCCGTTTCGCTCGTTCCCGTTTTTTCATATGTATACCGTCCTCTGCACGAAAAGCGTCAGCGCCTTGCTCAGGGGCGACAAGCGCTGGAGGGCCTGCTGGTGAAGTCGTTTTTTGACTTCATCGGCAGGACCGAAGCGACTCGAGCCACTAGGCGCTAAAGCTAGCCATATTCTACTTTATGGAAATTAGTTTAGCATGAAAGTTACTAAAAACAAAAAAACTCACCTTCTGCAGGTGAGTAGTAAGTTTTGGTATGTAGTTAAATGGCGTCCCAGGAGAGATTCGAACTCCCGACCGTACGCTTAGAAGGCGTATGCTCTATCCGGCTGAGCTACTGGGACGTAATAGTATTTCAAAGACAAGATTTATTATATAATCCTTATATATAAAAGTCAACACTATTTGAAGAAATTTTATTGATCATGAAAAACTTAAGCAAATCGCACACATATATTGGTTATCTCATTAAAAAGGCCTATGTGAAATCATTAAAAGAAATTAGTGTCACTTAGGGTCTGGAGTGACCAAACAGCTTTCAGAAAATAAATTTAGGGTAATGCAGGTAGCCTGGAGTGACTGAAGCCCATTCAGAATTAGAATTTGGGTCACTCCAGGTACCTAAAGGAAAAAAATTAATCTTCCCTCATTTTCTTGGCAAGTTAAATTCAAATGACAAGTCTTTAAGTTCTTGTCCGCTGATGTCAAAGACAGACATTTTGATTTTTTCTTCCAATAAATCCAGAATTACATAAGTTTTTTCAAGTCGTTCCCGTGGCAAGCGTATGCTTCCAGGGTTCAAGAAAAACGTATCCCCAATAACTTCTGCTCCCAGTACATGAGAATGTCCAAAACAGGCGATATCTGCACCAAGTTCTGCTGCCTTGTATTTTAAGTTCATTAATGATGATTTCACTGAATACCTGTGACCATGTGTAACAAAAAACTTTCGGCCAGCAATCTCAGTTGTTGTTTCTAATGGATAACTGCCACCAAAGTCGCAATTCCCCATCACGGTCAAATAACCATCTATCGATTTATCGTCAGCCATTAATTCAGAATCACCGCAATGAATCATTAAATCTACTTCGTTCACATGCCGCTCCCGTAATACCTCGAGCTCTCTCGTTAAACCATGGCTATCACTAACAACAAGAACCTTACTCATGATTATTCCGCTCTCTCCACGATAGAATCTAAGATACCTTCAAGCTTTTTCAATGCATTGGCTCGATGACTTATTTTATTCTTTTCATGAGAAGATAGTTCTGCCATTGCACGGCCTTTTTCCGGTACATAAAAGACGGGATCATAACCAAATCCATTTGTTCCCCTTTGTTCTTCTAGAATTCGTCCTTCACAAGTCCCAGACACAGTAATTGTCTCTTTTCCAGGCAAAGCTACAGCAAGGGCACAATAAAATCGAGCAGTACGATTTTCTTCAGAAACTCCCTGTAGTTCATTTAGAACTTTTTCTAGATTTTTTTGATCATCCTTTGGCTCTTCACCAGCATAACGTGCTGAATAAATACCAGGTCTGCCTTCTAATGCATCCACTATTAAACCGGAATCATCGCCAATCACGATTTTATTTAGTCTTTGTGAAACAGCTACTGCTTTCAATGTTGCATTCTCTTCAAAAGTGGTCCCTGTTTCTTCTACATCCTCAATTTCAGGGTAATCAAGCAGTGTCTTGACTGCAATCCCTCTTGGAGCAAAAATATGTTCAAATTCTTTGGCCTTACCTGGATTTTTGGTTGCTATAATAACTTCCTTCATACTCCAAATCCCCTTATTTTTTTCGTCTTGCTTCAATTTTTGCCGTAATCTCTTCCCCTAATGCACTTTTTTGATGTTCAAACAGTTCCATCAGCCCTTCTTGCGCTGCACCCAACATATCTTGAAGTTGTTGATAAGAGAAGGTAGATTCTTCGCCTGTTCCCTGTAATTCCACGAATTCTCCATTTCCCGTCATCACGATATTCATATCTACTTGTGCTTTGGAATCTTCTGCATAATTCAGATCAAGAACCGTTTCGTTATTTTTTAAAACACCGACACTAGTGGCCGCTAAGTAATCTGTAATCGGGAACTTCATATTCTTTTTTTCTCCAAGTCGATGAAGGGCAATGGCCATTGCGACAAATGCTCCTGTAATGGAAGCAGTCCTTGTTCCGCCATCTGCTTGAATAACATCACAATCAATCCACACCGTTCTTTCACCTAATGAAGATAAATCAACGATCGCTCTTAAAGCACGTCCGATTAAGCGCTGGATTTCCATTGTTCTACCGGTAACTTTCCCTTTTGAAGACTCACGAATATTTCTTGATTCTGTTGCCCGTGGCAGCATAGAATATTCTGCGGTTATCCAGCCTTTGCCCTCTCCTCTCATAAAAGGAGGAACTCTCTCCTCAATGCTCGCAGTACAAATCACCTTTGTGTTCCCTACAGAAATAAGGACCGAGCCTTCAGGGTGCATTAAATATCCTGTTTCAATATGTATGGGTCTTAATTGCAGTCGTTCTCTACCATCAACACGCACAACTATTTCCTCCTTATGGGTGAGAAATACCTCTCAACCTTTTCCGGCATTTCTAAAATCAAATAAAGAAGAGGAAGCCTAAAGGCAACCTCTTGCGATTATCACTATATAGTATATCAAAAATTAATTTTTAGAAACTACCTGTATTGACTTTTTCTGGGCGCGTAACTGGTTCGGATAATTTATCACCTTTATCATTTACCAAATCAGCCTTGCCATCTACTGTAACGGCAACACTTTCAATTCCTTTTTGCTCGGTCAATGAAAGGACAAGTGCGTTAAGTAAATTCTGGGAAACAATTTTTTCTTCAAAGCTTCCGTAGATAGATTTATTAAAGTTCAAGGTAACTTTTCCATCTTCAATTTTTGGTGCCTCTAGCAGCTCTACGTCAGGCATAAATTCTGAAGCAAGATTAGACTTTGCATTAGGTCCTTTTACCAATTCATTTACGACCGCCACAATATTATTTTTCTCACTCGTATTAACCCTCTTCGTGACAGGTACATAATAGTACGAATCTTCTTCACCGCCGATATAATAAACAGTTACTGGCTTTGTGTTTGTGATATCAATTACGCCCGCGGTATCAATGTTGATTCCAGTTGCTCTTGATAGATTTTCACTAATCGGTGTGCCATTAACAGGCATTTCCGTTAATTCATGTCCATTCATTTGAAGCTTTACTTTCTCTATCGTGTCAAATTGGGTAAGTGTCCATGTGATAGATTCGAGAATTTTCCTTTCATCCTCAGGCTGGTAGTTTTTAAACTCCTTCGAGAAATCGACCACAGCAACACCATCTTTAATATTAACAGAGATTTGCGTTTCTTCTGGTAAGACAGCCCGGAAGTCATTTGGAAGCATGTCTGTTACAGGTCCATTGGCAACTAGGTGTTCTAAGGCTTGTTTCGCAACCGATGTTGTTTTCGGCAGTGTTAATGTTTGCGGAACCACAAACCCATCTTTATTGATTAAGTATAACTCTGTTTTCACTGTTCCTTCGACTTCTTCACTCTTACCAGTGGTTTCCTTAGTTGGGTTCGTATCGGTTACTGTAACCTGCTTTGGCGGATCAACTTTTTTCTGGACTTCTTTCCCGAACAAACCGCACCCCGATAATAGAAGTGTTGAAGCAAAAACAGCTGTAACAAGCGGTTTCACTTTATTTTTTGACATATTTTTTCCCTCCTAAGACAGTTTGTACTATCATGTATACGAGCCTATTAAACTAATTAGACCGTCTTTGGAAAAGAAAATTAAGACATTCTCTGATTTTTTTCAAAAAAAAATCAAGCTCCTGTAAAGGGAGCTTAATTATAATTTAATCTTTTTAACATTATTAATGGGTACTCCAAGCCACTGGGAAGCTATTTTTGAAAAAATATACTTCGAGCCTGTCGTGTAAAATTCATGTTCTGTTATATTCTCATCTGTTTCGAGGATCCTGTTATATTGAAGTATGGCACTAATCTCCCTTGCTGTTTCATCACCAGAACTGATGACATTGACAGTTTCGCCCATTACTTTTTGAATTAGTGGTTCGAGTAAGGGGTAATGGGTGCAGCCAAGAATCAATGTATCTAAGTTTTGATTTTGCAGCGGTTTTAGTGCTTCGACGACGATTCTCTCCGCGATTTCCCCGTCATATTCTCCGCTTTCAACAAGAGGAACAAATTTGGGGCAAGCTTGTCCTGTTACAAATAAACGGCTGTTTAGCGCTTTTAACGCTTTCTCATAGGCACCACTTTTGATTGTTCCTTCTGTCCCAATTATCCCAACTCGATAATTCTTTGTCCGCTTGATAGCAGTTCGTGCTCCAGGGTAGATAACACCGAGTACTGGAATCCTTAACTCATTTCTTATGTCATCAAGGACCGCCGCCGTTGCCGTGTTGCAGGCAATGACGAGCATTTTTATATCTTTTTCTAATAAGAATGTAGTCAGTTCCCAGGTGAATCTTTTAACTTCCTTTAGAGGTCTTGGGCCGTAGGGGCACCTGGCCGTATCTCCCAAATATATAATTTTTTCATTCGGAAGCTGTCTCATGATCTCTTTTGCAACTGTTAATCCACCAACTCCGGAATCTATGACACCAATTGGTTGTTTCAAAATTCTCGCCTCTTTTTTAAGGCTCTTTTCTTAAACTTTATTGCTTTTGGAAATTAAAAGCGTTTTTAGGAGCTATGATTTGTTGCAAAATAGCCTTAATAGAAAGAAAAGAGCCTGCAATCTTAATTTCAAGCGCAAAAATAGTTTGTTCCGCGTTAAAATCGGCTTTAAGATTTTAACAACAATCTTACGAAAACAGCCTTTTTTAACGCATATCTTGATGCAGTTTCATTAAATTGGTTTGAAGTTGTTGAATTTCTTCTAAGGAGAAATTCGCCAAAACTTCCTCTAAGTAAACTTGTCGTTTCTTAATTACTTCATCTATTATTCTTTCGCCTTCTTCAAGCAGGTGAATTCTAACGACACGGCGATCCTTAGGATCCTTTACCCGAACAACCAGTTGATTTTTTTCCATGCGGTCAACAAGGTCTGTAGTCGTACTAAAGGCCAAATACATTTTAGTAGACAACTCTCCAATGGTCATATCGCCATCCTCAAAGAGCCATTGCAGTGCTACAAATTGCGGCGGAGTAATTTTATAATGACTTAGCATTTCTCTGCCCTTTTGCTTAATAATTCCTGAAATATAACGCAAGTCCTTTTCTATCCTTGCGACAATTTCATCGCTAACTTTTTGTGAATTTTCGACAGTCATTCTATAACACTCCTATACGAGGCGTCCCTTTGCCATGATTTCGCAGAATTAGTGCTTCATAATCTTGCTCTTATTTTCTACTTTTTTCGATAAAATTTCAAGCTGAATCTATTTCATTACAAAATACATATTGATTCATATGTATAAATCCTTATAAAAACATGAACCGGCATCCAGTAGGATGCCGGTCATGATTAAAGTTCTAGCTCTCCCATACGAAGGAGCTCTACAACTGCTTGTGAACGCCCCTTTACACCAAGCTTTTGCATGGCATTGGAAATATGATTTCGAACCGTCTTCTCGCTTATAAATAATTCACCAGCGATCTCCTTAGTAGTTTTATCCTGTACTAAGAGTTCGAACACTTCTCTTTCACGTTTGGTGAGTAACGGCTTGTGAGTATATTCATTCTCCTTCAAGTATTGTGACCCTCCTTGCCTTCGCCAGTTATGAACCGTTGGGTGGGTATATATTTAGTCACGATATCTTATGTGAATGTCACAATTGTAGTGACTAGAATTACTGAAGAAGAATACTTTTATGAAAATAAAAAAAGCCCTTTTATAAGGACTTTAAATGGGTTTAGCATAAATGATATAACGTTGTGGAGCGTTTCCGACAAAACGGAATGGATAACAGGTAATGACGATTAATTCTTCCTTCGTATTCTGCAGGGTAATGATGGTCCGATCTTCTGCATCAACAATCTTGGTATTCGTTAATTCATATTTGAATTTCCCATTTGGCATTTGCACTTCAAAGATATCTCCAGGTACTAGTTCACCTAAACGTCGAAAAACAGTATCCCGATGACCAGATAAGACAATCTGACCGTTCTCTGCTGGAAAATAGGAACCCTTGTAATGCCCGACTCCCTTCTTTAAATCATTGGGGTCCGTTCCTTCCACAATGGCCAATTCTGCTTTAATCTTTGGTATCTTCAATAAGCCTACTGTGTCACCAAACTTGGGCGGATCGATTTTTTGCGGGTTTTTAAAAGGTTCTTCCTCATCATAGTCAGCTTCGGCCTTTGCTACAATTCTTTTCGCTTCTTTTAGTGAAGCATCAGTCTGAAAATTAGTCTCGACGATTTGCCAGACTCCAACTCCAATGACAATTAATCCTGCCAAAATCATAATTAACGGAAGCTTTTTCACCCTCACATACCATCCTTTTTCCGTACTTTAAAAATTCTTACTATTAGTATACCAAATGGGTTTGCAAAAGTCCTAGCCTCTATATAGAAAAACCTTCTTTTCATAATAGAAAAGAAGGTTTTTAGAATCATAAATTGGATCCAGCTCCAGCGCCTAGGGGCTCGGGGTCATAAGCCAATCCAGCAAAAAGGTTAAAGAACAACCTTCTCGCCGGCTCGTCTTATGCCTGTCGCCCCTGAACACCAAGGAAAGCTCCTAAGATTAAACATCGCAGGAACAAGCTGTGCTTGTTCCGAAGGCGCTTCCGCTTTTCTAAGCATTGTCGCTTCCGAAGAAGTTTCTAAACGCTTGGATTGTAGTATCACGGTTTAGAGCTGCAATGGATGTAGTTAATGGAATTCCTTTCGGACATGACTGAACACAGTTCTGTGAGTTCCCACAGTTCGCTAGTCCACCATCACCCATAATCGCTTCTAAACGTTCTGATCTGTTCATTTCACCAGTTGGGTGAGCATTGAACAAACGTACTTGTGAAAGCGGTTGAGGTCCAATGAAGCTTGAGTTGCTGTTTACATTTGGGCAAGCCTCAAGACAAACACCACAAGTCATACATTTTGAAAGCTCGTACGCCCATTGACGTTTTTTCTCTGGCATACGAGGACCAGGTCCCAAATCGTACGTTCCATCGATTGGAATCCAAGCTTTTACTTTCTTTAACGCATCAAACATTCTGCTGCGGTCAACCTGTAGGTCACGGACAACAGGGAATGTTTTCATTGGCTCTAAACGGATTGGCTGCTCCAGTTGATCAACGAGTGCTGAGCAAGATTGACGCGGCTTTCCGTTAATAACCATCGAACATGCTCCACAAACTTCCTCCAGACAGTTACTATCCCAAGTAATGGGCGTAGTAGCTTGTCCTTTAGTATTGACAGGGTTTCTACGAATTTCCATTAAAGCCGAAATTATATTCATATTCGGACGATAAGCTAGTTCAAACTCCTCATCATAAGGAGCAGCATCAGGGCTATCTTGACGGGTAACAATAAATTTTACTGTTTTATTTTCAGACATGCTTTTCTACTCCCCCTTGCTTTTTGAGTAATCGCGTTTACGTGGCTGAATCAATGAAACATCTACTTCCTCGTAGTGGAAAGCAGGTGCAGATGAGCTATCAACAAATTTCGCCATTGTTGTTTTTAAGAATTCTTCATCATTCCGATTAGGGAACTCAGGTTTATAATGCGCACCACGGCTCTCATTACGGTTGTAAGCACCAATTGTCATAACACGAGCTAATTGAAGCATGTTCTCTAACTGACGAGTGAAGACTGCTCCTTGATTACTCCATTTAGATGTATCATTGATATTGATATTTTTATAACGCTCTAAAAGCTCTTGGATCTTTTCATCTGTTTTCAATAGCTTGTCATTAAAGCGAACAACTGTAACGTTATCAGTCATCCACTCACCAAGCTCTTTATGAAGGACATAAGCATTTTCTGTACCATTTAATGACATGATAGAATTCCACTTATCTTCCTGTTCTTTTACATGACGGTCAAAAACAGTTGAAGATACAGCATCAGAACTCTTTTCAAGCCCTTTAATATATCGAACCGCATTTGGCCCAACGACCATTCCACCGTAAATCGCAGATAGTAATGAGTTAGCACCTAATCGGTTTGCACCATGCTGTGAAAAATCACATTCTCCAGCAGCAAAAAGTCCTGGAATATTGGTCATTTGATCATAATCAACCCATAGTCCGCCCATTGAATAGTGAACAGCAGGGAAGATTTTCATTGGAAGCTTACGTGGGTCATCTCCCGTGAACTTCTCATAGATTTCGATAATTCCACCAAGTTTAACATCCAGTTCATGTGGATCCTTATGAGAAAGATCAAGGTAAACCATGTTTTCGCCGTTAACTCCCAGCTTTTGATTTACACACACATCGAAGATTTCACGTGTCGCAATATCACGTGGTACTAGGTTTCCATAGGCAGGATATTTTTCTTCTAGGAAGTACCAAGGTTTTCCGTCTTTATACGTCCAAACCCGGCCGCCTTCTCCACGTGCAGATTCGCTCATCAGACGCAGCTTGTCGTCTCCTGGGATGGCAGTAGGGTGAATTTGAATCATTTCACCATTTGCATAATATGCACCTTGTTGATACACGATTGATGCAGCTGAACCTGTATTAATAACAGAGTTCGTTGTTTTTCCGAAGATAATTCCAGGACCGCCAGTTGCTAGGATAACGGCATCTCCAGCGAAGGATCTGATTTCCATAGATGTTAAGTTTTGTGCTACGATCCCGCGGCAAACACCATCGTCATCTACCACTGAACCTAAGAATTCCCAGCCTTCGTATTTTGTAACTAATCCAGCTACTTCGTGACGGCGAACCTGCTCGTCCAACGCATATAGCAGCTGTTGACCTGTAGTAGCCCCAGCAAATGCTGTACGCGAATGCTGAGTACCCCCGAAGCGGCGGAAGTCCAACAGTCCTTCTGGAGTACGGTTAAACATAACTCCCATACGGTCCATTAAGTGGATGATACCAGGTGCTGCCTCACACATTGCCTTTACTGGAGGCTGGTTAGCTAAGAAGTCTCCGCCATATACGGTATCATCAAAGTGAATCCATGGTGAATCGCCTTCACCTTTTGTATTTACTGCTCCATTCATACCACCCTGGGCACAAACGGAATGGGAACGTTTAACTGGAACAAGTGAAAATAATTCTACTGGTGTTCCTGCTTCTGCAACTTTAATGGTTGCCATTAAGCCAGCTAAGCCGCCGCCAACTATGATCACCTTACCCTTACTCATTGTGACTCACTCCCTTAATCCAAAAATCCGATATTTTTCAACACAGAGTATGAAGTTTATTTTTTAAACGAAAGCTAAAAGTGTTCTAATTGCTACGATAGAAAGAACGACGAAAACACCGATTGTAAAATATGTAGAAATTACTTGTGAACGAGGGGAAACTGTAATACCCCAGCTAACCAAGAATGACCACAATCCGTTTGCAAAGTGGAAAATAGTTGAAATGACACCAATCAGATAGAAAATAAACATGAATGGTGAAGATAGGATATCTGCCATCATGTCATAGTTAACATGGGCACCAAATGCAGCTGCAACGCGAGTTTGCCATACGTGCCATGTAATAAAGATTAAGGTAATGACACCTGATATACGCTGTAGTAAAAACATCCAGTTTCTGAAATATCCATATTTCCCGGCATTGTTTTTTGCGGTAAAAGCGATATAAAGGCCATAGATAGCATGAAATAAAATTGGTAAATAAATAACTACTGTTTCTAGGACAATTCTAAAAGGAAGGTTCCCCATAAAATCTGCAGCTTTGTTAAAGGACTCAGCCCCTCCTGTAGCAAAATGGTTGACTACTAGATGCTGCACAAGAAATAAACCTATTGGAATTACTCCTAGTAAAGAATGCAATCTTCGATTCAAAAACTCTCGATTCCCCGCCATAATTAACCCCCCTTGAATTTTTAACATGATGTTAAGCCTTTTTTCACTAATCTTTTAAATAAATTTTAAACTTAGCACCAGTGTGACAAATATGTGACATGTCCATTTTACTCCCATCGGGAATTAGCGTCAAGAAAACGTATACACAAAAGTTGGATAAAAATAAAATTTTTAAAATATATTGATATTATAATAAATTATAAGATTTTATACTTAAAAATGGAATTATCTAGTATTAAATCCAGTAGAATTACAATGAAAAATTAAATTTTCTCCATAGCCTATGTTTTTAATTGGGAAACATAAATTATGATGAAAGATAGGCTATTGTATTGCAAGATAACATTCCTTCACCACTCTAACGCTTTACACTACATTCCTTAAAAAGTGTTCTTAACATAAAGACGTATTTGTATATAATAGAATGGTAGAAAGAGGGGAAGCTATTATGAATGAAAGTACTGCCGTCGAACTTAATTTACAATCAGATGAACCAAGAAATATTTCACTATTTGGTTATGAACTAATCAGGGAATTCGTATTGCCCGAAATTTTAGGCAAAGACACCCCAGAGATTCTGTATTGGGCTGGAAAAAGTTTAGCTCGTAAACACCCATTAAACACTTTTGATGACATCATTGAATTCTTCACAAGAGCCTCATGGGGACAGCTCGAAATAAAAAAAGAGCGAAAAGATGAAATTGAATTTGAACTAGTCAGCCCGCTAATCGTTTCTCGAGTAAAATCAAAAGCAGAACACTACTTCCAAATCGAAGCAGGCTTCCTAGCGGAGCAAATCCAACACCAAAAACAAGTCATCACCGAAACCTTCGAACACCCAGTAAAAAAAGCAAACAAAGTCCAATTCACCGTAAAATGGGATCAAAAAGACACTATTTAATGGTACCTTTGATGGTGCCCTTTGATGGTGCCTGTCACCATCCGTGGACACTGTCCACCTCAGGCGGACAGTGAGTTTAAAAGTTATTCCTTGGAGGAGGATCCTCCAAGGAATAACTTTTATGCTTCGCTGTTAAGGCCAAATGCCTGGTGTAGTACTTCTACTGCTTTTAGCATGAGTTTTTCTTCGACTACTGCTGAGACTTTAATTTCTGAGGTGCTGACCATTTTGATTTGAATCTGATTGGCTGCCAGGACTTCAAACATTTTGGCTGCGACCCCTGGGTTTGAAATCATTCCGGAACCAACGATGGACACCTTCGCCAATTTATTTTCAGCGTCAATCTGCTCATAATTCAAGACGTCTTTATTATTTTCAAGAACATTTAATGTTTCTAAAAGGTCCTCCGTTTTAATCGAGAAAGCAAGATTTGCTGTTTCTGCTTCTGTTGTGCTTTGAACGATAATATCGACGTTTAAATGGTTCTCAGCTAATGTTGTAAAGATTGTTGATAAACTAGTTAAAGAATTAGCAAGGCCTAACACGCTCACCTTTGTAATTTCATCTTCAAATGCCACTCCACGGACTACAAGGTTTTGTTCCATTGATGCTTCCTCCTCAATCACTGTTCCTTCTACTCTCTCCAAACTTGAACGAACTTCAAGTCGTACTTGATAGTTTTTCGCAAATTCAACTGCTCTAGGATGAAGGACACCTGCTCCTAAATTGGCAAGCTCAAGCATTTCATCATAAGACACTGATTTTAATTTACGGGCACTCTTCACATATCGTGGATCGGTCGTGAAAACTCCAGTTACATCTGTATATATATCGCATTTATCAGCCTTTAGTGCAGCAGCAAGCGCGACCGCTGTCGTATCAGAACCGCCTCGACCAAGAGTTGTAATCTCACCATTTTCAGTAACCCCTTGGAATCCTGCGACTATTACCACTTTACCGTCTGCAAGCTGATTTTTTACTGCTTCTGTATTAATCGTTGTAATTCGGGCATTTCCATGGATAGGCTCTGTGACAATTCCAGCCTGCCACCCAGTAAACGAAACGGCGGGCAGCTTTTGCTCATTTAATGCCATCGACAATAAAGCGATTGTCACCTGTTCACCTGTGCTTAACAGCATATCCATATCCCGTTTATTTGGCTGTCCAGAGATTTCTTTCGCTAAATTCACCAGCTGATCCGTCGATTTCCCCATAGCTGAGACAACCACTACCACCTGATTCCCTTGATCAGTTTCCGCTTTTACCCGCTGTGCTACATTAAGTATTCTTTCTACACTAGCTACTGAAGTTCCGCCAAACTTTTGAACAATTAAACCCATCTTTTCCCCTGCTTTCAGTTATAGGTTTAGCTATCATTATAGTTTTCCCCGCAAAAAAAATAAAAAGCAATGAGAGGGCATCTCATTGCTTAAGTACACAAAAAAAATTCTGCGTCTACAATGTAAGATAGCTCTCCAAGACATGAAGTCTTGACAATCCGGCATTTATTCAATACAGGACCAGCAAAGAAAGAAATGAGACTTTCTTCACTTCGGCGAACATCCCCTTTCATGATTCTTCCCAGAAGCTCATCCTTCTCAGAATCATTACTCTTGAAGCTCGCACCTCTACCTTCACTTTAGTATTAAAAAGTGATAGTAATATAATTTTCACTCATTATAGCATAGTGCCATTATTCTGACAATCACTAGGATTGAAGTTTTTTCATTAATTCTTCCACTACAGGTGCTGGAATACCCAGCGCTCTTAACTCTTCAAATGTGGCTTCTTTCATTTTCTTAACTGAACCAAATTCTTTTAATAATTGCTTTTTTCGTTTTTCACCAACACCTGTAATGTCATCCAGCACCGATTGAAATGCGCTTTTGCCACGGGTCTGACGATGGAAGGTAATCGCAAAACGGTGAACCTCGTCTTGGATTCTTTGTAATAAATAAAACTCTTGGCTGTTTCTGCCAAGCGGGATAATTTCAAGTGGATTACCGTATAACAGATTAGAAGTTTTGTGCTTATCATCCTTCACCAATCCAGCCAGTGGAATATCCAAACCAAGCTCATTCTCAAGCACGTCTCTGACAGCTTCCACATGTCCTTTTCCACCATCGATAATAATCAAGTCTGGAAGTGGCAATTCTTCTTTCAGTGCTCTTGAATATCTCCTTCTCGTAACTTCACGCATCGATTCATAATCATCAGGACCCTTAACGGATTTTATCTTATACTTTCGATATTCACGCTTATTCGGCTTCCCGTCGATAAATACAACCATGGCAGACACCGGGTCCGTCCCTTGAATATTAGAATTATCGAAAGACTCAATTCGGTGAGGGGTATAAATACCCATAAGTTCTCCAAGATTCTCAACAGCTTTGATGGTTCGTACCTCATCCTTTTCAATCAGCGAAAATTTCTCATTCAGTGCTATTTTTGCATTTTTGATGGCCATTTTAATCAGATCTTTTTTCTGACCACGCTGCGGCTTTAGTACTTTCACTTGAAGAAGTTGCTCCGCTATACTTATGTCCACTTCATCCTGAATGAGAATTTCCTTTGGCTTGAAATGATTAGATTTTTCGTAAAATTGACCTAGAAAAGTGAGAATTTCTTCTTCTGGCTCATTGTAAATTGGAAACATGGAAACATCCCGTTCGATTAGTTTTCCTTGGCGTACGAAGAAAACTTGAACACACATCCAGCCCTTATCGACTGCATAGCCAAACACATCACGATCAGTAAAATCTGTCATTGTGATTTTTTGCTTTTCCATAATTGTTTCGATATGAATAATCTTGTCACGGAATTCTTTGGCACGTTCGAAATCCAATTCCTCAGAAGCGCTTGTCATTTTTTCAGTTAATTCTTTTTTTATCTCTTTATATCCACCATTAAGGAACCGGGTTATTTCATCTGTCATTTGTTTGTATTGCTCTTCATGGACTTCATTGACACATGGTGCCAGGCACTGTCCTAAATGGTAGTACAAGCAAACACGGTCAGGAAGGGTTGAACATTTTCGCAATGGGTAAATTCGGTCTAGCAGCTTTTTTGTTTCATTTGCAGCCATGACGTTTGGATAAGGACCAAAGTACTTGCCTTTATCCTTTTTTACTTTTCTTGTGATGATTAGTTTTGGATGTCTCTCCGCGGTTAACTTAATAAACGGATAGGTTTTATCATCCTTCAGCATGACATTATATTTTGGGTCATATTTTTTAATTAAATTTAATTCGAGTAACAATGCCTCAATATTCGATGAGGTGACAATATATTCGAAGTCCTCAATCTCATTGACGAGTCGCAGCGTTTTTCCGTCGTGTGACCCGGTAAAATAGGAGCGTACACGATTTTTCAGGATTTTTGCTTTGCCGACATAAATGATCGTTCCCTGACGGTCTTTCATCAAGTAGCAGCCAGGCTGATCAGGCAGCAGTGTTAGTTTTTGTTTGATGTTTTCATTCATTTCAAGCTGCTCCTCTCCGTCTCTTATTTATCTATCCTAAAATTTTATATGATAAAGCGGATAAAGAAAAGCTGATTCTTTTTCCAATGGCTGTGTTAAAGGTAAAAGTTATTTTTGGCACTCTGTTGATTTGCGCGGAAGGCACGAGACTCCTGCGGGAGGACGGGGCAGGGGAGACCCCGCAGGCGCTTCAGCGTCGAGGAGGCTCCCCGGACCGCCCGCGGAAAGCGAAGTGCCTGTAGTGCAAATCAACAGACCAGATTAACACAGCCTCCCCAAAAATAAAAAACCTTAGCTAGAAGTTCTAGCTAAGGTCATCTATGCTTATACGTGCTTTTCTAATACACCTGCTAAAGCATCTTTAGGCTGGAAGCCGACAACTTTGTCAACGACTTCGCCATTTTTGAAAACTAGAAGTGTAGGGATGCTCATAACGCCGTATTTAGCAGCAGTTTCTTGGTTATCGTCTACATCTAATTTTACGATTTTTACTTGGTCGCCCATTTCTGAGTCAATTTCCTCAAGAACGGGAGCGATCATTTTACAAGGTCCACACCATGGAGCCCAGAAATCTGCAAGTACAAGGCCAGAGCCTGTTTCAGCAGAGAAATTTGCATCTGTTACATTTGAAATAGCCATTTATTTTGCCTCCTAATGAATACTAAATACAACGAAAGTATAGCATTGTTTAAACCATCATGCTAATAATCTGTCTCGCAATAATTTCCCCTAAAATACAGTAAGTATTCTGGCTCATTATATGAGAAAAAGCGAGCAGGTTGCCACTGCTCGCTCTAATATTATGAGTGAACCTTTAACTTTTTAAACTCTTCTGTTAAAAGTGGTACAACTTCAAATAGGTCACCAACAATTCCGTAATCTGCTACTTTAAAGATATTTGCTTCTGGATCTTTGTTAATCGCCACAATTACCTTTGAGTTAGACATACCTGCTAAGTGCTGGATTGCTCCAGAAATACCGCAAGCAATGTATAGGTCAGGTGTTACAACTTTACCCGTTTGACCAATTTGTAAGGAGTAGTCACAGTAGTCAGCGTCACAAGCACCACGAGAAGCACCAACTGCACCGCCTAAAACATTCGCTAATTCTTTAAGTGGTTCAAAGCCTTCTGCACTCTTCACACCGCGTCCGCCTGAAATAACGACTTTTGCTTCACTTAAATCTACACCCTCAGTTGCTTTTCTAACCACTTCTTTAATAATAGCACGAAGGTCTTTAATTTCAACGGCAAGGGAAGCAACTTCACCCGTTCTGCTCTCATCCTTTTCAAGTGGTGCAATATTATTAGGTCTAACTGTTGCAAATAGTAACCCGTCTGTTACGATTTTCTTTTCAAACGCTTTTCCAGAATAGATTGGTCTTGTAAAGACAACATTTCCGCCTGCTACTTCAACAGATGTTGCATCAGAAATTAAGCCAGATGAAAGCTTAGCAGCAATCCTTGGTGAAAGGTCCTTTCCAAGGGAAGTATGTCCTAAAATTAATCCTTCTGGGCTTTCCTTTTCAAGCACTGCAAGTAAGCTTTGCGCAAATCCATCAGATGTATATTGCTTTAACTTTTCATCCTCTACAACAACCACGCGGTCAGCACCATTTTGAATTAACTCGGCTCCTAAAGCGCTAACATTTTCTCCGATTAAAACAGCTACCACTTCTCCGCCCTCTGCTACTGTCTTTGCTGCAGCAATTGCTTCGAATGATACATTTCGTAAAGAACCGTCACGCGTTTCCCCTAATACCAATACTTTTCTAGTCATTCCTTTACCCTCCTGCGAATCATTTTTGTCTGATTAGAATCTTCATTCTGAATGTTTACGTGCAAGTAAGTACGATTAAACTACTTTTGCTTCTGTATGAAGAAGTTGAACAAGTTCTTTTACCTGATCATTTAATTCTCCAGATAAGACTTTTCCAGCTTCTTTTTTAGGCGGTAAGTAAATTTCAATGGTTTTGGTTTTTGCTTCAACATCGTCTTCTTCTAAATCAAGATCGTCTAATTCCAATTCATCCAGCGGCTTTTTCTTTGCCTTCATAATTCCTGGCAATGATGGATAACGAGGCTCGTTCAAACCTTGTTGAGCAGTTACCAATAACGGCAGACTTGTTTCGATAACTTCAGAATCACCTTCAACGTCACGGGTAACGGTTACATTTGTTCCATCAATTTCAAGCTTCGTAATCGTTGTAACATATGGAATATTGAGCAGTTCAGCAACACGTGGAGCTACCTGTCCAGAGCCGCCATCAATTGCTACATTTCCACCGATAATAAGATCTGCATCCTTATCTTTTAGATATTCAGCAATGATTTTTGATGTAGTGAATTGATCGCCATTTTCCACATCGTCTTCTGTATTAATTAATACCGCTTTGTCGGCTCCCATAGCGAGTGCTGTGCGTAATTGCTTTTCAGATTCTTCTGTTCCAACTGAAATAACCGTTACTTCACCGCCTTTAGAATCGCGGACTTGGATTGCTTCTTCGACAGCATATTCATCGTAAGGATTGATGATAAATTCGGCACCATCCTCATTGATTTTTCCGCCAGAGATCGTAATCTTTTCCTCTGTATCAAACGTTCTTTTCAAAAGTACATAAATGTTCATGATTTCCCTCCTATAATTGCAAACATTTTATCTGTTTCAAAGATTAAGAAAATTAATAGTAAAAAAATTTATTATGAACTTCTACCGTTTGTCGATAAAAGTTACTCACCCTTTAAAATGAGGCTCTCGTTTTTCTATAAATGCCTGAATTCCTTCTTGAGCATCACTCGAAACAAATATTTCTCCAAACAACTCTGCCTCTTTTTTAGAGCCTTCGTAAAACTCTTCATTTTTTGCATAGTTTAATAATTGAATCGTCGCTTTCAATGAACCTGTACTTTTCTTGGCAATCTTACCTGCCATTTTAAGTGCTTGTTCAAAAACTTCATTCTCGGGATAAGCATGGTTGGCTAAGCCAAATTGAACCGCTTCCAATCCTGTGATTGGCTCAGACGTAAAGAGCATTTCTGCTGCACGCGCAACGCCAACATATTTAGGAAGACGTTGTGTTCCAGCAAATCCAGGGATTAATCCAAGCTGCAGTTCTGGAAGGCCCAGCTTAGAATTTTCACCCACTAAACGGATATGACAAGCCATTGCCAGCTCTAAACCGCCGCCTAACGCCGCACCATGAATAGCGGCAATGATTGGTTTAGGGAATTTCTCCATTCGGTCAAACAAATCTTGACCATATGTACCAAGATTCGCAAAGCCTTCAGAAGAAGTAACAGTGGTGAATTCCTTAATATCAGCACCCGCTGAGAAGAAACGCCCTTCACCATGAATGACAATCACCTTAATGTCACGATTAGGTTCAATTTCGTCTAGAACAGCCGACAGTTCCCTTAGCAATCCTTGTGAGAGGGCATTTGCCGGTGGACGCACGATGGTAATTGTCGCGATTCCGTCTTGATTAGACCATTTTAAGTTTTCCAATAAGAATCCCTCCTCCTCTTACACTCAACAAATTAATGATTTCCACAGCCTTTAATCAACAGCTGATGGACCGGTTTAGCGAGTGCAACTAAATCATATTTCTCCTCATTCAAAACCCAGGTTGTAACGGTCTCATCCATCGTGCCGAAAATCATTTGTCTGGCAAGGCGGACATCGAGGTCACTTGAAAACTCTCCCGTTTCTTTTCCTTCTATGATGATTTTATCTATCACTTGCAAATAGCCTTTAAGAACATTATTTATTCTCAAGCGCAGCTCTTTATTTGATTGACGTAATTCAAGCTGTGTGACGATTGCCATGTGATGATCATCGGAAAGGTTTCGAAAATGAGCTTCAATCATCATATATAACTTCTCCACCGCTGTCTCTTTTCCTGCTATCATTTCATCTATTTTTTCAATAAAGCTTCCCATTTTTTCTTCAAAGAGCGAGATGAGAATGTCTTCTTTGTTTTTAAAATAAAGATATATGGTACCATCTGCGACACCTGCCTGCTTAGCAATTTTCGAAACCTGCGCTTGATGATAACCAACTTCTGCTATAGCAATTACCGCTGCATCAATGATTTGCATGTATTTTGGCTTGTTTTTTTTCATTGGTTCTCCCTCCTCTTGATGAAGTTTTTTTACAAAAAGAAAATATGAATGAATAATCATTCATATTTTTATAATAGATATTACTTGTATTTCTGTCAAGAAATACAAAGACATTTTTATATTACTTTACTATTTCCATATAGACAAGCACTATAATACAAAAAAAAAGAAGTGCAGCAATTAGGCATGTTTTTTGTTTTCTTCCTCTATTTTTATCATTTCTTCTTCTACAAGTGTTCTTCTTAATATCTTTCCTACTGCTGTTTTCGGCAATTCTTCTCTAAATTCATATAATCTTGGTGCCTTATAGGCCGCTAAATATTTTCTAGCATATTGATTCAAATCATCTGAGGTAATCTCTGAACCTTCTTTTAACACAACATATGCTTTAACGGTTTCACCACGGTATGGGTCTGGTATTCCTGCAGCAACCGCTTCTAAAACATCTGGGTGCTCATACAATACTTCCTCAATTTCTCTTGGATATATATTATACCCTCCTGCAATAATCATGTCCTTCTTTCTATCTACTACATAAAAATATCCTTTGTCGTCCATATAGCCAAGGTCTCCCGTATATAACCAGCCATCTTGAATGGTTTCCTCCGTTGCTTCCGGACGATTCCAGTAGCCTTTCATCACTTGCGGACCTTTAATGATAATTTCTCCAATTTCACCTACAGGCATTAATTCACCATTGTCCATTGAGACAATTCTTACCTCTGTATTTGGCCATGGTACGCCAATACTGCCTTTTACCCGCTCACGATCCCATAAGAAATTGGAATGGGTAACCGGTGAGGATTCTGTTAATCCATACCCTTCAACGAGTTTCCCGCCTGTGACCGCTTCAAACTCCTCTTGAACTTCAATAGGGAGTGGAGCAGAGCCGCTGAGACAGGAATCAATCGACGATAAATCGTATTTCTTCAAATCAGGATGATTTAATAGACCGATATAAATAGTTGGTGCTCCAGGAAACAGGGTAGGCCGTTGTTTTTGAATCGTTTTTAAAGTAGTAAGAGCATCAAACTTAGGTAATATAATCATCTTATACGCCTGCATGACCGATAATATCATGATAATGGTCATCCCATAGACGTGGAAAAACGGTACAATGCCAAGGACTGATTCTTCACCCGGTTTTGATTTATATAGCCAGGCCGTACACATGGAAGCGTTAGCCACTAAATTTCGATGTGTCAGCATAACCCCTTTGGGAGAACCGGTTGTTCCACCTGTGTATTGAAGCAGGGCAACATCCTCTTCAAAATCAAAGTCATATTCTACGAGTTTTTTAGGCTTTATTTTTATGATTTCTTTAAATAAGTGAGTATTGCCTTCATGTTTAACATTCACGACAATTCCATATTGCTTTTTCTGGATAAAAGGATAAACTAAATTTTTGGGAAAAGGCAGGTAGTCTTTGATAGCGGTTACAATTATATGCTGCAAATCTGTTTGCGGCATCACCTTAGAAGCGCGAGGATAGAGGATGTCGAGTGTGATGATCGCCTTAGCTCCAGAGTCCTTCATTTGGTATTCGAGTTCACGTTCGGTATATAACGGATTGGTTTGAACCACAATTCCCCCAGCCAATAAGATCCCAAAATAACTTATGACTGATTGTGGTGTATTAGCAAGCATAATAGCAACTCGGTCACCTTTTGCAATACCAATTTGCTGAAGATAACTGGCAAAAGACAATGCTTCGTGGTAAAGCTCTTTATACGTCATTTCCTTCCCCATAAAATGGATAGCAGTTTTTTCAGGAAAACTTTTAGCCGCATCTACTAAATACTGCTGAACAGGTTCTTTTCGAAATTCCAGTTCTGCAGGAATTTCTTCCGGGTAAGACGTGAGCCATGGTTTAGAATCATACATTATTAACCCTCCTTTTTATTCGATTATAATTTTTTCCACTTCCCTTTTATTATATTATAGTCAGACTCTTTAAACAATTGAATTAATATATATGTTTACCAAACCTAAATCGGGAAAGCCCCTGCTTTTAAGTATGGAAATGAACCGATTTTATTATTGCAGATTAAGGAATTTCTTGGTAAAATATATACAAACATACGTTTGGAAGCAGGTGTGAAACATGGCGAAAGTAAGAACTCCTTCATTTATCATCGATGTAGAATTAAAAGGGCAGAATAGAGACTTTTTAATGATCGAATCTGAATTGGAAATTAATCGCGTGATTTATAATACTTCGCTCGGTGAGTATTTGAAGAGAGAAAAACAAATGAAAAGGACAAAACGATACAAAAAATTAGTCCGTATTTCAAGAGCCATAAAATCACATCTAGCTAAAAATAGTAACAAGGAAAAGATGGAATATTTTCAAAATGAACAGAAAAACCTCTCTAAAGAATTCAAAATACTAAGAGAAGAATTTGGATTGACGGAATATTCGATGCACGAATACATAAAAGAAGTTCGAAATCACTTTAATGGTAAAATTAATTCAATCATTGCTCAAAAAACAGCAACAAGAGCATGGAACACTGTCAAAAAGAAGTTGTTTGGCAAAGCGAAAAAAGTGGTATTTGTAAAGCGTGGAGAAATGGACTCCTTTGAAGGGAAAAACAATGATACTGGTTGGAGATTCAAAGAGGGGAAAGTAATTTCAAATTATAGGGTATTTGTATTGAAGGTAAAAAAAATGGATATCTATCTTAAAGAAGCTTTTCATCTACTAAACTCCCAACAGATATTTCAATATAAGAACAAAGATGGAGAAACTGTTACAGACTTCTACAGGGTAAAATATGTTCGTATTATAAAACGAATCGTCCGAGGTATCGTTCGATACTATGCCCAGTTGGTTTGTACGGGTTATCCTCCCGTAAAAAGAGACAGAAAAACAGGAAAAGTTAAATATCCTTTAGGGAACGGTCCGGTTGGGACCGATATTGGCACATCCTCTATTGCCGTATCAAGTAAATCAAAGATTCTATTGAAAAACTTGGCTGAAAACATAAAAAAGGTTGAACATTCTCAACGAGAAATCAGGTTATACAATAGAAAACTAGACCGTTCGAAAAGAGCGACTAATCCACAGAACTTCGATGAAGCAGGTCGTATTAGAAAAGGTAAAAAGCAGCGGGAATTTTCTAATAACTATAAAAAACTGAAAGCTCAATTGAAAGATCTATACCGAAAATTAGCCTTATATCGAAAGTTAAGCCATCAATACGAAGTCAATCGAATGGTCATGTTAGGTGATAGATTTTTCCTCGAAGAAATGAATTTTAAAGCCCTCCAGAAACGTGCTAAAAAGACAGAAGTTAGTGAAAAAACAGGTAAGTATAAAAAGAAAAAACGCTTCGGGAAAACCATAGCTCGTCGTTCTCCTGCAGCCTTCGTAAGTATTCTTTCAAGAAAAGTCACAGCATTGGGCGGGACTCTTATAAAAGTCAAGACATCCTCTTTTAAAGCTAGTCAATATGATCACAAAGCAGACAAATGCAAAAAGAAAGAATTAAAAGAACGTTGGCATAGATTTGATGATGGTACCAAGGTCCAACGTGATTTATATTCTGCTTTTCTTTTAATGAATTCAGATTTGGTAGGATTGAAGTCAGATAGAATATCTTGTTTAAATTCGTTTGAGCAATTTTTTGAATTTCACAAAGAAGAAATTAAGAAGATAGAAAATGATAATGAGGTAATCTTAAATTCTGGTATCAAATTGAAAGAAAATAGACTGTAGGATGTGCAGCCTAACATTTCATTTCTTTGCGGCTTGATGTAGCCGAGTTCGCTAGAACAAAAGATGTAGTCGTCAATGGTAACAAAGGTTGCTTTGACTGCGAATGTTCTAACAGAACTAGTTACAGTTCCTGTTTCCAAAGCCGTTTTCTTCTTGAAGAAAAGTGTGTGGACGAATAGGCGAAGACTAGGAAGTTATGAACCCGCTGCATTTAGCATGTGGAGCATCAGTATTTCACGATACAAAAAAATCACCGCTGAAGGTTCAGCGATGATCTCAACTTAAAATATCATATACCCCAAGCCAATTAGCAAAAACAATGCGCATAATCCAAGAAGTACTTTCGCTAATGTCTCCACGCCTAATCTCCCCTTACGATATTCCCGCACCTATAACAAAGGATAAGCCGATTGATATAATCATCGCAATGAATCCAACCGCGCGATTATCATTTTTAATTTCTTCGTCAATATTAAATTTAGGTGTTAAGAATTCAAAGATAAAATATCCAACCAGTAATAGCACAAAGCCAAATACTCCCCAGCTAATCATCGTTACCAAAGAATCATTTTGTTCAATGGAATAGCGGAAAATGTTGGCAATCCCAAATATTTTCCCTCCGGTCGCCATAGCTACAGCGATATTGCCCTTTTGGATTTCTTCCCAATTTTTATATTTCGTTACTACTTCAAAAATAGCTAAAAAGACAACCACACATAGTATAACTACACTATAATTGGCAGCACTTTGAATATAAACGTTATCCCAAAACTGGTTCATTGCCTATTCTCCCCGGATATTATTTAAGGCTCTTTTCTTCCTTATTTAAATTCGACCACGGTAACACCAGAACCACCTTCACCTGCTTCTCCAAAGCGAATTTTCTTTACAGAACGGTGATTTCGTAAATACTCCTGGACTCCCTGTCTTAAAGCGCCCGTGCCTTTCCCGTGAATAATCGATACACGAGGATAGTTTGATAATAACGCATCATCTATATATTTTTCCACTCTTAAGAGTGCTGCTTCATATCTTTCTCCGCGCAAATCTAATTCCAGCTTTACATCCGCGTCTCTGCCTTGAACAATTGCCATCGGTCTTGTTTCTACTGGCTTCGGTGTGCTGATATACTCTAAATCCTTTTCTTTTACCTTCATTTTCAGGATTCCGATTTGCACCTGCCATTCGTTGTCTGACACTTTTTCTAGAAGTGTACCCTTTTGTCCAAATGTCAGGACTTTCACCTCATCACCAGGTGTGAAGGTATGCTTCTTACTTTTCTTATTGATTAGTTTGGAGGATTTAGTTATTTCTGGTGTTGCGGCTTCAAGACGTCGCTTTGCATCAATTAATTCGTGTTCCTTAATATCCGCTTGCTTCTCAATCCTCATTTTACGAAGGTCACGAATAACCTTTTCTGCCTCACTCTTTGCCTCTTCAAGAATTTCACCAGCTTGTTCAGCCGCTTTTTCAAGCATAGAGTCTTTGTTCTCATAAAATTCGATCATCTGCTTTTGCATTTCCTGATGGAGCTTTTCTGCCTGTCTTAAATAATCACGTGCTTCTTCCTGTTCGGTTTCTGCTTGACGCTTACTGCTTTCCAACGAGGCAATCATCTTATCAATTTGATTGGTATCTTCACTGACATGAGATCTTGCCGCCTGAATCACTGAATCGCTTAAGCCTAATCGTTTTGAAATTTCAAACGCATTGCTTCGTCCTGGTACACCTAGGAGCAGCTTGTAAGTAGGGCTTAAGGTTTCAACATCAAATTCTACACTAGCATTGAGAACACCTTCGCGGTTATAGCCATAGGCCTTTAATTCTGGATAATGCGTGGTAGCAATGACTCGTGCTCCTCGATGGTGCACCTCATCTAAGATGGAAATCGCAAGCGCAGCACCTTCCTGCGGGTCTGTGCCAGCACCAAGCTCGTCGAAAAGGACTAGAGTATTATAATCAACCTTCTCCAAAATATCCACGATATTTACCATGTGGGAAGAAAACGTACTTAGGCTTTGTTCAATCGACTGTTCATCACCAATGTCAGCATAAATAGCATCAAATACAGCAAGCTCAGAGCCGTCAAAGGCAGGAACCTGCAAGCCAGCCTGGGCCATTAACGAACATAATCCCAGCGTTTTTAAGGTAACGGTTTTACCACCTGTATTTGGTCCGGTAATTACAATCGTTGTATAATCCTTTCCAAGCAAAATATCATTAGCGACCACCTCATCCATCGGAATTAACGGGTGTCTGGCTTTATATAGGGAGATTCGTCCTTCATTATTCATGAGCGGCATACTTGCTTTCATCTTACGGCCATATCTTGCCTTTGCAAAAATAAAATCAAGATTGCCCAGGATTTCTACAATTACTTGCAGCTCTGACTCAAATTCAGCAGTCTTCGCAGAAAGCTCCGATAATATTCTTTCAATTTCAAGCTGTTCTTTTACTCTTATATCTTGTAATTGATTGTTTAGCTGGACGATGACTTGTGGTTCAATAAATAGAGTCTGACCCGATGAGCTCTGGTCATGGATAATTCCTCCATAGTGACCGCGATACTCTTGTTTAACAGGAATAACGAAGCGGTCATTACGGATCGTGACGATAGAGTCCGACAACATCTTTGCAGCATTTGAGGAGCGAATCATGCTTTCTAGTTTTTCACGTACACGCGCTTCATTCGAGCGCAGCTGGTGCCTTAACGTGCGCAGCAGTTCACTCGCGCTATCAAGAACTTCGCCACTCTCATCAATTGCATATCTAATCGATTCCTCTAAATTTACTAAAGGAATAATTCGGTCGACCTGCTCCAATAAAATGGGAATTTCGGTTCTTTCTTCGGCAATATCTTCTATAAATCGCTTCATTTGCCGGCTTGCACGGATGGTGCTAGCCACCTGTATCAGCTCATGTGAACTAAGGACTCCACCAATAACAGAGCGCTTAATATGGGCACGAATATCATGAATGCCTGATAACGGGATGTTTCCTTTTATTCGTAAAACGGTCGAGGCCTCATCTGTTTCTGCTTGAAGCTCTACTACTTCTTCAAAATCAGTAGATGGGACCAATCTTTTTAACTTATCTATTCCAAGTGATGACGCTGCATGCTCGATGAGCTGGTCCCTCACTTTGGTAAATTCCAATACCTTTAACGTTCTTTCTTGCATGGAGATGAACCCCCTATTTTCGATTATGCAAAAACTCTAGTAAGTCTTTCGGTTCAAGCGCATTGATCACTGATGATTTTTTAATCCATCCCTTTTTAGCTGTTGAAACGCCTACCCCCATATGTGATAGCGTTTCTTTTTTATGGGCATCCGTATTAATAAATATCTTAACACCTGCATCCTGCGCTTTTCGTAAATATTCGGCTTTTAAATCCAATCGATTTGGATTGGCATTAAGCTCTAAAGCCGTGTTCGTTTCTTTTGCTAACTCTATAAGCATATCGATATCAACATCATAACCTTCACGACGGCCAATCTTTCTGCCAGTGGGATGCGCAATTAAATCCACATGTGCATTTTTTAATGCTGTACTTAGGCGTTCCATTATTTTTTCTCTTGGCTGTGAAAAAGCTGAGTGTATCGATGCAATGACGAAATCCATTTCAGCTAGGAGATCGTCCTCATAATCTAATGTGCCATCTGGTAAGATATCCATTTCAACACCTGATAGGATTAGAATATCATCATATTTCTCATTTAACTTCTTAATTTCTTCTTTTTGCTGCAATAACCGCTCACGTGTCAGTCCATTTGCCACCTTTAAATACTGGGAGTGGTCAGTAATTGCCATATACTTATAACCCTTTGCAATACACTCTTCAACCATTTCCTCAATCGAATGAGCCCCATCGCTCCAGGTTGAGTGCATGTGAAGATCGCCCTTTATATCACTAAGCTCGATTAAGTCTTCGTGGGCTGAAAAATCCTCCACTTCTTTGCCATCTTCTCTTATTTCAGGAGGAATAAAAGGAAGGTCAAAATGCTTAAAAAACTCTTCCTCTGAAGAAAAAGTTAGGATTTCACCTGTCTCGACATTTTCCACACCATACTCACTTATTTTTTCACCGCGCTCTTTTGCTAGCTGTCTCATTCGGACATTGTGGTCCTTTGAACCTGTAAAATGGTGAAGAGTCGTGATAAATTCCTCTGGTTTAACGATTCGAAAATCGACTGAAACATCATAATCAAAGCCAAAAACAAGTGATACCTTAGTATCTCCAGCACCAATAGTTTCTTTTATATTGGGTAATTCCAGCAAGAACTGTTTCACCTTTTCAGGCTGCTCACTTGAAATAATAAAGTCTAGATCTTTAACGGTTTCTCGCACTCTTCGTAAGCTTCCAGCCCGAGAGAATTTATGAATCTCAGGAAGTTCAGCAAGCCTCTCCTCAATCTGCTGTGCAATTGGCAGCATGTAGGCGAGAGGCAGTCTGTCTGGCCTTGAACCCACATTGGCGATCGCACTTAGGATTTTTTCTTCTGTCTTCTTTCCGAAACCTGCTAGTGCTTGGACTTTCCCTGCTTTACAGGCTTCTTCTAAGGTTGTGACATCTTCTATTCCTAGTTCTTTGTGAAGCTTAGATATCTTTTTCCCGCCTAGCCCTGGTAATTGTAATAACGGAATTAACCCCTTTGGAACCTCTTCCTTCAATTCTTTCAATACTGTGGAAGTGCCTTCATTTATGTATTCTTCAATAACAGCTCCGGTCCCTTTGCCGATTCCTGATAACTTGGTAAAATCCTCGATATCAGATAAACTGCGATCATCAAATTCAAGTGCTGATGCGGCTTTTCGAAAGGCAGAAACCTTGAAGGGATTTTCACCTTTCAACTCCATATATACCGCGATTGTTTCTAATAAGCGAATTAAATCCTTTTTATTTACCTCCATCATTTCCACCCACCTTGCTATTATTTTAACCTTTTAATAGAAAAACTTCTCCTAGAGAGAAGTTAAAGAGCAACATCTCTCCTAGAGAGAAGTTAAAGACCTACTTCTCTCCTAGAGAGAAGTTAATGCAGCTGTATATTCTATCCACATACTTTTTATTTGCTGTGATAAGAATGGTGTATGATTCACAATCAAGTTCGCCATAATGGAATCATCCAAAGGTTTTTGCAAAACTTCCATTGGAACAAGCGCAGCAATATATAATAAAATAAAGAGTAATAAATAGACTTCGGCAAAACCAAGGATGCCGCCTGCCCAGACATTTAATTGCTTAAGGATTGGCAAATGGGCAATAAAATCAAGCATGGAGCCAATTATTTGTAACAGAATCTTTACTGCAAAGAAAATGATGACAAATGCAATGGCGCGGTAAAAGGCATCCTCTAAATTTCCATTCTCACTTAATAGTTTTAGAGGGGAAGTTGTTCCAAGATTCGGATAGGGGACCCATAGCGTTAGTCTTGGAGCCAAATCATCATAGTATAAATTTGCCACTATGTATGCAATAATAAAACCTGTTAAATGGACTAACTGCAAAATGAAGCCTCTTTTTAAACCAATAAAAAAACCAAAAACTAATAAAATAATAATTGCTAAATCCAACATGACTTATTCAGTCCTTTTCCTTTGTAATTCAGATTGCAGCACCTCTAATTGTTCCTTCATAATAATATAATCATTGACGGCATTTAATGCTGTTAATACAGCCAGCTTACTTACATCTAGAGATGGATTCTTGGAACCAATTTCGCGCATCTTTTTGTCAACTAATGAAGCGACATGTCGAACATGATTTTGGGATTCAGTCCCTAAAATAACGTATTGCTGTCCGTATATATCAACGGTTGTTCTGGTTTTCTCTGTATTTGACAAATTACTGCCTCCATTCGATTCGAAGAAATCCCTATTTTATAATATAACACGAACAGATATGTGTCGAAAAGAGAAACAGATTAAACTGGAGTTTTTTTACTTTTTCTAGAAAATTGTCGAGGAGTGTTTTTGGAATGGGAAATGTTGTGTTAAATCTAACCTTGTCTGAAATTAATAAAATGAAAAGCTATTACAACGGTAAATTACTAGATAAAGCTCCTCCTGGCAGTTTGTTTGCTGCCAAGACTTCTGGCTCGACGATTACTGCCTATAAGTCCGGTAAAGTTTTATTTCAAGGGAGTGGCTGTGAAGCAGAAGCGGGTAGATGGGGTGTGGCAGCAGCAAAAAGCACAGCACCTACTAAAACAAGTGCTCCAAAAGGGAATGTACCGAGTGGAATCAGTCAAATGTCGGTAATTGGTTCAGATGAGGTGGGTACCGGTGATTTTTTCGGCCCGATTACTGTCGTTGCCGCGTATGTACGAAAAGAGGATATTCCCCTATTAAAGGAATTAGGTGTTAGGGATTCAAAGGATTTAAATGACGATAAAATCATTGCAATTGCAAAGGTAATCAAGGATGTAGTTCCATTTAGCCTAATGACACTAAAAAATGAAAAATATAATCAGCTTCAGCAGACAGGTATGTCCCAGGGTAAAATGAAAGCAATCCTCCATAATCAAGCCATCCTTAATGTGCTGGAGAAAATTTCACCTGTTAAACCTGAAGCGATTCTGATTGACCAATTTGTTCAAGGAAGCACCTATTTTCAGCATGTTAAAAATCAAAAAGGTGTTGCGAAGGAAAATGTTTATTTCAGCACAAAGGCGGAAGGTATCCATCTTGCCGTAGCTGCAGCATCCATCCTCGCACGTTATGCTTTTGTTCAGTATATTGACAAGCTTAGTGATTCGGCAGGATTTAAGATTCCAAAAGGAGCAGGGGCTCAGGTGGATGAGGCCGCTGCAAAATTGATTTTGAAAAAAGGTAGAGAAGTATTGCCACAGTTTGTGAAGCTTCATTTTGCTAATACCGATAAAGCGATGAATCTGGTGAATAAAAAATTAAGAGGATGACCAAATCGGATAATGATTTGGTCTTTTTCTTGTATAGAGGAGGTTTGGCGAGTAAAGTGGCAAAACCGGCGAGTAAAGTGGAAAAGTTTGCGAGTAAAATCAGATTTCCCGCGAGTAAAGCATTTATGGCACACCACCATTTACAATTAAAAGTGTCGATTCCATGTATCTTCCTGTTCCAAGAAGGTTTTTTAGTATCTGAGGGAGAAATATTTTTCAAAATGGAAAGGATTGAGGCACTTGATCGCAAAATCATGTTCAATAACGATAAGAATTGAAAAATTACAGGCACTTGATAGAAGAATTGCCCCTAATCATCCTGTTCGTCGGGATGTGTCTACGGAATTAAGTAATAGGATGGCAGGCTATCGAGGGGAGAAATCCTTGGAATTTCATTTAAGTATGCTTTCTGATTCAAAATACTATATATTCCATGGCCTTCGACTAAAATATAAAAAATATTTCTTTCAGGTAGATAATTTGCTTCTCTGTTCTTCTTTCGGGATAAATCTCGAAGTAAAAAATATGGGAGGGGAATTACACTTTGAAAAAAATTTCAATCAAATGGTGCAAACAAAAAAGGACTCAAGTGCCAGGAAAACGAACCCTGTTCTACAAGCTAAACTACAGGCTATCAAACTAAAAAAGTGGCTAAATGAGCGCAACTGTCCCGATATACCAATTTATTATCTTTTTGTAAATAGCAATTCAAAAACACTCATTGTTTCTGAACCAGGAAATGAACGTATAAACCAGCATATATGCAATAGTGAATTTTTAATAGAAAAAATATTCCAAATTGAAAATACCAATAAAGTCGAAGTTCTAAGTATAAAGGAATTAAGAAAAATAAAACGAATCCTCTTAGCCAGCCATACCCCAGATAATCCTGAAATCCTTCAACATTTTAACCTCACACAAAACAATATCCTTCCAGGTGTCCAATGCCCTAAATGCCACTATTTACCGATGAAATATTCCCGCGGTACCTGGTTTTGCCCAACTTGTAAGGAAAAGTCCAAAACTGCTCATATTCAAGCAGTATATGATTATTTTCTTCTTATAAAGCCCTTTATTACAAATTCAGAGTTTCGCCAATTTCTTCACATTGAATCTATTCATATTGCTCAAAAACTCCTTGCTTCAATGAAATTGCATTTTACAGGGAAGTTTAAGGATCGTGTTTACCACGCTCCTCCTTTTATGGAGAGATAGAAAAAACACTTTGGGTTACCAAAGTGTTTTTCTGCCAATGTTATCCTCTTAATACTGCCCCAGCTTTTTCTTTCAAGGCTTCTAGTACTTGAGTATGGACTTTTGTTACTTCTTCATCGGTTAATGTCCGTTCTGGATCCATGTATTTCAGTGAGTAGGCAATCGACTTTTTGCCTTCTTCCATGCGTTCACCCTCGTATAGATCAAAAACATTTACCTCTTTTAGAAGCTTTCCACCAGCAGTTTGGATAATATCCCTTAATACTCCAGCGACTGTTTCTTTATCCACGACAAGTGCGATGTCTCTTGTGCTTGATGGGAAACGTGGAATTCCGGAGTATCTTAGCGGTGCAGTGGCTTCCTCAAGAATAGCCTTTAATGATAACTCAAACACATAGGTATCTTTTAAATCTAATTCCTTTTGCATGGTTGGGTGTACTTGACCTACGAAGCCGATTCTCTCATCATTTAAGTGAATTTCAGCAGTACGTCCTGGGTGCATATTATCAACTTTAGCCTGAACATAAGTCACACTCTCAGTAAGACCAAGTTTGGCAAATAATCCTTCTAAAATACCTTTTAATACATAGAAGTCAACAGCCTTTTTCTCACCCTGCCAAGAATGGCTGTGCCATAAACCTGTAATCGCACCAGCTAAATGCTCCTGCTCTTCAGGTAATACTTCGTTTCCATTAGCTAAGAATACAGCTCCTGTTTCATAAACAGCTAGGCTGTCGTTTTGACGAGCACTGTTGTATTTTAAAACTTCCAACAGCTGTGGCATGATGCTAAGGCGTAAAATACTGCGGTCCTCACTCATCGGCATTGCTAGGCGAATGAAATCACGTTTCTCAAGTGCGAACTGTGCTGCTTTTTCTTCACTTGTTAACGAATACGTGACCGCTTGATACAAGCCAGCACCTTCTAAATATTGGCGGACAACGCGGCGTTTTTCCTGATAGTCCGATAATTTACCTGGTGTAGCAGAACCAATTGGCAATGTTTTAGGAATGTTATCGTAGCCGTAAAGACGCGCCACTTCTTCAATTAAGTCTTCTTCGATTTTAATGTCACCACGGCGTGTTGGAGCTGTAACCGTAATCGTTTCACCTTCACTAGTTACCGCAAATTGAAGGCGTTCGAAAATTGCTTCAACCTCTGACACAGTCAGGTTTGTTCCGATGACACTATTTATTTTTTCCAAAGTAATTGAAACCACTGCTGGTTCAACTGTAAGTGTATCAACCTCCGAGGCACCTTCTAATACTTCGCCGCCAGCGTATTTTGCCATCAAATATGCAGCACGCTCACCCGCAGCTCGTACGCGGTTGGGGTCGACACCTTTTTCGAAACGAGCGCTAGCCTCACTTCGTAATCCATGGTCCTTCGATGCTTTTCTTACAGTTCCTCCTGTAAAATAAGCCGCCTCCAACAATACGGTTGTTGTGTCTGAAGTAACCTCAGAATTAGCTCCGCCCATTACACCTGCTAATGCAACTGGTTCTGTTCCATTTGTAATTACTAAATGATCAGAGGTTAATGTACGTTCAGCATCATCTAACGTTGTGAATTTTTCACCATCATGTGCACGGCGAACAAGAATTTCTTTTGACCCTAAACGATCATAGTCAAATGCATGCAGAGGCTGACCATATTCTATTAAAATGTAGTTGGTAATATCGACGACATTATTGTGAGGACGAATTCCCGCAGACATTAGTCTTGTTTGCATCCATAGCGGCGCTGGTCCGATTTTTACATTTTTAATCACTTTTGCAGCATATAAAGGATTATCCTCATTTGCTTCAACTTTTACGGTAATATAATCTGTTGCCTTTTCATTTACATGCTGAAGATCGATTTCTGGAAGCTTTACTTCTCTTCCAAGAATCGCAGCAACTTCATAAGCCACACCAAGCATGCTAAGGCAATCCGCGCGGTTTGGCGTTAAGCCAAGCTCAAGAACTTCATCATTACGGTTTAATAGCGCAATTGCGTCTGCACCAACCTCTGCGTCTTGTGGAAAAACAAAGATCCCTTCAGAATATTCCTTTGGAACAATCTTCGCTTCCATGCCTAACTCAGTTAGTGAGCAAATCATTCCATTTGATTCTTCACCACGAAGCTTCGCACGCTTAATTTTAAAATTACCTGGTAAAACTGCGCCAACCGTTGCTACTGCTACCTTCTGCCCTTGTGCGACATTGGGTGCACCGCAAATAATTTGAACAGGTTCACCTTGACCAATATCCACTTGGCATTTGCTTAATTTATCAGCATTTGGATGCTGTACACGCTCAACAACGTGACCAACTACTACTCCTGTAATACCTTCGTTAAGGACATCTACACCCTCAACCTCAATCCCGCTTTTTGTAATTTTTTCAGCTAACTCATCAGCCGATACTCCGGATAAATCTACATAATCCTGGAGCCATTTATATGAAACGAACATAACGCGCTCTCCTCCTACTCGTGTTTTGAAAACTGTTTTAAGAAACGTACATCGTTGGTGTAGAAATGGCGAATATCATCGACACCGTATTTCAACATCGCAATTCGCTCTGGACCCATACCGAATGCAAATCCAGTGTATTTTTTAGAATCGTAGCCAGCCATTTCAAGAACGTTTGGATGAACCATTCCTGCTCCAAGAATTTCTATCCAGCCTGTTTTCTTACAAACATTACAGCCGTGTCCACCGCAAATCATACAGGAAATGTCCATTTCAACAGATGGTTCAGTGAATGGGAAGAAACTTGGGCGCAATCTGATTTCACGGTCATCACCGAACATTTTTTTCGCAAAAATCTCTAATGTCCCATGAAGGTCGCTCATGCGGATGTTTTCTCCAACCACAAGGCCTTCAATCTGCATGAACTGGTGGGAGTGTGTCGCATCATCATTGTCACGGCGATACACTTTACCCGGACAGATAATTTTGATAGGGCCTTTACCCTGATTCTTTTCCATTGTCCGCGCTTGAACGGGTGATGTATGTGTGCGCAGTAAAATTTCATCTGTAATATAGAAGGAATCCTGCATGTCGCGTGCTGGATGACCCTTTGGTAAATTTAAAGCTTCAAAGTTATAATAATCCTGCTCTACTTCAGGACCTTCAGCCACCTGATAACCCATACCAATAAATAAATCTTCTATTTCTTCAATGATTCTTGTTAGTGGATGGTGGTTTCCTACCTTAACTGGTCTTCCTGGCAGTGTAACATCAATCGATTCAGAAGCTAGTTTTTCTAATATGGCAGCTTCTTCTAAATCCTTCTGTTTTGCCTCTAAAATAGTAGCAATGGCTTCTCGAACCTCATTTGCAAGTGCTCCCATCATTGGGCGCTCCTCTGCTGACAGCTTACCCATTCCACGAAGGACTTCGGTAATTGGACCTTTTTTTCCTAAGTAGGCAACACGGATGTCATTTAATTCTTTTAAGCTTGAAGACTGTTCAATACTTTGAATAGCTTCCTGCTGCAATTCCTTTAATCGTTCTTGCATCATATTTCCTCCTTTATTAATGTGTAAATTTAGGCGGGAACTTTCTCAAAACAAAAAAACCCCATCCCTGGAAAGGGACGAGGTTTATAGTCGCGGTACCACCCTTGTAAACACGGTATGTATAAAACACATGTGTTCGCTTCATTGAGATAACGGCATTGGCCGGTGCACCTTTACATTTCTATTTGAAATGGTCCCGGTGCCAACTCAGGAGGTGAACTTCTCTTATCCTTCCCATAAAAGTGCTTTCAGTCTCGGCACTTTCTCCCTACATGGTCTTTGACAAGATACTTTTCTCCGTCATCGTCTTTTGTATTTTTCAATAATGTAAATTATTATATAATACTTTACCTGATGATTCAAACTAGTATCGTCTATTTTTTCAAAAAATATAACAGGATGCCTGTTGCTACTGCGACATTGAGTGATTCACTTTTACCGTAGATGGGAATATACAGGTTTGCTGTCGTTTTTTCAAGCAGCTCTTTGTTAACACCGCTGCCCTCATTGCCGACAAGCAATGCAAAGGTTTCATCTGTTGAAATATCAGTATATGCAGAAGCCCCTTCAAGTGCTGTACCATAAACCGAAATATTTTTGGTTTTCAGCTTTTCGACCCAATCATGGAGATCGCCTCTTATGATAGGCAGATGAAAATGACTGCCTTGTGCCGAGCGAAGTACCTTTGAATTAAAAACATCCACGCTGCCCTTTCCTACGACTACTGCGTCAATGCCAGCTGCGTCTGCCGTTCGAATCATTGTACCTAGATTTCCTGGATCCTGTACTGCATCAATTAGCAAGTACGTCCTTGCATTCGGTACTTCTAACTGAACCTGACGGCAAACAGCATAAATCCCTTGTGGTGCCTCTGTGTCAGATAATGAGTTTGAAATCTCTTCGGTAACTAGGGTGACCGGTACTTCCCCAGAATCCCAGCGGGGCGGCAGACCTGTCTTATCAGAAACGATAATTTCGATAACACTCTCATGTTGTTTTAATGCTTCTTCGACTAAATGAAAGCCCTCGACTAAAAAGGTTCCGGAATTATCCCGCTCCTTTTTCGTTAACAGCTTTTTCCATTGTTTTACTTTAGGGTTTTGAATGGATTCAATATGCTTCAAGTTTGTGCTCCTCTAGTGTTTTTCCTCATTATATCCCAAAAAAAATACATAATAAAACCAAATATAGAAATCATATTAAAGAAATGTATGATGAAAAAGGAGTGTGTGATGATGAATTTAAATTTGCGAAATGCAATTATTCACAATGTTACAGGTAACTCACAAGATCAATTAGAAGATACAATTGTTGATGCCATTCAAAATGGTGAAGAAAAAATGCTACCTGGCTTGGGCGTGTTATTTGAAGTGATTTGGAAAAATTCTTCTGAGGAAGACAAGAAAGAAATGCTTACTATACTTGAAAATGGGTTAAAGTAATTCAGTATTTGCTGCTGCCGATTCGAACTCGGCAGCTATTTTTATGCTTATCCGCAAGTATTTTCCGCTATCCGCAAGTATTTCTTGCCATCCGAGAGTGAATTGCGTTATCCGAGAGTATTTCTCACCATCCGAGAGTAAATTTCGCTACCCGAGAGTAAATCTCGCCATCCGAGAGTAAATCTCGCCATCCGAGAGTAAATTTCGCTATCCGAGAGTAAATCTCGCCATCCGAGAGTAAATCTCGCCATCGCCAGTATTTCTCGCCATCCACAAGTATTCTCCGCTATCCGCAAGTATTTCTCGCCATCCGCAAGTATTTCTCGCCATCCGCAAGTATTTTCCGCCATCCGCAAGTATTTTCCGCCATCCGCAAGTATTTTCCGCCATCCGCAAGTATTTTCCGCCATCCGCAAGTATTTTCCGCCATCCGCAAGTATTTTCCGCCATCCGCAAGTATTTCTCGCTATCCGCAAGTATTTCTCGCCATTCGCAAGTATTCTCCGCCATTCGCCAGTATTTTCCGCTATCCGCAAGTATTTTCTGCCATCACTAAGTATTGCACTAAAAAAATCCTCGACATTATATCGAGGACAGCAAACTTTATTCGTACGTAATTTTATCAACCGTTTCACGGTCTAGTCGTTTGATGACTTCAACAATCAGTTTAACAGCATTTTCGTAGTCATCACGGTGCAGCATAGCCGCATGTGAATGAATATATCTTGTTGCAATGGTAATGGCTAACGATGGTACACCGTTATGCGTGATATGGATTGGACCAGCGTCAGTACCTCCACCAGGAATGGCGTCAAATTGATACGGGATATTCAATTCATCTGCCAAATTGGTAATAAAGTCGCGCAGGCCTTTATGTGCCACAAGGGTAGCGTCATATAATATGATTTGTGGACCTTTTCCCATTTTACTCATGGCTTCCTTTTCAGAAATACCAGGTGTATCACCTGCAATACCAACATCAACAGCAAAACCGATATCAGGATTAATTTTCTCAGCAGAGGTTTTCGCCCCACGAGAGCCGATTTCTTCCTGGGTGGTTCCGAGACCATAAACCTCGTTTGGATGGTCGACACCTTTTAATTGCTTCAATACATCAATCGCAATCGCGCAGCCAATCCGATTATCCCACGCCTTTGCTAAAAGCATTTTTTCGTTATTCATCACGGTAAATTCAAAGTATGGAACGGCCATATCTCCAGGGAGAACCCCCCATTCCATTACTTCTTCACGGCTCGAGGCACCAATATCAATAAACATATCTTTTATTTCTACTGGCTTCTTACGAGCTTCTACTGATAAAATGTGGGGAGGCTTGGACCCAATGACACCAATGATATCACCTTTTTTTGTAACGATAGTTACGCGCTGTGCCAGCATAACCTGTGACCACCAGCCGCCAACTGTTTGAAAACGAAGGAAGCCTTTATCATCAATTTGCGTAACCATGAAGCCAACTTCATCTAAATGGCCAGCCACAATAATTTTCGGACCGCCCTCTTTTCCAACCTTCTTAGCGATTAGACTGCCAAGTCCGTCAGTTGTTACTTCATCCGCATATGGTGCTATGTATTTCGTCATTACGTCGCGAACTTCCCTCTCGTTGCCGGGAATCCCTTTGGCGTCGGTTAGATCCTTTAACATCGTTAAAGTTTCATCTAATTTAGCCATTACTTCGCCCCCTTTATGTATATTCGAACATCATTATACAATAATTTTCAGCTAATAGTTATTCTGCTGTCTTTGATAATTTACTTCATTTTTCGTAAAATATGCCTTTTCCATTTCCTCATAGCTTATTCCAAGCAGATTACCCAGCTGCAAATAAGATTCAAGCAACTCTTTGAAATCATGTTCGTTTTTACTGTTTTTAAAATCATTAATTTTTTCATAAATGAGTAGAAATTGTTCTGAGACATTTAAAGCAGTTGGTTCTGTTTGAATAGTGTACTGTAGTTTCTCAAATCCACATTCTATGCCAAGTGACAAGATGAAATGGACTCCATCAACAAACTCTTCTAGTACCACACTTTTTTCCGATGATGGCTTAACACTCCAAAACTTGAAACAGCGAGTTTCATTCGCTAATTCCCCAATTTCCACCAGCAATGCGAGTACCTTCCTGTTAAATAAATCTTCTTCCTGCAAGTTATGCTTTTTTTCAATATGCTGATCCAACGCTTGTTGCATGATAAATAACTTTTCTAGCTGCATTTACAATCACTCCCTTTGCAAAATTATATCAAAGTGTAGAAAGAATGAAACTTTTCTATTCCCAAATCGTATTGTAGGTAAAAGTACTAGGAGGCAAAACCATGGTTTGGCTGCTGCGCTTACTGTTAGTTTGCTTGTTCATCTTCATTATTTTTGTAACCATAAAATTTCTTCTTAAACCAACTCGTAAATTGGAAGCAGCTCGAAAACACAAACGTTTCCTACTTATAGACAATGAAGAGGTTACCAAAAACTTCCAACTTACTTACAATGGTGCATTGTTTACGGGAGAAAAATATCTTGGTGCCACGAAAAATACGATAGATGTTGTTTCCATCTCGATTTGGCCGGATCAAACTTCTTCCATTCAAGGAATGGATAAGGAGGACTTTTATTTTATCGAAAGAAAAATACACGAAAGATATCCAGTTGCTCAAATCAATTGGAAAAGTCCAATTGATGAATTTTTGCATCAAAAATAGCCGCTATCCAGCGGCCTTTTCTTTTGTTCTTTTAAAAAACACCTTCCATTTGATTACATTTTGTCTCTCTCTCAGTAGATAAACAAGAATCGTTAACCCGAGTAGAATTAATGCAATTAAAGAAGGCGTAAAGGTTGAGATATATTCTCCGAAAATAGTACAAAAAAAGGCGATTGGGATATTTGTTAAGAAAGAGGCTTTTAAATACTCTTTAAATTTAGGTTTTCTTTGTTTTAAGCAAAAGCTTAATAAGTGGTAATGAACAAATGGAATAAGTCTTAAAATGGCAATTTGACCGACGGTAAGATTTCGATATTCCCCAAACCAGCGATTTTTTATTTTTACTAGGCGGTCCTGGGTTTTCGGCATTCTATCAATGAAAGCATAGAAAAAGATGCTAACCCCCATTAAACCAATAACCGAATAAATCGTCCCCCACACCGTTCCAAAAAGAACCCCTCCAGCAATGACGACAACCGATACAGGAATAAACAAGAACGATCTTAGCAGATGAAATAGAACAAAAGCCAATGGAGCAAAAATTCCTCCAGCTTCCACCATGATTAACAGCAAAGACAAGTCCTCATTCATATTGCATGCCCCCTGGGTTGTTAATCTAACTTGTTAACTTAACATATAAAAAGGGCCATGCTGTTATGTCTACAACGTGAAAAAATAACCTAAAAGAATGACTTCCGCTACAGCTAGTAAAGGAAATCCAACTTTAAAGGACATGTGCTTTGTTTTATGCCTAAACATCTGCATTCCTGCTGTTGTACCAACAGCCCCCCCAAATATAGCCACTAGCCACAAGGTGTTTTCACTAATCCGGTATTGATGTTTTATCGCTCGATTTTTATCCACTTTCATTACAATTATACCAATAATATTCATTATGATATATGCACCTAATATGGTACTCATTTTCCCATCCCCCTTATAGAAAAAGCCATCCTCGTTATGAGAATGGCTCAAAAAATTATTTTTGTTGTTGTTTTGCAACGTTTGCTAATTCAGTAAATGCTGCTGCATCGCTTACTGCTAATTCAGCAAGCATTTTGCGGTTTACTTCGATACCTGCAAGCTTTAAGCCATGCATTAAACGGCTGTAAGAAAGACCATTCATACGAGCTGCTGCGTTGATACGAGTAATCCAAAGTTTACGGAAGTCGCGCTTCTTCTGGCGACGATCGCGGAATGCGTACATTAAAGATTTCATAACCTGTTGGTTAGCTACTTTATATAATGTATGTTTTGAACCATAATAACCTTTTGCTAATTTAATAACTTTTTTACGACGCTTGCGCGTAACTGTACCGCCTTTTACACGTGGCATGAATTTTTCCTCCTATATCAATCGTTAACGATTATTTAAGATTTGTTAATAAGAAACGGATGCGTTTGAAATCGCCTTTAGAAACAAGTGAAGCTTTGCGAAGCTTACGCTTAGCTTTTGTAGATTTGTTTGCAAATAAGTGGCTAGTATAAGCGTGTGAACGCTTCAGTTTACCAGAACCAGTCTTCTTGAAACGCTTTGCAGCGCCACGGTGAGTTTTCATTTTTGGCATTGGGATAGTCCTCCTTATTACTTTTCAGTTTTAGGTGCTAGAACGAGGAACATGCTTCGTCCATCCATTTTTGGATGAGATTCGATTGTTGCAACTTCTTTGCACTCGGTAGCAAAACGGTCTAATACACGTTGACCGATTTCTTTATGGGTAATCGCCCGGCCCTTGAAGCGGATTGAAGCTTTTACCTTGTCGCCTTTTTCCAAAAACTTAATCGCATTGCGAAGTTTTGTATTAAAGTCATGCTCATCAATTGTTGGGCTGAGACGAACTTCTTTTGTAACAATAATCTTTTGATTCTTTCGAGCTTCTTTTTCTTTCTTTTGATTCTCGAATTTAAATTTGCCATAGTCCATAATTCGGGCTACCGGGGGCTTCGCATTTGGTGCAACTAGTACCAAATCAAGATTCACTCGTCCGGCAATCTCCAGCGCTTCAAATTTGGTTTTAATCCCTAATTGCTCGCCGTTTTGATCGATTAGGCGAACTTCGCGAGCGCGAATACCCTCATTTAATAACATGTCTTTGCTAATAATTAGCCACCTCCAAGGTTTTCACGAATACAACATCCGGGTCAAGAGCATCTGACTTTTGCTGCATCGGCAAGTACTGAACAACTTTAGATTCTTTGTTTAAACAAATAAAAAAGTGCGGATGAATACACCCACACTTTACGAAACAAAAGTAATAAACTAAAAAGTTCACGTAAAACCTGCCAACTGCCAATTGCGTCAATCAGGTGAGAAGCGGGTGCTTCTTCTTTTCCCAAAACTAGTATTCAATTTTCCTTAGTTACTATAACATAAGCAAAGACGTAATGTCAAACATGCATTTCATATGACAACGAAATTCATTCTATCAAGAAACGAAAAATTATTCAATAGAAATTTTTTCTTTTTTTGGCGGTGTTAACTCGGCTGTTGATTTCCGCTCCACTAAGGAAAGCTTCTTTGAATAATCACCGCAGGGACAGGCGGTCTTTGCCTGTCACGAGGCACTTCGCTTTCCGCAGGCGGTTCGGGAAGCCTCCTCGGCGCTAAGAGATGAGCGGGGTCTCCCCTGTCCCGTCCTCCCGCAGGACATTGAATTACATCCTCGAATCAGCCCACGCACGAAGAAAATGCGATAGCATTTTCGAGGAGTCTCGTGCCTTCCGCTCCAATCAACAGGTGCCAAACTCAATTATTCGATTAACACAGCCTTTTTTTTCAATTATCCTCTTTTCACTTCTGCTTTTAATGATTCAAGGAATTGTGCGAATGGCTCAGTTGCTGATTTTTGCTCGCCATATTTGCGGACGTTAACGGCATTTTCTTCTACTTCCTTGTCGCCGACAACGAGCATATATGGAATTTTTTGCATTTGTGCTTCGCGGATTTTGTAGCCAATTTTTTCATTACGGCCATCTAATTCGACACGGAAGCCTTCATTTTGAAGTTGCTCCTGTACCTGCTTCGCAAAATCAAAATGTGCTTCTGGTGAAACAGGAATTACTTGAACCTGGACTGGAGCTAACCAAGTTGGGAAAGCACCTTTGTATTCCTCGATTAAGAAGGCAACGAAGCGTTCCATTGTTGATACAACACCACGGTGAATAACGACTGGGCGGTGCTGCTTGCCGTCTTCACCCACATAAGTTAGATCAAATCGTTCAGGTAGTAAGAAATCTAATTGAACTGTTGAAAGAGTTTCCTCTTTACCTAGCGCTGTTTTTACTTGAACATCTAGTTTAGGACCGTAGAATGCGGCTTCACCCTCAGCTTCATAATAATCAAGACCAAGGTCATCCATCGCTTCCTTCAGCATGCTTTGCGCTTTTTCCCACATCGCATCATCATCAAAATACTTTTCAGTATCTTGCGGATCGCGATAGGAAAGACGGAAGGAATAGTCATTAATATTAAAGTCTTTGTAAACCGCTAAAACAAGATTAACAACTCGTTTAAATTCGTCTTTAATTTGGTCCGGACGAACAAAAATATGAGCATCATTTAAAGTCATTCCCCGAACACGCTGAAGTCCTGATAAAGCTCCAGACATTTCGTAACGGTGCATTGTCCCAAGCTCAGCAATACGGATAGGCAGCTCACGATAGCTGTGGATTGCGTTTTTGTACACCATCATATGGTGAGGGCAGTTCATTGGACGAAGAACCAATTGCTCGTTATCCATATCCATTACCGGGAACATATCCTCCTGGTAATGATCCCAGTGACCTGAAGTTTTGTATAAATCCACGCTTCCCATGATTGGAGTATAGACATGGTCATAGCCTAGACGCTGCTCTTTATCAACAATGTATCGTTCAACAACCCGGCGGATTGTTGCACCTTTTGGAAGCCATAATGGCAACCCTTGACCAACTAATTGTGAACTCGTAAACAGGTTCAACTCTTTTCCAATTTTACGGTGATCACGTTCTTTTGCCTCTTCTAATAAGCGAAGGTGCTCTTTCAAATCTTCTTTCTTGAAAAATGCAGTTCCGTAAATACGCTGCAGCATTTTGTTTTTGCTGTCACCTCGCCAGTATGCTCCGGCAATGCTCAACAATTTGAACTCTTTTATTTTTCCAGTTGACGGAACATGGACACCACGGCAAAGGTCAGAGAAGTCACCTTGTTCATAAATAGTCACAGTTTCATCATCCGGAATCGCTTCAATTAGTTCCAGCTTGTAAGGGTCACCCTCAGCCTTAAAGAATTGCACCGCTTCAGCACGGCTTACTTCTTTACGAACGATTTCAATGTTTTCATTGACGATTTTCGCCATTTCTTTTTCAATTCGTGGAAGGTCCTCTGGAGTAATCGATTCTTCAAGGTCGATATCATAATAAAAACCGCCTTCAATTACCGGTCCTACTCCAAGGTTTACTTCTTTTCCATAGAGCCTTTTAATCGCTTGAGCCATTAAGTGGGCAGTACTATGACGTAAAATCTCTAAGGCATCCTTTGATTCAGGTACAACGATTTCTATTGAACCGTCTTCTTCGATTGGACGGCGAAGATCAAATAATTGACCATTCCATTTCCCGGCAATTGCTTTTTTCTTCAGTCCCGGGCTGATGGAAGCGGCAATATCTTCCGTTGTTGTTCCACGAGGGAACTCCTTCACTGCTCCATCTGGAAACGCAATCTTTACAACGTCTGACATGGTTATTCCTCCTTTTGATTTGGAGCGCACGGGACTAATTGTGTCCTGACCTGGCGCTTTATAAAAATAAAAAAACCCGTCCCTGGAAAAGGGACGAGTTTAATAAACACGTGGTTCCACCCAATTTTTCATTTTTAAAATAATCTTTAAAAATGACTTTAGGACAGGGTAACGGGCTGTTTCCCGTCAGGCGATTACTCACTTCAAAGAAGCGTTCACCGCTGAAGTTTAAAGGTGGTAAGCATTCAATCCGTGCTAGGAGGCTTTCAGCCTGGTCCTCCCTCTCTGGTAACCGTGAATAAATACTATTGTCCTTATCGTTACTTTTGCTTGATATATTGATGTCTAGCTTCAGCATTTCAGACTATGTACGTTATTATAATGATTCTATTTTGAAAAATCAATACACCAAGCGCACAATTTTACAATATTTTTCAAGCCCCGTTTTCATTTGCGTTGTTTTCCTGCTGAATCCATTCCTTTGTAGGACGCAAACCCTTAAAGGATTTTACTAAAACTCTTTCTTCAAAAATGTTTCTAATGGTCCTAACAAGCGGTTCCTCTGGATTTTTCGTATAGAGCAGAATACTTTTAGGTGCAATCGATAACAAGGGTGCAATCGAAGCTGAATCTACATAGACTGGATGATTAAATAAAAGCTTCCGGTCTATCATTTTCATCAACTCTCCTCTTTTTATTTCTTCAAATTTCTCATCAAAGAAAGTAATTTCCTCATCAAAGAGAAGATGCAGCGTGTCCATTTTTGGCTCACGTCCTGTTAAAAAATCTCTTAATGTTTGGATAAACATTTGATATTCCTGCTCCATTTTATATTCGTCGATTGATATTTCCACGTAGCTCTCTAATACTTTTAAATAAGGACGCAATCGAAATTTAAGAAAGGAATCAAAAGAAAAGGAGACATTATCCTGAAAGATTTCCTCAACTGCTTCTCTAATGTTTGGTTCTTCCCCATTTTCCCTGATTAATACAGACAAGTCTTCCCGCTGGCCTTCAAGAACAGAATAAATAATCTCCATGATATGCTGCTGTTCTTCTGGATCCTCGAAAAAATATTGATCTTGTAAAATAGCTCTAAACCAATCATCACGCTTTATTTTTACGATAAATTCATAAAATGCATGTTTAAGCATCTCCAGATTTACCTTTCTATCCAAAACCTTAACTATATATCGATCTTCTAAAAGAAGAATATCTTGATTACTTGGATTACCTCGAAAGCACTTCAGCAAGTGATCATAAAATCTCTTCGCATCCATCTTGCTTCGGAAGATGATTTCAGCCAACCAAATCCCCCCTCTCACCCATACTCTGTTTTACTATTTATATGGGGGACTTGACCAAAATAGAAGTTAAGACATCAGAGATACACCTATATTGTAAAAAAAAATAAAAGGATTACCGAAACTAAATCGGTAATCCTTTCAATATTTTAATTAATCGCGCCGATTTGGTCCTTCCACCAGCACTGGTTCACTTAAACTTCGAATTCTTTCCATGATTCTCCGTGCTTTCATCTTTTCCTCTTCACCACGTTGACTGTAGGTTAAATGGTGCTCAAGTCCTTGAAAGTCAAAATTAGAGGTAAAGAAGGTTGGAAGCTTTTCAAGCATTCTGAATTGAAGGATGGGACCTAATACTTCATCCCGTGTCCAGCTAGAAACGGCTTCAGCCCCTATATCATCAAGCATCAGGATTGATTCTTTCTTCAGTGCCTCTATTTTTTCATTTAAGGTATTATCGCCAATTGCACTTTTCATTTCGCGCAGCAGCTCAGGAACATAAACAATCATGGACGAAATTTGCTTCTTAGCAAGCTCGTTGGCTATTGCTCCTAACAAATAGGATTTCCCCACTCCAAACATTCCATAAAGATACAATCCCTTTGGCTTCAGGCCTGCCTCGTAATTCATTAAAAAGGTGGCGGCCTTATCTCCTGCATCTAGGCGGCCTTCGTCACCTTCAAAGTCCTCAAACGTCGCTTCCAATATGTCTCTTGGAACGTATAAACTTTTAATAAGCTTTTGATTCTTCTTATGTTCATCTGCCATCACTTTTCGAGGGCAGCGCTTATACACAACATCAATAGAGTTTCGTACCAGTACTAGGTCTGGATGATACCCTTTCATGAAATTAATACAGCCATCGAGACTCTCGCAGCGATTACATTCTTTACTTTGCTGGGTATACTCATAAAGCTTACTCATGCTTTTTTCAATCGTTTCCTGATTGAGCTCATTTTGGTGCTCTGATAAAAAGTCATGAATATCAGGGTGATTGAGTACCTGCTTCCTCTGCTCTTCATAGCGCTTCTGAAAGCCTTCATTTGAGGCTAAGCGCTTAAGTGTTCGATTAATTTTTTCCATTTACACTCACCCCCTATTTACGAAAGGCTTTTAGCTTTTCTTCTATTGCGCGTTTTCTCGCCTCAAGCTCTGTGTTATTTTCTTTAGCAGGCTCTTTAACACTTTCTTTTCCTTTATCATCAAACCAATCTGGTAATACTTCTGTACGAATAGGTTTTTGTTTCGTAGATTTTCCTGTCTTTTTACTATCTTTGAAGCTGCGCTCCTCTTTCCTTGCCGCTTCCATCGCTTCCTTCACGGTCTTTATTTTAAGACGAGCCCAATGGCTTGCAATTGATTCAACAAAATTCTTTGTAAATTTCATATCTGTTTTTCTAAGGACAACCTCAATCAATACATTGACTACACCAGGGGGAAGTTTATATTTTATCATGACTTCTTCTAATATTTTTAAATTCGAAACAGAAGGCTCCACTCCACCTGATAGTTCTTTAAAAATGACAATCGGCGGTGTGGTTTCATAATAACGGATTAATTTTTCTTCCTGCGTTTTCGGTTCCTTTAATTGGACCTGGTGAACAGCCGGCTGGGTTCTATTTATCAGACTCGGAAGTTGATCATAATTTTCAAATTGATACCAATCTCGTGCCCCTTTTCTAAGGTCCTCGATATCAATTTCATCCTTTTCATTAATGGCACCTAATATAAAGTTTTTCATTTCGATAGGGCTGATTCCATATAGAAAGGCAAGGTTACTAATAACCTCTTTTACCTTTTTGGTGAGTGACTTCTGAGGGACCAGCGATTCATTTAGACCCGCCAATAACATTTCAAAGTCAAAGGAACTGGTATCAATTTGAATGGGCTTCTGATCCTTCCTGCCAATAAATCCTAGAGAAGGTTCTGCCTCTAATTCCTCAGCATGCTCCTGCATATACTGAAGGCTGCCAGGAGTTGCCGAAGCAAACACATCCTGAAACTCTCTTGTCACCTCTACATAGTCCTCTTCCACTGGCTTTTGCTTATCACTAAAAAAGCGTTTTAACCTAGAAAAATGGTTTTTCCCAATTTTACGATATAAATAAATATTAAGCATTCCATCAAGGAAGAATTGCTCTGGATTTAATGGTGGATGGAGTTCGTAAATAAAAGATCGTCCACTATCATCACTCTTCACATAGGTTTTTAATAAGCCAATCCCCTCAAGGTTCAGCCTTGCTTCATATATTTCCTTTAAATTGACACTTAACAAATTCATCAATAAATGATGGGTGGAGGATTCAGACCACAGTCTATTTTCTTCAAGCTCAGCCCATAGTGTCATATATAAGCTTAAACAAGTTGAGCCGATTAAGGGCTGATACAAAAAAGTCAACACTTTGCGATCATAATCATGCAGCAATCCATTTGACGTAACAAGATAACGGTCAATCGGAATCAATTCCTGCCAATGCTGCGCCATTTCATTCACCCTTTAATAAAAGTAATAAAGAGCCAAAGACCTCTTTAGCTCCTTAGGATTTCTCCTTGTTTATCAATTCCTTTAATTCTTGAATAAAAACGTTTATATCTTTAAATTGACGGTAAACGGATGCAAAGCGCACATATGCCACTTCATCCACATGTGCCAGCCTGTCCATGACCATTTCACCAATCAATTCACTTTTTATTTCTGATATTCCTTGACCGCGCAGTTCCTTTTCTACCCCTTGGGTAATATCCTCTAATTCTTTTAAAGCAACGGGGCGTTTTTCACAAGCTTTAATTAAGCCTCGTAAAATTTTATCACGGCTGAATTCTTCCCTTGTACCTTCCTTTTTGACGACAATAAGTGGTATTTCCTCAATCTTCTCGAATGTCGTAAAACGATAACCACATTCCTCACACTCACGCCTTCTTCGGGTTGCACGACCCTCATCTACCGGTCGGGAATCAAGCACACGTGTACCATAATTTTGACATGAAGGGCACTTCATTTGATCAACTCCCAAATCAATCACTACATAAGTATAATATCTACTATTTATCTTATTAAAAAGAAAACGGTAACACAAGAAGTATTATGAGCTTTTTCCGATTCTAACAAGAGTATGTAATTTGTTCATTTCCTCATAATAGGAAATGAGCCTTTTTCTTAAAATTGGATACAGGCCAATCGGTGAAAACTTTTCGGATGAGATGTTAAAGTCTACAGCCGTTTCCATTCCTCTCACAGAAACCACTGTTACGATTAAAAAGCAAGGTATCGGTTTATTGATTTCTACGGCAATCTCACCATGGTCTTTGGAAACCGTAACAATTCTACAATCTGCATCCTGTCTAAATAACTCTTCAACAGAATGAAACACCTGGTTAAATGTAGCTTTATAATAATGAGTGTTTAGTGAGCTATCCTTTTGATGATCGGATGTTTCAATTTGTTTGCTAAAACGAATAAATATATTGCGAATGACTGACATGGTACCCTCCAAAAATAATCTTTTCTCTTAGTTTACAATACTTTAGGAAAAAAATAAAAAGAGGTGTACTATAAATACACCTCTAGCTGTTTATAATTTATAAAATTAAAGAGCTTTTGCCTGTTTTACATGAACAGGACCCATACCACGTGGAATTTCAATATTTTCACGTGTTTGTGCATTCAATGCTTCTGCAATATAATCCGCTGCAACATTTGGATTTAAATCGCCGCATGTATACACATCAATACTTGCATATCCGTGCTCAGGGAAGCTGTGAATCGTTAAGTGAGATTCAGAAATAATAACAACACCGCTTACGCCTTGTGGTGCAAATTTATGAAAAGCTACTTCACGAATTTCCGCACCTGATTTAAGAGCTGCTTCGACAAAAGTTTGTTCAATAAAGTTCATATCATTCAATTTTTCAAAATCGCATCCCCATAATTCAGAGATAACGTGACGTCCCATAGTTTCCATATTCATTTTTCCCCCTCTAAACATTTTCGTTTCATTCTTGAAATCCTTATATTGACGGTATCTGGTAATTACCACGGGGGAAAGTTAGTCCAGAGAGGTCCTAACCCTTTAAGTAATTAATCGTTACCTAATTTCAAGAAGTTCACGATGACTAGTATACTAAGTTTATATTTTTTTTGCAACCTATCAATCTAAAATTTTTTACAACTTATTAGTAATTGTGTTTAAAGGGCTTATCTCCTCAGAAAAAAAACGAAATTCCAAACTATATCATGCGAGTATAATTGAAAAAGCTACAAAAAAATGCTGTCATTTTGACAGCATTTTTGTTTTATCCGACTTTCACTGAATTTGAATTCGCCATTAGGTGTGCGACATATAAGGTAAGATCGACAACGCGGGAAGAATAGCCCCATTCGTTATCATACCAAGCCAGCACTTTCACTTTCCTAGTACCCATTACCATTGTTGATAATCCATCAATGATTGCGGAGTATGGATTTGTATTGAAATCAACGGATACTAGCGGTTCCATTGTAAAATCTACAATTCCCTTTAATGGACCATTCTTTGCTTCCACAAATGCCTGATTGATATCATCCACGGTAACATCTTGTTTCAAATCGACCACTAAATCTACTAAAGAAACGTTTGGTGTAGGCACCCGAAGTGACATTCCATGCAGCTTCCCCTTTAACTGAGGTAATACCAATGCTAAAGCTTTAGCAGCCCCAGTAGTGGTTGGAATGATAGATTGTCCACAAGCTCTAGCTCTTCGTAAATCTTTATGTGGGTTATCGATGTTACGTTGATCATTTGTATACGAGTGAATCGTTGTCATTAAACCATTTTCAATTCCAAACTTTTCATCCAGCACTTTTGCAACAGGTGCCAGACAGTTTGTAGTACATGATGCGTTGGAAATCACATCATGTTGAGTGATATCAAGCTTGTCTTCGTTTACTCCCATTACAATCGTAATATCCTCGTCCTTGCCAGGTGCAGTAATGATTACCTTTTTTGCTCCTGCGTCAAGGTGCAGACTTGCCTTGTCTCGTGAATTAAATTTTCCGGTCGCTTCAATAACCACATCGATATTTAACTCTTTCCATGGAAGTTGCTCAGGATTCCGATTGTTTAATAGCTTCACTCTTTTACCATTTACGATTAGCTCTTCATCTAATGCTATAATATCCCCTTGAAATGGTCCATGAACCGTATCATATTTTACTAAATGAGCTAATGTTTCTGCGGGATAGCTCGCATTAATAGCAATAATATCAATCGTATTTTCAAGGATTGCTTTTCTAAAAACCATCCTTCCAATTCTCCCAAAACCATTAATTGCAATTCTCGCCTTCATTGTACGGCCCCTTCCGAAATATGTTATACTCATTACCTTGTTTCGATGTAATTAGTATAACATATTTAACTGAATAAGTGATATATAAAGTGCGGAATTTTAAAAATGTTTTACAATTCAGATATATTACATACCAATTATGTTTGTAAGTTTCTTTGTCTAGTCAGTAATTCTGATTCAAAAGCATAAAAAAAAGAAGGGCTGATCCCTTCTTTTAAATGTATTATGGAGTTGTTATTCCCCAGCCTGTCAAAACCTCAATTACCTGTTTTTTTGTTTCGCTGATGGTCCCATTATTGTTGATGACGGCGTCGGCTAGCGCTACTTTATCTGATAGGGGCATTTGTGAGCTTATTCTTGCCTCTGCATCTTCTAATGACAGGTCATTACGTTCCATCAGCCTATTTAGCTGAATATCTCTGTCTACATATACAAGAATGGTTTTTTCGACCATATGTGTTAGTTTACTTTCAAACAGCAGCGGGATATCGAGGACAATAACTTGTTCCCCGCGCGCCCTCGCTGCTTCCACTTGATTATTCATCCTTTTCCTAACTTCAGGATGAACGATGCCATTTAGGATCTGTCGTTTTTCTGCGTTATGAAAGATAATCGAACCCAGTTTTGCCCTGTCGATTTCCTCAGTATCTAATACAATATCATCACCAAATTCAGCAATGATTTTTTGATAGGCTGGTTCTCCTTTTTCAACAGCGAGGCGGGCTTCTACGTCTGCATCAATGACAGTGATGTCCATTTCTTTAAACATATTTGAAACTGTACTTTTTCCACTGGCTATTCCGCCCGTTAATCCGATTACTAGTGACATACTTTATTCCTTTCACATTATCATAATTTCCAAATACCAATGATAATTAATAAAATCCCTGGTAAAAAGGTAAACTTTTGGACCCAATTAAATTTATGAAAAAAGGCTCCACTTTTAATTCCAAAAAGAAGAAATATAGAACTCATGACCGCAACACTAATGGCTAAATAAAAGGGTGAGAATCCTAGCATAGCTGCTCCAATTCCAGCACCAAATGCATCGATTGATAGGGCAAAACCCAGCATAAATGCCTCGATTCCAGTAATGGTGCCCGAACGATCAAAGTCCGCTGACATGGGTTTTCTTAATATATTAATCGCGATTCCTAGTGAGCGGATTTCAAAATTAATAATCAACTTTTCATGTTCGAGCAGCTCTTTATCCTTTTCTTTTTCTGGCCTAAAAAATTGATACAATACCCAGGCGCCGAGACCGATTAAGATAAAGCCCCCGAGGCTTGCTGTTATAGTTGGAGATAAAATTTTTTCTAGGCCATGTCCAATTGACACAGCAATCATTAATGAAATTGCTGAACAGGTTGCAATTATGAGAACTGATTTAAGCGGCAGTACCATTTTTCTTAGGCCATACGTAAACCCTACGCTAAAGCTATCAAGACTGAGAGCAAAAGCCAGCAGGAGAAGTGAGAACAATTGAAACATGATGTCTAGGGCTCCTTCCGTCAATCACTACGATAGTATATGGGCGGAGCCTATCCTTTGTTATTAAATTGTCTTTACACTTCTACTGCTTAAAGCTTTTGGCAGCTGGGACAAAAATGCGTTCCGCGGCCGCCTACAGTCGTTTTTTCGAGCGGAGTTCCACAGTTTTTACATTCTTCCCCTTTACGTCCGTAGGCATATAATTCAAGCTGGAACATCCCAATTTCCCCTTGCGAGTTAACATAGGAGCGAATGGTACTTCCTCCTTTTTTAACCGCTTCATCTAAGGTCTTAACAATTTCTTGATGCAGTAAAGTTAATTCAGCTTCACTTAAAGAATTAGCGAGCCTTTCAGGGTGAATTCCGGACCGGAACAGAGCCTCATCCACATAGATGTTACCTAGTCCGACAAAGACTTTTTGATCTAAGAGTGCAGGCTTCAGCTTTCTGGTTGTCTTTTTCAGCTTCTCAGATAAATAGTCTACTGTGAACTCTTTTGAAAACGGCTCTGGTCCAAGGTCAATAAGCGGAGGTTTTAGAAATTCCTCCCCTTTTTTATACAAGTGCATGGTTCCAAATTTACGAACATCCCGATACCGTAATTCAGTTCCATCGGTAAAATGAAAAATGACATGAGTATGTTTGTCATACGGTTCTTCTTTTGGATAAAGTCCGTACTTTCCTTCCATCCTTAAATGGGAAACGAGGGCGAAGGTTTTGGTATAGATGATTAAAAACTTTCCTCTTCTGCCGACGTCCTCAATGGTTTCTCCTTTAAGGGCGTCAATAAATTGTTCAACCTCCACGGGATTTTTAATGATTTTCGGCCAGTGAACGGTTATATTCTCAATTTGTTTATGAGAAACAAGCTGTTTTAACGTTTTTCTAACGGTTTCTACTTCAGGTAATTCTGGCAAAAAATCCCCCTCCAGTGTCCAGCTGCAGCGCCTAGGGGCTCGGGGTCATAAGCCAATCCGACAAGAAGGTTAAAAAGCAACCTTCATGCCGGCTCGTCTTATGCCTGTCGCCCCTGGGAAAAATTGAACTGCATTTTTCCTTGGGCAAGGCGCTTCCGCTTTTCTATTTCGCATCAAACCATGTTGGGCCATATGAATAGTCTACTTTTAATGGGACTTTTAATTCGAGGGCATTTTCCATAACATCAGGAACTAATTTCTTCAGTGTTTCGATTTCCTCTTCTGGTGCTTCAAAGATGAGTTCATCGTGCACCTGAAGAAGCAGTCTCGTCTTTAACCCATAATCCTTCAATGCATCCGCCATATCGATCATCGCTTTTTTGATAATATCGGCTGCACTTCCCTGAATTGGCGTGTTCATTGCTGTTCTTTCAGCAAAGCTTCTGATGTTAAAATTCCGATGGGTAATCTCAGGAATATATCTTCTTCTTTGCAACAGGGTAGAGACATAGCCTTTTTGTTTAGCGGAATGAATGATATCGTCCATATACTCTTTCACTCCAGGATAGCTTGCTAGATACCGGTCAATAAACAGACCAGCTTCCTTACGTGTAATCCCAAGGCTCTGTGACAGACCGTAATCACTTATTCCATAGACTATACCAAAGTTAACCGCCTTTGCCTGCCTTCTCATATTGGAGGTTACGTCGCCCGCATTCACATGGAATACGTCCATAGCTGTTTTTGTATGAATGTCGAGGTCATCCTTAAATGCCTGAATCAGTTTTTCATCACCAGCGATATCAGCCAAAACCCTTAACTCGATTTGCGAATAATCGGCAGCAAAAATAATCCATCCTGGCTCTGATGGTACAAAGGCTTGGCGGATTTTCCGTCCTTCCTCTAACCGAATCGGTATGTTCTGCAGGTTCGGATCAATCGAGCTTAATCTGCCCGTTGATGTTAATGTCTGTTGATATCGTGTATGGATTTTACCCGTTTTTGGATTTAACACCTTTAAAAGACCTTCAATATAGGTAGACTGAAGCTTGCCTAACTGTCTGTAATGAAGAATATGATCAATAATTTCATGATCATTTGCTAATTTTTCCAAAACATCAGCTGATGTGGAATAACCTTTCTTCGTTTTCTTAAAGGATGGCAGGTTTAACTTTTCAAATAGAATCACACCCAATTGCTTGGTTGAGTTAATATTGAACTTTTCTCCTGCCAAGTCATAAATGTTTCCTTCGATTTCGATAAGCCTGTCATGTATTTCACTGCCCATCCTTTGCAGGCGTTCACTGTCAACCTTGATTCCGCAAGATTCCATGTCCGCCAAAATGAGTGATAATGGCATTTCAAGCTCAGTAAACAATTCATATTGTTCATTTGTTTTTAACTCATCCTCTAGTTTCTGTTTCAAATCAAACATAGCTAGGCTTTTTCGAACTAGGTGTTCGGCTGTAAGCGATGCTTCAGGTATTTTCCGCTTAGCCCCTTTTCCATAAAACGATTCATCTGATTGAATTTGAATCCCATACTTTTTTGCAATGGTAGAAATATCATCAATCGTTTCTGAGGGATTAATAATATAGGAAGCCATTAATGTATCAAAATTAGACCCTTTTAAATGGATATCATACCTTCTTAAAGATACCTCCGTCCGCTTTGCATCATAGACGGTTTTCTTCTTTGTTTCATCTTCTGCCCATTTTTTAAAGCTCTCAGATTTCGTGGCTAAATCAGTTGGAAAGTAATAATATCCATTTTCATTTACAAGTGAAAAACCAATTATATCGGCATAATGATAATTATCATCAAGCATTTCAACATAAAAATAATTATCATCTGCAAACAAATCATCTGTTATCACATCTGGGGTCACAAACTCAATTTCTTCAAGTTCAAGCTGTTCATTGCTTGATGCGTCTCCACCCAACTTTTCCAACAACGAATGGAAGCCAAGCTCTTTATATAGAGCTGCAACTTTTTCTCTTTCAAAGCCCTCGTAAAGTGCATTTTCTACAGAAACTTCCACTGGGGCCTGCCTTTCAATCGTAGCAAGCTCCTTACTCATCTTTGCTTGTTCCTTAAATTCTTCTAGCTTTTCTTTCAACTTATTCCCCGTCACTTGATCGATGGATTCTAATAATTTTTCTAAAGTTGAAAATTCCTTCAGCAGCTTAATCGCTGTCTTTTCTCCAACACCTGGTACACCTGGTATATTATCTGAAGGGTCGCCCATTAACCCCTTCATATCGATAATTTGCTCAGGGATTAAGCCATACTTTTCCAATACGTGAGCAGGTGTGTACTCCTCGATATCAGTAATTCCTTTACGAGTAATACCAACCGTCGTATGTTCAGAGGAAAGCTGCGTTAAATCTTTATCTCCCGAAATTACCTTAATTTCATAGCCTTCTTTTTCCGCAGATAATGAGAGAGTTCCAATAATGTCATCAGCTTCATAATTTTCAAGCTCATAGCGTTTTATTCCATAAACATCCAAAAGCTCACGAATATAAGGGAATTGTTCGGATAATTCTGGCGGTGTTTTTTGTCTTCCGCCCTTATATTCACCAAAAGTCTTATGCCGGAATGTTGTTTTCCCTGCATCAAATGCCACTAGAATATGGGTTGGCTTTTCATCCTCCATTATCTTATTAAGCATCATGGTAAAACCATATACAGCATTTGTATGTATGCCTTTATCATTATTTAGCAGGGGCAGTGCAAAAAACGCACGGTAAGCAATACTATTCCCGTCTATTAATACTAATTTCTTCTTATCCATCCATTTACCCCTTCCAGGTTAATTCATATATTTATGTAATTCGATGATAAACTCACTGCCTTCACCAGGGGCGCTTTTCACACTGATGTTCCCATGATGTGCTTCAACTAAATGTTTTACGATCGCTAATCCAAGACCTGTCCCGCCAGAGTCCCTGCTTCTGGCACGGTCAACACGATAAAACCGTTCGAAAATACGAGGAATTTCTTCTTGCTTGATTCCAACACCAGTATCCTTTATATGGACTTTCACAGTCTTTTCATAATCATAAAGTGATACTTTTACATACCCGTTTGGCGGGGTATACAAGATTGCATTGGTTATGATATTAATAAATACCTGCTTTAAACGATCATGATCGCCTTGTATATATAATTCTTCCCTATTAAACTCATGTTCTAGACGAACATCTTTGGATTTTGCTTTTTTATTAAGCATCATAATAACTTCTTTTATTAATTCGTAGAGATCAAAGTCCTGAATGTTCAACTTAAATTCCTGCTGCTCTATTTTAGAAAAATCAAGTAAATCCTGAATCAATGACTGCATCCGATTGCTTTCTTTATTTATAATGGATAAAAATGCTTCAAGCGTATCACGATTATTCATCGCACCATCCATCAACGTTTCAGAAAAACCTTTAATAGAGGTAACAGGCGTTTTCAATTCATGTGAAACATTCGCCACAAAATCCTTTCTCATTTGTTCAAGCTTTTTAATCTCCGTAATGTCATGGAAAACCAGTAGAACACCTTTCCAAGCATTATTTATGCCGATTATGGGGATTCCATAAACATCAAAGTATCTTCTCTCAATTCCCAATGGAAGAAGAAGATGTTTACTAACTTTTTGTTCCGTTCGGAAAACCTCCGCTATAACATGACAGATTTCTTCCTGCTCAATGACTTCATAATATAATTTATTTAAGGAATTCTCTAAGTCCACTTGAAAGATTTCAACGTATCCCTTATTAATTAAATTGATGAAACCCCTGCTATCAATTAATAGCAGTCCAGCTCCCATATTTTCAATCAGTGCACTTAAACGATCTTGCTGTATTTCTTGAGCTTTACTCATTTCCTGTAAATTTTGCGCCAAAATATTTAAGGAAGAGGTTAGCTTACTTGTTTCATTTAATTCATTACTTTCTATCCTGACTCGGTAATTTCTATTCGCCAATTCGATGGCTACATTCGTAGCTGCTTCTATTGGCTTCATATATCTCGCTGTTATTCTATATCCAAGATAAATAAAGACAATCAGCACCATAACTAAGCTAATGGATAGAATCCACCAAATTTGCCCGTAAGCTTTTTTGAGCTCACTCGTTTTTGTGATAACGAACAGATACCCTTCTTTCTCCCCTGCATATAAAACGGGTTTCCATGAATAGTGTAAGTCATAATCTTCATGCTCCACTAGTTTGGTTTCATTATTTGGTTTTTCTTTTATTACTTCATTGATATTTTCTTTTATTCCGTTAATATTGGATGTCTCCATTTCTCCGCTGTCAAAAAGGAGAACTCCTTTGGTGTCTGTAATAGCAAGTCTCACATTAAGTATTTTACTTATTTTCAATATTCCCTCATGATCGATTGACTGCACTCCACCGTTATTTTCAATATACATACTCAGCAGATTGCTTTCTTTATTTAATCGTTCATTGTATGTATCCAGGTAGTTACTTTTAAAAAGCTGACCTAACAAAATTTCCAGCCCAACTAAGCCGATAATAATTAGCATTATTAGTGCAATCAAAAGTTTTGTGTGGAATTTGTTCATTCAATCTTCGGCTCCTCGAGTTTATAACCTAGTCCCCGTACCGTTTTAATATAAGAAGGTTTCTTTGTATCCTTTTCAATTTTTTCACGAAGATGTGAAATATGAACATCTACAATACGAGTATCGCCAGCAAATTCATAATTCCAAACTGCACTTAATAATTGGTCGCGAGTTAAAACGCGATTTTTATTTTGAGCTAAATAATGCAGCAATTCGTACTCCTTGAGGGTTAATTCTAGTTGCTGATTATTAAAATAAGCTTCATATTTATCAGGGAAGATTTGAAGGTTTCCGATGATAATCGGTGAGCCCTCGGTCTGGTCCGCTTCATTACTATTTGTTTGTATTTGAACTCTTCTTAAGATTGCTTTCACTCTGGCAACCACTTCTCTTGGACTGAATGGCTTGATCATATAATCGTCGGCACCAAGCTCTAGACCCAAGATTTTATCAAACTCATCATCCTTCGCTGTTAACATTAGGATTGGAATCATAATTTTTTGTTGTCGAAGATCTTTGCATACTTCGATTCCGTCCATTTTCGGAAGCATTAAATCTAAAACAATAATATCAGGTGCCATACTTTCAGCTAATTGTTTGCCTGCTAATCCATCCATTGCCGTGATTACCTCAAAACCAGCTTGTTCCAAATTATATTGAAGCAAAGTTACAATTGACTGTTCATCGTCTACAACTAGTACCTTATTTTTCATAAAAACCTCCGAATGTTTTATCTATTTCGCCAACTCACTCCATTATAATATAGAAATAATAAGAATACCCACTATCAACCTTGAGACGAAAAAAAGGAATGTGGTTAACATCCCTTGATGATTTTAAAAATTATCTAACACACCAGCATCCATGCCCCCTAAGCGATAAGGAGGACAAACAATAAGTTTTCCATTAATCACAACTTCGTCGTTTTCATTTTTTCCTACAACCGTCATCTTCACTGTGTGATTATCATGATTAACTTCAACAATTTCTAACAATAAGTGAACGGTACCGTAATGATAAACAGGCTTGGGAAAGTGGATATCTTGGCTTACTATATGACTGCCTGGTCCTGGTAAGTACTTAGAAACAGCCGAGGTAATCATTCCTGTCAGCATAATGCTCGGAACAATCGGTTTCTTATGGGGTGTCTGGGATGCGTAATCATGCTGAATATAGAGAGGATTGGCATCATCCGTTAAACCTAAATAAAGAAGTATGTCTTTATCTTCAATTTTTTCTGTTAAGGCTAATTTCTCTCCGACTGAAATTTCTTTAATTTCCCTGCCTAGTTTTCTTTTTTTCCCTAAAAGCATTCCTTTGCGCTCCTTTGTAAACGGTTTCATTAATAGTGGAAAAAATTCGGGGAAGATTTTTCCCCGAATTTGTCTATCTTACACTAAAACTTTCATTACATTTTGAACAGATTCAACCGATTTATCTAGAGCTGCTTTTTCTTCAGCAGTTAGATCAAGCTCGATTACTTTTTCAATTCCGTTCGCACCTAGGATTGTTGGAACCCCAAGATAGATACCTTCGTAACCAAATTCTCCCTCAAGGTAAGCGATGGAAGGAAGAACACGGCGCTGATCTTTTAAGATGGCTTCGCACATTTCAACAAGTGATGCTGCTGGAGCGTAATAAGCACTGCCATTTCCTAGAAGATTAACGATTTCACCGCCGCCTTTTCTAGTACGCTCCACAATTGCCTCTAAACGATCTTTAGGGATTAACGTTTCTAATGGAATACCACCAGCATAAGAATAACGTACAAGTGGAACCATATCATCACCGTGGCCGCCTAAAACAAATCCTGTAATATCTTTAACAGAAAGATTTAATTCCTGTGCGACAAATGTACGGAAACGAGCTGTATCTAGTACACCAGATTGACCAATAACACGATTCTTAGGGAATCCAGATGTTTTGAAAACGGTGTAAGTCATCGCGTCAACTGGGTTTGTTAATACAAGAATTGTACAGTTTGGAGAGTACTTCACAATTTGCTCCGTTACAGCCTTCATTACTTTTTGGTTTGTTTGAACTAAATCATCACGGCTCATTCCTGGTTTACGAGCAATACCTGCTGTAATAACAACGATATCTGAATCACGAGTATCTTCGTAATTAGATGTACCAGTGATATTCGCATCGAACCCTTGAACAGGACTTGCTTCAAGCATATCTAATGCTTTTCCTTTTGTAGGGTTTTCCATTTGTGGGATATCAACTAAAACGACATCGCCTAATTCTTTTTGTGCAAGTAAGAATGCAGTTGTAGCACCAGTGAAACCTCCGCCAATTACGGAAACCTTTTTACGCTTTAAAGACATTTTAAACTCTCCCCTTTGAAAGTATTATTGTCGATATTCGAAAGGGCTGTTCGAAAACAGCCCTGATTATCCTTGTTAAGATTCAGCCTCTAGGTGCGTAAGCTTTTTACTATTCCATGTTCTTAATTAATTCATCTGCAAATTCAGAGGTTTTAACTTCTGTTGCTCCGTCCATTAGACGAGCGAAGTCATAGGTTACTACTTTAGAAGCGATGGTATTTTCTACTGATTTAATAACCATTTTCGCTGCTTCATTCCAGCCTAAGTGCTCAAGCAGTAATACACCTGATAGAATAACAGATGAAGGGTTTACTTTATCAAGTCCTGCATATTTAGGTGCAGTACCATGTGTTGCTTCGAAAATAGCGTGTCCAGTTTCATAGTTGATGTTTGCTCCAGGAGCGATTCCAATTCCGCCAACTTGCGCTGCAAGAGCATCAGAAATGAAGTCTCCGTTTAAGTTCATCGTTGCAACAACATCAAACTCACGAGGACGTGTAAGGATTTGCTGTAAGAAGATATCAGCAATTGCATCTTTAACCACAATTTTGCCAGCTGCTTCTGCATCAGCCTGCGCTTTGTTTGCAGCGTCAGATCCTTGCTCATCCTTAATACGGTCATATTGAGCCCAAGTAAAGACTTTATCACCAAATTCCTTTTCAGCAAGCTCATAACCCCAGTTTTTGAACGCGCCTTCTGTGAATTTCATGATATTTCCTTTGTGAACAAGTGTAACAGATTTACGGCCTTCTTTAATCGCATAATTAATAGCTGCACGTACTAAACGAGTTGTTCCTTCCTCAGAAACTGGTTTAATACCAATACCTGAAGTTTCTGGGAATCTAATTTTGTTAACGCCCATTTCGTTTTGAAGGAAGTCGATTACTTTCTTAACTGCTTCTGTGCCTTTTTCATATTCGATTCCAGCATAAATATCTTCAGTATTCTCACGGAAGATAACCATATCAGTATCTTGCGGGCGCTTTACAGGTGAAGGAACACCTTCAAACCATCTAACTGGTCGTAAGCATACAAACAAATCTAATTCTTGACGTAGTGCAACGTTCAATGAACGAATTCCACCGCCAACAGGAGTAGTAAGCGGGCCTTTGATTGCAATCAAATATTCGTTGATAACATCAAGAGTTTCTTTTGGAAGCCATTCACCAGTTTGGTTAAATGCTTTTTCTCCTGCTAAAACTTCTTTCCAAACTAATTTGCGCTCACCTTTATAAGCTTTTTCTACTGCTGCGTTTAAAACTCTCTCAGAAGCTGCCCATATATCTGGACCGATACCATCACCCTCGATAAATGGGATAATTGGATTGTTTGGTACATTTAATACTCCGTTTGTTACTGTGATTTTTTCGCCATGCATAGTTGTTCTCCTCCTATTATGTATCAATGGTATTTATCAATCGCCTTGTCCATAAAGAGATTGAATCCAAGGTTAAAGATTTGCAATCTTTAACCTTTTCATACAATCCTATTAGAACAATTTTTTTGAAAAAAGTAAAATTTTATTTAACCTCTTTGGTTAATTGGAACGTATGACTGCATGCCAGGACCTGTATATTCAGCGCGAGGACGGATTAGACGATTGTTATCATACTGTTCTAGTATGTGAGCAAGCCATCCAGAAACCCTGCTTACTGCAAAGATAGGTGTAAATAGGTCATGGTCAATGCCTAGGCTGTGGTACATGGAAGCTGAGTAGAAATCTACGTTTGGCGGTAATTTCTTTTCGCCAGTGACGATGTTTTCGATTTTTTCAGACATTTCATACCAATGTGGTTCGCCTGTCAACTCAGTTAATTTCTTGGACATTGCTCTTAAATGCTTTGCACGAGGATCACCTAAGCGATAAACGCGGTGGCCAAATCCCATGATTTTTTCTTTTTTCTCAAGTTTTCCGCGAACATATGGTTCAACATTTTCAATTGTACCAATTTCTTTAAGCATTTTCATTACTGCTTCGTTTGCACCACCGTGTAGTGGTCCTTTAAGTGCTCCAATTGCAGCGGTTACACCAGAATAAACATCTGATAAGGTAGCCACACAAACTCTTGCTGTAAATGTAGATGCGTTTAGTTCATGGTCTGCATGTAATACAAGTGCTTTGTCTAAAGCTTTTACTGCAATTTCGTCAGGCTCCTTACCAAGCAGCATGTAAAGGAAGTTGGCAGCAAAACTTAAATCTGTTCTAGGTGCAATTGGTTCAAGACCTTTTCTAACGCGTGCAAATGTTGTTACAATGGCAGGCATTTTTGCTTGAAGTCGAATCGCCTTTTGATAATTTGACTCTGAATCCATTAAGTCTGCATCCTCATCATAAAGTCCTAATAATGAAACAGCTGAACGGAGCGCAGCCATTGGATGGACCTTATCAATAGGATACATCTTAAAGTGCTCAATCACCTCTTGTGGAAGTGCGGCATTCTCGGAAAGCTGCTTTGTTAATTCTGCTAATTCAGGCTCTGTTGGCAATTTACGGTGCCACAGTAAATAAATTACTTCTTCAAAACTAGCATTTTCAGCTAAGTCATCGATATCATACCCGACATACGTTAACGTATCATCAATGATTGAGCTGATAGAAGAAGTTGTTGCCACTACCCCTTCAAGACCACGTGTTACTGTCATAGAAATCTCTCCTTCTCATTCTAAATTCCCCATTACCCATTACCCATTTGTAAAAAGAAGTATTTTATCAGCTAAAACCAGTTATCGGCCACAGCTATGTTGAAAGAAATTCTTCATTTCAAACATTGTCTAAGAATAACTATTGCGCGCCTATTTTTTACAAATACCTAGATTGAGCGCTTGCTCGGGATTGGTCCAACAAGCAAAGTAACTTTTCCTTAATAAAAAAGTTATATTACAAGTAATCTAGCATATTTATGTGACTTATGTAAAAAAGGATGCGCTTTCAAGTCCTATTATAAACAATTATCAGATTTTTGTGAACGAAAAGGAGCTGAAAAGTTCAAAAAAATATTATTTTACAAAATTGCTAACTAAAAAAATTAATCATTTTCATTGCGGTATAGGCTATTCCAGCGCCAATTAGAGGCCCAACTGCCACACCTTTGAAAATGGATACAGATAGAATGGTACCTAAAACAAGTGCTGTTGTAATATGCGGATCATGTTCCAATAAAGAAACTCCACCCTTTGCTAATAGAGCAACAATCATACCAGAAATAAGAGCCACCCATGCAAGAGGCGATTTAAAAGCACTAGATAAATCCTTAAAACCAATCTCCCCTGAGGCAATTGGAGCTAAAACGGCAATCGTTATAACGGTAACTCCCCAATTAATTCCTTTACTCTGGATATATGTAAAGGATTTTGAATCTAGTCCACCCAATTTTAATACGATTAATACAATAATGGCAACCAGCAATGAGTTATTTTTTACGATAAGTCCAATCATTAATAGCAGTAACAAGAACAATAATGACCCATTAAACATTTTTTTCATCCTTTCTTTTCTGAAAACTAAATATGGAAAATCATGCAGTTTTGTACAAAAAATGTTAAACTATAGCTACCTAATTATGAGATCAGGAGGCATGTTATTGGATAAAAAATACTTATTTCGAACGATAAGGTTCATTTTCGTAATTGCCATCGTCATCCTCGCATTTCTATCATTTTATTATTTGTCAAAAGTGACTTATCCATTTCTAATTGCCTTAGTAATTGCATTCTTTATCAATCCAATTGTTAACATTTTTGAAAAAAAGCTTCGCATGCCTAGAGGATTAGCAGTATTTGTAGCTTTAATCAGTATTTTTGCCTTTGCTGCCGGTTTAATCACGCTATTAGTGGCTGAAATTGTTTCAGGAGCAAACTACCTGGCTAGAGTGGTTCCTGAGCATTTAGATACATTAATTAGCTTCATTGAGAAGTTTATTACAGCTCAAATTATCCCTCTTTATAATCAATTAACTAGTATGTTTAACCAACTAGAAAGTGGGCAGCAAAATACAATCATCACGAATATTGAAAATGTAGGCACCACCATTGGAAGTACTGTTGGAACTTTCCTACAAAATCTATTTGGAAACATTCCAATGATACTATCATGGTTTCCTAATGCGGCAACGGTGTTAATCTTCTCCTTCTTAGCAACCTTCTTTATTAGTAAGGATTGGGACAGATTTTCACGTCTTGGCAGCACCATTTTACCTGAGAAGGCTAAATCAAGTGGTAAAACTGTATTTATCGATTTGCAGAAGGCCTTATTTGGTTTTCTAAAGGCCCAATTGACCCTCATTTCTATTACAACTGTTATTATCTTAATCGGTCTCTTAATCCTCAGGGTTGATTACGCAATTACAATCGCTTTAATAACGGGTATCGTTGATATTATTCCCTACCTTGGTACCGGAGCCGTTTTTGTACCATGGATTATTTATGAGATTATTACAGGGGAAATGGGTCTTGCAATAGGTTTAGGCGTTCTCTATTTACTTGTTATTGTTCAAAGACAAATAATGGAGCCAAAAATTCTTTCATCCAATATTGGACTAGATCCATTAGCAACCTTAATTGCCTTGTTTGTCGGATTTAAATTAATCGGTTTCCTAGGGTTAATTGTTGGTCCGGTTACATTGGTAATCTTAAGCACTCTCTACCGTGCAAATGTATTTCACGACCTATGGACATTTATTAAAGGAAAAGAAATTTAAGAGAAAGGCTGTGTTAAATGGTGCTGTTGATTTGTGCTCCACTAAGGAATGCTTCTTTGAATAATCACCGCAGGTACAGGCGGTCTCTGCCTGTACCGAGGCGCTTCGCTTTTGCGCAGGCGGTTCGGGGAGCCTGTCTAGCTGCAGCGCCTAGCCCCTCGAGTCGCTTCGGTCCCAACGTTGAAGTCAAAGAACGACTTCATCGTTAGGCCCTCCAGCGCTTGTCGGGGCTGTACAAGGCGCTTCCGCTTTTCCTACTCCTCGGCGCTAAGAGATGAGCGGGGTCTCCCCTGCCCCGTCCCCTGCAGTACATTGATTTACCTCTTCGAATCTGCCCACGCACGAAGAAAATGCGATAGCATTTTCGAGGAGTCTCGCGCCTTCCTCACAAATCAACAGCGTGCCAATATCAATATTTTGCTGTTAAACAGCCAATAGAAAAAACGTCAACTCCCACGTGGAAGTTGACGTTTTTATTTTATTATTTTTATATTTCCTTTTTCAATTCTCTTCCGCAGTGCTTTAATCATAAGAAATTTAAAAGGCTTCCTAGTCGGAGGAAACAATAATAAAAATCCGAATAAATCGGTAATAAACCCAGGTGTTAAAAGCAGCGTAGCTCCAATTAATATACAAATGCCATCTAGAAGAGATTCACCAGGAATCTGACCATACGAAAGCTGCTCTTGTACTCTTTTGATCGTCTGCAGTCCTTCTCTCTTTGCCAAATAAGCTCCGACGACACCTGTCAAAATAATAAAAGCAATCGTTGGTAAAAATCCAATCGTTTTACCTGATAACAACAGTACTCCAATATCTATTGCGGGTATTACAATAATTAATAATGCTAAATAGCGCATTTTCCCGAGTCTCCTTCAAACCAGCTTGTTTTCATTATATAACGAATACATGAAATCATGCCGAAATAAAGAAAAAAGAAGGGAAAACCCCTTCTTTCTAAGTTTTTAAAGGACGCTGGCATGCCCGTTATAAATGACACCTCTTGTTGCGTCAACTGTGATTTCTTGACCATCTCTAAACAGCTCTATTGCGTTTTCAACACCCACAATAACAGGAATTCCAAGGTTTAGCCCCACAACTGCAGCATGGCTGGTTAACCCGCCTTCCTGTGTGATCAAGGCAGCACACTTTTCAATTGCCGGCATCATATCACGGTCTGAGCCTATTGTGATTAAAATAGAACCTGGCTTTACTTTTTCAATAGCTTCTTTCGCATCATGTGCAATTACCACTTTACCAAAAGCAGATTTGCGGCCGATTCCTTGCGCTCTAGTAATGATATCCCCAACAACATGAATCTTCATTAGGTTCGTTGTACCAGCTTCACCAACTGGAACCCCAGCTGTTATGACAACTAAATCACCATGTTTGACGATACCGCTATTCACACTTTCTTCAACTGCACTATCAAGCATTTCGTCAGTAGAACTGCAGATTCTTCCTAGCTGAGGATAAACACCCCAAACAAGTGATAAACGACGGAAAACCTGCTCGTTAGCTGTAACAGCCACAATTGGTGCCTTCGTACGGTATTTTGATATCATTCTTGCAGTATGACCACTTTCAGTAGGTGTAATAATTGCATTTACATCAAGATTTAATGCTGTATGAGCAACAGATTGACCAATGGCATCCGTAAGATTGTGTTCCGAATTTTTACTGCGGGCAGATAAAATTTCTTTGTGATCTAAAGCTTGTTCAGCTCTTGAGGCAATATTGTGCATAGTTTGTACCGCTTCAACAGGGTACACACCAGCCGCTGTCTCACCGGATAGCATAATCGCATCCGTACCATCAAATATCGCATTGGCCACATCACTTGCTTCTGCACGTGTCGGACGTGGATTACGCTGCATAGAATCAAGCATTTGTGTAGCTGTAATAACAGGTTTACCTTGTGTATTACATTTCTTAATTAGCATTTTTTGTACAAGTGGTACTTCCTCCGCTGGGATTTCTACACCAAGATCTCCACGAGCGACCATTAAACCATCAGAAACCTCAAGGATTTCATCAATATTATCGACGCCTTCTTGATTTTCAATCTTAGGAATAATATGGACATGAGTTGCCTGCTTTTCTTCTAACAGCTGGCGAATTTCTAACACGTCGCTTGCACGGCGTACAAAGGAAGCAGCAATAAAATCAACACCTTGTTCAATTCCAAAAATGATATCACTTGTATCTTTTTCTGTAATACCTGGAAGTTTTACCGATACGCCTGGAACGTTGACACCTTTTTTATTCTTTAATGTTCCACTGTTAAGAATTTTTGTCTGAATTTCATTTTTTTCCTTATCAATATGAAGGACTTCTAGTCCAATTAGACCGTCATCTAATAATATTTTTGAGCCCACATGAACATCATCAATTAATCCAGGGTATGTAATTGAAAACTTTTCTGTGGTACCTTCTACTTCAGTCATCGAAATAATAATATTATCCCCTGATTTAAGTTCAATTGTTCCATTTACCATATTATTCGTGCGGATTTCGGGTCCTTTTGTATCAAGTAGAATAGCAACAGTTTTACCTGTTAATTTAGACGCTTCACGGATATTTTGGATTCGCTGGCCATGCTCTTCAAAGTCACCATGGGAAAAATTCAAGCGGGCAACATTCATTCCAGCTTCTATTAATTGAGTTAATTTTTCTACACTTTCACTTGCAGGACCAATCGTACAAACGATTTTTGTTTTACGTAACATCTTTGTTTCCTCCTATATTTCAACTAGTACTGGTTAGATAGATAATTCTTTTGAAAGTTTAACAAGGTCAAGATCCAGTGCGTGCTTTCTTTCTAATGCTTCAACGATATCGTAATCCACAACACGATTACTTTCCATCCCTACAGCACGTCCACCTTTACCTTCAATTAATAATTCTACTGCTCTGGCACCTAAACGGCTTGCGAGTACCCTGTCGGCTGCAGTTGGCGAACCACCGCGTTGAATATGCCCAAGTACAGATACTCTTGTATCAAAGTTGGTTGCTTCTTTAAGCTGCTTAGCAAAATCATTCCCGTTGCAAACTCCTTCAGCAACAATAATAATGCTATGCTTTTTCCCACGTTCTTGTCCTTTGCGAAGTCGGTCAGCTACTTCATCCATATCAAAGTCTTCTTCAGGAATAAGAATAGTTTCTGCACCACCAGCTAATCCAGCATACAATGCTAAATCACCTGCGTCCCTCCCCATTACTTCAATCACAAAAGTTCTTTCATGTGAGGTAGCGGTATCACGAATTTTATCCAGAGCATCAATAACAGTATTTAATGCTGTATCAAAACCAATTGTTAGTTCGGTTCCTGGAATATCATTATCAATCGTACCAGGTACACCGACACATGGATATCCTTGCTGAGTCAGAGCTTTAGCACCACGATATGAACCATCGCCGCCAATGACAACAAGCCCTTCAATTCCATGTGCTTTTAACTGATCAATCCCTTTTTGCTGTCCCTCTGGTGTTTTAAATTCTGGGCACCGTGCAGTATGCAGCATGGTACCTCCACGGTGAATAATATCACCCACAGACCCAAGCTCAAGTTTTTTAATATTGCCTGAAATTAATCCAGTATATCCACCATAAATCCCATAAACCTCTACGTTATGATAAATAGCTTTTCGAACAACAGCCCTTATAGCGGGATTCATTCCTGGTGAGTCTCCACCACTCGTTAGAACGCCAATTTTTTTCATTTATACCACCTCATGTGATTTTTAAAATCGTATGTATATTTAATGTGAGTTCCAGTATACGTGTACTGCATTTATTATTTACATAAACGCAGGGAATATTTATAAAATACCACTAAAGAGACACCTATAACAACTCAATCACATTGGTAAATTTAATAGACGGAATAGTATGTTAACTGGAAACGCTTAACCACAAAATGGAAACGCTGCCTTTTACACAAATTGGCTATTTTTTGACATAAGTGTGAACTGGCAAAAAAATCCAAAAAAACAAAAACGTGCTCCGAAAGCACGTTTTAGATCCTAATATAATCCTTTAAGAATGAGAATTCACCAATCGTTCTAAATCGATTATAACGATCAGCAACAAGCTCCTCTTTTGAGAGTTCTAAAAGTTCCTTGAGAGATTTCTTTAAGAACAAGTCAATCGCTTCTGCCTGCCCCTTGATATCCTTATGTGCACCACCCTTGATTTCCGGGATGATATCATCAATGATTCCAAGTTCCTTTAAATCTGGCGCTGTTATTTTCATGGACTCTGCTGCCTTTTTGGCAAGAGAAGAATCCTTCCATAAAATCGCAGCAGCACCTTCAGGTGATATTACGGAATAAGTTGAGTTTTCAAGCATATACATGCGATTCCCAACTCCTAGTGCAAGGGCACCACCACTTCCTCCTTCACCGATAACGATGCATATAACTGGTACCTTAAGACCTGCCATTTCAAATAGGTTACGAGCAATGGCTTCGCTTTGTCCCCGTTCTTCTGCAGCTTTACCTGGATAAGCACCTTTTGTATCAATAAAGCAAATAATCGGGCGATTAAATTTATCCGCCTGTTTCATTAAGCGAAGTGCTTTTCTATAGCCTTCAGGGTGGGGCATTCCAAAGTTCCTGCGAATATTTTCTTTTGTATCTTTTCCTCTTTGATGTCCAATGACTGTAACTGGCAGCCCTCTAAACTTAGCAACCCCGGCTACAATAGCCTCATCGTCACCAAATGCTCTGTCTCCATGACATTCAAAGAAACCTTCAAAAAGGTGAGCAATATAATCTAATGTAGTCGGCCTATTTGGGTGTCTAGCAATTTGAACACGATCCCATGGCTTGATATTGTCATAAATATCTTTTTCAAGTTTTTCAAGACGCAATTCTAATTTTTCAATTTCGGAAGATAAATCAACATCTGCACTTTTTGTAAACTCTTTCAGTTCGGCAATTTTATTTCTTAATTGCACAACCGGGCGTTCAAATTCTAATTCTCCTACCATTCGAGCTCACCCCCGGATTGATGAATTTCAAGTAAGTTTGTGATTTTATTTATTAAATCAAGGCGAGAAATAATCGCATCAAGCTGACCATGCTTCAATAGAAACTCTGCTGTTTGAAAATCTTCAGGCAATTCCTCACGAATTGATTGTTCAATTACTCTGCGTCCGGCAAAACCGATTAATGCACCTGGCTCTGCAAAGTTATAATCACCTAGAGATGCGAAGCTTGCTGAAACACCACCCGTTGTTGGGTGGGTCATAATCGAAATAATTAACCCGCCATTATCACTAAATCGTTTTAATGCAACACTGGTTTTAGCCATCTGCATTAAGCTTAGGACTCCCTCTTGCATTCTGGCACCACCAGATGCTGTGAAAATAATAAACGGTATTGACATTTCATCCGCTTTTTCAATCGCACGGGTTATCTTTTCCCCTACAACGGACCCCATGCTTCCCATTCTAAATGTAGAATCCATAATAGCTAAGGCAATCTTATTTCCATTAACGCTTCCACAGCCGGTTACAACGGCCTCATTAATCTTTGTCTTTTGACGGTCCTTTTCTACCTTTTCAAGGTAATCTGGGAAGTTCAATGGGTTTTCAGAAACCATGTTTTCATTTATCTCTTCAAAGCTGCCTTCATCTAAAAAGCTGACGATACGCTCTTTGGCATTCATAGCAAAGTGAAACCCACAATGTAAACAAATTTTTAAATTCTTATTTAGCTCTTTCGTATACATAATGGTTTTACATGAAGGGCATTTCGTCATAATGCCTTCAGGTACATCACTTTTCGCAGCCTCGGTAGGAATCGTTGCATACTTTTTCTTTTTAGTAGTATTTTTTGTAAAAAGTTCTTTAAGCAATTTGCCCAAACCTCCCTCGTTGGAAAAAAATCAAGCCAAACGGCAAGTTTTTATCATCTTATATAGAAGTCTTTCCTTAAATAATGACAATTCAAACCTATCCCATACAATCTGGTCAGACCACTTAAAAAATAAAAATGCCCATATCAAATAGGGCTTGATTGCTTGTCTATCACTATAAAGGATAAATACTTCAAATTCTGTTAGTATTTGTCGGTTAAAATAGACAAATTTCTTAATTGCCGATAAGCAGCAAATGTCTTTTTTTCATCTTTTTCAATCAGAGCTTCTATTAACATGAAATAGCTGTTCTTATTATACTCTACTTTTCTTAAATTCAAAGAATTATAATAATCCTTTAGTATTAGCCAGATTCTGGAAAACAGATAGTTATCAGCCATTTCAACAAGCTGATTAAAGAATTGATCATCATTTATTTGATCATCTTCAACCAAGCTTTTCAAGGTAAATAACTTGTTTTCATCCGCTCTATTCAGAACCAAACGAAGAAAATCCATTTCTATGAGGTTCTTTGTTTCTATCACATCTAATTTTGCTTTTTCATCTTGGAGAATAAAGGTTCCGAGCAGCTGTACCAGCTGATTTCCTCGAAAGTCTCTAATAAACGTCCCTTCCCCGCGTCTGGTTTCAATTAACCCGAGCAGTTCTAACGCTCTTAAAGCTTCCCGAACGGAAGAGCGCCCGACATTCAGGCGCTCAGACAATTCCCGTTCAGATGGTATTTTATCTCCAGATTTCAAATTATCTGCTGAAATCATTTCTCGTAGCTGTTTAACAATTTCTAAGTAAACTTTAGTATTCGTCACTTACTAATCACTCACTTTTACCGATAATAGCGAGCCTCATTGTTTTTTCTTTCACATCTTCAGGGTCAACCTTAATCCGAGCAACACCCGTTTCCATTGCAGCTTTGGCAACTGCCGCAGCAACTGCTGGAGCAACTCTTGGATCAAAAGGTGCAGGGATGACATAATCCTCAGATAGCTCCGATTCGCTGATTAAACTGGCAATTGCCTCAACAGCTGCCACCTTCATTTTTTCATTAATATGTGTCGCACGAACGTCTAGGGCGCCACGGAAAATCCCTGGGAAGGCTAGTACATTATTAACTTGATTTGGAAAATCTGATCTGCCAGTTCCCACCACTCTTGCTCCAGCTTCTTTTGCCACCTCTGGCATAATTTCTGGATTAGGGTTAGCCATTGCAAAGATGACAGAATCTTTATTCATCGAAGCAACCATTTCTTTTGTCAATGCACCTTCAACAGATACGCCAATAAATACATCGGCACCTTTTATTACATCCTCAAGACTTCCAGTTAAATTATCACGATTTGTGAATTTAGCTACCTCTGCCTTGACGTCATTCATTCCATGTGGGCGGCCTTCATAAATGGCTCCCTTTGTATCACACATAATAATATCTCTTACACCATAGCTGTATAATAATTTAATAATGGCAATTCCAGCCGCTCCAGCCCCATTAGCAACCACTTTAATTTCAGTAATTTTCTTGCCAATCAATTTTAATGCATTGACAAGACCCGCAGCCGTAACAATAGCAGTCCCATGTTGATCATCATGGAAAACAGGGATATTCGCTTCTTTTTTCAATCTTTCTTCAATGACAAAGCAATTTGGCGCAGCAATATCTTCAAGATTCACGCCGCCAAAGGTTGGTTCAAGCAGTTTTACGGTTTCAATTATTTTTTCCACGTCAGTTGTGTTTAGGCAGATTGGGAAGGCATCGACGCCAGCAAAGCTCTTGAATAATACTGCTTTACCTTCCATAACTGGAAGTGCAGCTTCAGGTCCAATATTTCCGAGTCCCAGGACTGCTGTTCCATCTGTAACGACTGCAACCATATTGCCCTTCATGGTGTATTCGTAAACACTTTCTGGTTTTTCATAGATGTCTTTACATGGTTCGGCAACCCCAGGCGAATACGCTAAACTTAAATCCTTCGCATTTCTTACAGGTACTTTTGATTTCGACTCAAGCTTTCCTTTGTTAATCCGATGCATGTGTAATGCTTCTTCCCGTAATGTCAAGATATGTCACCCCTTAAATTAGTACAAAAAGAAATCAATAATTATAATAATAGCTAGTCTGTATTTAGTGGTCAGACCACACCCATTTCATTACCACTATATCACATCTTTAAGAGTTGTAAAGAATTATTCTTTCAAAACAACATTATTATTTCCTAAAAATTCGCTCAATGATTTTAATAGTGTACTGCTGGGTTCAATCATGAATTCATTCCCCAGCCTGATGGTTTTTTTGCTTGTCTCATAGTGTAAAACAACTTTTGTTTTTCCAGTATTGCCCTTAAATAATTGTTTTAATTGATTTAACGAATGTTCGTCTTGTTTTCCCTCTACTATTTTTAGATATAAAATAGATTCCTGCTTCGTTTTTGTGTTTAACCAAGATTCAATTTCAGATACTTGCTGGATAATAAATTGAATCTTACCATCCCGCTCTTCCGCTTTCCCTTCCATCACAACAAATTTCCCATGGTCCAGCAGGTGCGAATATTTTTTGTAGACAACTGGAAAGGCGACTGATTCCATTTCACCACTCGAATCACTTACATTCAAAAAGGCCATTGAATCCCCTTTTTTTGTCCGAATTTTTCTTAGAGATACAATATATACACCAGCAGCTGCCCGTTTATGTTCCGCAGTTAACTCAAACAATACAAATGCTCCAGCTTGTTTTAGTCTTTTTTCAAAAATGGATATTGGATGGTCCGAAAGGTAGAAACCAAGTGCTTCTTTTTCAAAAGAAAGCTTATCCTCTAGTCTAATAGGATCAACTTGGACGTATTTTGGCTTAAGTTGAAATTCCTCTAGAAATAACTCCACTTGGCTTGATTCATCAATCTTAAATATTTGAGCATGCTCTAGCGCAACATCCAAACTTGCAAGCAAGACTGCACGGTCTTCGTTAAATTCATCGAAGCTTCCAGAATGAACGAGAACCTCAAGCGTTTTTCGATTGATTGCTTTCGAAGAAACCCTTGTGCAAAAATCGAATAAATCCTCAAACTTTTTACTTTTCCTTGCTTGATAAATTTCTCTTAATGCAGCTGCTCCAACACTTTTAATGGCTGCAAGGCTGTACCTTATACCAGTCTTCTCTACCTGAAAGGAAAATCCGCTGTAATTGATAGAAGGAGGCAGTATCTCAATTTCCTTTTGCTTTGATTCCATGATATATTGTGCTATTTTTGTTTCATTCCCAATCGCTGATGTGAGAAGTCCAGCCATAAAATAAAGGGGATAATTCGCTTTTAAATAGGCAAGCTGATACGCAATCATACTGTATGCAACTGCATGGCTTCGATTAAAGCCATAATTTGCAAATCGAACAATTAAATCATAAATATCATTTGCAAGTTCTCGTTCATACCCCTTCTTTAAAGCACCTTGGACAAAATGGTTTCGCTCCCTGTCCAACACTTCCTTTTGCTTCTTCCCTACCGCTCTCCGCAGTAAATCCGCTTCACCGAGTGAAAAACCAGCCATTATCGAAGCAATTTGCATGATTTGTTCCTGATACACAATGACTCCATATGTATTTTCCAGTATAGGTTCCAAATCTTTATGAGGGTATTCCACTGCCTGACTTCCATGTTTCCGTTCAATAAATAGAGGGATATTTTCCATTGGTCCTGGCCGATACAGTGCATTAACTGCAACAATATCCTCAAACCTTGAAGGTTTTAAACGTAATAATACCTTCCTCATTCCCTCTGATTCCAGCTGAAAAATACCTGTTGTCTCTCCCCTTGCTAACAGTTCGAACGTTTTTTCATCATTTAATGGGAGGGTTTTAATATCTACTTTTCTTCCCGTTTTCTTTTGAATAGAAGATACGATTGATTCGAGTAAGGTTAAATTTCTTAATCCCAGAAAATCCATTTTCAGTAATCCTATTTCTTCAAGATGCTCCATAGAGTACTGAGTTAAGTAAACCTGGTTATGCCCTTGTTGAATTGGAATTAACTCAATCAACTGCTTCTCACTAATAATCACTCCTGCGGCATGTGTAGAAGTGTGTCGTGGTAATCCCTCTATCTTTAAAGCTGTTTCATATAGCTTACGGTTTACTGGGCTTTCATCAACAAAGGCTCTAAGGTGCTGCGATTCTCTATAGGCATCTTCAAGATTGATTCCTAGACGAGCGGGGATACGTCTTGACAACTGTTCTAATTCCTTCGTATTTAAACCAAAGGCCCTGCCAACGTCTCGTATTGCTGCCTTGGCGGCAAGCGTTCCAAAGGTTACAATTTGGGCTACGTGTAATTCTCCGTATTTCTTTGCAACGTATTCTATTACTTCATCGCGGCGGTGGTCTGGAAAATCAATATCAATATCCGGCATTGATATTCGCTCTGGATTTAAGAATCGCTCAAATAATAATTGATGGGACAGTGGGTCGACATCGGTTATATACAATACATACGCAACCAGTGATCCTGCAGCAGACCCCCTGCCTGGACCTGTCAAAATGCCATTTTCACGTGCATATCTCATAAAGTCCCAAACAATTAAAAAGTAGTTGCTAAATTTCATGGAGTTAATGACCGATAATTCATAAGACAAACGCTCAAAGTGTTCCTGAGTGGGAGCAGCAAAGCGCTCCTTTAACCCTTTTTGGCAGAGCATTTCTAAGTATTTCTCTGCAGGTTGTCCATCGGCAGTTGGGTATTCAGGTAGATAGGTTTTGTTTAATTCAATGTTTACCATGCACCTCTTGGCAATGGAAATACTGTTTTCTAACGCCTCAGGTATTTCAGAAAATATTTCTACCATTTCCTGTGCAGTTTTTAGGTAAAATTGATTACTTTCCAATCTTTCTCTATGCTCATCCTGAAGTTTGTCACCGTTTTTTATCGCTAGTAAACATTCGTGTGCGAACATATCATCTTGTTCAAGGTAATGAACCCTATTCGTTGCGACTAATGGAATAGTTAGTTCTTCGGCAATACTTTGAATCTTCTTTGTTACAATAACTTCTTGCTCTAATTGATGATTTTGAACAGCAAGGTAAAATGACTCTCTTCCAAAGATGGACTGAAGTTTTTTTATGATTTCAATTGCCTGTTCTGGCTGATCATTTAAAAGATTTTGTTCTATCTCTCCTTCTATTCCTGGAGAAATGGCTATAAGACCTTCCGCGTAATGCTTTAACCATTTAAAAGGGATACCGTTTGTCGCTTTTGTTTGTACCGCACTAGATATTTTTAATAGGTTCTTAAATCCCTTTTCATTTTCAGCAAGTAAGACTAGCGGATATGATACTTCCTTCTCTATTTCACTTTCTACATCTACAGTCAGCCCAATAATCGGCTGTATATTATTTTTTATGCAAAGTTTATAAAATTCAATGGCTCCATACATAACATTCCTATCGGTTAATGCGATAGCACGGAATCCTTTTTTCTTTGCGTTATCAATCAATTCATGAACCGAGGCTGTGCTGGTTAATAAGCTGTATGCACTATATACATGAAGGTGAATAAAAGACATTTTTGTCACCTCTTTCATTTAAAACTCTTATCTTTATTATAGAGCCAAACTCTAAAAAAGGAAAATATGTTCTTATTTTATCGGCTTTGTTAACCTGGTCTGTTAATTTGCGCTCCACTAAGGAATGCTTCCTCGAATATTCACCGCAGGGACAGGGGTCTCTGCCTGTACCGAGGCGCTTCGCTTTCCGCGGGCGTTTCGGGAAGCCTGTCTAGCTGCAGCGCCTGCGGGGTCTCCCCTGCTCCGTACTCCCGCAGGACACTGATTTTCATCCTCGAATCTGCCCACGCACGAAGGAAATGCGATAGCATTTTCGAGGAGTCTCGCGCCTTCCGCACAAATCAACAGGGTTACAAAATCAACAGTTTCCTTTAACACAGCCATATTAAAAAACATAATCAAGTATGTTTGTCCATATAAATGATATAGGGGTATTTATACTTTGTAAGGGCGGTTGAGGTTATGAAAGAAATCGGTTTTTTTCCTACTTTTATTGAAAGCTATTTTATTGCATTAGGCGTTATTTTAGGCGGTTCATTAATTGGGGGAATCGCTGCCTTTCTAACTGGACAACCACCGTTGACGGCTGTTTACAGGCTGTCTACAGACTTAAGAATTTGGGCAATTGTCGCTGCTATCGGAGGGACATTTGATGCCGTGTACACCTTTGAGAGGGGGTTATTTAATGCAGAAACCCGGGACATTTTTAAGCAGCTCCTCATTATTCTTTCTGCATTAGGCGGCGCGCAGACAGGTGCACTGATTATTAATTGGTTAACACAGGAGTATATATCGTGAGAATTCCTCCCTACTATCGATACCCTGCATGGCAGCGTTTTTTTGCAGGAATGGTCATTGGCGGTGCGATTAGCTGGTGTATTTTCATATATATATTTGGAGTGTGGCAGGAGCAGCATACTGCATTAATTGATAAACAAAGGGAAGAAATCGTGGACTTAAAGGAAGAAAAAAAGATATGGCAGGAAGAGTATAAAGAGATTAATAAACGGACGATTGAACAGCTGACAATTCAAAAAATCAATATTAAAATAACAAATTGGGAAAAATACAAACTCGACATGCTTAGTGTTTCTGAAATTGAAGATTCGGTAAAAGATGATATTAGTTTGATGATCGCAAAGGACATCGATACAGTCTATAAAAGCAAGGAATTAATCAAAAAAGTCATTCATAATAAACCTGTTAAAATAAATGACAAAAGGTATAAACTGCGAGTCAAAGAAATGGTTATTTTTACTACGCTTTCCATTCAACTAGAAATAGAATTCGAACAATGAAAAGAATCGGCCCGAAACTTAAGGCCGATTCTTTCATTATGGTTGATACTTGTCACAAACTTCACTAAGTTCTCTCATTACATGATCCACTTCATCCCATGAATAAATAGAAGCACCTGAGGCAAGTGGATGTCCTCCGCCTTTAAACTTTCTGGCAACCCCATTGATTATTGGACCCTTTGAACGCAGACGTACCCTGATTTGATCTTCCTCTTCAATAAAAAAGACCCATGCCTTAATCCCTTTTACATCTCCTAATGTACCTACAAGTAATGAGGCCTCTGATGGCACTGCATCATATTCTTCCAATAGTTTCTTTGTAAGAAGGACCGAAGCTACGCCGTTACTCTGCATTTCAAAATTTTGCAGGATGTAGCCGTTTAATTTAATAATATTGGTATCACGCTCGTACATTTTGTCAAAGAGTTCGGTACGAGAAAAATTATAATGAATCAGTTCCCCTGCATATGCAAAGGTTTTATCTGTAGTACTTGGAAATAGAAATCTTCCTGTATCTCCAACAATCCCGCCAAATAAAAGCCTGGCAGCTTCATCATTTAATTTTAATCCTCGGTCTTTACCAAATAGATAGAATTCATAAATCATCTCACTGCAGGAACTTGCTGTCGTATCCACCCATAATAAATCACCGTAAGGATCCTCGTTAGGATGATGGTCTATTTTGATAAGCTTATCGCCCAATGAATATCTTTTGTCGCAAATTCTTTCAGCATTTGCTGTGTCGCAGACAATGACTAATGCCCCTTTGTAAACCTCATCTTCAATGGAATCTAGACGGCGCATAAAATGAAGCGACCTTTCTTCTTTTCCAACAGCGAATACTTTTTTATTTGGATAGGATGCTTTTAGGATTTCAACTAATCCACATTGTGAACCATACGCATCCGGGTCCGGACGGACATGGCGATGGACGATGATGGTTTCATATTGTTCAATCATTTCTAGGATTTTTTCATTCAATGTGATCACCTCTCTATTGTTTTCTTAAGCAAGGGTAGAATTTTGGTAAAATAATATGTACAATGAACAAGAGAATTTTTGACTTGGAGGAAATTTAATGTCTGTTCTAGTTTTTCTGATTGTCATTCTATTTGCTTTCTATTTATTCTATAAAACCAAATACTTTAGAAGCAGCCGTCCAGTTGAAAAGAAATGGCTTGCTGCCAAATCCAATATTGCACTAGGACTGTTTGTAGGCTTATTTGGGTTCAACCATTTATTCTTCATTTCACAATCACTTGTTACAACGATTGTTTCTGTCATCTTTATTGTATATGGAGCAGTATTTACCTGGGTGGGAATTAAGAAATATAAACATTATCTTCCATTTGCAGCAGAAGAAGCAGAAAAATAGAAAAGCGGAAGCGACTTGGGGCGACAGGCATAAGACGAGCCGGCGAGAAGGTTGCCTTTTACCTTCTTGACGGATTGGCTTATGACCCCGAGCCCCTAGGCGCTGCAGCTAGACAGCATATAAAGCTCAATAAAGAATGAGCCGCTTACCCTTTGGTAGCGGCCTTTTTTTATGTCCTATCAATCAACTGACACATCATCATTGCTTTTCCGACTAGGATGCCATCATTAAAGACCTCGACATCGACCTTTCCAAACTTTCGGCCTACTTCAAGTACTTTCGGAAAGATATCGATAACACTTTCCATCTGAACAGGCTTGAGAAAGTAAATGGTCATGTTTTCAACAACAAGATCACCTTTTTTATAGCTTCTCAGTATACGATTCGCTGCCTCTGTAACAATTGTCGTGAAAACTCCGTAGGAAATGGTTCCTAGATGGTTTGTCATTTGCGGAGTAACTTCACTCGTGTATACTTCTTCCCCTTTTGCTCTTCCGCGCATTAACACCATTTGGTTGGTGACAATATCATCAAGCGTTTCTCCTACCTGTGGCTGGCGTTGATTCATTTGTAATGCTTTTAATACATCCTGCCTGCTAATAATTCCTTCAAGACGGTTGTTATCATCCACAACTGGAAGGACTTCAATACCTTCCCAAACCATCATATGTGCGGTAGAGGCAACGCTTGTCTTGCCAGAAACAGTCATCGGCTGTTTAGTCATGATCTTATCAATGGACATATCAGCATCCTGACCCATAACATCCTTTGCCGTTACCATTCCTTGAATCTTCATGTTTTGATCAACAACAGGATATCGGCTGTGGGTGGTTTCATGATTTAGGTTATGCCACACAGAAACCTTATCAGAGCTCTTCAGGAAGTAAGTCTCTGAAAGAGGGGTTAGGATATCCTCCACCAGAATAATTTCCTTTTTTATCAACTGGTCATAAATAGCGCGGTTTATCATCGTTGCCACTGTAAAGGTATCATAACTGGTCGATATAATCGGCATTTCCAGGCTGTCTGCTAATTTTTTGATATGGTCTTCGGTATCAAAGCCACCGGTAATTAATACAGCTGCACCAGCCTTTAATGCAAGCTCCTGTGCTTGTGTACGATTTCCCACGATTAATAGGTTATCTGGACCCGTATAGCGCATCATCGCCTCTAGTTTCATTGCCCCGATAACAAATTTATTTAGTGTTTTATGCAATCCAGTCTTCCCGCCTAAAACCTGACCTTCCACAATATTAACCACTTCAGCAAAGGTAAGCTTTTCAATATTCTCTTTTTTCTTGCGTTCTATCCTAATCGTACCTACACGCTCAATTGTACTGACATATCCTTTATTTTCGGCTTCCTTGATCGCTCTGTAGGCTGTACCTTCACTTACTGTCATCGCCTTGGCGATTTGACGCACAGATATTTTTTCCCCTACTGGAAGTTCATCAATATATAGCAGAATCTGTTCATGCTTTGTAGCCAAGACCTTCACCCTCTTCTATAGCCCTTTAATAATAAATTAGTCGATATATTATTTATACCATTATTTCGAATAATAAACCAACGCAAAAGGAGCCGTTTTAAAGGCTCCCTTTGTAGTGTGGTGATTATTAATAAGATCGTGATTTTTTGTTGATTCGAAGCGCTTGGCGTTTTTTGGCTCCCTTTTTGGGACTATACAACATGGCGGTCAGGTTCCCTGCCAAAACAATTAATGCAAACGCAAGCCAGCTTATGGCAAAGACACCTTCTAGACCTTCTGCAAATACCGAGAGCCTCGGAACAGCAAAATAAAGCATAAATCCACAAAGCAAAAGGCATAGTAAATATCGGTTTTTTTTCAATTCTTTTGTCTCCCTTCAAAACGAACTGCTTGTTTCACTTTATGCAAAGAAGGGAAAAAAAAGTATTATAATTCTATAAATTCTCCAGGTTCCATCACTTTTCCATTCTTATTTTCAAGCATTTCAATAAATTGCTCCGGATCCTGCTTAATCGGAGGAAACGTATTGTAGTGTATCGGAACAATTGTTTTTGCACCTAATAATTTTGCTGCATACGCTGCATCTTCTGGACCCATTGTAAAATTATCACCGATTGGCAAGAAAGCTAAATCTATCGGGTGTCTTTCTCCGATGAGCTTCATATCCGAAAATAATGCTGTATCACCGGCATGGTAGATTGTTTTTCCTTCTGCCATAAATAAAATTCCAGCTGGCATACCACAATAAATAAGTTCATTACTTTCTGTCGTATAGCTTGAACCATGAAAAGCTTGTGTTAATTTTACCTTACCAAAATCAAATTGATGTGCGCCGCCGATATGCATGCCATGAGTATTGACACCCTGCCAGCCTAAGAATGTTGAAATCTCATGATTGGCAATAACTAGTGCATTGTTTCTTTTCGCTAACTCAACACTATCTCCAACATGATCATTGTGACCATGTGTTAACAAAATTACATCTGGATTTACGTCGTCCACTTTTAAATCTGTTAACTGATTTCCTCGAATAAAAGGATCAATGATAATTTTTTTGCCATTGACCTGAATTTGAACAACTGAATGCCCATGATAAGATACCTTCATTTATCCATCTCCTCCAAAATTGTTATAATATGTACTTCCATAAAAAAAACAAAATTCCTTCCTCATTTATATCCATAAGCAGCTGATTTTAGCACATCCTATTGATAGATTGTTTACACAAGGATTTAAAATTGATACCCTCAAGAAGGATGTTTATTTTAGGAGGCGTAAAAATGAATCAACGATTACAAAAACTTCAAGCATGGATGAGGGAAAATGAAATTGAAGTAAGCTTCATCACCTCTTCTGAAAATGTATTTTATTTAAGCGGGTTTTTCTCAAATCCCCACGAGCGTTTACTTGCCTTAGCTGTTTTCCAAGAAGAAGAGCCCTTCCTTGTATGTCCTGGGATGGAAGTACATGATGTCAAAGGCTCTGGCTGGAGCCAAGAAATCATTGGCTACAGTGATATCGAGAATCCATGGGAATTAGTACATACTTCAATTAATAAAAGACTAAATGGAATAAAAAAAGTTGCGATTGAAAAGGAACATATGAATGTGGAACGCTATGAACAGCTATCCGCTTTATTTCCTGGGGCAGCGTTTGTTTCCGCTGAAGAAAAATTAAGAAAGCTGCGGATGATTAAAGATGCCAAGGAATTAAAAATTATTGAAGAGGCTTGCGCATTAGCTGATTATGCCATTGTGGTGGGCTGCAGTGAAATAAAAGAGGGAAGAACAGAATTAGATGTCCTTAACGCGGTTGAATATGCACTTAAGCAAAAAGGCGTAACGGAAATGTCATTTTCAACTATGGTTTTGACGGGTGCAAATGCTGCGTCTCCTCACGGTAATCCAGGTAAGACAAAAATACAAAAGGGCGATTTAGTCTTATTTGATTTAGGTGTAGTAGTAGATCGCTATTGTTCAGATATTACAAGGACCGTTGCATTTGGTGATATAAATGATAAACAAAAAGAAATATATGATACTGTACTTAAAGCACAATTAGCGGCAATAGAGGCAAGTAAACCTGGTGCAACTGCAGCTGAAGTTGACTTAACCGCACGAAGAATCATTGCTGAAGCAGGCTATGGAGAATACTTCCCGCACCGACTTGGACATGGATTAGGGATTAGTGTACATGAGTACCCTTCGATGACAGAGACAAACCAATTAGTTATTGAAGAAGGAATGGTGTATACCATTGAACCAGGAATTTACGTTCCTAATGTTGCAGGAGTACGGATTGAGGATGATATATATATTACTGCTGACGGAGCTAACGTCTTAACAAAATTCCCTAAAGACCTACAAATCATTCGATAAGAGATTTAGATTTTTTTACCATTGAAGTGTTGAAGGATTTGCAGTAATATACAAATACAAGCTGCGTTGTTCGTAGTGATAATAAAGTTTTAACCTTTAAGCTGTAAAAGGGAGTTTTACTATCGAAGCTATAATGACATGCCTCTGTCTATACGACATGGAGGACACGCAGGAAGGCTTTTGCGAACACCCACTTTGAGGAGTGGTGGTTTAAAACTTTCTTATATGAGGTACGGCAAATGCGGCTTTATCATTTTCAAAATTTAACTGCCAGCTTCCTTATGGAAGCTGGCTTTATTTTATCTATTAAAAAAAAAGAGAAGAGAATTAATCTCTTCCTTTTAAGAACATTTAAAGTTGTCCAAGTAATGTTTTTGTATCTGAGTAATGAAGACCATGTGCTTCTGCCACTGCTTCATAGGTTACAAAGCCGCCTAGGGTATTGATACCTTTTAGCAGCGCTTCATTTTCAAGGCATGCTTGTCTATACCCCTTATTTGCGATTTGGATTGCGTATGGTACTGTTACGTTGGTTAAGCCAATAGTTGAAGTTCTAGGAACCGCCCCAGGCATATTGGCAACGGCATAATGAACAACTCCATGTTTTATATATGTAGGGTTATCGTGTGTTGTAATACGATCAGTTGTTTCAAAGATACCACCCTGATCAATTGCAATATCCACTACGACGCTTCCTGGTGTCATCGATTGAATCATTGCTTCGGAAACTAACTTAGGAGCCTTTGCACCTGGAATTAGTACCGCACCAATCACTAAGTCAGATTCTTTAACCGCTTCAGCAATATTATAAGGATTAGACATTAATGTGGTGATGTCAGAACCAAAGATATCATCCAGTTGACGAAGACGGTCTGGATTAAGGTCAATAATGGTAACTTTTGCTCCAAGTCCAATTGCCATTTTAGCAGCATTTGTTCCCGCAACACCACCGCCAATAATGGTTACTGTTCCTCTTTGAACACCCGGAACCCCAGATAAGAGAATCCCTTTCCCGCCATGAACTTTTTCAAGGAATTGAGCACCAATTTGTGCAGCCATTCTTCCTGCCACTTCACTCATTGGGGTTAATAACGGCAAAGAGTTATTTGGTAACTGGACTGTTTCATATGCAATTCCAACCACTTTATTATCAATTAAGGCCTTTGTTAGCTCTGGTTCAGGAGCTAAATGTAAGTATGTAAATAGAATTAATCCTTCACGAAAATATTGATATTCACTTGGCAGCGGTTCTTTCACCTTCATAACCATTTCCATTGACCAAGCTTCTGAAGCAGTTTCTACTATTTTTGCACCTGCAGCTGTATAATCTTCATCGGTAAAAGCAGAGCCAATTCCTGCTCCTTTTTCAATATAAACCTCATGACCAAATTTCAGTAGGTTAAAAACACCAGCTGGTGTCATTGCTACACGATTTTCATTATTTTTTACTTCTCTAGGAACACCGATCCGCATGTACTTACCCCCAATTAAATATCATAGTAAATGAACCACAGTAGATTTTAATATAACCAATACTAAAAGTAAAAACATAACCATGAAAGCACTTTCATTTTACCAAAAAAATCTAGAAAGCCCAAACTTTTTATTCATTACATATTTTTGAGATACCATAATAAGAGCTCTGCGATAGCAAAGCTCTTTTACAGAATTATAATTTAATACCAAGGGTAGTACGGATACCCATAATATGGGTATGGGTATGGGTACGGGTATGGCGGGTACGGATAATAGTATGGTCCTGGACTTAATGCTGCACCTAGTGCTAACCCCCCTAAGAATGGTAATCCAAATCCGAATCCAAACCTGCGACGTCCAAAACCACCAAAACCAAATCCTGGTCTGCCGAATCCAAATCCGAACCTCTGATCGTTAGGATCAATTGACCCCATATAATTAGGCATTTCTTGCATGTTAGATCCTCCTCATTTATATTACTTACACATTAAAAGAATATGCAGGCTTAAAATGAGATTCTTGGGTAAATGCCCCGCTAAAAGAAATTTAATAGACGTATACATAGGAAAACTCGCCTGTTGGCGAGCCCTATTAATACCTATTCCGTTGTACTCTGTGCTGTATTCTCATTATTCACTTCGAAATCCTGACCAATAAAGCCACTATTGTAGGAATCCATAATTTGTTCACTTACCTCATTTGCCCCTTGCTCATTAAATTCAAATGTAAAGGACTTACTAGGATCTTGTTTAAACATTATTTCATTCTCCCTTCGATGGATTTTCACCCTATTATTTTTCGAAAAATTGAAACATCTTACTCCTAGAAAATAATGTATAATTTAGGTAAGGAGGGATTATCATGGGGGTAAGATATGACCATATTTTAGTTGCCATTGATGGTTCACAAGAATCAGAGCGGGCACTAGAAAAATCAATTGAAATTGCTAAGAGGAATAATGCTAAATTATTATTAGCACATGTGATAGACACAAGGTCATTTTTGTTAATTGATAAATATGATCCAGATATTGCTGATCGTGCAAACAAACTAGCAATAGATATGCTGGAAAAATACCAAACCCAAGCAATAGCTTCTGGTGTTGTACATGTTCAATTTGAAATTGAATACGGCTCGCCTAAAGTTAAAATCCCCAAGGAAATAGCTAAAAAGCACGATATAGACTTAATTGTTTGTGGTGCGACTGGCATGAATGCAGTTGAGAGATTCTTGATTGGCAGTATTTCTGAACACATTACCCGTTACTCCCCATGTGATGTCCTCATTGTCCGAACACAAAAATAAAATCGTGAATGCTTTCTAGATGTGTTGTAAAATAGAAATATAACTCGTCTTGGAGGCTATCACATGAAAGAACATTTTTCCTACGATCAACGGCTTGGCATTTCGATTCCCAATCTAGAAATGGAATGGGCACACAATAGTGAGGAAACACAGGAGGCTATTCTGTTTCATTGGGAAAAAATTCGAGGTTCCATTCCTGATCGAATTGCTGAACTTGAAAATACGATTAATCAAAAGCAAGCACAGCTTTCTAATGAAAATAACTTTAAAAAATCATGTGATTTAAACAGTGAGATTGCTGAACTTGCTTCTATCATTAATGATTTATGGCTTTGGTACAGGGCTAATCAAACAATGGCAGATAAAATGCATCAATAAGAAGAGCTCCCTTTTGCTGGGAGCTCTTTTAACTATAAATCTTTTTTAATTTCTCTCACTACATGACCAATCTCAGGAAGTATTAACTTATTCATAGCAAGTTTTACTGCTCCTGTAGAACCTGGAGTAGAAAACACAGCTTTATTCTTTACTACTCCCGCTATCGCTCGTGAAAGAATAGCAGCTGAGCCGATATCCTCTTGGTAGCTCAACATCCTAAACAATTCTCCAAAGCCAACGATTTCTTTATCTAACATTCCCTGAACGGTTTCAATGGTTACATCACGTTTGGCTATTCCAGTACCGCCATTTGTTAGGATGACATCAATATCTTCACGCTCACAGCCATTTATAATGGACTCTTTTATAGGATCTGCTTCATCCTTAACGATGACATAATCAACAATAGCATGCCCTGCTTGTTCTAGCATTTCCATCATTGCCTTGCCACTTTTATCGGTATCCTTATTTCTTGTATCACTTACAGTAATCACTTTGCAATTAACTTTCTTTGGAGCCTCTCGCTTGTGTTCGGTAGTACTCATCTTAAATTTCCTCTTTCTGATTTAGGTATCTCAGTTTGTAATAGTTATGGGCAAATTCTGTAACTTTTCTTGTTAATTGATAATTTGTCCCTGCACCGATAGCCATGCTTACAACCGGTATTCCTTGTATAAGCCGTTTGCGGAATATTGTTATGACCATTGCCTTGAGTAATTGTTGAATAGGCTGCTCCAGCCAGGTCACATCTGAGATTTCTTCATTTCCCTCATAAAAGTAATGGTCATCGCTCGAGCTCATTTCACTCCTTAAGTTAGACCAGCCCTCTTTTTGAAGACGAGGGGGCAGTGTTGCAGTATGAAAGACCTTTAGAGAACTCATCATCTCGTAAGGAGTATTAACCTCAAAACCATATGTCATGGCAATTAGTTGTACCACCCTCAAATTAATGACAGCCATTGCCGGAATGTCGGTACCTAACAGCAGCGGTCCACCCGTTCCTGCTAAGCCTCCTTGTGCAAAAGAGTATAGTCGGTGCCTTGCAATTTGCTGCATGGCTATGTATTGTAACTGATCTATATCCAATTTCCTTAAATCCTCAATTTGGTGCAATTCCTTATTAAAAACGCGGCCAGAAGATAGGATTCTCTCCTTAGCATCCATCTGTATCTGAGAGCCCTGAATCATTCCGTGCAAATGGAACAGCCAGGTATCAATAACCGAAAGAAACTGGTGTTGAACATTTTCAGGTAATAATGTGAAAGAACGCTCTAAATATTTTTCATAGGTAAGCTGTAAATCATTGGCCTCGTAATTTAATAAATGCTTTTCCCACTCTCTAATTTCATTCATTACCTCTATTTCCCGTTCAGTTAATGGCATAGGTATCCCTCCTCACTTCCTATAGTTCCTTCCAGTATATCACAAAGAAATATACTAAAAAAATGCAAAAAGGCAAACCATCCTATGGACAGTCTGCCTTCTTTGTATGGATTATTGTGCTAAACGTACAACGTCACGTGCAATCATTACTTCTTCATTTGTAGGAATAACGATTACTTTTACAGGAGAGTGAGGATAGTTAATAAACCTTTCCTCACCTCTAATTTTATTTAAAGCCGGATCCCAATAAACACCCATAAATTCTAGACCTTTTAAGACTTGTTCACGAACTACATCGCTGTTCTCACCAATACCTGCTGTAAAGATAATGGCATCCACCCCATACATACGTGAAGCATATGAACCAATATATTTATGGATACGGTTAGCAAAAACATCCAATGCAAGCTGAGCACGTTCATTTCCATTACGTGCTTCAATTTCAATATCTCTTAAATCACTTGAGAAACCAGAAACCCCTAACATTCCGCTCTCTTTATTTAACACATCAAGTACTTCTTCTGCTGTCTTATTGGTTTTTTCCATAATGAATGGAATTAACGCAGGGTCGATATTACCTGAACGAGTTCCCATCGTAACCCCAGCTAGAGGTGTAAAGCCCATTGATGTATCAATTGATTTTCCACCTTCAATGGCAGCAATACTTGCTCCATTTCCTAAGTGGCAGGAAAGAAGGCGAAGCTGTTCAACTGGACGACCCAAAAGTTCAGCCGCACGCTGTGAAACATATTTATGACTCGTACCATGGAATCCATATTTACGAATACCATATTTTTCATAATATTCATATGGAAGACTATAGAGGTATGAACTTTCTGGCATTGTTTGGTGAAAGGCTGTATCAAATACAGCAACAGCAGGAACATTTGGAAGAACACCTCTAAAAGCCTTAATTCCTGTAACGTTCGCAGGATTATGCAAGGGAGCTAATTCTGATAATTCTTCAATCTTATTAAGAACTTCTTCTGTAATAAGAGCGGAATCACTAAACTCTTCTCCGCCATGAACCACACGATGACCAATTCCTTCAATTTCATTTAAAGATTGAATAATACCTAAAGTAGTAAGCTTATCAAGCAGCATTTTTACAGCTACTTCATGGTCAGGAATATCGGTTGTTTCCGTAACTTTTTCACCATTAACCGAAATGGTGAATATTGAATCGTTTATGCCAATTCTTTCAATAAGTCCTTTTGTAATTACTTCTTCAGTCGGCATTTCAAATAATTGAAACTTTAAAGATGAACTGCCCGCATTAATTGCAATTATTTTAGACATTACATTTACCGCTCCTTTTATAAAAACAACATCGGTTCAAGAAAGTCCTTTTTTTCAATACAAGGTTATTTTGCTCAAACAGACATCGTTTATTGCTCTCATCACCTCATTTAATCACTGTATATATTTCATTTCAAGGAGGAAATTGGATGGAAACGGTTACCTGCAAAATGAAAATTTATTCACATTATTCTAATTGTTCTCAACTAATAAAAAAGCGATAAAACCGCTGCGAAACCCGGTTTTACCGCTTATTATCCAGAAACCATTTATCGATTTTTCTCAAGATATTGTCCATCTCAACTGCACTGGATAAGTTTGGAAGTTTGGCAAGTAAGGCTTGCTTAGGCGCCGCAATCCCTTCACCCTTCTTTTGCAGGACCAAAATACTTTTTGCTGCATTATTATTCTTAAACATACTTAGCGGAAGTTGAAGTACTCCTTGAACAATGATTTCTTCCTTAAAGTATTCTCGAAGCTGTTGTGCCTGATCACTTTCAAAAAGCCCATTTGGAATGATAAAAAATAAATATCCTCCCTGTTTTGTGTGATTGACACTTTGTTCAATAAATAAATGATGCGCATAAGAGTGCCCCTCGGGCGCTTTTAACTGGTAATCTGATGCCCGAACATCATTGGGATAATATCCTACTGGCAAATCGGCGATTACTGCATCGACAGGGTCAATAAATAAAGGTTCAAGACTATCTTGATTAAAAAGTTCAATAGGGTGCTCTTGTAAATTTGCATTCACATAAGCAAGTTTAAGTAACAGGTCATCTATTTCAATACCAATAGATTGGACATTTCTTTGCTGCTGATTTAATACAGTTGTTACTAAATTTCCTGTTCCAATCGCAGGGTCTAACAAACGGAAGGTGGGCTGCTCTATAAATTTATCCACTAGATAGCTCATTAGCATCCCCACACTATCAGGCGTCATTTGATGGTTAGGCTGAACATTTTCTTTCATTCCTTTTAAAATGACAAGCTGATAGGCTTTTCGAATTTCTTCCTTAGTAAAACTGCTTAAATGTATTTCTTTGTATTGTTTCTGAAGTCTTTTTTCAGTTATTTCACTTATTTCATCCTGAAGTACTGATCCGTGAAATAAATTCTCACCGGTTTCGGCTAATGCTTCTAAATAGGTACAAGAAAGTTCTTCCTGTATAACAAGAGCAGTTTCATTAAATAATGTAAATAGCTGCTCGACCGGGGCCATTTTCATACTATATACCTCCTACAATAAAGAAAAAGGCCTCATCCATTGACGAGGCCTTAATCGCCATCTAAATTACTTTGCATTCCGAGCAGCTTCAAGTGCTGCCTCATAATTCGGGTGATTTGTTGCCTCACTTACATATTCCACATAAGTAACAGTATCACTAGAATCTACAACAAATACAGCACGTGCCAATAAGCGCAGCTCCTGAATTGCCACACCGAATGCTTCTCCAAAAGAAAGATCGCGATGATCTGATAGAGTTTGGACATTTTCAATGCCGTTTGCTCCGCACCAGCGTTTTTGTGCAAACGGAAGGTCTACACTGACAGTTAGGATTTTAACATCACCTAAACCATTTGCTTCTTCATTGAAACGACGTGTTTCTGCATCACATACGCCAGTATCTAAAGAAGGAACGGCACTAATTAAACGAACCTGTCCTTTTGTATTCTCTAGCGTTACAGGTGATAAATCATTTGCCAAAACGCTGAAATTAGGAGCTTTGTCGCCCACCTTTACTTCGTTGCCTAGCAATGTTACTGGGTTCCCCTTGAAAGTTACGTTTGCCATTAAAACATCCTCCTTTTTCGTACAAAAGCGAAATAAATTACGCCTTCATCATAATTATGTACAGTGTTAATATATCTTTTCAGAATTTTTTTTGCAATGATTTAAGCTTTTACTTTCATGAAAAAAGTTAACCTCCATTTATATGTGGAAGTTAACTTTTACACCTATATATCAAATTCTTGCTTTTGTGATTGGTTCTGTGTGGAATGCTGCGAACCTTGCCCCGAGCTCTGCTGCTCATTTTTTTTCGAGAACATTTGCTGAATCTTATCCACTGCTTGTGGGGCCATTTCTAAAATCTTTTCATAAAGATGTGTACTTTCGTCTAGATGAAGCATTTTTACTCCTTGAGAATTCACAATTAAAAAAGCAATTGGAGTAATGGAGACTCCTCCACCGCTACCACCTCCGAAAGGAAGCTTTGATTGACCTTGACTTTGACCTTGTTGTTCCTGACCTTTTGATTGCTGCTGAGAACCACCATCTAGTTTAAACTCACTACCACCTGCAGCAAATCCAAAACCAACCTTTGAAACGGTAAGAATGACACTTCCGTCAGGAGTTTCAACTGGATCACCAATAATCGTATTTACGTCAATCATTTCTTTTAAGCTTTCCATTGCTGTCGTCATTAAACCTTGAATTGGATGTTCAGACATGGCTGTTTCCTCCTCTTTTTAAACGGTTTTAGTTTTTTCCTTCGAATAAGCTGTGTTCATTTTGAGATTTGGGCGTCCGCCCTTCCAGAATTTAATTAGTTTTAATCCTGCTAAAATAGCATACCCGATACGAAAGTGAATAATACATGTAATCCGGGTTTGGATAATAGCCATTTGAAAATGTGGTGTAACGGATAAAACCGGCATTTCTTCTAGTCTCAAAAAGTTACTGAGCATGCCTACAACACTACCTTTGAGAGTCCAAAGTGCACCCGTAATAATGCCGGTATGTGCCGCATCGCCTACGCCAACTAATGAATGCCATTCAAAATGCTTAATGACTATTCTTTTCATAAATTTACTTACGATCACTTGCATGTTTACAACATGCTGGATGATTTCTTTTGCATCTGACAAATTCCTCACAATGGCATCCTTGTCAACTTGTTGAACCTTGCTCGAAGATTCACCCTCACCTGAATCTCCCATACTTGTATTACCCTTCAGGACAATACTCGGTGAGTTATCATCAATTTTTATTAGAGGGACATTTATTGTGTATTTAATTAATCCAAACCAAAGTTTAAACACTACACTTAATTCGTCATTATCATTATGATGAAAAAAATTAAGATGGATTGTTAGCTTCGAAAAAATGATTAGTAGAAATAATAAAATAATAGCGATGAGAGCTATATACAGCCATACCAATTTTTTCACTCCTTTCAGCCTATTAGTATCACCTGAAGAAGGAAAAATAAACCCGCTAACAAATTGTTAGCGGGCCTAAATTATCGTTCTACATGAATGACGGAGGTGTCTGTAAAGAGGTCGTGAAGTCCTTGCTTTTTGGGTAAAAAGGCGACAATAATATATCCAATAACCACTGTTGCAGAGATAAACCGGCCAATCCATTCTCGAAAAAGAATGGTTCCCCATGATAATTTGTCATTCTTCAAATCAATAACTTTTATTCCAAATACCATTTTTCCAATCGTTTGATTAAAATACTTTGTCATTAATACGAAATATAAATAAAATATGATTGCGGATGCTATGGAAATCGGGGCAAACATATTAAATTCTATTAATGGAATCTCAAGTGCCCTAAATATGGGTTTAATAATTAATCGCTCTATACTCCCCACAACAATTAAATCCAGCAGGTAAGCCCAAAACCGCATCCAAAAACCCGCATAACGAATGGAGATTTTATCAGAGTCTCGAGTGGTTTCTCGCTCATCGACTTTAACTAATTCATTCGTATATATTTGATTTTCATTTTCCATCTACAGTTCCCCCTACTCTGCATACAGATACATTAGACGTGGAGAATTGGGTCTTGATAAAACATCCATAAGTCCAGCCATCTCACTATCCGCACCAATAAATTTTTGAACCTTTAAATTTAATAACGAACCAAAGCCTATTTGCTCGGTATAGCGGACAACCTTTGCATCTTTTAGCTTCTCCTGTTCCATCATCTGTTCGATTACATCTTCTAAGTATCCAAAGCCGTCTATTAAGTTAAGCTCTTTCGCCTGTCTTCCATCATAGATTCTTCCATCCGCAATCTTTTTCACCTGATCTGTGGTCATCTTTCTGCCTTCAGCAATAACCTTAACAAAACCCTCATAGGAATTGTCGATCATTTTTTGGAGGATTTGCCGTTCTTCCTCCGTCATTTGTCGTGTCGGACTCATAATATCTTTATATTGACCACTTTTAATGGTTACAAAATCCACTCCATACTTTTCAGCTAATCCTTCATAATTGATTCCCTGCATAATTACACCCAGTGAACCAGTCATTGTTTCTTCACTGGCAAAGATCTTTTTCGCACCCGCGGAAATATAATACCCGCCCGAAGCAGCCATAGAACCCATTGAGACATATACTGGTTTCTTTGTTTCCTTTTGGATTTCTAGCAGCTTATCATGGATCTCAGCACTTTCAACTACTCCGCCACCCGGTGAGTTAACCTTAAGAATAATCCCTTTTACGCTATCATCCTCTTTAATAAAATCTAATCTTTTCATAAATCCTTGATGATTATAACCTGCTGCTTGAAATAATGATTCTGCGTCATTTGTATCTTGAATAACACCATTGACGTCCAGTACAGCAATCTTATTCATTTCATTTCCTTCCTGTATAACTTCCTCCGTAAAAGGAAGCTCCGTTGCTGCTAAAAGCTCACTTATATCTGTTTCAACACCTTTAAAGGCAAATGCAGATAAAAAATTTATCATAACTGATACAAAAAATAATGCCGCAGCAATTCCAAGAGCGGCCCATCGTTTCCCATTCATGTTAAGAATCCTCCTCGTTTGTTTTTAAATTTTTTTACATAATTTAATATTGCTGCAAGATAATGCTAAAATTAATGCAGGACTACCTTAGTTTATCAAAAACAAAAAGTTTATTGGGCTATTTTCACAAATTAATAACCAAAATTTGGAGGGTACTATGGAACATAGACGTAATATCTTTTTTTATCACCACTTAGATAAGGAAATGTTGGAGAAGGTTGGAGACTTACAATCGATGGCAGAGCAATATGGTTTAACAATTGTAAAGGATCACCATCAAGCCAATATCATTGCGAGCATTGGTGATGACGGTACATTCCTGCAAGCTGTAAGGAAAACCGGGTTTCGGGATGATGTGCTTTACGGTGGTATCACGATCAAGGATAGTTTAAGTATGTATTGTGACTTCAAAATCAATGAATCCTCTAAGATGATAGAGGCAGTTTCAAATGAACAGTTAAAAGTTCGCCGTTATCCATTTATTGAGGTAATGGTCGACGGGCAAGGAACTTTTCCTTGTCTTAATGAATTTAGTATTCGCTCCTCCATCATAAAAACACTGGAATTTGATGTATTTATTAATGACCTTCATTTTGAAACCTTTCGTGGAGATGGCTTAATCGTCGCTACCCCAACTGGAAGTACGGCTTATAATAAATCTGTTAATGGTGCTGTTGTTGACCCCTTAATTTCATGCATGCAAATAAGTGAAGTGGCTTCGATTAATAATAACAAATACCGCACATTAGGTTCTCCCTTTGTTATAGGCGGCGAACGTACATTAACGCTTAAAATTATTTCTACTGAAGGTAATGAGCATCCTACTATGGGATTAGACAATGAGGCATTAAGTATCCGCCATGTCGATAATATCCAAATCAAACTCAGTGATAAAAAAATTAAAACTTTGAAATTAAAAGACAATTCCTTCTGGGAAAAAGTAAAGAGAACCTTTTTATAAGGCTCTGTTAAGCTTTACTGTTGATTTGTGCTCCACAAAGGAAAGCTTCTTTGAATAATCACCGCAGTGACAGGCGGTCTCTGCCTGTCACGAGGCGCTTCGCTTTCCGCAGGCGGTTCGGGAAGCCTGTCTAGCTGCAGCGCCTAGCCCCTCGAGTCGCTTCGGTCCCAACGTTGAAGTCAAAGAACGACTTCATCGTCAGGCCCTCCAGCGCTTGTCGGGGCTGTACAAGGCGCTTCCGCTTTTCCTACTCCTCGGCGCTAAGAGATGAGCGGGGGCTCCCCTGTCCCGTCCTCCTGCAGGACACTGATTTACATCCTCGAATCCGCCCACGCACGAAGAAAATGCGATAGCATTTTCGAGGAGTCTGGCGCCTTCCGCACAAATCAACAGAGTGCCAAAATCAATGATAAGCTTTAACATAGCCTTTTATAAAAGCAAGAAGGCTGTCGAGAGATTCGACAGCCTTCTAATTTTTCACTATTGTTTTATTGATTGCATTTCTTGCTGACGAAGTTCGATTCGACGTATTTTCCCTGAAGTTGTTTTTGGCAGTTCTGACAAGTACTCGATTTTTCTTGGATATTTATAAGGAGCTGTTAGTGTTTTGACATGCTCTTGCAGTTTTTTTGTCAATTCAGGATCATTTACGTCAATATCCTCTTTTAACACGACAAACGCCTTTACAATAAATCCGCGAATTTCATCTGGACTGGCTACTACCGCACATTCTTTAACAAAAGGATGTTTTACAAGTGCATCCTCCACTTCAAATGGTCCAATTGTGTAGCCTGAACTGATAATGATGTCATCTCCACGCCCTTCAAACCAAAAGTATCCATCCTCATCCTTCTTTGCCTTATCACCTGTAATATAGTACTCACCACGGAATTGCATCGCAGTTCTCTCTGGGTCCTTATAATAGTTCTTAAATAAGGCAGGGGTTTCGATATGCACGGCGATATCCCCAACTTCTCCAACTGAACAAATTTCGCCTTCTTCATTGATAATTTCTACTCTATTACCTGGAGTTGGTTTTCCCATAGAACCTGATTTAAGCTCCATTCCTTTTGTTATTCCAACCAACAAGGTATTTTCAGTCTGCCCATAGCCATCACGGACATCTACATTAAAGTGTCTCTTAAACGTATCAATAACCTCACGATTAAGAGGTTCCCCAGCAGAAACAGCACTATGCAGGCTAGGTAATTTGTAATCTCCCAGATTCTCTACCTTTGCCATTATTCGATATTCAGTTGGTGTACAGCAAAGGACATTAACGGAATATTTCTCTAGAAGGCTTAAATACTTTTGGGGATCAAACTTGCCGTTATACACTAGCCCCGTCCCTCCTGAACCAAGAACAGATAAAAAAGGACTCCAAATCCACTTTTGCCAGCCAGGAGCCGCAGTTGCCCAAACGGTATCACCATCTTCAATACAAAGCCATTTTGGTGCAGCTGTTTTTAAATGTGCAAATGCCCATCCATGTGTATGTACAACCCCTTTGGGATTACCGGTTGTTCCTGATGTATACGATAAAAATGCCATGTCATCACGAAGTGTATCAGCAAATCCAAACTCCTGTGATGCCGCTTTCATTTCTTCTTCTAGATGAATCCAATTCTCTTGCTTTTCACCAACCGAAAACTTCAATAGTGGCTGGGCACTTGAAATCTTTTTAAATTGATCGACATAAGGATAATAACTAATTACAGCTTTTACATCACCATGTGTAATACGATATTGAAGGTCTTTTTCACGCAGCATTTCTGAGCTTGGAATGACAACTAGTCCAGCTTTTAACGCCGCTAAGTAAACAACATAGGCCTCAATGAGTCTTGGTATGATGACTAGGACAACATCGCCTTTTTTTAAACCATTTTGTGTGAAAACATTTCCCGCTTGATTCACCTTTTTCAATAACTCTTGATATGTAACCTGATTCGTTTCCCCTAATTCATTTTCCCATTTTATTGCTAATCTTTCCGGATCTTTTGCAAAACGTTCGACTTCCGATACAAGATTATACTTTTCTGGTGCAATTAATTCTTCACGGTTCATGTTTCTCCCCCTCACTCAAAATAAAAACATATCACAAATATTATTATACAAAATTATTGAAAAATTTAAAATTGTTATACTAAAAATAGTTTTTTTGCACATAAAGAAAGAGAGTGGGAAAAATCCCACTCTCTGTAGCCATCTTATTTATTTGTTATCGTGAAAATCCGCCGCCTAATTGAGACTCAGCCATTGCGACTAAACGCTTAGTGATTTCACCACCAACAGAACCGTTAGCGCGTGAAGTAGTATCCCCACCAAGTTGTACACCAAATTCAGAAGCAATTTCGTATTTCATTTGAGAAAGAGCTTGTTCTACACCAGGTACAAGTAATTGATTTGAGTTGTTGTTACTAGCCATGTGATATCACCTCCTTGTGAGTATAGAATGTGTAGAATCACATGGCAGTATTCTTTTTTATAATTGGTAATTGTTCACAAATTTTTCACATTTTTCATAATTACTGTCCCTGTTCATACTGAATGTTGATTGGAACTCCAGGCACTTCGCTTTCCGCAGGCGTTGCGGTGAGCCTCCTCGGCGCTAGCGCCTGTGGGGTCTCACCTGCTCCGTACTCCTGCAGGAGTCTCGTGCCTTCCGTTCCAATCAACGTGGCAATAATTAATTAAACCGTATCACAATATAGTTAAAATAAGTCATCAAAGTCCGAGACCTGTTTGCTGTCTGGTTTAATTGTTAGTGTTTCTGTATTTTTGACTGCTTCTTCTATTAAGGAGTCAAAGTCATGGAAGCTTTCGTAGTGCTGGACTTTTTCTCTTTTTGGTTTTGTTTTTGGTGAGGACGGGACAAAAATTGTACAGCAATCCTCAAAGGGTCTGATTGAAATATCGTAGGTATCTAATTCTTTCGCGATTTTTATAATATCATTTTTGTCCATTGTCAGCAGTGGCCTTAGGATTGGGGTATTGGTTACCTCATTAATGGCATACATGCTTTCCAATGTTTGACTGGCAACCTGACCAAGGTTATCACCGGTAATGATTGCTAGAGCTTCTTGTTTTTTTCTAATTTCATCTGTGATACGAAGCATAAACCTTCTTGTTGTGGTCATCGAATAATTTTCAGGAATTTGTTCTTTTATGGTTTGCTGTATGGTCGTAAATGGGACAATATGAAGTTTCATGGAACCAAAAATTTCAGAAAGCTTCTTGGTTAAATCAATTACTTTTTCCTTAGATCTTTCACTTGTATATGGAGGGCTGAAAAAATGTACTGCCTCTATTTCTACCCCTCGTTTCATGGTCAAATAGCCTGCAACTGGACTATCAATTCCTCCGGACAGCATCAGCATTGCTTTACCGCTTGAACCAACTGGCAGTCCGCCAGCTCCTAAGATGTTCTCACAAGACATGTAGATGGCCTCTGCTAGTACCTCGATTTTTAAGTTAATATCAGGATTTTTCACATCAACCTTTATGCCTGGTATATTTTCAAGAATATGCCCGCCAAATGTATGATTGATACCAGCTGTATCCAACTCAAATGATTTATCAGAGCGTTTAGGAGAAATTTTAAAGGTTTGTCCCACTTTGTACAGGCTTCTAACTAATGAAAGTGCAGCCTCTTTCATTTGTTCAAGGTCTCTTTCAACTCTTATTGCTGGACTAAGGGACTGAATACCAAAAATATTTTTCAATGACTTGATAATTTCTTCGACATTTTCGCCATTTACGAGAACATACATCCTGTCACGCTCAGCACGTATTTTTATCTTCGGAAAGGGAGCCAATGCAATTCGAACACTCTTTCTTAACTTATCTACAAATTTCTTCCGATTTCTGCCTTTGGTGGAAATTTCACCATAGCGAATCAGGATACGATCATAATTCATATTATTTCATAACCCTTCTTAGTTGTTTGGCACCTTCTTCTATCGCCACAATTACTTTTTGTGCCTCATCCTCACTATTATCGTAGGATAAGCTAATTCTAAACGCACTGTCAGCCAAATCGTCCGGAATCCCCATGGCTAAGAGTGTTTGACTTGGTAATTGCTTTTTAGAAGAACAAGCACTTGTTGTTGATAAATAAATTCCTTTTTGTTCTAGTGTATGGATTAATACTTCTGCTTTAACTCCCCTGATTGAAAAGTTTAGAATATGGGGTGCAGAATTTTCAAGCGGCGTATTGATTGTAACGTCATCGATCCTGCTAAGCCCTTCTCTCAATAGTGATTTAACCCGTTTCATTCTTTCTAATCCCGTTTCACTGCTCCCAATCGTCATCCTTAAAGCCTTAGCCATTGCGACAGCACCTGCAACATTTTCCGTACCGCTTCTTACTTTCCATTCTTGGTTGCCGCCTGAAAGCAGAGGGTCCAATCTAACACCTTCTCTAATAAAGAGTGCACCAGTGCCCTTTAATCCATGAAACTTATGTGCTGAGAATGAACATAAATCCACACGATTTTCTATTAGGTTTAAGGGAACTTTTCCGACAGCTTGTACAGCGTCTACGTGAAAGAGAATGTTTGGATATTGGTTTAAGAGTTCACCAATCTCTGTAATTGGCTGTATGGTTCCAACCTCATTATTGACCTGCATTACAGATACAAGGATTGTATTCTTTTGAATAGAAGCTTTTACATCCTCTACCTTCACTCTTCCATGATGGTCAGCTGGCAAATAGGTAATTTCAAAACCTAATTTCTCCAGCTGTTCCATTGCTCCACGGACTGAGGGGTGCTCAATACTAGATAAAATCATGTGTTTTCCTTTATTTTTATGTAAAATTGCACTCCCTTTAATAGCCAGGTTATTACTTTCTGTACCACCGGAGGTAAAGTAAATTTCAGTTGGTTTAACACCTAGGAGGTTTGCCACTTGTGTTCGCGCCTGAGTTAGAAGTTTCTCTGCTTGAACCCCTAATCCATGGAGTGAAGATGGATTGCCAAAGAATTCACTTGAAACCTTCACAAAAGAGTCTACTACCTCTTTATAGGGCTTTGTGGTCGCACTATTATCAAAATAAATCATAACTTTAACACCTCACCTTTGCAGGACTAAATCTTACCACAAACTTAATCAATTGAAAAAGGTTTGTGTTTTAGATAATGGCTGTGTTATATATGGCCGTTGATTTGTCTCCAGGCGCTTCGCTTTCCGCAGGCGTTGCGGGAAGCCTCCTCAGCGCTAAAGCGCCTGCGGGGTCTCCCCTGTTCCGTACTCCTGCAGGAGTCTCGCGCCTTCCGCACAAATCAACTAGTTCATATCCACTTTTACCTTACACAGCCTAAAGAAAAAAAACCGATTCACCATTTTGGCTGAATCGGTTTTTAGTGTTTGTTCCACTATTTTCCTACTGCTGCTTTAATTTTCTTTAAGGCTCCAGGGTCAATGGATTCTAGGGAGGCTGCTGCCTGTTCCAATGCTTCCTGGTACTCAAAATGTCTAAATGCTTGTTCTGCATCATTTAGTCCCTTGGCAACCGATGGATTTTGACTTCGATACCTGTTTCCATATTGAATTGCTTTTTCAGCAAGCAATACATTCTCAATCAATTCGACTGTAGTATTAGACAATTTATCTACTGTTAATACAGCAATTTCTAAATATTGATTTAGTGCGGAAACGTTAAGTGGCTTTTCTTGAAGCTGCAGTCTAACGTTTTGAATGCTCTCGTTGGTATCTTCATATAAGTACTGATAATCTTCTGGTAATCCAGGAATATTACTTTTGGAAACTAACCGAATCGTTTCTCCCACTTTTTTGGTTAGATCCTTCAGTGTTTCTCGTGCTTCGAACTCATCCTTCCTTAATGCTTGAAGCTTGAGACCGAAATTTTCCTGCTCTTCCTGAATCATTTCGATATGAGTTTTTATTTCCTTCAATTCTTCACAGAGGACCGTTAATGCCGTTTCATTCATATTCAATTTTTCCATTAGGATCTCATAATGTTTTATAACAGAGGCAAGTTGTTTTTCCAAGTGTCTTTGTATTTCAAAATCACTGTCTGTTAAATGATAGCTTTCTTGAACATGCTTTACTTCATTTGAAAGATGGTCATGTTCTTCTAGTACAGAACCTAAGAGTCCACTCATACCTTTTTCGTTTTGGATGATAAAATGCTTGGCATTCACTTCTTTTTCCAGCAAGTCAAAAAGTATGTCAATCCGTTCTTTAACTTCACCGATTCCTTCTAGCGCATTTTCAATCTTAGTCTCTTCAATAAAGGCTAAATACTCAACCAATTTTTCATTTAAACTATCTATTTCAGTTTCTAACTGAATATGACTTAAGTAATAACCTTTTTCAGTCATCTCTCTATATCCTTCGAAAATATCAGATAATTGAGCTGGAATAAGTGAATGACACTCGATTAAAAGCTGCGGAATTAAATCCATATTCTTTTTAACTTTTGCTAATTGATCATGAATTGACAGTACGAGTTCACGTGCCTCGAGATAGTTGCCATTCTCAGTCTTCTCATCAAATTCATGAAACTTTTTCGTTACGTCTTCTAATTGAGTTTCTAGGTGTTTTTCGGATTTGCCAAAACTATGACGATGAGCAAGCAGTGTTTTTTTCGTTTCCCGATACAATTCCTTTAGCTGCTCAATTTCTGTTCTGTTCTTTTCTTCACTTCCAACAAGCTCATGAAGTTCCTCAACAATTTTATTAATTTCATTTTCTGTTGCCTGTAATTTATTATTGATATCCTGTTGAATACCTTTCGCCTTATTAAAGCGATAGTGATCAATATATTCTTCGGCGTCAAATAACATCTCTTCCAAATCAGGTAATTTAACGGTTACGATATCATCCCATTGGTTACGCCAGCCCTCGAATAATTCTTCAGTTTGTCCGATCATATTCAATTGTTTTACCTTTGACATTTCATCCATTATTGGTCGATTAAACAAATCAATTTTCCAGGCTTCTAACCTATCCATCTCTTTAAAATACTTTTTCTTTATAAAATACCCCAATACAAATAAGGCTAGTAGTAGGATGATAAATCCAATAAAATATTTCACATTCAAGCCCCCTGTTTCAAACACTTCATTTAAATCGTCAAAGCAATAGATACGAATCTATAAATAAATTATAATTGTCGGTAAGTTCAATGCCTCTATGATACCATGTAAACGACATTTTTTGACTATTATTTTCATTTTTTTTGTAAAAGAAATTTTAATTTACTAATTTATGACAAATCCCATCGAAAAAACACAACATACTATAAATCTCCAAATTAAAAAGCACTTGCTTGAAGGAAATTTGTTTTCCCAGCTAGTGCTCAGCATATAAGAATCCGTTTATTTGTATCAATTACAATATTGCCTCTTTCTTTTCTATAAATTTTGTTCCTAGGGTGTTTTCAATCCAATTGTTGATTTCCTTTAAATACTTTTGTTCAAAGAATCTTTCATTTGGAAAGATATAAAGTACTTCTCGTAAATAATGAGCATTAATAAAAGGCATCATAAGTAAACCCTTGTATTGGATAATTAGATAAGCGATAGAATGCGGACGGAATTCTTTCCTTTCAAACCCTTTTTCAAATACCTTTTGGAAGTAATACTTTTCCTTTAAGGCATAGGTGGACATAATTTCTCTTACTACCTGAGAATCCATTGACATTTCACGGTATACGAAGCTTGTAAGTTCAATATTTTCACACTGAAAGTGAAGCAAATCAGCTGAAATTCGTTTTAAACAATCCTTTACCCCTATATCTAGTAAAGAAAACTTTTCTTCAATAATACTGAGGTATTGCTCAAAAAAGTAAGTGAAGCAGTATTCTAATAAGCCCAGCTTATTCTCAAAATGGTAGGCAATGGTTGCTGAGTTAACATTCGCTTCTTTAGCAATGTCACGTATCGATGTTCCAGCATATCCATTTGAATTAAAAAGTGATATAGCCGCTTTCACTATTTCTTCCTTAGAATCCTTTTTCATCTCACACCTCCTGCACTATTACTTTTATCCTTACTATAACTATTCTTTTTATGAGGGTTGATTCCTTTATAAAGTTATCGACAAAGTATGCTCTTTTTCTTGTAAGTTTGATAAAATAAATAAGAAATTAATAAAGAGATGGGTGAAAAAACATGTTTAATGTCGAAATGTACAAAGGGAGCCGCCAAGAAAATTATGAATTGGTAAAGAAACAATTGACTGCCCTACTCGATGGCGAGAAAAATCAAATTGCTAATCTAAGTAATACTTCTGCCTTATTAAACCAATTTCTAGATCGCATAAACTGGGTAGGCTTTTATTTAATGGATGAGAACAATGAACTAGTACTGGGTCCCTTTCAAGGTCTCCCCGCTTGTGTTCGCATTCCGCTTGGCAAAGGTGTTTGCGGTACATCGGCCAAAACAAGAGAAACACTCCGAGTGGAAGATGTTCATCAATTTCCTGGACACATCGCCTGTGACGCCGCCTCCAATTCTGAAATTGTCATTCCTCTTATAAAAGATGGAAAATTACTGGGTGTCTTGGACATTGACTCGCCAGAGAAAAATCGCTTTGATGAATTGGACCAAGAACAGTTGGAAGAACTTACTGCTATCCTTGTTGAATATTTGTAAAATAAAAAACTCGCCGCAGCGAGTTTTTTAAATTTTCTCAAGTGCTTGCTTAAATCCATTTCTACATACTATTCAAGTGTGGATCGGATTTTCCTGAAATAAACTTGACACATTGATGAATAAAATTATATAATATCCTTTGTGTAAAATAACTGCAGCCTATGTGAACACTTGAATGGATTTATTTTGTTCCTCAAGAGTCAACGGACTCTTCTGATGGTGTATCTTGTAACCCTCTGCTGCTAGGGCGAAGGTGCATGAAAACAAAATGGCTATCATTGATGTTTCATAACGGTTTTTATTTTACCAAAATAAAAACACTAAGGAGGAGTCATTCATGGCTCGTTATACTGGCTCAAGCTGGAAAATCTCTCGTCGTCTTGGAATCTCTCTAAGCGGCACAGGTAAAGAATTAGAAAAGCGTCCTTACGCTCCTGGACAACATGGTCCTAACCAACGTAAGAAGCTTTCTGAATACGGATTGCAATTACAAGAAAAGCAAAAACTTCGTCATATGTATGGAGTAACTGAGCGTCAATTCCGTAACCTTTTTGACAAAGCTGGCAAAATGGGTGGGGTTCACGGTGAAAACTTCATGATCCTACTTGAATCACGTCTTGACAACGTAGTTTACCGTTTAGGTTTAGCTCGTACTCGTCGTGCAGCTCGTCAATTAGTTAACCACGGCCACATCTTGGTTGATGGATCTCGCGTAGATATCCCATCATACCGTTTAGCTGCTGGTCAAACAATCACTCTTCGTGAAAAATCACGTAATCTTGATGTTGTTAAAGAAGCAATCGAAGTAAACAATTTCGTACCTGACTTCTTAACTTTTGACGCAGACAAGCTTGAAGGTACTTTCACACGTTCACCAGAGCGTTCTGAATTACCTGCTGAAATTAACGAAACTCTTATCGTTGAGTTCTACTCACGTTAATAGATTTGCTAATTAAAAGCAATCATAAAAACCCTAGAAGCGTTGATATAACGCAATTTCTAGGGTTTTTTATTTTTTACGGTTTTTTTATAGAGATATGTCTCTGTTAGCAGTCGATTCGTTTAACTGTTAGGGCTGGTAAATAATATTGATGATTCCAGTCACTTCCAATAATAGCCAGTCTTATTTGTTCACCCGCATTTAATGATACTTGTACAGTTCTCCCTATTGCCGATATGAAATCATCAGAAACTAACTCCGCATTTGATTCAGGGATATCTGTAAATAAAGGACCACCTCTTTGTATTGTAAAAGTTGTATTCGCAGTTCCTCCTGAATTTTGATTTATTAATTGTATATCATAGGTAATCTCATAGTCCCCAGCATTTACAACTGTAATGGTATCTGTGGCTGGGTCAGCGACAACAGTTAATTCAGACGGTCCTGCGAAAGTAAAATCAATTACTAATGGGATTGGAGCAGTTGGTTTAAAAGTACGATCTCCATATAGAGAACCAAAAGCTGTTGGACATGGAAAAAGTCCTATAAAAAAAACCTGCATTTCTATTATATTTATACAGGTTATGTTGGGACATCACTTCCGGCTTGTACCATTGACCATTGAGACAAATAATAAGTGAGAACAAGTTTTTATTTCCTTTTTATCCACTTAATTGTTCTTGAATATAAGAACCCAAGTATTGCGTATAGAACGATCACCACTGCAGCAGTCCAAATTCGTTCTTGTAATACCCCATCAGCATACAGTACTGGACCTAGTCCAAAGAAAGTAACGAGTAAAATGAGAATGATAAAAAAAGCATGGATTAAAAACTTCACAAAAATCACCCCTACGTATTCTTCTTATAACATAGGACGTTATACCTTGGTTCATTGTTACATAGAGACAAACTAGATTAATAAATTTAATGAATGACCATTGTTAGAGCTGCTATTTGGGTGAGATGGGCACTCATGAGCTCCTTGAGTGACCATCGGACTTGTTTTTTCAACTTGACGGTCACTCAGGACCTCTTTGAGTGACCAACAGCCCTTTTTTTTCAGCGAAACGGGCACTCAGGACAAACTTCTAGAATGGCTGATAAGAAAACCGGCGTCATCTAGGTTCATGACGCCGGTTTTTGGATTAATATTTAATTAGTGAGTATTTCTTTTTACCTCTTCTTATAATCGTAAATTGACCTTCGATTCGATCGGTGTCCTGCAAAACATAGGATGTATCGGTAATGCGTTCCCCATTCACTGTAACCGCACCATTTGTGATGTCTTCTCGTGCCTGGCGCTTGGATGGAGAAATTTTCGCTGCAACTAATAAATCAACCAAGTTAGCATCAGCTTCAGTTGCATTAAAGGAAGGAACGTCTTTGAAACCCTGCTCGATTTCTGAAGCAGTCAGGTTCCGAACATCGCCGCTGAATAATGCTTGCGTAATTTTAATCGCCTGCTGCAATGAATCTTCACCATGAATAAGACGAGTCATTTCCTCAGCTAAGGCTTTTTGCGCCTTGCGTAAATGTGGTTCTTCCTTAACAGACTTTTCTAACGCTTCAATTTCTTCGTGGGACAAGAAGGTAAAGTACTTCAAGTATTTAACTACATCTGCATCCGCTGCGTTAATCCAGAATTGGTAGAACTCATAAGGGGTCGTTTTCTTAGCGTCAAGCCAAACGGCTCCACCTTCTGTTTTCCCAAATTTTGTTCCGTCCGCTTTTGTTACAAGTGGAATCGTTACTCCATATGCCTTCGAACCTTCCGGCTGCATTTTACGAATTAGTTCAAGTCCGGAAGTGATATTCCCCCATTGGTCACTGCCGCCAACTTGTAATTTACAATTAAAGTTCTCGTACAAATGATTGAAGTCCATAGCTTGAAGAATCGTATACGTGAATTCTGTAAACGAAATCCCCGATTCAAGTCGTGAAGCAATTGTATCCTTCGCCAGCATGTAATTAACGCCAATGTGTTTACCAATGTCACGTAAGAACGTAACAATATCCATCGACCCCGCCCAATCATAGTTATTGACCAAGACGGCACCATTATCACCATCAAAGTTAAAAATAGCTTCTAACTGCTTTTGAATGCCTTCAACATTTTTCTGCACTGTCTCCAAGGTTTGCAGGTTACGTTCTTCACTTTTACCACTCGGGTCTCCAATAAGCCCTGTCGCACCGCCAACTAAAACAACAGGACGGTGTCCATGCTGCTGAAATCTTCTTAGTGTTAAGAACGGAACCATATGTCCGATATGCATGCTGTCTGCTGTTGGGTCTACTCCACAATATAGAGAGATTTTATCCTTACTAATCAAATCCTTAAGGCTCTCTTCATCTGTTTGCTGGTAGATGAGGCCGCGCCATGCTAAATCTTGTAATAAATCCATTTCATTGTCCCTCCATTTTCTTTTAAAATGGCTGTGTTAAACTAGGCTGTTGATTTGTGCTCCACTAAGGAAAGCTTCTTTTAATAATCACCGCAGTGACAGGCCGTTTCTGCCTGTCACGAGGCGCTTCGCCTTCCGCACAAATCAACATAGTTTTAAAATCAACAGTTACCTTTAACACATCCATTAAAATAAAACAAAAAGCGCCCCTGCAAAAAATGCAGGGACGCATATACGCGCGGTACCACCCGGCTTGAGGAATGAATCCTCCAACTCGTAAAAATTAACGGTTTAGACCGTTCCCCGCTACTTCTATATTCACGGAGAAAGCTCTGGGACGTAATTCACTCTTCTATATGTGTCAGCTCTCACCAGCCGCTGACTCTCTAAAAACAGGGATAGAAGACCTACAGTAGATTCCCTTCATAGCTTGATTATTAAATTTTTAACTTATAGAATTTTTACCATAATTTATACCTGCTGTCAAACAAGAACTGGTAATATCAGAAAAATGTAGAAGTTTGTCATTTTTACAATACTCATTATGCTATAATATATGTGATTTTAAAAGAGGTGATTCTATGAATGATAAATTTCAAGCGTGGATAGAAAAATTAAAGTCCATAACCAACTTGTTTACCCATAAAAGAACAGTAAAAAGTGCACGAATAACGTACCAGGTCTTTTGGAACCTTTTACTGCTGCTAATGACTGTCATCATCCTTGGGGGAGCATTTGCAGGTGGTGTGGGCGCAGGCTATTTTGCCTCGCTTGTAAAGGACGAACCTGTCCGGTCTTATGACAGTATGAAGAAAGACATTTATAATTATACAGAAACATCGGACTTATTTTTTTCTGACAATGTCTATCTCGGAAAGCTGCGTACAGATCTCGAACGGGAAGAAGTCAAAATTGACCAAGTATCAGAATACCTGGTAAAAGCAGTAATTGCAACAGAGGATGAGTATTTTTATAAACACAAAGGAGTTGTGCCAAAAGCAGTTTTTCGCGCACTTTTCCAGGAGGTAACCAACTCTGCTACTCAATCAGGCGGCAGTACATTAACACAGCAATTAATTAAAAACCAAATCTTAACAAACGAAGTCTCATTCGCAAGAAAAGCAAATGAAATTTTGCTCGCCCTTCGATTGGAGAAATTTTTTAGCAAAAAAGAAATTCTAGAAGCTTACTTAAACGTTTCAACATTCGGCAGAAACTCATCCGGTAAGAATATCGGCGGTGTTCAAGCAGCGGCAAAAGGAATCTTCGGAAAAAATGCCAGCGAATTGACCCTTCCACAAGCTGCCTTTATTGCAGGCTTACCACAAAGTCCCTTTGGGTATACCCCTTTTACAAGAGAAGGTACAGTGAAGAACAATTTAGAACCTGGGCTTACTCGAATGAAAACGGTACTAAAAAGAATGTATGATGGCGGTCATATTGATGAAAAGCAATATGCGGAAGCCTCATCCTACGATATTACAAAGGATTTTATTCCTGCAGGTGACAATCCGCTTGAAAAATATCCATACTTATCATTTGAAATTGAAAAGCGAGCGGTTGATATACTGACTAATGTATTGGCGAAAAACGAAGGGTATGAAGAAAAAGATTTAAAGGAAGATGAAAATCTTTATTATAAATACCAAACAATAGCCAAGCAAAACTTAAGACAAAATGGTTACGAAATTCACACAACCATTAACAAAGATATATATGATGCCTTCCAGGTTGTAAAGAATAACTACCCTAACTACGGACCTGATAAACCTGAAGAAAAACAGGATCCAGAAACGGGGGAAACAATTACAGTCATGGAGCCGGTTGAAGTCGGTGCAATGCTAATTGAGAATAAAACAGGGAAAATCATCAGTTTTGTCGGTGGAAGAGACCATAATAAACAGGAGCTTAATCATGCGACTAGTGCTATCCGCCAAAATGGATCTACGATGAAGCCCTTACTCGTTTATGCACCAGCCATTGAATTGGGGAAAGCATCACCAGGTACACCTTTACCGGATGTAGCTTTAAGGCTCGAACCTTCCATTTCAAGACCTTGGCCAAACAACTATGACAAGAGGTACAGCGGGATTACCTCAGCAAGATATGCGCTAAAAAAATCTTATAACGTTCCTGCTGTTAAGCTATATAAAGATATACTTGACCAGCAGCCTGCAAAATATCTTGAAAAAATGGGCTTTACATCACTAAGAAGTGAGGATTATACCAATCTCGCAACCTCTATTGGATCCATGAAAAATGGGGTAACGGTGGAGGAAAACACCAACGCCTTTGGAACCTTTGCAAATGAGGGTAAATTTATTGATGCGTACATGATTGAAAAAATTGTCGATAAGGACGGTAAAAGCATCTACCAGCATGAAGTAAAGCCAGTTGATGTTTTTAAACCGCAAACAGCGTTTTTAACGCTTGATATGATGCGTGATGTAATCAATAGCGGTACAGCTGCAGGTCTCAATAGTAAATTGAAGTTTAGGGCAGACTGGGCAGGTAAAACAGGGACTGGACATGAATATCATGACAATTGGTTTGTTGCTACCAACCCAAATGTAACTTTTGGAATCTGGAATGGCTATGATACGCCAAAGTCATTAAAGACCGGTGGAATGTCCTATTCACAAAGAACGAACAATTTATGGGCTGCATTAATTAATGCGGCATATGATATTAAACCTGAGTTAATTAGTCCAGCAGAATCGTTCCCTGTACCAGCTGGTATTGTAAAACGCTCTTTTTGTGCAGTTTCAGGTTTACTGCCTTCAGATGCCTGCTCAAAGGCAGGCTTAGTTGTAAGTGATTACTTTAATGCGGAGAATGTACCGACAAAGCGAGATGATAGTTTAATTGCAGGAAATTATGTGCAAATTGGCGATAAAAAGTATCTTGCATTAGATTCAACACCAGCAGAATTTGCGAAGCAAGGGGTTATCCTAAATCCTGACTTTATTGCAAAAATGGTTGGGAGGAATTTCAGCAATCCAAGCCAGCTAATCCCTAAGACGGAGCGTTGGGGTAAGATTCTTGTTCCAAATGATAAAATTGTTGATAATGGAAAAACGCCAGACGGTGTGACCCTTTCACTATCTGGAAACAATTTAATTTGGTCAGCACCAGGTGATAATGATATTGTTGGATATCGAGTATATCAAAATGGAAAAAAGGTCTCGAGTATCACAAATGGTTCTAGTCTTTCCTTTACAGCTTCTAACGGTTCATACCATGTAACAGCCGTAGATATCGCAGGAAAGGAATCATCACCATCTAATCAAGTAGATGTAGGTGTTATTAGTACACCTGCACCTCAATAAATCAAAATAAAGGAGCTTGGAAATTATTCCAAGCCCCTTTATTTTTTTGACTCACTTTTTTTATTACTTCTAATGGGATAAAGTGCTTTTTCAAGAGTAAGTAAATTTTTTTCTGTTATTTCTGCTTTCCTAGGGATTGGTTTATACATATCTTCTGGATCATTCCAGTTTATAGGAAGATTAACTGGTGCTTTTTCTTGCCAATAATCCAGCCAGTCCTGTGGTAAACTTCCATAACAATTTGAGTTTTCAGTCATTTCCATCCATACAAGTGCCCAAGCTCTTGGAACAACCCTCCAAATATCATAGCCCCCGCCGCCGACTGCAATCCATTTACCACCGCAATATTGATGGGCAATTTCATGGGCAAGCTTTGGAATTTCACGATAGATTTTCATTGTCGCAGATAAATGTGTCAAGGGGTCATAATAATGGGAGTCAGCCCCATTTTGAGTCAGGATGACATCTGGTTTAAAAAACTCAGCTACTTCCCTTAGCGATTGAGTATAAGCATCAAGCCAGGATTCATCCTCTGTAAATGCATCTACAGGAATATTAAAGGAATAACCGTACCCCTTTCCTTGACCTCTCTCGTTAACATTACCGGTACCAGGAAACAAGTATCTACCCGTTTCGTGTATGGATAAGGTACAGACATCGGGATCGTCGTAAAAGGACCATTGTACACCGTCTCCATGATGGGCATCGGTATCAACATAAAGAACTCTCGCATTATATTTATTTTGCAAATATTTAATGGCTACTGAACTATCATTATAAATACAAAATCCAGAAGCTTTTCCGCGAAATCCATGATGTAATCCCCCACCTAGGTGAAGGGCATGAGCAGCCTGTCCTGTCATAACTTGATCGACAGCCGTAAGAGCTCCTCCAACTAATAAAGCGCTTGCTTCGTGCATATTAGGAAATATTGGGGTATCTTCCGTACCTATCCCATAGTTCTCGGCCACATGCTGTGGGAGCTGTCCATACCCAGCCATTTTTACAGCATCAATGTAACTTGGATCATGAACTAGGGCAAGTTCCTCCTCTGTTGCCATTCTCGGAGGAACTATCTGATGATTGTCCAGGGCTTTTAATCTATGTAATAAATCTACAGTAAGTTTTAGTCGAAACTGATTAAAAGGGTGGTTGCTGTTGAATTTATAATTTAACAGTTCTTCTGAAAATACAAATGAACATCGATCGGTCATAGGGAAACACCTGGCAGATTTGGCCACAGAACGTCATAGCCAGATTGTTTTAAATCTTGGATAAGCAAGGTAGGATTCATGGTTTGCAATCTTATGACAAGTATTTTGTATTGGTCATTCTTTTTGTCAGGATAAACGAGTACACTTAAAATATTTGCTTTCCGATTCTTTATTAAACTAGTAATATCACTAAGCTTTCCCGCAAGATTAGGAACCCTAATCTCAATTTGAGAACCTGGTTGATGGGCACCTGTCAATTCAACTAACGTTCGGAGTAAATCAGTTTCCGTCACAATTCCAACCAGTTTCCTACCGTTTGTAATCGGCAGGCAGCCAATTTTATGCTCATAAAAAACAGCTGCAATTTCCTCTACAAAATCAAGCGGATGACCCGTTATAACGTCCTTTTTCATTATGGTGTCTACAGGGTTTTGCATGTCCTCAACATGTTCGTTAGCACGGAATATAGATGGAGCAGCATCGCGAATATCTGATAAAGTTACAATACCAACTAGTTGTTGTTCTCCATCAATAACAGGTATATGCCGAATTTTTTTCGTTTCCATCAATCTCATCGTCTCAGCAATCGATACTGTTGGTGTAACCGTAACAATCTCCGTTTTCATTATTTCTTCTACTATCATCCAAAAGCCCCCCTCAACCTGAATTTCGTATCAATACATAAATCGGTTCATAAAACGAAGTCGGTCAAACCTTTGAATCGTCTCCACATCGACTCTTTTACCAATTCTAGCCATAAGACAATTTGCCGGGTGTGAACATATCTCAGGGTCATCCGTTGCATACCATTGGAGGCCGCCCGCATTCATCATTTTCTCCATGATTTTCCGGTACTCCCAAACATTTAAACCTGTCCCCTTTAAATCCCAATGCCAATAATATTCCGTCGTAATAATTAAGTAATCCTCCATCGCATCATCCATCATAGAAACGGTAAGGAGATTTTTCCCTACCGCGCATCCCCTAAATTGAGGAATTACCTCAATAGCACCTAATTCAATTAAATTATCCATTTTGTCTTCCGACCATCTTTCGAGAGGATCCGGAAAAAGGTAGGTCACATAACCAACAATGGTATGGTGATGCCTAGCGATAATAATTCTTCCCTCTTCAAGCTGTGCAATCCCAACTAGCGCTTGATGCTGCTGCTCTGGGGGCCGAAAAGCGGTAAGATGTTCGTGAAACTCATAGCCAGCAAGTTTATCTGAGGAAATAGGACCTTCAATAATTAAGTTTCCATGGGGAGTCTTTACTTCTTTAGCATTGTACGTTTTTCTGTGTTCCATCCCTACACCACCTGAAAAATCATTCGCATATCTTATTCTATTATACATAATATCTATCATTTTTTAGCCTCTTCCCACAATTTTCTGTTTAATTAGAAAACTATGTGACAATATACCGAAAATGATAAAACTATTTTTAAAATTGAGAATAATTACTTTTTGTACTATAATTATCTCATACTAGCATAAGGGGGAAATGGAATGAAAGTGGAAAAGCTGCCAGTGATGCAAGGGGAGCATAATTTAGCAAATTATGCTGAGAAGTATAAGAACTTCAGTTGGGAGGAGACTGAGAAGGAATTCTCCTGGCACGAAACAGGACTTGTTAACATGGCTTACGAAGCTATTGACCGCCATGCAGAAACTTTTCGAAAAAATAAGGTAGCCCTTTATTATCGTGATAATACCAGAAATGAAAAGTACACCTTCAAAGAAATGAAAGAGTTTTCAAACAAAGCTGGTAATGTCTTAAAAGCATACGGAGATGTAGAAAAAGGAGACCGCGTATTTATTTTTATGCCTCGTTCACCTGAATTATATTTTACTGTCTTGGGAGCCATTAAGCTTGGGGCGATTGTCGGTCCATTATTTGAAGCCTTCATGGAGGGTGCCGTTAGGGATCGTTTGCAAGATAGTGAAGCAAAGGTATTAGTCACTACACCTGAACTCTTAGAACGTGTACCAGTAGATGAGCTGCCAGCATTAAAACATATTTTCCTTATCGGCCAAAATGTAGACGAACAAGGCCCCTTTATAGACTTTTTGAAAAAGTTCGAATCAGCTAGTAACAATTTAAGAATTGAATGGATGGACCGTACGGATGGTCTCATTCTTCACTATACTTCTGGTTCAACAGGCAAGCCTAAAGGAGTACTGCATGTACATAATGCAATGATCCAACATTATCAAACAGCCAAATGGGTACTGGATTTGAAAGAAGATGATGTTTATTGGTGTACAGCAGACCCAGGCTGGGTTACAGGGACATCATACGGTATTTTCGGACCATGGTTAACCGGAACTTCTAACGTTATTATTGGAGGTCGTTTCAGCCCTGATACTTGGTACAAAATGATTGAGGACTTCGGTGTTAGCGTTTGGTATAGTGCTCCGACTGCGTTCCGGATGTTAATGGGTGCTGGTGATGAAATTGTTAAGAAATACAATTTAAGCAGTCTGCGACATGTACTAAGTGTTGGAGAGCCGTTAAACCCTGAGGTAGTAAAATGGGGTGTGAAGGTCTTTAACAAAAGAATCCACGATAACTGGTGGATGACGGAAACAGGTGCACAGCTTATTAGTAACTACCCATGTATGGAGATTAAACCAGGTTCAATGGGTAAACCTATTCCAGGTGTCGAAGCAGCGATTGTTGACGACCAAGGCAATGAACTTCCTCCATACCGCATGGGGAATCTTGCAATTAAAAAGGGCTGGCCTTCGATGATGTACACCATTTGGAATAACCCTGCAAAATATGAATCCTATTTTATGCCAAGCGGCTGGTATTTTTCTGGAGATTCCGCCTATATGGATGAGGATGGATATTTCTGGTTCCAAGGACGCGTGGATGATGTGATCATGACCTCTGGTGAACGCGTCGGCCCATTTGAAGTGGAAAGCAAACTAGTTGAGCATCCAGCGATTGCAGAGGCTGGCGTAATCGGAAAGCCAGACCCTGTCCGCGGGGAAATTATCAAGGCTTTTATTGCACTAAGAGACGGCTATGTAGCTTCAGATGAGCTTAAGGAAGAAATCAGGCTTTTTGTTAAAAAGGGGCTCGCGGCGCACGCTGCTCCTAGAGAAATTGATTTCCGAGACAAGCTTCCGAAAACAAGAAGTGGTAAGATTATGAGACGTGTCTTAAAGGCATGGGAGCTAAATTTACCAACAGGTGACCTGTCCACAATGGAAGACTAAGAAATAAGGGGAAGCACAATTGTGCTTCCCCTTATCTTTTATTTTGTCTAGCTCCAGCGCCTAGGGGCTCGGGGTCATAAGCCAATCCGTCAAGAAGGTTAAAAAACAACCTTCATGCCGGCTCGCCTTATGCCTGTCGCCCCTGTACAAGGCGCTTCCGCTTTTCTTATTATTTTGTTGATTGACGGTGTTCGATGCGATGTGGAAGAACAACAGTTTGTTCCTCTACCTCTTCTTTGTTCATTAATTTTGTGAGTAACCGCATTGCCACAGCTCCGATATCGTATAAAGGCTGGACGATTGTGGTCAGCTGCGGGCGAACCATTAATGAAAGCCTTGTATTATCTGATGTGATTACTTCGAAGTCTTCAGGAAGTTTATATCCTTTATCATCGGCACCATGAACGACACCAAGTGCCATTTCATCTGAGCCAACTAGAATTGCAGTTGGTCTATTAGGAGCTTCTAATAATTTTTCGAATGCTTCTAATCCAGAGTCATAGGTGTAATCACCTTCTACAACAAGTGACTCATCATAATCTATTCCCGCATTTGCAAGTGCCCGCTGATATCCTTTTAGTTTTTTGTGGATATTTCTCGGTTCCTGTAATGGTCCTACTACAAATGCAATATGCTTATGACCTTTGTCAATAAATTCATTCACGGAGTCATAAACAGCTTGTTCGTAATCGATGTTAACAGAAGGAATCTGTTCAGATTCCTCAATCGATCCAGCTAAAACAATCGGAACTGGAGACTTTCCAAATTCCTCCACATGTTCTTTTGTAATATTCCCACTCATGAATACTATCCCATCCACTTGTTTCCCTAGCATAGTATTTAATAAGTGTAATTCTTTCTCTAAGTTTTGATCGGAATTGCTTAAAATAATATTGTACTTATACATGGTTGCGATATCTTCGATGCCCCGTGCTAGTTCTGCAAAAAAGATATTTGAAATATCGGGGATGACTACCCCAACAGTCGTAGTCTTTTTACTAGCCAATCCCCTCGCAACAGCATTAGGACGGTAGCCAAGTCTATCAATGACTTCTAATACTTTTTTTCGAGTAACAGGCTTTACATTTGGATTTCCATTGACTACACGTGAAACGGTTGCCATCGAAACATTTGCTTCCCGGGCAACATCATAAATTGTTATATTCACGTTAACACTCTCCTTAAACACGCTAGGTATTTTCTTTATTTTACAACATTTTTCATCAATTTAGTCATTGTGAGAAAATATACAAACTTTTATATGTATTTAATCATACGATAAGAACAAGCAAGTCGCAATGATATTTGTTCTCATTTTCACTATATTTTCATTTTTTAATAAAAGGCTGTGTTAAATCAGGCTGTTGATTTGTGCTCCAGGCGCTTCGCTTTCCGCAGGCGGTTCGGGAAGCCTCCTCGCCGCTAAAGCGCCTGCGGGGTCTCCCCTGTCCCGTCCTCCTGCAGGAGTCTCGCGCCTTCCGCACAAATCAACATAGTTCTAAAATCAACAGTTTCCTTTAACACAGCCTAATAAAAAGAAACCTTCTGTTAGACAGAAGGTCTCTCTTTCCTAAATCATTTAAACTCTAACGAAGTTGGATGCAAGAAGTTCACTATAGAAAGTATTAAACTGATCAAGGTTCATTTGTTGTTGAGCATCTGATAGTGCCACTGCTGGATCTGGATGAACTTCAGCCATAACGCCATCTGCACCAATCGCAATTGCTGCTTTTGCACAAGGAAGAAGTAAATCTCTTCGACCAGTTGAGTGGGTTACATCTACCATTACTGGTAAGTGGGTTTCTTGCTTTAGAATCGGTACAGCGGAAATATCAAGGGTATTTCTTGTTGCTCGTTCGTACGTTCTAATTCCACGCTCACAAAGAATAATTTGGCCATTTCCTTGGGCCATAATATATTCCGCAGCATTAATAAATTCTTCGATGGTAGCGGCAATACCTCGTTTTAATAGAACAGGCTTATTTACTGAACCTGCAGCTTTTAATAATTCAAAGTTTTGCATATTGCGGGCACCAATTTGGATAACATCAATATAATCAATAGCCATCTCAATATCAGCAGGGTTTACAATCTCACTAATGACAGCCATATCATACTCATCTGCCACACGTTTTAAGATTTTTAATCCTTCAACTCCTAGACCTTGGAAGTCATACGGAGATGTTCTTGGCTTATAGGCACCGCCTCGAAGCAGCTTTAAACCTTTTTCTTTCATTGCTTTTGCTACAGTTGCAACTTGTTCATAAGACTCGACTGCACATGGACCAAAAACAAAATGTTGCTTTCCATCACCGATTGTTTCACCTTTTATATTTACAATTGTATTTTCAGGCTTCTTTTTCCTAGAAACAAGAAGAGCTTTTTGATGGTCGTCTTTTTGCAAATCTAAGCCAGCCTTAAAAATTTCCTTAAATAAATGATCAATGGTTGCGTCGTCAAATGGACCATCATTATTTTCTTTAATCACATCAAGCATTTTTCTTTCACGAACAGGGTCGTATTTGTATACCCCTTGAGTTTCTTTAGCTTTCCCAATCTCTTGGACGAGTTGAGCTCTTTCATTAATTAGTTTCAATAATTCTAAGTTAAGATCATCAACACGTGTCCTTAATAGTTCCAAATTACTTTTGCTCATGTTATGTCCCCGTCCTTTCATAGCATGACAGATTAATCGCAGGAGATCAGATTTGAAAACTGTCAGCTAGCGCCCTTATTAATAAATTTTTTAATAATTCAATAATTAGGCTTTATTATAGCTGAAAAGGTTTACTTTGTCACGCCTTTTTCTTTAACGATTAAACGCTTTTAAGCGCTAAAGTAAATTGTTATATAATAAGTCATTCTATGCTGGAATTTTTATTTGTTGCCTATAAATTTTCACTAATTGCACTTGTTAAAGAACGATTTGTGATTTTCCAGTGCGATGCATTCCATACCGCCGAACCATTTTTAATTAGCAGAGCTTGTGGGGATTCATGTTTAATTTCGAATTTCTCTGCTATTTCATTAGATAAAGGTCGTGAGTCTTGTACAGCTAAATAATAGGCTGGTACGCTTTGATTTGACTCTGAGTACTTTTCATATTCCTGATAAGCCGCATGACTTATTGGACATGTTAAACTATGTTTCATAAATAAAAATTTTTCTTCTTGCTTCAATAAATCCTCAAATTGTTCCAATGTATCGATTTTTTTTAGCATATTCAATCCTCCAAAATATAAACGGTGAAGTCATTCTATCACTTCACCGTTTTTGATACAAATAATCCGATTAGTTATCCGAAATTCTTAATGTGTTACTTTATATTCTTCCTCTTCAAACGCTTTTTTTGCTTCTTCTAATTTATTTCTAATTGCCAGTTCGTCCATGTTAGGTTCTGGATTTGATTTTTGAACCCCGCCAATTGAAATGTAGTGTTCTTCTTCTGCGTCTGGTGACGGCTTTGTTTTTTTCACGAGGTGGATCGTTTTTTCCTTTAGTGTTTCTGCTTGATTGTTAATAGTGTTACGAAGGTCCTTGCCGGATTTTGGGACTAAGAAGATGGCAGCTGCTGCACCTACTATTCCGCCTATCAGTGCTCCTAGCAAAAAACTGCTTGATGAGTCTTCACTTTTGTTTTGGTTTAGTTCTCGGCTTTCGTAATCTTTACCCATAATAGATTCCTCCCTTATATTAATAATTACTATCTTGACCTAACTCTTTTAATCTCCTTGGCACTGCTTTCTTCTTTTTCTTTTTTCTTAGTATTCCATTTATCTTTTAGTTCAAGAAAAACGTTACTCCATTGGACAATTTGGGAGACTTTTTCTTTATTTTCTTCTACCTGTATATCAAATGAATCTGTTAAATTTTTTAAAGTTCCATTGAATTTATTTACTGTCGACCCCACATCTTTAACTGCCGTAACAACACTGTTTAAACTCTTTGACTTTTCCTGAATATCATCAGCAAGAGCATTTGTTTTTTGTAAGAGTTCTGTTGTTTCTTGTGTGACACCATCCAACTGTTTTTCTAATCCAATTAGCGTTTTTGAAACACTTGATAGGGTTACTTGGAGAGAGGTTAGTGTTTTTGCTACGTAAATGACAAGCACTAAAAAGGCAATCGCTATCAAAGCGACGCTTAAATATAAAATAATTTCCATTCGTCTTTACCTCCGCATTTATACCATTATGTATTACCTATCTAACGCGGTGTTAAACGTAAATAGGTATCTAATACTACTTCAAGATAATTGTCTCATTTTCCTGCATGAGATTACAATACGTTTTACTCTTAAGTTGAATTTTTATCACTTTCTGTATGAATTCGGTTACAATAAATACTGTATTATCATTTTTTTTCGTTGGAGGAATCTAAGAACATGAAAGATCCACGTATTGAAAAATTAGCAAAAAATTTAATTAACTACTCGGTAGAGCTGCAAAAGGGTGAAAAGGTTTTAATTGAAAACTTCGGCCTGCAGCGTGAACTTGTTACAGCACTTGTTAAGGAAGCCTATCTTGCAGGTGGATATCCATTTGTACTTCTTAAGGATCAGCAAGTAGATCGTGCCTTACTCCTTGGTGCACAGGAAGAGCAATTTAATATGATTGCTGATTTTGAAGCAAATGTAATGGGGAAAATGGATGCATACATAGGTCTACGTTCTGGTGATAACATCAATGAGCAAGCCGATGTACCAGACGAAAAAGTAAAGATTCACGGAAATACAATTGGTAAGAAAGTTCATCGCGACATCCGAGTTCCGAAAACAAAATGGGTTGTCCTTCGCTACCCAACAGCAAACATGGCTCAGTTAGCAAAAATGAGTACGGAGGCATTTGAGGACTTCTATTTTGATGTTTGTAATTTGGATTATGGAAAGATGGATAAAGCTATGGACAGCCTTGCACAATTGATGAACCGTACAGATAAAGTTCGTCTCACAGGTCCTGGAACAGACCTTAGCTTCTCCATTAAGGATATTCCGGCTATTAAGTGTGCCGGCCATGCAAATATACCTGATGGTGAGGTATATACCGCACCAGTTCGTGATTCAGTAAATGGAGTTATTACTTATAATACCCCATCCCCTTACCAAGGATTTACTTTTGAAAATGTAAAGCTTACCTTCAAGGATGGAAAAATTGTTGAAGCAGTCGCAAATGATACAGAGCGTATCAATAAAATATTTGATACCGATGAAGGAGCACGTTATGTTGGTGAGTTCGCCATCGGCGTAAACCCATACATCTTAAATCCGATGCAGGATATATTGTTTGATGAAAAAATTGCCGGCAGCTTCCACTTTACTCCAGGTCAATGCTATGATGAAGCCTTTAACGGCAATCATTCCAATATTCACTGGGACATGGTTAACATTCAGCGCCCGGAATACGGCGGAGGAGAAATCTATTTTGATGATGTGTTAATCCGTAAAGACGGTCTTTTCGTTATACCTGAACTCGAAGGATTAAATCCTGAAAATCTTAAATAAATTCAAAAAAGGATGTCCGTATGTTTACGGGCATCCTTTTTTATTATAAGGTAAGCTGATTTTCATAGGATTCCTGGAATTTTTGAATATCTCCTGCACCCATAAAAATAATTACACTATTTTGATGTTTCGCCAAAAGAGAAGTATTTTCTTCTGACAGTATTTCTGCCCCTTCAATTTTCATTTGCAGGTCATTAATCGTCAGTTTCCCATGGTTTTCTCGTGCAGAACCAAAAATTTCACATAAATACGTCTTATCTGCAAGTCTCAAGCTTTTTGCAAAATCCTCTAGAAAAGCTTGAGTTCTTGAAAAGGTATGCGGCTGAAATACAGCTACAATTTCCCTATCTGGATATTTTTGATTGGCCGCATCAATGGTAGCTTTAATTTCTGTTGGGTGATGGGCATAATCGTCAATCAAAATTTGTGACCCAATTCGTTTTTCTGTGAATCTTCTTTTAACACCCTGAAAGGTGTTCAATTGTTCCTTCACAATTGCAACATCAATTTCTTCATAGTGGCACACCCCAATGACAGAAAGCGCATTTAAAACACTATGCTCACCGAAAGTAGGAATGCTAAAAGTATCATAGAAGGTATTACGAATAAATACATCAAAGGTTGTTCCACTTGTACTTTTCACAAGATTCTTGGCTTGGTAGTCATTCTCCTCGTCAAAACCATAGAACAATACTGGCACCTTTGCCTGAATCTTTTGAAGCTGTTCATCATCCCCGTAAGCAAATATCCCCTTCTTAACTTGAACGGCCATTTCCTGGAATGCTGAAAATACATCATCAATATTTGCAAAATAATCAGGGTGATCGAAATCAATATTTGTCATGATTGCATAATCTGGAAAATAGGACAAAAAGTGTCTTCTGTATTCACACGCTTCGAAAACAAAATATTTAGATCCTTCTTCGCCTCTGCCAGTACCGTCACCAATTAAAAACGAAGTCGGCTTTGCACCCTTAATGACATGGGCAAGCAACCCAGTTGTCGACGTTTTACCGTGTGCTCCCGTAACAGCCACACTAATAAAATTTTGCATAAAATCGCCTAAAAATCTGTGGTAACGAACAATTGGCAGTCCGAGCTTCATGGCCTCTTGAATTTCCTCATGTGTATCAGGAAATGCATTACCAGCAATAATAGTCATCCCCGGTTTAATGTTTTCCTTTTGAAAGGGGAGAATCTTTATTCCTGATTCTTCAAGGGCCAGTTGAGTAAAAAAGCGCTTTTCGACATCGGAGCCTTGTACATCGAAATTCATATCATGGAGAACTTGTGCTAATGCACTCATTCCTGACCCCTTTATACCTACAAAATGGTAAATAGTCATATAAAGAACCTCCAACCAACGTCTATCTGTAAAACAGTATATGACATCTATCTTGAAATGCTAATAACGAAAAGCGGAAGCGCCTAGGCGCATCAGCTAGACATCGAAAAAACTTTAGTTTGGTAACGTATAACATTAATATCGGAATCACATTTAAGTATTATAACATTGTTCATCAAGAAAAACTATTTGATACGGAATTCACATGTTATTTTTTTTAAGATTAATTTATTGTACCAGTATCTTGCAGGGACTCCAAGTCTGATTCTGTGATCAATACTTCTCGAGGTTTGCTGCCATTGGCACTTGTGATAAAACCGTTCGATTCAAGCATATCCATTAGTCGGGCTGCACGGTTATAACCGATTTTAAATCTTCTTTGTAAGCTCGAGGTAGAAGCAAGTCCTTGTTCAATAATAAATTCACAGGCTTCGAAAAAAAGCTCATCCTCTTCTTCTGTTACTTGTGCTTTTTTTAATAGTTCTTCTTGTTCAAACAAGTATTCAGGTTCACGCTGCTCTCTCACATGCCCGACAACGAGGTCAATTTCTTCATCTGACACAAAGGTTCCTTGCAGACGAACAGGCTTTGATGAACCATTTTCTAAAAAGAGCATGTCACCCCGGCCAAGTAATTTCTCAGCCCCGCTAATATCAATGATCGTTCGCGAATCCACTTGTGAAGAAACAGAAAAGGCAATCCGGGTTGGGATGTTGGCTTTAATTAATCCAGTAATGACATCCACTGATGGTCTTTGCGTCGCAACAATTAAATGAATTCCACATGCTCGTGCTTTTTGAGCAATTCTGCAAATCGCTTCTTCTACATCCGCAGGTGACATCATCATCAAATCAGCTAATTCATCAATGACAATCACAATAAACGGGAGTTTATCACTGTATTGTTTATTCTTTATGGCAAGCTCATTAAATCGATTAATATCGCGAACTCCAGTATGGGCAAAAAGCTCATAACGTCTTTCCATTTCATCGACAGCCCATTTCAAGGATGCTGTTGCAGCCTTTACATCCGTTATGACTGGACTAACTAAATGCGGAATTCGATTATACGGAGCAAGCTCTACCATTTTAGGGTCAATCAATAATAGCTTTAAGTCTTCTGGACTAGCTTTAAACAATAAACTTACTAAGATGGTATTAATACAAACACTCTTTCCAGAACCAGTTGCTCCAGCAATTAAGCCATGGGGCATTTTCTTTAGATCGGTAACAATAGGCTTGCCGGAAATATCTAGTCCTAGTATTGCTGTCAATGGAGAGACGGACTCTCGAAAGACTGGACTTTGAATGATTTCATTAATAAACACAGGACGTGATTTTTGGTTAGGTACCTCAATGCCAATCGTATGTTTACCAGGAATCGGCGCTTCAATTCGGATATCTCTAGCAGCAAGACTTAATTTAATATCATCGCTTAAATTAGTAATTTTATTTACCTTTACCCCTGGCTCTGGTTGGACTTCAAATCGTGTGACTGCTGGTCCTTGAGTAACATTGACAACACTTGCACCGACATTAAAATTTTGCAGTGTTTGGTTTAAAAGTTCTTCTTGGTATAATAACCATTCCGTATCGTCTTCTACAATAACAGGAGGGTTTAACAAGTTCATTTTAGGAAACTCATATATATTAGCCTCTGCTAGTAATGGTGGTTCCTCTATCAGCTTCTGAATAATAGGTTCTATTGTGACAGCTTCTATTTCATTTGACTGTTCCACTGCTTCAGGAGTTTCTTCCATTACTTTTTCCGATTGTACTTTCTCAGGGTGCAATGTTCTTCTTCTTTTGCTTTCTTCCCATTTTACCTTATCCTGTTTCAGCATCATGACATTAAAAGGAAGCGGGGATCGTTTTGGTGTGTACACTTCAACAGCTTCTTGGGGCTTTTCCTCCGCCGTCGTTTCAATTATCGGAACTTCTTCAATTGTCTCAACTACTTCAATTGTCTCAACTACTTCAATTGTCTCAACCTCTTCAATTGTCTCAACCTCTTCAATTGTCTCAACCACTTCAATTGTCTCAACTAGTTCAATAGTCTCAACCTCTGCAGATATAGCAACAGCTGTTTCAGCTACAGCCATTTCAATCTCAGGGAATGACTCATTCTCCAATACAGGTGTACTAGAATCAAGCTGTTCATCAAATTCATCAGCAAAAAAATGGCTTAACTCATGTTCAACTACTTTATCAGAGACTGTATTCGGTCTGCTAAACCCAAAAATAGGTGATGGAATTTCTGTCAACTGAAATGGTTTTTTCTTAATTGGCGTTGTGCTAGTCTTAGCTTCAGGCAGCTTCTTAGTTTCAGCCATCTTCTTTGTTTCTGAACTTCTTCTTTCAGTATTTCTTTTTTCAGTACTTGGCTCTACCCTCTTTTGTCGGGTTGCAGGTTCAGTTCTAACCTTTCTGACTTCTGACTTCAATTTGAAGTGGAGCTGCCCTTTAGGATATTGATAAGAAATTTTTGTATCTAAATGGTGCCCCCCTTCTATTATCTTTTGAGGCAATGACCGCACGTGCTGCTTGTTATGTATGTCATCATATCCAGCATATTCATCTTCATTGTCCTTTATAAACCTTTGAAAAAAGTTTTGGATCCAGCTCAAAACTATCACTCTTTCTCTATTTCTATCACTCTATTTTAACAGGTATTATTATTTTTTCGACATAAAATCTTAGAATAAGCAAAAAAGACCACTTACCGTGATCCTTTTCCGTCTTTATTGCCTGTCTTTCCTAAGATAAATATTGGTTCTAGTTCTCCATCCTCATACAAAAAGGATAACGCCGTTATGGGTACACGTCCACTAGCAAAGAAACTCATTGCCATTTGTGCTAAAACATCATACCCTGTATTGTTTTGAATATCAGCGATAATTAAGACATCCTGATGCGGAACAGCAAGGACCATTGTCCCTGTTATTTTTCTCTTCAAATCATTTAAAAAGCCTTTATTTAATATCCTGCTTGCGTCATATCCATCGTTTGAATTAAGAAAATAAAAAGTATTGCCTGCTACTTGGTCTTCTTTTAATGATGTCTTTAAAGATCTGACATTAAATAGGGCAATCTCCTTAATGCGGCTTTCTTGCCAGCCTTCTTTTTCCATGATTCGCGAATCAATTAATCGGTACGTTGTCCCCATATCATAAGCGTAATATATTTTTGTTTCAGCAGTATGTTCCTCTGTTAAGAATGGAACGCCTTCTTCCGCTTCAATGGGGAAGGACGTTGACCGTATAACTGGAAAAATCTTTTTCTCATGGTCTGTTAACTGGACTGTGTCCGTCATGGCCCTTAGTCCCTCTTCCACATAATAAACCACTTCATCAATTGCCTTTTCTTTCTCTGTATGCCACTTAGCGACAATTCCACCTAGCGAGATGGTTATTCCTTTTCTCAGGACTTTATTTTCGATTCGCAGTTGATCCTTTTCTCGATCATATGTGATTAGCACATCTTCCGAAGCTAATCGTGATTCTAATTCTCTTTTCATTTTAATACTATCCATCTTCATTTTTATCCCTCCAGCCTACCCACCCATTGTACATTAAAAATCCTCCATCTCAAAAGATGGAGGACCTGAAACTAAATTATTTTAGATCGTTAATAAATCCTTCTATTTCCTCTTGGGTTTTCCTATCTTTGCTTACAAAACGACCAAGCTCTTTTCCCTTTTCAAAAGCAATAAAACTTGGAATTCCGTAAACATCTAATTTTTGGCATAACTCAATAAACTCATCGCGATCAACATGGATAAAAGTAAATTCACTATACTTGGTTTCTATTTCTGGTAGAATGGGTTCAATAATTCGACAATCCGGACACCAGTTAGCGGAGAACATAAAAATCGTTTTCCCTTCATCACGAAGTTGTTCAAACTGCTCCATTGATGCTAAATTCTTCATCGTCAACGCCTCCTATTGTTTTTCATTTTCTACTGATTTAACAATTTGCGTCATTACTGCTGCTTCATTTTTTAAGCTGCTTGTTTTAATCAAAGTAGTGATCTTGGTTCCGCCAATACCAATCGTCATTTCATTCATATCTTCTTCTAGATTCTTTATGATCAAATATCCAAACTGATTACTCTTCTTGAATTGTTCATTTATCTCAAGGTCTTTATTTTGCGCAACTGTAGATTTATATACTACATCACTGACTTTATTTTCTTGGGGATTATTAAAAAGAATATATTGTTTTGATCCATTTTTTAACAGGATATTATTTGGAGATTCATCTTCGATTTCATAACCGAAGGGCAAATAAAAGTTAATATCTTCACTCTTTTTATTTGTTTCTTTCGCCTTATCATTTAGTGCTTCTTTTACTGCTTCAATCGTTTCTTTACTCTCTGTTTCGAAATTTGATTTTCCACATGCACTCAGTAAGATAACTGATAAGATTATAATCAATATGGCATTAAAGAATTTCAGCTTTCTTCGCCTCCTAAATGAATATGTCCTTTCATTATCATACCTTCCATAATATTCAAAAGACAAGTCTTTTGTCGATTATTGTTGTCGAAATAGGAAGTATTTTCTATAATTTGTGCAATTTTTATTTATTTGAGGCTTTTTGATAGTGAAATTGCCCCACTAAAAGATTCATGATATGAGAAAACATCTCTGAACGATTAATTAATCCCTTAGTAAAAATCCCTACAGCTCCTTCGTTCTTGCGGACATTTTCCTTTTTTGCATAGTCATCCATTACTGGCCCAAGTTCTTCTCCTGCTCTTAATCTGTCTGCAATCTCTTCAGGCAGGAGAAATCTCGCCCCCCCAGCAATAATTGGCTTTATATCCTTCGCAGCCAGTGCACCCCAATTACATAATAATAAACCATGTGTGGTTTCCTGTACTCCACCCTCAAGACCGATTCCAATTTCACCATTTCCCATTTTCAATGCACCCACTGCCCGATTGATCGCTCCCTTAATGGTCTCTTCGTCTGAGAATGGTTGTTCACTGACTCCAGAAGGGATGTCTAACGAAAGAAACTCCGTTTGTTGATAGTGAAATGCATTTTTTACTGCAGCCACTTTTGCAGGATTATTTGACCCAATAATTATTTTCATTCCTTCTCTCTCCATTTCCAAATAAAAAGAAGGCATATCTATGCCTCCTCAGATTGTAAATTAACTGTTTGCCTTAATGGTATCTACAGTTGTTTGATCACAAGCCTTTACAAGTTTTACGATTAGTTCTTTTGCAGCAGCATAGTCATCGATATGGATCATGGAAGCATGTGTATGAATGTAACGTGAACAAATTCCGATTACACCGCTTGGAACTCCTTCGTTGGATTGATGCACACGACCTGCATCGGTACCACCTTGTGAAACAAAGTATTGATAAGGGATTTTGTTAGTCTCTGCTGTATCGAGAATGAACTCTCTCATTCCTCGGTGTGTCACCATGGATCTGTCAAGAATGCGAAGCAGCGCTCCCTTACCTAATTGACCAAATTCTGATTTACTTCCTGACATATCGTTAGCCGGGCTCGCATCTAATGCAAAAAAGATATCTGGATTAATCATATTGGCAGCTGTTTGTGCACCGCGAAGACCTACTTCCTCTTGAACAGTTGCCCCAGAATATAGAATATTCGGCAAGGTTTCATCTTTTACTTCTTGAAGCAGTTCAATTGCTAGTCCACAGCCATAACGATTATCCCAAGCTTTAGCAAGTATTTTCTTTTCGTTAGCCATAGGGGTAAATGGACAAATTGGAAGGATAGCCTGACCTGGCCTAATTCCAATTCTTTCTGCGTCCTCTCGATCGTCAGCACCAATATCAATTAACATATTTTTCATTTCCATTGGTTTGTTGCGCTGTGCTTCAGCTAATAGGTGCGGCGGAATGGAGCCTACGACACCAATAACAGGTCCATTATTTGTCATCACCTGAACACGCTGAGCTAATAAGACCTGACTCCACCAGCCACCGAGCGGTTGAAACCTCAGCATCCCATTTTCGGTAATGGCCGTTACCATAAAACCAACTTCATCCATATGTCCTGCAACCATGATTGTTGGACCATTTTGATTCCCTTTTTTAACTCCAAAAATACTACCTAATTTATCTTGGACTATTTCATCTGCATATTGAGATAACTGCTCTCTCATAAAATTTCTTACTAAATGTTCATTTCCAGGTGCTCCCGGAAGCTCTGTTAAGGTTTTGAACAGATTTAATGTTTGTTCGTTCAAAATAAAATTCCCCCTTAAATATGTTAATAATCCATATGTATGTTTTTATTCTACTGAAATTCTAGCTCCCATACCAACAATAAATTTGTCAGAAGGATTTATTATGTTCTGTCTGCTAAATGAGATATACTGGAAACAAGAGCAAATTTGAAATTTTGGAGGTGCCTTATGAACTGGAAATCATTTATCCTCGGTGCTGCTGTTGGAGTCATCAGCGGCTATGCCGTTAAGGAAATCATTTCACAAAAAGCATATGTTTCACCTGAAAAAGTTTTGGAGAATGTGAAAAAGCAATTTAACCAAAATGGACCGATTAGCGGCTCTTGGATACATATGGTAACAGAGCCTTTTGAGAAGCATCAAATCAAGTATCAGGTTTATAAGGGCGGAATCTCAAAAAGTCAGAATGGGGTAAATGAACAGTTCGAATTTATTGCGGACGCATCGACCGGAACCCTTTTAGACGTTAAAGCCTCGACAGACTTAGCCCTATAAAGGCAGAAGCCGTATCCATAAAGGTACGGCTTTTTTTTATATACTGACCTTATTTTCCCCTCTTTATACTGTCCTGAATTTGCCCATCTGTTCCCCATTTGACTGCACGATAATATGCATCATGATAAAAAGTAAACCATACATCCTTATCCAACACATAGGCACTCCATTTCTCTTTGGCTGCAATCGAGTCCATTGGATAATCATCATATGCCATGACCCATAGTGGATTTTTATGCGCATGTGTAGGCATTATGTCTGCCATATGGATAGCCATTTCACCCTCATCCTCGATAAGCAAGATAGAATGTCCATTACTATGACCTCCAGTATGATACATACTAATGGCTCCCAAACTCCATTTTTCATCAAAGGTCATAACCTGCGATTGAATTGCCTCCCAATTTTCCTTCCAATATGTACTTTTTGAGCGGATATTCGGATTTCTCATTTCATCCCATTCAATACTTGAAGTGATAATTGTAGCATTTGGGAATGTGGACTTATAAAGTCCATCCTCCAGCCTCGTCAGTCCGCCAACATGATCATTGTGCATATGAGTCATTAAAACATAATCAATATCCTTTGGATCTAACCCTAATTTATTCAAAGAGCCGTCTACATCTGATTCTGCTGTAACTCCAAAATTTCTAAGCTGTTTTTCTGATAGTTTTCCCTTTCCAAGTCCTGCCTCCAGTAAGATATTTTTTCCATCCATTTGGATTAAGATTGGGTCTGTAGGAAGTTCAATTAGATTATTTTCATTAGGTTGATACCTTTTCGACCATAACGCTTTGGGGACGACACCAAACATTGCGCCGCCATCTAAGTTTGTTACACCACCTGAAAGCCACGTAAGCACCACTCTGCCAATTTTTAAAGTCTCCATTTCTTTCCCCCTTTGACCTATTACATATATTTTACCATATACAAAAAGGACAGTCTTTTGATTAGACTGTCCTTAGATATTAGTTCTGATATTTTACTTCACAACGGTAGATTCGGTTTCCCATTTCAGAGAATTTTTCCTCATATTCTGTCATGATATTTCCTTCAAATTCACTTTTATGAAGATCAAGGCTTAGGAAGGTTAATAATAAACCATATTCAGAAAAACTCTTTAATGAGTATTCAAACAAGCCTTGATTATCAGTTTTAAAATGGATTTCCCCTTTATCAACCAAAATGTTTTCATAAAGCTTCAAGTAATCCTTGTAGGTTAACCTTCTTTTTTCATGGCGAGTCTTTGGCCATGGATCGGAAAAATTCAAGTAGACTCTATTGACATCATTTTTTTCAAAGTATTTATTTAAATCACTTGCATTGACATTGAGAAGTCTTAAGTTTGGTAAATCTTCTTCAATTAATCGATCTAAAGCAGCAACGATAACGGAATCATAAATTTCTATTCCCATATAGTTGATATCAGGATGGGCCTTAGCCATTTCAGTAATAAACCGGCCTTTTCCAGTCCCTACCTCTATATGAAGAGGCTGTTCATTATTAAATACTTCATTCCACTTCCCCTTGAAATTCTCTGGGTTAGCGACAATATATTGAGGGTGTGCCTCTATCCTTTCTTTTGCCCAAGGTTTATTTCTAAGTCTCATTTTGCCACTCCTAAATCTTATATTGTTTTTATTATTGGTAATAATGGGGTTTCCCATTAATGTATAAACAAAAAAAGAATTCACAACCTAACTGTGAATTCTTTTTTATTTTCACTTGAAAGGGTGTACCAAAACATGCCATTAAGTCATCAGGACCAAGTTTCATTACTAAAAGATATATTAAATAATCATCAAACCGATTGCTGTGGGTCTGTTTCCGAATGTGAACAATTGGAACGATTAGTGAAATCTCTGATGGTTAACACACAGATTGATCAAAATGTTAAAAGCATTTTACAGGAGGTATATAATTACAGTCAGCATGGTGCCGGGAGTGCAGACCTAGACGAGCATATTCTTTCTAATCAGGATAACTTATCACAATGGGTCTCAAATATTGATACGTACTCCTGATTACAATAGATCATTTAAGAAATTGATCCATTTATCCATTTCCTCTAGCCGGTCCTTGTTTTTGTAAAATTGAATGGAATAGAGTGTTTGAAGTGCAACATACCATTTCATTCTGAGTTTTAAGTTTTCTGTTAAAGGTTTCCCGTACATGGCTAACCAGCTAGTCCAATTATCTTCAGGAATATAACAATAAAGCAGCATTCCGAGGTCAATCGCAGGGTCTGCTATCATTGCACCATCCCAGTCAATTAAATACAACTGGTTGTCTTCTGTTAGCAGCCAGTTGTTGTGGTTGACATCTCCATGACAAACAACTTTTTCTTCACAGAAGACATTTTCAACCTGTTGTAATAGAAAACTCAGAGTATCTATTACAACAGGTAACGATAACACTTCTTCGTCCAGATCCACGACAACTGATTGAAAAATCGCTTCTGGCTGCAGGGGCTGCTTTTCAAGCCTGCTTAACATCCCTACCATCGGTTCAGAGCGGTGAATCTTCCTAAGCATCCTCGCAACATTTTCATGATTCATGTCACGGGGCTTCAATTCACGCCCAGGAAGCCATTGCTGTGCTGTAATCACATCTCCGTTTTCCAATCGTTTTGTCCAAACAAGCTTTGGGACGATTCCTTCTGCAGATAATACTGCTAGAAATGGAGAGGAATTGCGTTTTAGAAAAAGCCTTTGGTCATTATAGCTCGCATAAAAGGCCTCTCCCGTTGCGCCCCCCGCAGGGACAATCTCCCATTCTTGTCCTAATATATGTTCCAAAATTGTTCACCTTCAATGTATGCCGTTCTCAAATGGATTTAGTAACTCCCATTTAGTAGTTATATCAGAAAAATTCTAAAATCTATTTTAATAAAATAAAAAAAGCTATTGGACAATAACACACAATAGCCATCTTACTAAATTTTATCTCCAATTAGCTTTGGTCGTCAAGTACAACTGAATAAACTATTTTTTTGCTAAAATGGTTAAACAAACCGGTTCCAGCACCATTTCTTTACCCAAAACTACTCGTTTGGATGGAATTTCCACTTTTTTATCATCAACGAGAACACTCCAGTTGCCATCAGGAATCTGGATGGACTGTTTACTTCTCAAAGGATTAATTAGTAAAAGTACTTCAGTGAAATCATGATTTTGATTTTGAATGCTATAGCCAATGAGTGGAATTGGCAGAGGTAAAACCTGGATACAATCCCGTACATCCTCGCCCGTTTTTAGTCGGAAGCATGGAAACTGTTTTCTTAATTGTATTAATCCTTTAATATATTTTACATTGTCTGAGTAAAGCTGTTTACGATTCCAATCGAGCTGGTTGATATGATCCGGAGATTTGTAACTGTTTCCATCTCCTCGCTTGGTACGAAAGAACTCCTGACCACTGTGAAGAAAAGGAATACCCTGAGATAGTATTATAAGTCCTGTTGCAAGCCTATGATATTTTATATGCAGTAATTCATCCATATCGGGCAGACAGGAAAGTAGTTTATCCCACATTGTATGATTATCATGACATTCAACATAGTTTACAGATTGTGAAGGATTTGATAGAAGACCACTTCCTTCTTTATCAATTCCTACGCTCCCAATTATTACCTCTTTTGCCTCCTCGTAGTAATGCTCGTTTCCAAGGACATACCCTTTATCATACAAATAAAAAGTATTCCCCTTTATCTTATCGCGAAACTTATCATTAAATTGGGCTATGTCAGGAAGCTTTGATTGATTCCGAATGATTGCCTTTTTATCCATTGGGAGCGGCGTATTCAAGTTCCACCCTTCTCCAATAATCAGGGTCTCCTCTTGAATGCTGTCACAAGTCTTTCTGACTTCCTTCATTGTATCAATATCCAAAATCCCCATTAAATCAAAGCGAAAAGCATCAATATGATATTCCTCCATCCAAAAGCGAATGGAATCAAGGATGAATTTCCTCACCATTTTCCTCTCTGAGGCAATATCATTTCCAACTCCTGTTCCATTCGATGGAAAACCGAGTTCATTGTGTCGAAAGTAATAACCTGGCACTACTTTTTCAAAGGATGAGGTTTCCCTGATATATACATGGTTGTAAACCACATCCATAATGACTCTTATACCTTGATTATGGATAGCATCAATTAATTGTTTAAGTTCAATAATTCGTGCATAAGGGTCGGAAGGATTAGACGAATAAGAGCCCTCTGGGACATTAAAATGGAGGGGGTTATATCCCCAGTTATACTCCTTATTAGGCTCAGTTTCATCAACTCCTGCAAAATCATTAAAAGGCAGGAATTCAATATGAGTGATTCCTAAATCCTTTACATAGGAGAGTCCAGTAGGTTCACCGTCTTTCCCTTTTGTATTTAGCTCACCAGCGCCTAAATAGAGTCCTTTATGTTTGACGCCGCTGTCAGGGTGGATGGTGAAATCCCTGATGTGTGTTTCATAAATAATCGCATCCACCGGATTTTCAATAGGAGGCAAGAAAGTTTTCTTCCTGCGGGTCTTCTCTAATTTCACTACTACCCCAAGCTCCCCATTTGCGGTAACAGCAACAGCATATGGATCAACAGATTCACGCCATTCCTGGTTTACAAGGACTAGGAAAGTATATTGATAAAGTTCTAAATCTGAATGAACAGCCACTGACCATACACCTTTTGCTTCACGTCTCATCTTGATGATTTCGGAGAAAGTGCTGTTCGGCTGTCTTAATTTTAATTTTACCTGAGCAGCTGTAGGAGCCCACAATTTAAATTGTGTTTGATTTTCATCAATACTAACACCAAGGTCATTTCCATCATAGAAAAATTTTTCATCAAATGAATCAGTTCGAATGACAGCTCCTATTTGTAATTCGGTTTTTCCGCCATGCTCATCGATAATCCAATAAGGATGACCAAAAGAAATTTCCTCTTCAAGCCGACAAATATATTTATTGTTATTTTCTATTTGTTGCTTTTTAATAATTTGCAAGGTTGTAACTTTTTGTGATTCATCTAAAATTGAGAATGTGGAAGACAATCCATGGTGATAGGTAAGTGGAAGAAGTATCGTAATGATATCCATCTCATCTAAATAGGCTTGGAAATCACGGTTATTGGAGTTCATTCGAGTCCCCCTCTTTCAGAACAGTTTCTCGCATAATTCACACCCTCGTTAATACTTTTAGTGTTTTTGTTTGGACATGAATATTTAGGGGAGTAAACCCAATATCTTCACCGTCAGCATGGACATATAAAGAGGATTCAGAATGAATGGTAACCATTCGCCCCTTGAATGTTTTTACCTCTTTAAAATGTATATGCTTACCCCAGAATACGCTAATAAAAACCAATAATAGCTTTAATTTTGATAATTGATGAACTACTGTAATATCTAAGAGACCATCATCTGGGACGGCATCAGGAGCAATCATCATGCCTCCCCCGTAATAGGGTTGATTGGAAACAGTTACAAACCATGTTTGTTCAAGTATATGCCTATTGCCGTCAATTGATAAATCAATTGTTGTACATTTATAAGAAAAGAGTTTTTTTAGTAAAAAATACACATAAACCAACCGGCCTAAAGATAGTTTATTGAGCCAGGCTTTTGTTTTTGAATGGTTCACTTCATAAGAAATAAAAGCGTCAAACCCTGCCCCCATATTATTAATAAAATAATGCTCAGAATGATCCTTCATGGTAACCTTTCCAATATCTATGGAAGGTACCTCCTCATTCATTAATCTAAGAATCACTTTTAATGCTTCTTCTGGATTTGACGGAATTTGAAACCCTCTTGCAAAATCATTTCCCGAACCTCCAGGCACGAATCCCAAAGTGATATTGTTATATTTTGCAATCCCATTCATAACTTCGCTTATTGTTCCGTCACCGCCGACTGCAATAATGACTTTTTGCTCATTATTCCCCTCAGCAATTTGTGCAGCCAGCTGGATTGCATGACCAAGGTGTTCTGTAAAGAAAGCCAAGTAAGGAATCTTATCATCCATTAGTTTTGTTTCAACTTTTCCCCAGACCTTTAAACTGTAGCCATTTCTAGCCTTTGGATTGATAATAAAATAGATTTGTTTCATAGAACCAACCTTTACCTTGTTAATTTATTTCTATTCTAATAGGTATATTGATTTTGGCTCGTATTTTGGTGTTTTATCAAGATGTGTTTGGTATAAAACTACCTCGTTTATATTAAACAGGAGTGGTTCTGACTGAAGATCCATCCACACTTCTAAGAGTTCTTTATGAAAGCGTTGATCTCCCTTCCACTTTCGGGCAAGGGTAATATGAGGTTTAAATTGTCTAGTTTCAAGTTGAAAACCTGCTTCTGTACAGGCCGTAAACACTTTATTCCTCACGGCCTCAAGCGCAGTACTTTCTTTTGTGTCCAGCCAAAAAATACGAGGTGCATCTTCTTTTCCGAAGATTCCCAGCTTGTTCATTTCTAAATGAAATCCGTTACTCCCTATTAATGCTAAGTTAACATTATCGATTGCATTGGACAGTTTTTCAGAAGGTGCATTGCCTAGAAAAGCTAATGTAATATGCAAATCTTCATGATGAACCCAGGTGCTGAAAGGGAGGATTTGTTTTAACTTATCGCATTTTTCTTTTATGAGTAATTTTATTTCTTCTGGAATTTTTACGGCAAAGAAAAAATGTGTTTGCTGCATAATACTTATCATTCCTTTTCTTATTTTAGACTATTTTTTACAAGATGTATGTATTTTATCGCTTCATACAAAAGAAAAACGTGCACCCAACAGTGCACGCTCTCATTCTAATAGACTTTATTCACAAGTAGACCACATTGTTTTTCAATTTCTTTTTCAAATAATCCTTGTAACTTTTGAGTGATTGGTCCCGGGACACCTGCTCTAATCTTCTTTCCTTCAATTTCAATTACCGGCATAACTTCAGATGTTGTACTAGATAAGAATACTTCTTCTGCTTCTTCCAGTTCAGCCAAAGAAAATGTCCGTTCCTGCACTTGGATATTATTCTTTATACAGAGTTCCAAAATAACATCTTTTGTTATTCCTTTTAATATTAAGTTGTTTGATTCATGGGTTATCACCATCCCATTTTTCACGATAAAGATATTTGATGAGCTGCCTTCTGTGACATCATCCCCGCGATGCTGAATGGCTTCGAAACAGCCCTGCTCACTGGCTTTTTGTTTTGCTAATAGATTCCCAAGTAAATTTAAGCTCTTTATATCACAGCGAAGCCAGCGAATATCCTCTGTCAAAATTGCCTTTACGCCAGATTTCAGACTTTCCAGCGGTCTTACTCCCTTTATGGTATAAGCAACAAGTGTTGGTACTACATTTCCAGTTGGAAATACATGATTTCGAGGAGCAATCCCCCTCGTTACTTGCATATAGATATTTCCTGTTTCAAGATTGTTTTTAATAAGGAGTTCCTCTAACATTTCTGATAATTGGAGACTCGTAAATGGGATAGTAATTCCTATGCTCTCAGCACTTTTCACAAATCTCTCTAAATGTTCATCTATTGTAAACATTTTTCCGTTATAGATACGAATTACTTCGTACACACCATCACCAAACTGATATCCACGGTCTTCTACATCAACCTTGGCTTCTGAACGATCAATTATTTCCCCATTAAGTAAAGCAAATTCCATCTGTTCATTCCCCTTTTTCATTCGGCTTAATTAAAGTCGTCTGTTGATTTGGCTCCAGGTGCTTCGCTTTCCGCGGGTACTAACCGCCTCCTCGGCGCTTAAGCGCCTGTGGGGTCTCCCCAGCCCCGCCCTCCCGCAGGACATTGAATTACATCCTCGAATCCGCCCACGCACGAAGAAAATGTGATAGCATTTTCGAGGAGTCTCGTACCTTCCGCTCCAATCATCTTAGTTTACTGTTACTGAGCCAATTCATATATTGCTTGTGCATATATAGCGGTGGCTTTTAATAGATCATCGATTTCAATATATTCATCTTTTTGGTGGGCAATGTCTGGTCTTCCTGGAAATAAGGGGCCGAATGCCACGCCTGATTTTAATGAACGTGCGTACGTACCGCCGCCAATCGCTATTAAATATGACTTTTCTCCCGTCTGTTCTTCATATACCTTTTTCAAGGTTTGAATTAAGAATTCATTTTCATCTACATAATGCGGCTTTGTATCTTTGAACTTATTAATCGCAAAGCCGTTTACCTCTAAAAGTTCATCCAGCTTTTTCTTCGTTTCATCGAATTTATTTGTAACTGAGTATCTGCAGGTCAACCCTACACTGCCACCTGATTGACGAGAATATGAAAGTTTCCCAGGATTGATTGTTAATTCACCTGAAACTTCATCAGAGTATGCGACACCAAGGCTCACCCCTCTGGAATCATTAAAGAAATAGCGGGAAACGAATTTGAAATAATCTGAAGCTGATGGATTTAAATCTAGTTTTGAAAGAAACTCTCCTAAAAATAACCCCGCATTAATTCCCTTCTTAGGCTCCATTCCATGTGCAGATACCCCCTTAACCTCTAGAATTAACTCTCCGTTTTCTACATGTGATTGGTGTTCCAATTCATGTTTCTTCATGAAATCTGTGAATCTCTGTACAACATCCATTTGATTTCCAATGATGTTTAGTGTCACCGTGGCATGGTCAGGAACCATGTTATACCGTTTTCCGGAGGTAAAGCTTAGAACTTCAATATTACCTTTTCCCTCTTCCTCAACAGGCAGTTTCTGAACGATATCAATATCGGCAATCCCTTTTTCAGCATTTATAATTGGAAAGTCAGCATCAGGTGCAAAACCTAGAGTAGGCATTTCTTCATTCTCAAAATAGTGATCTACACATCTCCAGTCGCTTTCTTCATCGGTTCCGACAATCATTCTGATACGCTTATTTACAGGCAGTCCGAGTTCCTTGACTATTTTCATTGCGTAATAGGCAGCCATTGTTGGCCCCTTATCATCAACGGCACCACGAGCAAATATTTTACCTTCACGAATTTCAGCAGCAAAAGGGTCACTCGTCCAGCCATCACCTTCTGGGACTACATCAACATGACATAAGATACCTAGTAATTCCTCCCCTTCTCCAAATTCTAGATGGCCCGCTAAGTTTCCAACATTCTTCGGAATAAACCCATCCTTTTCACCAAGAGAGAGCATAAAATCTAATGCTTCTTTTACACCTTTTCCAAGAGGAGCATCTGGAAAAGTATTTTCTTCATCTAATAGACTCTTTATATGTAATAAATTCTGGGTGTCTTTTAACAAGTCATCTTTTCTTTTTTCTACTTCAGCCATCCAATTAATCTTCGACAATTCTTTTATCCCCCTAATACCTGGATTTGTTATTTATATCCATGCAGATATTTTATCAATAATCACTAAAAAAACGAAATAATATCCGTAATGGGCTATACGATAAATTTACTAAAAATTCAATTAATTTGTCATAATCTTAACATTTATAACCATAGACTATAGTAAGAATCATGCAAAGGGGGAGAAAAACCGAACGATAATTGTTAAGATAAGATGATTTTTATGTAAAATATTCTCTAATGGTGGAAATTTTCAGAAATTACGGGTACAATATATGTAAGTCATCAGGGTATCCACTGCAACTATCTATTAATAAAAGGAGTTGTCTGCGGAAAGAAAATTACATACTAATCAAAGAGGCTGTCGGTAGCAGGATATTGCCATAGGTTTGAAAAAAGGATAGGGAGTGGTTTTTTGAAACCTTCGACTAACCGGATGTTAAACCGCATCAAATGCATCTACATGTTTATTCGTAATAAAGGCACAGTCACGACGCAAGAACTTGTAGAGGAATTTGGTATCACTCCTCGCACCATACAACGAGATTTAAATGTCTTAGCCTATAATGACTTGGTAATAAGCCCAAGCCGCGGAAAATGGACGACAACACAAAAGAAAGTAAAGATGTCTTCGTAATATATGGATAAACAAACAATAAAAGCAAACAAGCACGCGAATATTTCGTGTGTTTGTTTGCTTTTTTTTATAAAATAAGGTTGAATATCTATTATTATATGATATATTAGTATAACGCTTTAGCGCTTAAAAGCGTTTATGCAAGTGAGTAATAATTTAATAATAAAGGCAGGACAACATGGAAAATAATCAGCATGAACTAAAAAAAGGATTACTGCCAAGGCATGTACAGTTTATTGCATTAGCTGGCATGATTGGCACAGGAATTTTTAAAGGTAGTTCAGATACGTTAAGTATTGCGGGACCTAGTGTTATCTTCACATATCTAATCGGCGGACTATTATTGTTCATTGTAATGGCTGCTTTAGGCGAGATGGCCATCGCTTTTCCTAATCACAATGTACAATTGCTTCTTTACAGAGCATTTGGATTTAAGCTTTCTTTTTTAACTGGTTGGCTTTATTGGATAAACTGGATCATTGTTATTATCGTTGAATTATTGGCAGCGGGAAGTTTTCTGCAATTTTGGTATCCTTCTATGCCACTTTGGTTTCTTAGTTTGATATGTGCAGCGGTTATTATTGCCATCAATTTATTCCCTGTAAAATATTATGGAGAACTCGAGTTTTGGTTTGCAGGAATTAAAATAATCGCATTAGTTGCTTTTATCATATTAGGTGCTTTCATTATTTTTGGTATTTTGCCAAGCAATATTGAGGAACCTCTAGCAAACTATACCGCGCATGGCGGGTTTTTCCCCCATGGAGTGAGCGGAATGCTTAGTGCCTTTTTAGTTGTTATGTTTTCTTATGGCGGGGCTGAGTTAATCGGGGTTGCCGTAACAGAGACTAAAGACGCAGAGCGAGTCATGCCAAGTATCATTAAAGGTGCAGTTTGGAGGGTAATAATTTTTTATATCTTCCCTATTTTAATTATTTGCGGTATTATGCCTTGGAATCAAGTTACTGGTCAAGACAGTCCATTCGTGCAGGTGTTTAACATTACTGGACTGCCAGGTGCAGCCCATGTAATGAATTTCATTCTATTAACTGCCGTACTTTCGGCTGCGAATTCGGGCATATATGCAACATCGAGAACACTATTTTCAATGGCAAAAAGCGGAGTAGCCCCTAAAGGATTGATGAAAACCTCTAGAAATGGAATACCCATCATTGGACTCATGATCACAACAATTTGTCTTTTAGTTGGTGTTTTCCTCGCTTACGTTAGTCCAAGCAATATCATCAGTTACCTTATGACCATCCCTGGTTTCACGATTATGATGGTTTGGATAGGGATTTGTTCAGCCCATTTAAAGCTGAGACCGCAGTATAAGGTTAAGCCTTCTTTTCAGGTTAAATGGTTTCCATTTACAACAGTCATCGCTATCTTAGCGTTAAGTCTAATCTTTATTGGGTTTATTTTAAATCCAAACAATTTAATTGGCTCAACCGTTTCCCTATTAATAGTTGGAATGCTAGTAGTCCTATCATTTATGGCTAAGAAAAAGTGATATCCGTTTTGGATATCACTTTTTTTGTTATTCATCCTCTTTAAAAAGCTCATGGAGAAATCTTTTTCTATTTTCCAAAAAATATTTTGTAATCGTATAATGGTCCGTATCTTCATAGCTGATTTTTGAAATTTGACCGTGGTCGAAGCTATAGATGTCTGCTTCTGGATACCCTAATAGAATTGGAGAATGAGTGGCGATGATGAACTGGGCATCTCCTTGTGTTTCAAGGTCATGGATGATTCTCAAGAGGGTTAATTGCCTTGCAGGAGATAATGCAGCCTCTGGTTCGTCTAACAGGTAAATAGCTTCCCCGCTAAATCGATTTAAAAATAGTGACAAAAAGGATTCTCCATGCGATTGTTGCAGCAACGATTTTCCACCATAATCCTTAAATCCATTCTCATCCACTTCATCAATATGGGTAGCAAAATGATAAAAAGATTCTGCACGTAAAAAGAAACCATTCGTTACTTTTGGCATCCAGGAGAGTCTAAGGTATTCAGTCAGTTCTGAATCAGATTCATAAACATCATAATTATTATTTCTACCGCCGCCCGCTGTGTTAAAGCCGCATTTGTCCGCTATTGCTTCTAATAAAGTAGATTTACCAGATCCATTTTCGCCTACAAAAAAGGTAACATTACTATTTAACCTGATTTCACTGAGGCTTGCAATTGATGGAATAGAAAAGGGATAGTGGTTAATGGTTGGAATTTTTTCTTTTAATAAAGAAACTTTTTTTAAAAACATAATACTCTCCTACTAGATAAAATCATTTCCTTTGAAAACCATTTTACACCATCGACACAAAAAAGCAGCCTTACTTTTTCGTAAGGCTGCTGCGAACTTTCTTTTTGGCTATGATTCGACATATGATAGCGATAAGTAATACAGTCATTTATTGCACAATATTTTTGCCATAAAAAATTTCGTCCATTTCCAGCTTTATTCTCTCGGTAATTTCAATTAGTTCTTCTGGATGTAAGGATTCTTTTTTATAGCCAAATAAATAGTTGTTTAAATCAAATTCCCGAAGCTTACATTTTGTATGAAAGATATTTTCTTGATACACATTTACGTCAATCATATCGAATAATTCGCCAACGTCCTCGGGAATATAATTTTGAATTGAGCTAATCTCATGATCGATAAATAATTTATATCCATCCTTATCTCTTGTAAAACCACGGACACGGTAATCAATCGTCATGACGTCTGTTTCAAACGAACGAATAAGATAATGCAGAGCTTTTAGTGGTGAAATTTCTCCGCAGGTTGATACATCAACGTCTGCCCTGAACGTACTAATTCCTTCATCCGGGTGATATTCAGGGTATGTATGAACCGTAATATGACTCTTATCTAGCTGCATGACGACCGATTCTGGCAGCGGTCCTGGTGACTCCTCAAAATGTTCTGAAGGGGCATTTTCAACAGGGCCCTCTGAGACAAGTAGCGTAACACTTGCACCTGCAGGTTCAAAATCTTGACTCGCTACATTTAACACATGTGCCCCAATAATGTCCGATACATGAGTTAATATCTTTTGTAATCTTTCGGCGCTGTATTGCTCATCAATATATTTTAAATACGCCTCACGCTCTTCCCTTGACCGGGTGTAACAAATATCGTACATATTAAAGCTTAACGATTTGGTCAAATTATTAAAACCATGTAATTCGATGGTTTCCTTTGGTGTCAGTTTCAAGTTGCTTCCCCCTTTGGATTTTCAGGAATGCGGGACAGTGTAGTAAATATTTTTAGATTACCCATTTTCATTAATTGTTACTTATTTTTATTAAAGACATTTAAATTCGTTATTTATAATAATTATAATTTAATATTTACTTTTATATAATATGTGTTATAATTAATTTAGATAAGAAATTAGGAGGAATGAACAATGACGCAAACAATGACACTAGAACAAGTGATGAATCAACAACTCGCAAACTGGAATGTACTATACACAAAACTACATCGATTCCACTGGTATGTAAAAGGACCACACTTCTTTACCTTACATGCAAAATTTGAAGAATTGTACGAAGAAGCTGCAGGAGCAATCGATGAAGTAGCTGAGCGATTATTAATTGTGGGTGGGATGCCCATTTCAACACTAAAGGAATACATCCAATATGCCACTATTGAAGAAACCTCTGAGAATTTAACAGCAGAAGAAATGGTGCAAACCATTGTAAATGATTACTCCCAGATTATTTCGGAATTAAATAGCGGTAAAGCAGCAGCAGAACAGGTGAATGACGAGGTAACGAGTGATATGTTTACTGAGTTTATTGAAAAACTAAGCAAGCATAATTGGATGTTAACATCCTTCCTACAAGCTTAGAATAAAATAGGACAAGGCATTTGCCTTGTCCTATTGCTATTATACTACTTGGTATAACTTTAATAATTCTACTTCTTCATCGGTTAGTTCCCGGTATTCTCCAAGCTCGAGCGTTTCGTCTAATGGCAATGGCCCCATGGAAATCCGTTTCAAGTAAATGACCTTTTTTCCAACAGCTTCGAACATTCTTTTCACTTGATGGAACTTTCCCTCTGTTATCGTCAGCTCAATGTCGGAACGAATGCCAGACTTTAAAATTTTTAACTCTCCTGGTTTTGCTCCGTACCCATCATCAAGGGTAACTCCCTCTGCAAATGCCTTTACGTCTTCATGTGTTACTTCCTGGTCTATCACCGCAAAATAGGTCTTTGGAACATGTTTCTTAGGTGACAACAACCGATGGGCTAATTGGCCATCATTTGTAATTAGCAACAAACCTTCTGTATCCTTGTCCAACCTTCCGACTGGGAATGGCTCATAAACCTGGTCTTCGAGTTCCAGTAAGTCAATTACTGTTTCCCCAGCACTGTCCTCAGTAGCTGACAATACTCCTTGAGGTTTGTTCATCATTAAGTAGATAAACTCTCTATATTCAATGACTTCCCCATTTAACGTAACAGTTTGTTTGTTTGTATCTACGTGCTGTTTTGCATCCTTCACGATTACATCATCAATTTTGACTGCACCGCTTTTTAGAAGCTGCTTCACTTCTTTTCGGCTGCCATAGCCAAGATTAGCTAGCATTTTATCAATTCTCAAAGCCTGATCCTCCTTCATTTTTAGGAGTTAATTCGTTAATCTTAATTTCCGCTTTAGACGGTCAACCCTGTCACCAAATAGTCTGTTTACAAGTCCGGATTTTAATCCTAAGTAAAAATAGATTACCGCTCCAATCGCTGCGCAAACGAAAATAATTAAAAATGACTGAAACTTAGATGCTGGAGATAGAAATAACAAGAGCAGCTGATAAACCATTTCCGTCCCTGCCCACATGATTCCAGCAAAAATAACGATTAACAAGCTCCTTCTCCAAACAAATAAGAATGGGTATTTTGCATAATTCTTTATAACCACTAATTGAATCAATATGGCTCCGATGTATCCAAGCGCCGTTGCGTACACCGCACCTTTTGTTTCAAACATAGTAATTAGGGAAATATTCAGCGACAATTTAATCAGTAATCCTACTAACAAACTTAATACTGTCCATCGTTGTTCATTAATTCCCTGCAGAATGGAACTCGTTACTAAAAATAATGAAAAAAGAATTCCAACTGGTGCATAGGCTTTTAGTACTTCATATCCAATCTCCTTGTGCTCATAAAAAACAGTGTAGATTGGCTCTGCTAATAGAGAAAGCCCGATTGCCGCAGGCAGTGTTAAGAACAATAACACTTGAAACGTCTGATTTAATTGCTGTTTAAGCCCTTTCCGATCATTATCCACAAAAGCCTTTGTGATACTTGGAACAAGAGCCAGCGAGAACCCTGTCGCAAGGGAAACAGGGATAATAACGATTTTATGTGATTCGAAATTTAGGATGGAGAATGCTGCTTCGGCTGCTTTATAACTATGACCAATATCCTGCATTGCCCGTGAAAAGGTAACTTGGTCAATCGCTTGAAATAATGGATTAGCAATCCCAACAAATACAAAAGGAGCTGCATAGACAAGGATTTCCTTATAAATTTCTCTTAACGAAACCTGTACTTCCCCTTTATCATGTTGGAGCAGCTGGTCTAAGTGTGGTTTCCGTTTATACCAATACCAAAATAATACCACCAGACTCCCAATTGCCCCAACAAACGCGGCAAAGGTTGCCACACTTACAGCCGTTACAATACTTCCATTTAAAAAGTTTATGACGATATAGGCTCCTGCAAGCGTGAAGGCAATCCGAACAATCTGCTCCACTACTTGTGAAACAGCGGACGGTCCCATCGATTGATGTCCTTGAAAGAATCCTCTAATTAAACTCATGAACGGAATAACAATCAAGGCAAAACTTACAGCGCGGATAACCGTAATAATATCCTTTGCCCTTGAGCCGACATCCTCTTTTTTGGTGATAATCATGTCAGCTATAAGCGGTGCTGACAAATACAGTATTAAAAAAGAAACAATACCAGTCAATAGCATCATGACTAGTCCAGATTTAAACAATTTACGGCCAACCGCATATTCTTCGAGTGCATTATATTTTGAAATGAATTTTGAAACGGCAAGCGGCACTCCGGCCGTGGCAATACTTATAAAAATTGTGTAGGGTATGTATGAATATTGATACAATGCTGTTCCTTCTGAACCTACAATTTGATAAAAGGGTATAACATATAGTAAGCCAAGAACCTTGGATATAATCGTACCCAATGTTAAAATAAATGTTCCTCTTATAAGCTTAGACGACATAAAATTAGAATCCCTTCCTAGTGAAGAAAAAGTTTGTGCGCATGTGAGCAAAGTTTATAACGGCTATTTTTGCACACTATTAGTAGTTTACATCTTCTTGAACTCCGATGCTACTAACAACCTTGCAAATTTTTTAAATAAGTTAATGTTTCGTTTTCTTTTCAATCTTAGTGTTTATAATGGAATAATGAGTTGAAAATTCATTTTTATCGAATATATATAAAGTTGGTGGAAGTATGATATACGATGTTGTTGTTATTGGAGGCGGACCTTCAGGTTTAATGGCCGCGATTGCTGCTGGTGAAAAGGGATTAAAGGTCCTGCTAATTGATAAAGGAGACAAGCTTGGCAGGAAGCTCGCCATTTCTGGCGGCGGCCGCTGTAATGTTACCAATCGACTCCCTATTGAGGAAATTATCAAGCACTTACCTGGTAACGGGAAATTTTTATACAGTGCCTTTTCTATTTTTAGTAATGAAGATATTATTAAGTTCTTTGAAAAGTTAGGAATTGAGTTAAAGGAGGAAGACCACGGCCGGATGTTCCCTGTATCTAATAAAGCACAATCTGTCGTGGATGCCCTATTAGATCAATTAGAGAAGCTAAAGGTCAAAGTATACACAAATAGCCCAGTAGCAGACCTTACTTATAAAGAAGGACATGTATCTTCCGTGATATTAAAAAACGGCACTGAAATTGAAACAAAATCTATTGTCATTGCAGTCGGGGGTAAATCTGTTCCCCATACAGGCTCAACTGGAGATGGCTATGCATGGGCCAAGAAAGCCGGGCATACCATTACAGAACTGTTTCCGACTGAGGTGCCTGTCACCTCAAATGAACCTTTTATCAAAAACAAATCACTTCAAGGTCTATCATTAAGAGATATTGAGCTAAGTGTTTTGAATCCAAAAGGAAAAGCCATAATTTCACATAGGATGGATATGATTTTTACCCATTTTGGGCTCAGTGGTCCCGCTGTCCTTCGCTGTAGTCAATTTGTTGTTAAAGCCATGAAAAAGTGGAAACTAAATGAGGTTTCGATGGGCTTAGATGTAATACCCGATAAAAAGGAAGAAGATTTTTTTCAAGAAATTGTGAAACTGGTTAAAAGCGAGCCAAAAAAAAGCATTAAAAATACCTTAAAAGGACTTGTTCCTGAACGTTATCTTTTGTTTCTATTAGAACAGAATGATATTGATCCTTCCGAACAGGGTGCAACGATTTCCAATGAAAAAATTCGTACCTTTGTGAAAAGCTGCAAGCAATTCTTAATTAAAGTAAATGGTACTTTAGCGCTGGAGAAAGCATTTGTAACTGGCGGCGGTGTTTCAGTTAAAGAAATTGAACCGCAGACAATGGCATCAAAATTGATGGAGGGCCTCTACTTTTGTGGCGAAATTCTTGATGTTCATGGGTATACCGGTGGATATAATATTACTTCAGCGTTAGTTACGGGGAGACTGGCAGGAACTAATGCTGCACTTACCGCTAAAAAACAATATCAGGCCTAATATTCTTATTAGGCCCGATAGATTATCATCGCAGAAAAACAATAGATTTGCTCTTCTTCCTCATCCTCTGTTATGGCAGCTACATTATACTTAATATCCATTAACTGCTTTTCATCAATTCCTTTTAAAAAGCGGTTCATTTCCTTTTCTAGATCCTTTTCATGCTCACGGTCAAATAACTTTACCTGAATCATATGAATCTCCCTTTCTGTTTTTATTTTCATTATTTCCATCTTTTCAGAAAATTAAAAATAAAGAGTATAAAAAAAAACGATTCCGCTTTGGAATCGTTTATTTTGTTTCCCCCGTCCATTCAAGCATGCCGCCAATCATATTGCGAACCTTGTATCCTTGGTCCTGAAGATAATAGCATACATTTTCACTTCTTCGGCTAGAACGGCAAATAAAGATATATTCTTTTTCCTTATCAAAATAATCAAGGTTAGCAGGAATTTCACCCATGCGGATATGCTTTGCACCAGGTATCATTCCTTGCTCCACCTCTTCGTATTCCCTGACATCAACAAGCTCAAGTTTTTCCCCCTGCTCGAGCTTTTTCTGTAATTCTTCCGGTGTAATAATTTGAATCTCTTCCATCTTTTCCACCCCTATATTAGGATTCCCCCTCGTAAAAGGGGGGTGTTCCTTCGTATTAATTGGCTACAATATTAACAAGTTTACCAGGAACGGTAATGACTTTGCGAATGGTTTTCCCTTCGATCTGTTCCTTTACTCGATCATCATCCATTGCAATACCTTCTAATGCTTCTTTACTAGCGTCTGTTGGTACTTTAAGCTTCGTCTTTACTTTTCCGTTCACTTGGATAACAATTTCAACTTCATCATCAACTAATTTAGCTTCATCATATGCTGGCCAAGTTTCGTATGAAATAGTACCGCTGAAACCAAGTTTCTCCCAAAGTTCTTCCGCAACATGCGGGGCAACTGGGGCAAGCATTTTAACAAACCCTTCCATATAATGCTTTGGAAGAACAGTTGATTTATAAGCTTCATTAATAAACACCATCATTTGTGAAATCGCGGTATTAAATCTCAAGCCCTCGTAATCCTCTGTGACCTTTTTCACGGTTTGGTGATATACCTTTTCTAAATTCGAGGCTTCTTCGTTCTCTTGAATTTTTGGATTTAACTCTCCATTTTCCTCCACCATCAAGCGCCAGATACGATCTAAGAAACGACGAGATCCATCAAGACCATTTGTAGACCAGGCAATGGAAGCATCAAGTGGTCCCATGAACATTTCATACAAGCGCAGTGTATCGGCACCATGACTTTCAACGATATCATCAGGATTTACAACATTTCCTTTTGACTTACTCATTTTTTCATTGTTTTCACCTAAAATCATTCCTTGGTTGAAAAGTTTTTGGAATGGTTCTTTAGTTGCTACAACTCCGATATCATAAAGAACTTTATGCCAGAAACGAGCGTAAAGTAAGTGAAGAACAGCATGCTCCGCTCCGCCAATATATACGTCAACTGGAAGCCAGTGATCTAATTTTTCTTTTGAAGCGAGTGCTTGATCATTTTTCGGATCAATATAGCGTAAATAATACCAGCAGCTGCCTGCCCATTGCGGCATAGTATTTGTTTCACGACGACCCTTCTTGCCTGTTGCTGGATCAACAACATTCACCCAATCCTCAATTACAGCAAGAGGTGATTCTCCCGTTCCAGAAGGTTTGATGTTGGTCGTTTTCGGTAAGGTTAATGGAAGCTGATCTTCTGGTACTGCTGTCATCGTGCCATCTTCCCAATGGATAATTGGAATCGGCTCACCCCAATAACGCTGGCGGCTGAACAGCCAATCACGTAAACGGAAGGTTACTTTTTTCGTACCAATTCCCTTTTCTTCCAACCAAGAAATCATCTTAGTAATACCTTCTTCTTTATTTAAGCCATTTAAGAAGTCAGAATTGATATGTTCACCATCACCTGTGTAAGGCTCAACTTCAACATCACCGCCTGCAACCACTGCTTTAATTGGAAGATTAAATTGCTTCGCAAATTCATAGTCGCGCTCATCATGCGCAGGTACGGCCATGATTGCTCCAGTACCATAGCTTACTAATACATAATCCGCAATCCAGATTGGCATTTTCTCACCATTTACTGGGTTAATTGCATATGCTCCAGTAAAGACACCAGTTTTTTCTTTTGCAAGATCGGTACGTTCAAGGTCACTCTTTGTTTTAACTTTATTTAAATAAGCCTCAACTGCTTCTCGTTGCTCTAACGTTGTAATCTTATTAACAAATGAATGTTCAGGAGCAAGCACTGCATACGTAGCACCAAACAGCGTATCAGGACGAGTCGTAAACACAGTGAAAGTTTCATCATGTCCATCAATAGCAAAGGTTACTTCAGCACCTTCCGAACGGCCGATCCAGTTGCGTTGCATTTCTTTAAGGCTCTCTGGCCAGTCAAGTTCTTCTAAGTCCTCAAGTAAACGGTCACCATAGGCAGTAATTTTTAACATCCACTGCTTCATTGGACGGCGTTCAACCGGATGCCCTCCGCGTTCACTCTTACCATCAATTACTTCTTCGTTTGCCAATACTGTGCCAAGTGCCGGGCACCAGTTAACAGCTACTTCATCAATATAAGCAAGACCCTTTTCCCATAGCTTTAGGAAAATCCATTGCGTCCATTTATAGTACTCTTGATCGGTTGTATTTACTTCTCGATCCCAGTCATATGAAAAACCTAATGATTTAATCTGTCTGCGGAACGTGTTAATATTCTTCTCTGTGAACTCTGCAGGATCATTTCCAGTATCCAAAGCATATTGCTCAGCAGGTAAACCGAATGCATCCCAGCCCATTGGATGTAACACATTGTATCCCTGCATTCTCTTTAAACGTGCAAGAATATCTGTAGCGGTATAGCCTTCAGGGTGACCAACATGTAGTCCTGCTCCCGATGGATACGGAAACATATCTAATGCGTAGAATTTTGGTTTATCAAATTCTTCACTCGTTTTAAATGTTTTTTCTTCTTCCCATTTCTTCTGCCACTTTTTCTCGATATGCTGATGATTGAAACTCATTGTCTATTCCTCCTAAAAAAATAGGCTCTGTTAAACTTGGCTGTTGATTTGTGCTCCAGGCGGTTCGGGAAGCCTCCTCGGCGCTAAAGCGCCCTCGGGGTCTCCCCTGTACCGTCCTCCTGCAGGAGTCTTGCGCCTTCCGCACAAATCAACAGAGTGCCAAAATCAATAATAAGCTTTAACATAGCCAAAAAAATAAAAAAACCCCTCATCCCAAAAAGGGACGAGAGGATTGTCTATGTATCTTCCCGCGGTACCACCCACATTAGTGTTGTAAACACTCGCTTCATTCACCCTTAACGCGGAATACGGCAAACATTACTATTCTTTCATGTTTGCAACTCATAGGCGAGTTCATGATGTACCCGGTTGACTTCCACCAGCCGTCAACTCTCTAATAAACGGGTATCATTCATTACTACTCCTACTCACTGTCATTAAATATAAAAAGTATTACGGTTATTGTATTAAATTTCCCAACAGTATGCAAGTAACATTCACCTAAATCAGTTTGACCAAAAAAATATTTTTTAAACATAATAAACCCGGCCTCAGAATAAGAAGCAGGTAAAAATAACTACGATAGTTTTACGTTTAATTTCTTTTCAGTTTGTAAGATACGGTCATAGGCTAGTGTTGTGACAATCGCAATAATGAATAATCCAATTAAAACATAGAACAATACGGACATACTATAGACGTCAACGAGAATTCCACCTAATAGCGGACCAATCATTCTTCCTCCCGTGGCGGTACTATTAACAATCCCTTGATAAAACCCTTCCCGCCCCTTTGGCGCTAAATCAAAGGCAATGGTTGGAACCGCTGGCCAAATAAACATTTCGCCAATAGTTAAAATGATCATTGCTACTAGGAATCCAGAAAATGCATTAGCGTTTCCTGCAATCAAGAAGGAAACAGTAAAAATCCCAATCCCAATCAGTATTTGAACCTTTAGGGTTGCAGCCATATGTTTCAGCACACCATTTAAAAGCGGTTGTCCAAGGACAATGATGGCCCCATTTATTGACCACAATAAGCTGTATTGAGTTAGTGAAATATTGATATCCTGGGTATAAGTAGCAATGGTTGTTTGCCATTGAACATACGCCACCCAGCAGAGTAAATATCCGATACATAGTATTAATATTGCGTACAAATTCTTTCTGCCTGTTTGAGATAAGGGCTCACTTATTTCATTCACTTGTATTGCTGGTTTACTAGAGATGCCTTTATAACCAAATACTGCAATGAGCATAAAGATTCCATACATAATCGTATTGGCAAGGAAAATATATTCAAAGGAGTAGTCAGCTACGATACCGCCAAGTGAAGCTCCTATTGCCACTCCGAGGTTTTGGGCAACGTAAATAGCATTAAAAGCTTTGCGTCCGCCTTCTTTCCAAACAGAGCCCGCCATGGCATACATGGAAGGAAAAATGATCCCCGTTCCGAAACCGATAATAATTTGAAAAATAATGTATGCTGGCCATCCATGCCAGAAGGTTAATCCTATAAGTGCAGAAAGCGTAATACTAATTCCTAAAATAATTGATTTATAGCCGCCTATCTTATCAAATAGGCTGCCGCCATACAGATTTCCAATAACGCTTGCTGCCGAGTTTAGCATTAAAACAACACCAGCAATCGATAAAGACTTTCCTAAATGATCGTGAATATAGATAGTATTTAAAGGCCATAAAAAAGAAGAGCCAGTAACATTCACTGCCATCCCAATAATCAGTAGCCATAAGGCACGTGGCATGAAAAACGCTCCTTTACAATAACAATAACAAGTTCCAAAAATATATTTTAAGCCCATTCAAGTTTCCTGGCAATCTTTTTCTTTATACGGTTTACCTATTAATCTTGTATTATTGGATAATTTTTTATAAAATGAAATTATAGTTTTTTAAAATAATATTAGGACGTGAGATATGATTATCCAACAGCGGCCAGAACCTTTAGAATTAATAATTTCCTGCTTTTTAGTTGAACGGCTTGTGTTACCAGAGAATCATATTACCTCTAATGAAAAAGGCTACGAAGGGGAGTTGAGGAGTGACAAATGGTTAGAAAACCTCACCGACAATTGGCTCGTGTTACATGGATTATTATTAGAAAATCACGGGTCTAGGTTTCAAATCGATACGTTAATTATTGCACACGAAAAGATTTACATTTTAGATGTGAAAAATTACGAAGGTGACTACTACCTCGAAGATGATAAATGGTTTACCAAAACCAATTCCAATCTCAAAAACCCACTGCACCAGCTGATAAGATGTGAAACGCTGCTTCGAAAATTACTCCTAGAACTTGGTTACAATTATCCGATTGAAACCTATCTAATCTTTAATAACCCCGAGTTTCATCTATACACGACTACAACTAATCCATCCATTGTTTTTCCAGCACAACTAAATCGCTTTTTGAAAATACTAAACACACATCCTTTAAAACTAAATTCAAAGCATCTGAAATTAGCAAACCAATTAGCTTCTCTTCATATAGTTGAATCTCCTTATACGCGATTACCTCCTTACACGTTTGAACAAATAAAAAAGGGACTCTTATGCCCGGATTGTCGTACAGTTTTTCTAGAAGTTGGTAATGGTATATTTATTTGCGGACATTGTGGATGTAGGGAAAGCGTAGATGCCGCTCTAATGAGGAATGTGAAGGAATATAGAATGCTTTTTCCTGATCGAAAAATCACTACAAAGCATATCTTTGAATGGTGTGGTTATGTTTTATCTAAAAAGACTATTCGAAGGATTTTATTAATGCACTATAGACTAATTGGACACGGTGTATCTTCTCACTATATCTAACCTATAGGTTTTATATTAAAAGAAGCGGTTAGCCGAATTTTTCAGGTTAACTGCTTCTTTGTTTTCCCTAATAACCTTCTACTTGTCATCAGACAGTGGCTCTGGTTTCCGCTCAACCTCTTTTTCTTTTTTCACGGGCATCAGAGAACGGCTTTGATTCCCGCTTAACCCCTTTTTCCTTCTTCACGGGCATCAGACAGCGAGTCTGATGCCCGCTCAACTCCTTTTTCCTTCTTCACGGGCATCAGACGACGGATCTGATGCCCGCTCAACTCCTTTTTCCTTCTTCACGGGCATCAGATGACGGATCTGATTCCCGCTCAACCCTTTTTCCTTCTTCACGGGCATCAGACAGCGCTCTGGTTCCCGCTTCAACCCCTTCTCCCTTCTTCACGGGCATCAGACAGCGCCAGCTGCTCTGGTTCCCGCTCTACCTCGTTTTCCATCTCCACGGGCATCAGACAGCGGATCTGGTTCCCGCTCTACCTTTTTTCCATCTCCACGGGTCTCAGACAGCCGCTCTGGTTCCCACTCTACTTCTTTCTCCATCTCCACGGGCATCAGACAGCCGCTCTGGTTCCCACTCTACCTCTTTCTCCATCTCCACGGGCATCAGACAGATACTTTGACTCCCGCACCACCCGATTTTTTCTTCTCCACAGTAACCAATCCCACAAAATAAAAAGCCCTTCATAAAAGGACTTTTGTACTTATCTTTTTTTCTTTTTCGCTAGGTCTGCTGCTGTTAGCTTATTTTTAACTACTACTTTTTCTACCGTAATCTGTACATGGACATGTTTGTCATCAATCTGATTAACATCAGTGACCTTCCCTTTGCGACCTTTAACGGTAATCATTTCACCGACGGCTGGAACACTTCCAAGAAGCTGATTTAATAGTTCTATCTTGTTTTCAAAAAAATGAACAACATACATATTCCTCACCTATTTCATATTGGATTCTTCCTTATAAAATATTTGATTCTCACCATTTTTAGACCAATACCAGATAAGTTTAATTGACAGCTAGACACGATTTAGTCACAATAATAACAAGAAAACACTGTCTCCAAAAAGAGAAACAGTGTTTTCTTCAAAACCATTATGGACTCTTTTCCAACACTTCTTAATCCTTCTTAGCGGGACGATTAGGAAGATAGTCGAAAGGGTCTATTTTTTTACTGCTGGCACTACTGGCTGCTGTGCAGGGAAGTAGTTGTTTATGGCTTGATCCTTTTTCTTCTCGTTTACGGTTTCAGCTTTTACAGCAGTCTTCGCTTTCTCAATCTCAGAATTAACCTCTTCGATGCTGACACCTTTTTTCACTATCTCTTCTGTTGCAAGGCGAATAGCATTGTTGGATTGTACAACTGACTCTCTTAAGGAATCCATTGAACCTTGTGGATTGTGGAAACCTGAGGAGTTTTCAGCAGCAACAATATCCCAGAACCATTGACCTTTACGGACAAATTCTTGAGCCTGTTTGATCTTATCTTGGCCGACTCCAGAAGTAATCATCTTATTAATATAATAGTGAGCGGTCGTTGAAATATCCTGTGCTTCATGTAATGCACTTACGTTTGCATCTTGGATTTCAATAACACGATCTTTTAATTTGTCTAAATCTCTATCTCCATGACACTGTCCGCAAGATGTATCCATCGTTTTAAGCGGTGAAGTCCAATAGTGTGAAGTAATTTTCCTTTTTCCATCTACACGCTCATATGGCATATGACAGTCCGCACAGGAAACATTTGCCTTACCATGTGTACCGCTAGCATGTGTTTCAAATTCAGGGTGCTGTGCTTTTAACATTGGGGCTCCTGAAATATTATGAACCCAGTCTTTTTCAAAGCCTTCTTCTTTAGCAATCGTATTATAGTATTCATACATTTCTTCAGGCTTAAATCCATTGTTCCATGGGAAGGTTACTTCACTATTATCCGCTGCGAAGTGGTACTCCACATGACACTGTCCGCAAACATAGCTTCGCATATCGTTTTTCGTTGGGTTGGAAGTATCAACTCCCTGAGCTTCTAAAGCCTTATAAAAGCTTGGACGTGTAACGCGTAAGTCCATTGTTTCGGGATCATGGCAGTCAGAGCATCCAATAGGTGAGTGTCCCATTGCTTCCCCTTTTGGCCAAATGTCTTTATTAAAATTGGCTCCCCAATAATCGTCACCCATTTCTTCAATCATTTGAGGTACTGCAGTTGATTTACAAGTATAACAAGAACCTACTGATTTGTCGGTAATACGCTTTACATCACGAATATCTTCAAG